>NZ_JADKSA010000002.1:600526-792426 GCF_015350945.1 Curtobacterium sp. VKM Ac-2884
CGAACCCACGACCCTCGGATTAAAAGTGCGTCGAGGTGGGTGAGCGTGGATCGGCATCGAATGGAGTCGATGCGTGTGCTGGCCAGTGCTGGCGCGGATCTCAGCCGGTTCGGCGGGGGCGGAATTGGAGCACGTTGGAGTCCGTCGGAGCGTCGGTCTGCCCCACGTCTGCCCCACGCGGTTCCGGGCGGCTGAGGGCGCCGAGCACGGCGACGGACGGTGTCTCTGCGAGGTGCGCGTACCGGCGGGTGGTGAGGGGCGACACATGGCCGAGGAGCCGCCCGACCTCCTCGAGCGGGACTCCCTGCTGGATCAGCCATGACGCGTAGGTGTGGCGGGCGTCGTGGAGGTGGACGTCGTCGAGGCCGGCGCGTGTGACGGCGGGCATCCAGATGCGGCGTCGGTAGTTGTGGTGGTCGAGCGGGGTGCCGTCGGCGCTGAGGAACACGAACCCGGTGCGGCGGCCGGTGACGAGCGGCTTCAGGTACTCGAGTGTCCAGTCGGGCACGGGGACGGTGCGGCGTCGGCGGCCCTTCGGGTAGTCCTTCGGCTGCTTCAGCTTGTCGTCCCACGTCTCGGCAACGCGGAACTGCGCGCCCGGGCGGTCGAGGCGCTGCACGGTCGCGCCGGCGGCCTCACCCCAGCGGAGGCCGGTGCCGAACAGCATGGCGGCCATCGCGCGGGGGACGCCTTCGGGGATCTCGTCGAGCAGCCGGAACGCTTCGTCCTTCGTCAGGTACCGCTCGCGGGTGTTGTCGGCAGATGCGAGCCGAAGCCGGGCGGCGGGGTTCGCGGTGAGGACCTCGGCGTCCACGGCGGCCACGAGCGACGCGGAGAGCAGTGCCACGCAGCGGTCCCGCGTGGCGGCGGCCATGCCTCCGGCGACCAGCTCGGCCGCCCACGCCTTCACGTCGTGGCGGGTGATGTCGACGAGTGGGATCGGCCCCCACCGATCGTCGAGGTGTGTCTTCCGCCGCGAGTCGTCGCGGAGCAGGGTCGACGGTTCGACGTTCCGGGTCGGCCACCACTCGGTGACCCAGTCGCCCCAGGTGCGGGCGCCGGCTCGGGGGTCGCGCCAGCCGAGCGCGGCCGCGTTGACCTCGGCGGCGGCCGCGGCGTTCATCGCGGCCTTCTTGTGGTCGAACGTGCCGGCGGAGCGCTTTGATCCGTCGGTGAGGCGGTAGGCGCCGCGCCAGCGCCCGGAGGGAAGCTTCTCGGTCCAGGCCATCAGCCTGCCTCTCTGAGTCGGTGCCGTCGCAGGTGCGCGATGCGGGCTTCGAGGATGTCGGCGGTGACGCCGAGCTCGACGGCCCAGCGGCCGGCGTCGGGTGACCACTGCATGAGGTCGATGAGCCGGTCCTCCTCGATGAGCCGGAGCGACGCGGTGGTGTCGGCGTTGCGCTCCATGCGGAGGTCGAGGATCGGGACGCCGGTCTGGGACTCGCGTCGCTCGGCGTGCACGACCTCGTGGGCGAGGACGGACCGCTCGAGGGCGGCGCGCATGCGGGGGCGGATGAGGATGGTGTGCAGAGCGGGGATATAGCGACCGAGGTCCGCGCGTAGCGGGTACTCGACGATCGGAACCCCCAGGTCCGCCGCGTGCTGGCGCGGGTCGTACAGATCCGTCATGGGGTGTGCTGGTCCTCCTCCACCTCGCGCGCGTCGGACTTCGCCGCGTGCTTCAGGTCCTCCATGTGAAGGCCGTTGTGAGCGAGCTCGTTGCGGAACTCGCGGTAGGCGGTCTCGACGTCGGGGTACTCGACGTTGTTCTCGTCGCGCACCTTCATCTCGTCCCTGGTGAGGGTGACGAACAGGCGAACCTCCTCTGGAAGGTCAGCGAGCTCGGCGTCGGAGTCCCGCCCGCTGTCCGCCTGCTCATCTTCGGGAGCGCCGCTGACATTCGCCCAGGCCGGGTGGTCGACCTCAAGTGGGGCGTCGGAGATCTCGGTGGTCTGGCCGGCCTCGATGCGTCGGACCAGTTCCTCTGCGATCTCGAGTTCGGAGAACTCGGCGAGGGACATGCCGGGGGTGATCTGCACCTGGCCCTCGACCTCGTCGCGGGAGAGGTAGCCGGCGACCACGAGGGCGATGACCGGGCTCCGGTCGAACGCCCGCGCCACTGCGATGACGGCGGACGCTTCGGGACGGGATGTGCCCTTGAACCAGCGGCCAACGGTGCCGGAGTGTACGTCGGCTGCGCGGGCGATCTCGGAGTGGTTCGTGGAGATCTCGGCGAGGTAGGTCGGCCAGTCCATGTCGTTCACAGCACAGACGCTACCGAAGCCATTGCATGCGTGCAACGACTTTGGGGTGAAGCAAGCCCGCCAGTTCGGGGGCCAAGTGCGACACGCCGGGCTCGCATGCAAGCCAGTAGTGCGCATTGATGCGAACTCATGCCTACTATTGCCGCATGCCAACACCTCGCATCGATGCGAAGACGCCGCAGATGCGTCTCAACGTCCCGAAGATGAACGAACTCCGCCGGGCCCACGAGCTCGACTCGAACGTCGATCTGTCTCGACTGCTCGGCGTCGATACCGCCACCCTCCACCGGGTGATGAAGGGCAGCGTCGCCCCGTCGAGCAGCTTCATCGCTCGGGTGAAGCTCGCGTTCCCGTCCGTGTCGATCGACTCGCTGTTCTACGTCGATCGTCTCGGTGAGACCGCGGGCCTCGTTCCGGTCGAGCAGCCGCGGGCGGCGGTGGCCTGATGGCCTGGCTCACCGTCGCCGAGGCCGCTGCGGAGGCCAAGCGGCACCCGCGGACGATCTCCGACGCGTGCCGAGCCGACACCCTCCACGGCGTGCAGCGCTCCGTGAACGCGTCCTGGCGGATCGAGGAGACGTGCCTCGACGCCTGGATGCGGGGCACGCTCTGCCCGCACCGGCAGTCGAACGTCATCCCGTTCCGCCAGTCCGCCTGACCTCTCCCTGATCTTCTGCCGCCGGCTTCCGACACCGGCGGGATCGAACTCTCACTTCGAAGGGCAACGACCCATGTTCCGTACTACCTCCATGCCTTCTGCCGTCCTGCGGCGGGCGGATCAGATCACCACGACCGACGTCGTGCTCGACGCCCACGGCCAGCCGTGGAACGTGCACTCGATCTACTACGGCGAGGCGAGCGTGCAGCTGACGCTCCGCAGCCTGACGAACGAGGCCGGGATGATCAGCGGCCTCCGCTACGACGCGTGGGTGCGGCTGGCCTCAGTGGAGACGCCAGCGCAGTACCGGCGCCGGGTTGCACGCCGCGGTGTCCCGTGGTTCGTCGCGGCGGCCGCGGTGGCGTTGTGGGCCAACGTCACGGACGCTCCGGCGTTCGGCGGTCAGGTGCCGGCGATCGTGTGCCTGGTCGCGGTCGCGGCGATCCGGATGGCGACGACGCTGGAGCGGGACCGGTGACCGCGATGGAGCTGCCGGTGCACCTGCGGATCGCGCTGGCGGACTACCCCAGGTGCGACAAGCGGACGCCGAGAACGGCCGACATCGTCGAACGGTGCGCGAAGCCCTCGGAGTGGGGCGTCCGCTGTAACCACTGCGGTGCGATCGCGCTGCTGTGCGACGAGCACGCCGCACTGGTGCAGAACCTGCAGACGACCCAGGCATGCGCGGCCTGCAAGACGGCCGGGCTCGTGCCGCTGCGGTGGACGTTCCACCACCTCCGGTGCGACTCGTGATCGTCGTCGGCCTCGACCTGTCCCTGGCGAGCACGGGCATCGCGGTGATCAGCGATGGGCGAGTGGCCCTCGATCGGATCGACGCACCAGCGTCAGACGACGCATTGGAGTCGTGGCGTCGCATCGAGTCGACGGCCCAACGCACGCTCCGGCAGGTGCCCGCGGGAGCCCTCGTCGTCCTCGAGGGGCCCTCCTGGGGATCCAGATTCGGGAAGCCGGACGAGCGACACGCGCAGCGGTGGATGGTCCGCGGTCCTCTCCTGGCATGCGGTCACGTCGTCGTCGTCGTGTCCCCGCGGACCCGGGCGAAGTACGCCGCCGACGACGGCAACGCCAAGAAGCGCGCGGTTCTCGTGTCGATGCGTGCCCGCCATCCCGGCCTGGTCATCCGGGACCACAACGTGGCCGACGCCCTCGCCCTCGCGGCGATGGGTGCACGGTCCCTCGGCTCGCCGATCGACGGGGAGCCGAGCAAGCAACAGATCGAGGCCATGGACGCCGTGTCCTGGCCCATCAACGAAGGGAGCGCGTCGTGAGCGTGCAGATCATGAAGCTGAAGCTCGAGGAGACTCGGGACGGCCTGCAGGAGACGGAGATCGACGAGGTCCTCGCGGCCGCGAACCTCGGTCACAAGGTGACGGCGATCGTCACGTACGAGGTCATCGGGCACCTGGACACCGCGGACGGCCGTCAGTCGCGGGTGAAGGCCGTGCACATCGAGCCGATGGCTGGCGACGGCGTGGACGCGGCGCAGGCGCTGCAGCAGTCGGCGTACCAGGTGCGTACGGGGAACGAGACGCTCGGCATCTTCGACGAGACCGCCGACGCGGAGCCGATGGGCGCCGCGCTGTCGACGCCCTTCGGCGGTGACGCGTGAGCGCCGTGCGGACGTCGCTGCCGGCGGAGCTCGAGGCGCGTGCCGGGGCATCGGACAAGGACCGGCCGGTCTGGCTGAACGAGCGGGCGCACGGCGTCACCGCGACGGAGGTCCGTGACCTGTACATGAAGGCGCACGGCGGGCAGGGGATCACGGTCGACGACCTGATCAAGGCGAAGCTGCCGTTCCTGCTCGCGACGACGGCCGAGGAGATCGAGGCGGCAGCGGCCGGTGGGTTCGGCGGGAACCGGTACACGGCGTGGGGCAACACGCGTGAGCCGATCATCGCGGAGCAGCTGCAGGAGCAGTTCGGGATGCTGCCGGAGTCGCGCGTGTTCCGCTCGGCGGAGAACCGTCGGCACCTGGCGTCGCCGGACGGGGTCCGGGTCGGCGAGGACGGTCGCCTCGAGGTCGCAGAGATCAAGACGTCGGGCGTCGACATCGCGCCTGGAACGGCGGCGTACTCGAAGAAGGGCTACGGGATCCAGCAGTGCTGGACCACGGGCATCATCGGCGCGTGGCGGTCCCTGTACGCGTGGGAGCAGCACGACGGCGACTGGCTCGCCCGTGGCGGGCAGCACGAGGAGCCGGAGCCGCTGGACCTGTTCGTCCCGACGCAGTGGATCCCGTTCGACGCGGACCTGTTCTCGGAGCTCGTGATCCTCGCGGACCACTTCCTCGAGCGGCTCGACGCGGCCCTGGCGGCGGCGCGTGCTGGTGAGGGTCCGGTGATCGACGAGGAGCTGGACACCCTCGCCCTGAACTACCTGCGCGGTCTCGACTACGAGAAGCAGGGCAAGGCGCTGAAGGAGCCGGCGTTCCGGGCGATGTTCGAGCGTGTCGAGTCCGACGAGTCGTTCGTGCAGGAGTCGCCGCTCGCTCGGGTGTCGTTCTCGCCCGAGGTCGTCGACGAGAAGCCGGTGTTCGAGCTCGACCAGGTGGCCGCGAAGGCGGCGGCGCCGGCGGGCCTGTACGAGCGGCTCGAGCAGGCGCAGCACGACGTCGAGCAGGCGCAGGAGGCGCTGGCGCGGGAGCAGCTGGCGGTGGACGCGCACGAGACGGATTTCGTCGTGCAGGCGCGCGTGGAGCGCGTCGTGGTGAAGAAGGCGGCGCTGCGGGTGACCGCGGCGAAGACGACCAAGGAGACGAAGAAGTGACGAACGCAGTTGTGGCGCTCCCGCAGTCGGGAGATCCCTCGCAGTGGACGGCGGCCGAGTCGGCGCTCGTCGAGGCGGCAGGGCTCGTGACCGGGCCCGCGGCGAACAGGCGGCTCGCGCCCCGGCCGGTGGTGGAGGCGTTCCTGCTCCACGCTCGCCGGACCGGGCTGGACCCAATCGCTCGGCAGATCTACTGCATCGAGCGGGGCGGCAAGTGGGGCACGCAGGTTTCGATCGACGGGGCGCGCCTCGTCGCCGAGCGGACCGGTCAGTACCGCGGACAGACGCCGACGCAGTGGACCGCTGACGGTGTGACTTGGGTCGACGTGTGGCTCGCCAGCGACGCACCGAAGGCAGCCCGGGTGGGCGTGCACCGCGAGGGCTTCGTCGAGCCGCTGTACGCGGTGGCGACGTTCGACGCGTACAACGCCGGCGGCAACATGTGGCGGAAGATGCCGGCGCTGATGCTCGGCAAGTGCGCGGAGATGCTGGCACTCCGAAAGGCGTTCCCGCAGGACCTGTCGGGGCTGTACTCGACGGAGGAGATGGACCAGGCGGACAACCGCCAGCGTCCCCAGCAGCAGCAGCAGCAGCCCGCCGAGCCGGAGCAGCAGCCCGCGCTCGTGCAGGAGCCGGAGCAGCCGCAGAACGACTGGTTCGCTGAGGCGGCGAAGGTCACGGACCGGGACTCGGCGAACGCCCTGTACCGGCGGATCCCGAAGCACGAGCGCGAGGGCATCAAGGAAGCGATCGCCGCGCGGCTGACGGCGCTGGCCGAGGCGGCGAACCCGCCGGCGCCGGAGCCGGATCCGCAGTGGGCGGAGCAGCAGGAGCAGCCGGTCACGGACTGGGCGACGGCTGAGGTGCCGCAGGCGGACGACGGCGTGGAGACCGTCGACGGGGTGCTCGAGGGCACCGAGGTCGACGGCCCGGCGCCGAGCAGCAGCGGGTACGACCGATGAGCGCCCGCAGCATCGGGTACGACGACCAGCTCGCTCTGCGTGAGCTCCTCGTCGGCCGCCGGATCGTCGAGACCCGCAAGAGCATGGCGAAGGCTGAGCCGTGGTCGGACGAGATGAACGCGGTCGAGTTCGTCCTCGATGACGGCCAGGTGCTGAAGGCGATCGCCACCGACGGCGGATGCGCGTGCTCGAACGGCTGCTGGTCGGTCGAGAACCCTGATGCCGTCGCTCCGGACCAGATCATCACGGGCGTCGAGACGGCCGAGGACCTCGACGGAGAGTGGAGCACCCACGGCGACGGCTCGGCGACACTGCGGCTGTTCGTCTACGCCGCGGGGATCAAGTCGGAGATCGTCCGCAGCGAGGGTGGCGACAACGGCTACTACGGCTGGGGCTACGCCCTCCTCGTCGAGACCCCGGAGCAGGGCCGATGAGCGCGGTGGATGCCGGCACGGGCGAGGTCATCGACGAGCCGGGCCTCGATCCGCGGATCCTGCGCGTGCTCGCGTCGGTCGGCATCCACCGGCCGGACCGCACGGACCCGCTGCACGTCGCGCTCGTGAACGCGATCGCCCGCACGCTGGGCGGCTCGTACGGGGCGCAGCTCATCGCGATGCGGTTCGAGGTCGCGCAGTTCCTCCGCGAGGCGGGGGCGGCGTACGCGACGGCGAAGGCGAAGTACGAGCACCACATCGCGTCGACGACGGTCCGCGAGGTCGCGGCGCACAAGACGTCGAGGGCCCTCGCGCAGCAGATGGCGGAGGGCTCGGACGACGGGCACCGGCTGCTGCTCGAGCTGCTCGTCGCGGAGAAGAGGGAGCAGTGGCTCCGGAAGCTCCTCGACACGTTCGCTGCGGCGGGCGACAACCACCGCACCGACCGCGCCGATCAGCGCGCGGCGGATCAGTTCCAGGCTCACGGGCACGTCCCGGAGCAGAGGTAGGAGAAGGCAATGACGCTCAACACACGAGTGCGCATCAAGAGCCCAGTGAACGCGCGGGCGCTGCACGACTGGGCGAACCAGGAACTGCTGAAGGTGAAGAACCCGCAGTTCGACGTCCGCGAGACGAGCATCGCCAACGCTCCGGGTCAGGGGTTCGCCGCGTGGCTGATCACCGAGCACAACGGCGGCAAGCCGTTCGAGTTCCAGCCATCGCTGCCAGTCGGCTCGGATTTCTGGAACGAGTTCCCGGACGAGCTGGCGAACGAGCGCGCGCACTTCGACGCGGAACCAGGCGGGTACGTCGACCTCACGTTCGACACGGCCTACAGCTTCCGTGACGACCGCGGGCGGGGCTGCGCTGACCTCCACGCCGACTACATCGTCCGCACCGCAGCACACGCAGCAGAGCTCGGCGTCCAGATCGCGTGGAACAACGAGTTCACCGGCCAGTGGCACGACGGTATCGACGGTCTCGACCAGTTCGCGGGCAACGGCGTGGACGCGCAGCGGTGGTTCTTCGGGACGGCGCTTCCGGCGATCGCTGCGCAGGTCGCGAAGGGCGGTCAGTAATGGCTGACGAACGGAAGTGCTACGCGGGCGACCTCGGGTCGGACGCGCTCGGCAAGACGGTGGCGGTCCCGGTGACCGGCCTGGACGGCGCTCACACGGGCACCTTGTCGCTGGTGTCGCACTTCATGGGTGTCGCGGGCAAGCCGGTCACCGAGCTGCGGTTCTCGCCGTCCGAGGTCCTCGGCTCGTCGAAGGTGCTGACGGTCGATGACGCGGTGACGGTTGAGGTGCGGCGATGACCGGCTACGGAGCAGTGACAGTGAGCCCGGTGGCTTGCTCGAAGAGCTTCGCCCCTTCCAGCGGTGTGCGCTGGCCGCGAAACCACATGGAGATCGCGGTGACAGCTGCCGACGAGACGATGGAGCTCGACCGGTTCGCGGCGGTCGCGATCAGCAGGTTCCCGATGGGGGCTTCCTCGGCGGTGAGGAGAAGCTGGACGCGGACGAGGATCTCCGCTTCGTCGGCGCTCGGTGCTGGTGTGGAGAAGCTGGCGAAGAGGCGCGGCAGGATCTCGGAGAGCTCGTCACGACGAGCGCGCTCAGCCTCGCTCCGTCGTTTCGTCCAGTCCAGAAGCCAGGGCCCGAGGACGGTTCCGGCGAACGCTACGACGGCACCGATGACCACTGCCCACCCGCTGTCCATGCGGATCAAGGTAGCGGCGATCGAGTCCGGTCCGCTCGCCCTCATTCGGGGTGGTGAAGCAGCGTGAGCGGCGCGGATCTGCTCGAGGACTCGTTCTCGGGCCACGGCACGACGGCCGGCTACGACGCGGGCTGCCGTTCGCTGGGCGGCTGTCCGGGCAAGGACGGGCCGTGGGCGCAGACGTGCATGACGGCGAAGTCGCGGTCGCGGATGGAGTTCGGCTACAGCAAGGCGGTCGCGAAGGACCGCGAGGTCGAGTTCCTGCAGGCAGAGGCGGACGCCCGTACTGAGTCTGTTAAGCCGACGCAGAAGGTCGCGGCGGCGAAGCGTGCTCAGCGGAAGGCGCACCGCGTGCCGGCCCCGGAGGTGATCGCGGAGGAACCCGAACCGTCCGCGCCCGCCTCGGTGCCGGACGTGAACCACGGGACGACCCACGGGTACGCCCGGGGGTGCCGGGACGCGGAGACGTGTCCTGGTGGCGACGACGGCCGGTCGTGTGTGCAGGCGCAGCAGGACTACCAGCGCGAGTACCGGGCGCGGAAGCGGGCTGAGCTGCAGGAGCAGCGGGGCGAGGTGTCGGTCGTGGCCGACGTCGCTTCGGCCGTCGTGCCGGAGCCGGTCGTCGAGTCCGTGGAGGAGCCGCGGCCGCGTGGGAAGCGCGTGCTCGACGACGCCATGCGGACGCTCGCCGAGTCACTCGAGCTGCAGCGGGCGCTGGCCGAGATCGGGGAGCGAGCGCTCCGCTCTATCCGAATCGAGATCAACCACCTGCGCCGTGAAGTTGCAGCTCGGGAGGAGTCATGAGCACGGTCACGCTGTTCGACCTCGATCCCACGGTCAAGCGGAGCATTCACGGCACGGTGGTCGTGTGGCCATCGGGCACCGAGGTGTGGGTGCGGGACGAGCGCATGCAGCGCGCCACCCTGGCGATGTTCGCTGCTACAACCCCTCGGGTTCTCGCGTTCGAGGCGAACTCCGAGGAGTTCGACCGAGAGGTGATGGCGCCGCTGCGCGCGGAGCTGCGGGCAGCCGCTGATGCCGCTCTCGCAGCCGTTCTCAAGGCGGGTGACCTCTCGTGAGCTCGCAGACCCCAGCTGCGCTCCTCGCCGCGCTGGAGGACCGCGACGGCCGTCGCTCGGCGTGGACGGGCAACGAGGGGGACACCCTCGTGCCGCAGCACCGGCAGGGCGGCATGGGCGGACGGAAGTCGAAGCACCGGCTGTCAAACGTGGTGTGGCTCGAGTCGGAGATCAACGGGCTGATCGAGTCGGATCCGGGCTGGCAGGCGGAGGCCGTGCAGCGGGGTATCAAGATCGGCGGCCACGACGACCCGGAGCTGGTCGAGGTTCGGCACGCGGTGCACGGGCTGGTGCTGCTCCGCGACGACGGGCAGGTGGTGTCCGCGTGGCCGGCGCCGGTGGTGTGGCCATGACCGCGGCCGGAACGATCGGGCTCGTCGTACTGGATGAGACGGGGGCCGGTCGCCGCGACTGCGTCGCGAAGCGGTGCGATCGGGCAGCCGCGTGGTGGTTCGAGCACACGTGCGGGATGCCGACGTTCGTCTGCGGTTACCACCGGGACGTGCTCGAGGAGCGGAACGCGAGCCGAGGCATGAAGTGCAAGCAGTGTGGTCGCCCTCCGCAGAACCCAATCCCGTGGAACCCGACGTGACCGCGCTGAGCAAGGCCGCGGTGCTCGCGCACCTCGCCCGGTGGGAGAGCCACCGGAACCCCCTCCTGGCCGCGATGGCCGAGGGCATGAAGACCCGCATCGAGGCGGGCGAGATGGACGAACGAGAGGAGGAAGACCATGAGCCTGAAGGTGATCACGTGGGTGCTGTACGAAGCGCCGGTGACGACGCAGTCGCACCTGCTGGTGCTGCTGGCTCTCGCCGATCGGGCGCATGACGACGGCACCGCGGCGTACCCGTCGCGGGAGTGGATCGGTGAGCGGGCTCGCTGCTCTGTGCGGAGTGTGGCGTCGCATCTGCGGGCGCTCGAGGAAAACGGGCTGATCCGGAAGGGTGACCAGGAGCTGGTCGCGCACTTCCGGGCGGACCGTCGGCCGGTGGTCTACGACGTCGTCATGACGGCAGGCAAGTCCTGCACCCCGTCGGTGAACGACGTGCAATCTGACGCGTCACGGGGTGCGAGATCGCGTACTCACGACGTGCAACCTGTTGCACACAAACCGTCCCTCTTCTCCTACGGAGAAGAACCCGTCCAGAAACCGTCCAACGCGCGCGAGGACGAGCTGTTCGAGGAGGCCTGGAAGTCGTGGCCTCGGGGCGACGGGAAGAAGAAGGCGCGGGAGAAGTTCGGACAGCTCGTCCGCGGCAGGACGATCACCGCCATCGAGCTCGCGGCATCGATCGCTCGTCACGGCGAAGCGCACACGACGGTCGGGACGCCGGTGCAGTTCGTGCCGCACCTGACGACGTGGCTGAACCAGGAGCGGTGGAACGACCCGCTGCCGATGCCGCGGTACGGCCGCGGTCAGGAACGACAGGACGAAGGGCTGGCGCTCGTCGCCCGACTGCGAGAGGAGGAAGCACATGCAGGTCTCGGAAGTGGCGCAGCTGCTGCTCTGGGTTCAGGGCGTTGACGGCCGCACGTTGACGGAGCTGTCGGCGCGGACGTGGCACCAGCTCATCGGGCACCTCGACTACGACGCGGCGCTCGAGGCGGTGCAGCAGCACTACCGCGAGGAGCACCGATGGGTGATGCCGGCCGACGTGCTGAAGCTCGCATCGCCGACGCCCCGGTACGGGGTCAACGCGACGGCCGAGCTGCTCGCGGAGCAGAAGGCAGCGTGGTGCGCCGCGCACGGCGTGACCGTCGAGGAGTTCGACGAGCACGAGGGCGACACCGAGTGGATCGAGGCGGTGATGCGACGTGGATGACGTGCAGCAGTACGACCAGGTCGCTGAGCAGGCCGTCGTCGGTGCGATGCTCCTCGACCGTGAGGCGATCTGGACGGCGCTCGACACCCTGTCGCCGTCGGACTTCTACCAGCCGAAGCACGAGCTCATTGCCCGCGCCGCGGCCGCCCTCGCCGAGCGCGACGAGCCTGCGGACACCATCGCGGTGATCAACGAGCTCGAGCGGACCGGGCAGATCGCGAAGGCCGGCGGGGATGCGTACTTGTTCCAGCTGACGTCGCTCGTCGCGACGACAGCGAACGTCGGCTTCCACGCGGACATCGTCCGGCAGAAGGCGATCCGCCGGCGTCTCCGCGACGCTGGCATGCGGATCACACAGATGGGCTCGGTGACCGAAGGCGACCCGCTGCGGCTGGTCGACGAAGCGCAGCAGGAACTCGAGCAGGTCGCGAAGAACACCCGCGTCGACGTGCACCCGGTCGGCGAGACCCTCGCGTCAACGATCGATCGGCTCGACGAGAAGCCGGAGTTCGTGTCGACCGGATTCGAGTCCCTCGACAAGGTCATCGGCGGCCTGGCGGCCGGGAACCTCGTCATCGTCGGCGCACGCCCCGGTGAGGGGAAGACGATCCTCGGGATGAACCTCGCGACGTCGCTCGCTCGCCGCGGCTTGGTGGTCTACATGTCGCTCGAGATGTCGGAGGACGAGCTGCAGCTGCGGCTGATCTCGCAGTTCGGCGAGGTCCACATGAAGTCGCTGCGGAACCACACGCTGAACGACGAGCAGTGGAAGCGGGTCGCGATCGCCCGGCAGAAGATGCAGGGCGCGCCGATCTTCATCGACGACGAGTCGACGACGCTCGCGGAGATGCGGGCGTACATCCGGTCGGTGTCGCGCCGCGGGCAGCTCGCGGGCGTCGTCGTGGACTACCTGCAGCTGTTCGAGGGCGGCGACCCGAAGCAGTCCCGGCAGGAGTTCGTCGGGTCGATGTCGCGGCAGCTGAAGCTCATGGCGAAGCAGCTCGGCGTCCCGGTGATCGCGCTGTCGCAGCTGAGTCGTCAGGTCGAGGGCCGGAAGTCGCGGGTGCCGATGCTGTCGGACCTGCGCGAGTCCGGGTCGATTGAGCAGGACGCTGACGTGGTGCTGCTGCTGTCGTACGACCGGAAGGCGCCGGCGGACCTGACGGTCGCGGTCGCGAAGAACCGGCACGGGGAGAACGGGGAGGTGTCGCTGATCTGGCAGGGCCAGTTCGCGCGTCTCAGGGACAGGACGTGGTCGCCGTACGGAGCGGTGGCCCTCGACGGAACGGAGGCAGCGTGATGACGCTGGAACTGAGGAACACGCCCGTGCAGGCTCGCTCGGCGGCGCGACTGACTGGCATCGAGCAGGCGGCGGAGACGGCGATCGCCGCGATCGGGATCGACAAGTTCACGACGGCCGACGTCGCCCGGATCGCGGGCTGCTCGATCGGGACGGTCTACCGGTACTTCCCCGACCGGGTCGCGATCCTCGACCGGCTGCGGCCCCACCGGCACGATGCCGCGGTGGTGCTCAACGAGATCGTGACCCGCATCGACCTCACCAGGGCGGGCAACGAGCTCACCGAGTCGGGGTGGTCGAACGCGGCCGTGCTCGAGCTGCTCGGGTACCTGCGGGCGCCATACGAGGAGGCCAGCTGATGGGCGAGCGCAAGCAGACGAGCGGCAGCGGCTACCGCGCGGCGGTCACCCGTACGAAGACCGAGGTCATCGCAGACGCCTGGGCGGACGACTTCGGCGGGGTGTCCGTGGAGGTCCGCGGCGTGCAGGTGCAGCTCGAGACCGCGGAAGCAGCAGCGCTGCGCGACGAGATCGACAAGGCAATCGACCGGGCCCTTGAGTGGTCCGGCGTGACGAAGGCCGCCACGGCGGCAGGAACGAGGAACTGATGGCTGGCGAGACCGTGATCACCGTGGTGGGGAACCTCACCGCTGACCCCGAGCTCCGGTACACGCAGAACGGGCTGGCGGTGGCGAACTTCACCATCGCGTCGACGCCGCGGACGTTCGATCGGCAGGCGAACGAGTTCAAGGACGGCGACGCGCTGTTCCTCCGGGCGTCGGTCTGGCGTGAGTTCGCCGAGCACGTCTCGGCGTCGCTGACGAAGGGCAGCCGCGTGATCGCGCAGGGGCGACTCCGGCAGCGGAGCTACCAGGACCGGGAGGGGCAGCAGCGCACGAGCATCGAGCTCGAGGTCGATGAGATCGGCCCGTCGCTCCGGTATGCGACCGCGCAGGTCACCCGGGCGACGTCGGGCGGAGGCGGGCAGCGTGGCGGCGGCCAGCAGCAGGGCGGTGGGGAGCCGTGGGCGCCGCAGGGCGGCGAGCAGCCGCAGTCGTCCGGGTGGACGCAGCCGGGCGGTTCGTTCGACGACGAGACGCCGTTCTGATGGGGCGGCCACGTACGCGGGAGCACTTCCCCCGCATGAAGGACCGCGCCGCCGGACGCCGGCTCCGTCGCAGATCCGTCAAGACGGCGTGGGTTGAGATCCTGCCGAACATCGGCAGGTTCATGGACCGCTTGGCGGAGGCGGTATCGGAGCTGGGCCGCGTGGCCGCTCAGACCGCTGAGGCGGTGGGCCGGGCGTTCTACAGCGCGGCTCGCCTCGTCGGCTGGCTCGAACGCGAGCGACGCCGCAACGAGTGGGTCGCGTCCCACCAACTCACTGCCATCCCGTCGCCCTGGGCGGCCCCGATCACGAAGGAAACATCATCATGACCACGAAGCAGTTCGACGTCGGGACGATCCTCACCATCACGGACGGCAAGTTCATCGCGCCCGGCGGTGTCGGCGAGGTCTACGGCATCTGCGACTGGATGACTGGCGAGCGCACCATGACCCACCAGCTGCCGCGCGTCAGCCGAGAGATCGAGCCAAGCCTGCGAGAGCAGTTTCCCGACCTCGCGACGGTTGTCGTGCCGGACGGACTCGACAGCTGGGACAAGGTGAACGCCTACCTCACGTCGCTCGAGCCCCAGTTCGGCACGCACCGTGACGTCGCGCCACTCGACCCCGCCGACCACACCTCGATCGACCCGATCAGCGAGCTGAAGATGATCCGTCCCGACATGCCTGTCATCGGGCTCGTGGCGGATCAGAACGGACCGGAGGACGCCGCATGACCGACACCACCACCATCGAGGTCGACGACGGCACGTCGCTCGCCCTCGCCGCGGCCCGGGCCCGCCGCCGCCTCCTCGAGGCACCCGGCCTCGTCGCGTACATCCGGACGCTCGTCGTCCCGGGGCTCGGCGGCGCGAAGGACGGCATGCCCCGAGCCGCCTCGAAGGAACCGCCGGCACCGATGCGGATCGAGGCCGCGGACGACTCCGACAGCCTGTACGCGCAGCTCGTCAACTGGGTCGACTACTGGGCCGAACGGCTCTCCGTCAACCCACCGGCCACGCTCCTCGCGGTCTGGCGAAACAAGTCCGACGTGCAGGGCTTCCGCGGCACCGTCACCCCGCCCGGCGCAGGCCAGCTCGTCGGCTACCTGACGACGTGGCTGCTCATCCGGCACGACGAGATCGCCGCGCACGAGTTCGGCCGCGCGTACTTCGACGACGTGTCGACGATCATCCGGTCGGCGCAGGCCCGGTACGCACGTGCACCGCGCGGCGATCGCCACGTCCTGCCCCGGCCGTGCCCGGTGTGCGACCACTTTGCGTTCGGTGCTGAGTGGGCGTCGGAGGACGTCGCGGACTTCGTGCTCCGCTGTGAGCACTGCGGCCACGAGGAGCCCGCCGCGGATCACCTGGCGACGGAGAAGGCGACCCGGCACCTCGTCGTCGCCCTCCGTGAGGAGCGCAACGTGTGGGACCGGCAGGGCGTGCTCGCGTTCTACGACGAGCACGGCTACTACCCGACGCAGGAGGTGCAGCGGTGCCGCGTGTGCGGCGACCTGGTCGAGCACCCGGAGCGGGGGCGCCCGCGGCACCTAAACGACGACGACGGCCGTGAGCCGCACGAGCCGCAGGTCGCGAGTAACCCGACAGGAGCATCAGCATGAGCGACGAGGTCGACTACCCCGGCCTGGAAGCCCCACTCGTCGAGAGGGTCGCGTGGGCTCGGCACGCAGGCGTGATGTCACTGTTCGCGAAGAAGGCACTCAAGGATGCCGAGGACGCGCTCCGCGCCGAGGGCGACGAGCACCACACACTCGACGAGCTGTACGAGTACCGGATGCTCTACAACGCCCTCTTGTTCAACGAGTGGGAGCGAAACGGCACCTATCCCGTCGTGAAGTCCATGCAGCACTCGGACGGCGAGGACTGCTTCGGGGGAGGCTGGTTCATCGTCGTCGCCGAGCTGCCGACCGGGCAAATCTCGAACCACTACAGGCTCGAGCACTGGGACCTGTTCCAGGTCCGGTCGGTGGCTCTCCCGCCCGAGTACGACGGACACACCCCGGCCGACGCCGCCAAGCGCATGCTCGCCCTGCTCTCGCAGCCGACGCCGACCACCGAGCCGTTTGATCTCGATTCACCATCTTGTGCGACGCCGACACCGACTGCACAAGACGAAGAAACAGTCGCCCCGCCAAGCATCGCCGACATGGTGCCGGGGACGACGTTCACGGCCGCTGCTACCGATGACGTCTGGCGGTGGGCCGTGCGCGAGGACGGCTTGATCGCGTCCGCACTCGGCGTCGGCCCCATGTCAGCGCTCGACCCGTCCACGATCCGCGACGTGACCCCGCCGCCCGCGACACCTCGGGAGGACCGCTGATGCCGATCCTGAACTACACGACTGAGATCGCGGTCGGCAAGACCATGGGCGAGATCCAGACAGCGCTCGCACGACGCGGCGTGCAGCGGATCTCTACCCTGTTCGACGAGGAAGGCGTCCCCGCGGGCCTCGCCTTCACGATGAAGACCGACTACGGCGTCCGCGAGTTCGAGCTCCCCGTCCGCACCGACGGCGTACTCGCGGCCATGCAGCGCGACAGCAAGGTCCCGAAGGCGAAGCAGACGTCCGAGCAGGCAGCCCGGGTCGCGTGGCGGATCGCGAAGGACTGGCTCGAGGCCCAGGCCGCGCTCATCGACGCGGGGCTCGCATCGCTCGACGAGGTGATGATGCCGTACCTGCTCGTGGCCCCTGACCGGACGGCATACGTCGACATGCGACAGCGACTGCTCGCAATCGAGAGCGGGGGAACGACGTGAGCCAGGACGACGTTGGTGCGACCGTCTTCGCCGTGATCATGCTCGTCGAATTCGTCGTGCTCGTGGCCCTGATCGCGGACCCTGACATCGCCGACTACCTGGAAGCAGTGTTCGGTCCGCTGCTCGACGCTCTCGGCCGTCCGGTCGCCGCGCTGCTCCGATTCGTGGAGCGCACCTTCCAGGAGCTGGCGAGCCTGCTGCGGAGGGGGAGTGGGTGAGCGAGGAGTGGTGGACGAAGAAGCAGGCGTGCCGGCACCTCGACATCGATCCGAAGACCTTCGAGCGGTACACCGCCGACGGCATGGCCGTGACGAAGATCCGCGGCCGAGTGTTCGTTCAACGGGAGGTGATCCAGGCCGAGTACCGCCGCCGCAAGCTCGCCCAGAAGGCAACTCGCACGACACGCTGATCCGCGCGTTTGACGGCATGTCGCATCGACCATGTATGCTTGCGCCAGCGAACCCGTCCGCATGGACGTCACCGAAGGCCCTCGACTCTCTGTCGGGGGCCTTCGTCGTTCCACTGAAAAGCGGACAGCGCCCCCTATAACGAGGGTCAAGGTGGGACGCGCTGAGGGCCAGAGCATTGAAGTGTGCCGAACACATCAGACGCCATCGCCATCCTCCTGCTCGCCCCGTACGTCCTCTGGGCCGTGATCTTCCTCGGCTCGGTCGTGGCGGCGTGGAACATCTACAAGACCGTCAGGCCCCGCCGCAGGTCGCGGCGTCGCTGACCAACTCCCGGTGAGGCTGTCGTTGCCCCGGGCTCACGGGTGATCCGCCCGGCCGTCGGAGGCAAACGGATCCGGGCCGGCGTCTCTAGAGGGCGGCGCCGGCCCACAGACTTCCCCGTGCCCGCCGACACGCACCGCCACCGCACCAGTTGTCGCCCCCGCCCTGTCACGGCGGGGCACCAGCGGCCACACCGCGAACAACCTGCCGCGGCGCGAGCACGGGGAACCCAACCAGGCCGAGACCCCCGAGGGAAGCCGCGCTGGCATGCGGACCCCGGACGAGGACGGCCGACCACGTCAGGAGGCGACATGCGATTGCAGGCAGACGGCACGCCATGGAAGCCCGGGCCAGGCTGGAATGTCATCTCGATCCAGCGTGGCGCGGACCGCATGGTCGTCGAGCTCGAGTCCGACCGAGCGGTCAAGAAACGAGTCGACGAGTCCCGCGCACAGACCGACGCATGGGTGGCGCAACTGCCGCTGCTCCGTCGTCTCCGAGTGGCCCGGAAGATCCGACGCGATCGCCGCGCCGCAGACCGAAGGGGCGACCATGGCTGACCCGATCGTCGAGCAGGTCTTCACCGTCGCCCGCGGCGACGAAGCGATCACCAGCTACCAGCTGACCCGAGAAGCGGCAGAGGCCGACCTCGCTCGAGTGCGAGCCGCGATGATCACCGCGTCACTGCAGCCCGACGTCGTCCTCGCATCCGCCGAGAAGACCACCACGTACGGGAAGATCACCCCGCTCACGTCTTGAGGAGCCTGCCATGGACGAGAACCCGACGGTCAAGGCCTACCCGACCTGGTTGCTCTACCTGCCGATCGCCGCCGGCGTCATCATCCTCGTCTGTGTCGCTACCTGGTTCTTCATGGCGCAGGCCGCGAAAGAGCAGGCGTGCGCCGACCGCGGTTGGTCCCTAGTCGAGACGCGCGGAACGCTCTGCGTCGATGGCAACGGCAGCGTCCGCAGCCCCTGATCTGAGCACCCGAGGAGGTCTCCCGATGGCGAGCAACCCGGCACACGTCGACGCCGTCGCCGATCCCCGCCCAGGCAGCCGCGGCTACCTCAAGTGGTACTGGACGAAGGGTCCCGGCCTCACGAAGTGGCGGCTCAGCCCGCACCCGTGGACCGCGCTCAAGCGTGAGCTCCGCGGCAAGGTACCGGCGGCGTACCTCGACGCAACGGTCTCGAAGTGGTTCCAGGACGTGTTCGGCTACCCGTCCGGAGCCCGCAAGGGCAAGAACCCAGTCGGGAAGGGATGAGCATGGCGACACCGATCGAAGAGCTGCACGAGGCGATCGCCCGCTTCGTCGAGCAGACCAGCGACGTCGACGGCGTCGTGTCCGCGTTCGTCCTCGAGTACGAGGTCACCTCGTTCACCGACGAGGAGGGCGTCGAGGCGCGGGCCACCACGCACGACTACACGACCGGCCCGGGCACCACGCTCGCCACCGCACTCGGCCTGTCGGCCCTCCTGCAGCGGAACCTCGACGACGCGATCGCCCCGGCCCGCGACGACGAGTGACCGGCTGGTCCGGCAGCACCCGCCGGGTCACGCTCCCCGCCGACTGGGAACGCCGCCGCCTCGCCGTCCTCGAGCGCGACCGCTACCAGTGCCAGCACGAGAAGGCCGACACCGGTGAACCGTGTGGCGCGTACGCGACCGACTGCGACCACATCGGCGACCGCAACGACCACCGGCTCGAGAACCTCCGAGCCCTCTGCCCCTGGCATCACCTGCGCCGCTCCGGCCAGCAAGGCGGCCAGGCATCGCAGGCTGCCCGCCGTGCACGCGAGGCAGCGGCTGCACCGAAGCATCCCGGTGTCCTCGACACCCCGATCCGACCTACCCGCAACGATCCGCCCCCGTTCTGAGGAGAACACCATGGCCGAGCAGACCAGCACCGAGACGAAGTTCACCGTCGCGCGGAAGGGCGTCGCGATCACCGCGCTGCGCCCCAACCTGCAGAACGCGCAGGCGGACCTCCGCGCCATCGAGGCGAGCATGCGCTCCTCGTACCTCGAGCCCGACGTCGAGGTGTCGACCGTCACCGTGAAGACCACGATCTCCGACCCGACGCCGTACGTCGAGCCAGCCGTCGCCGTCGACGAGCCCGTGGAGGAGGACGGCGACAAGGGCGACGAAGAGCCGTCCGCCGAGAAGGCGCCGGCTGGCACGAAGAAGGCGACCCACTGATGGCGCGCATCCAGGTCCTGGAACTCCCGAGCGACGTCGTCGGCGAGGCGGTGCACACGCCGTTCGTCATCGTGGTCGACCAGGTCGAGGTGGAAGCGCGCGTCGAGAGCGTCGACGAGCAGCTGATCCACGAGATCCGCGAGCCGATCAACGCCGATGCCATCAAGGCAGCGTCTGGCGCGGTCGGTGTCATCGTGCACACGGGGACCCTCGACGTCGCATGAGCGAGCTCACCGCCACCTGGCCCTGCCCCGAGTGTGACGAGCGGGTGCCACTCACCGCCTACGTGAAGAGCAGCGACACGATCCGAGACGAGACGGGGAAGGTCACTGGCATCACGCTGACGCCCGAGGTCGACACCGCTCCCGCAGTCGCGCACATGGTCGACGCACACGCATGGACGCCGACGACCTGAGCGCACACCGCACCCGCACGAACCGCAGGCCCGACCCGCCCCTGCATCCCGCGACCGTCGCCGAGATCGACGAAGCGATGGACGACGTCGTGCAGGACCGAGACTGAGGGGCCGAGCAATGCAGTACCTCGACGAGTCACCAGAGCGCGGAACGTGGAGGGACGAGCGCGGCCGGTACAGACCATGCGACGAGCACGGACCGTACGGCACCAGGTGCACGCTCGACCCCGCTCATTCCTGGTCCCACTACGACGCCAGTGACGACTCGTCCTGGACCGACCGCTGGCGGGACGACGCACCCAGCGACGACGACTAAACCGCCGCACCCAACACTGATATGCAACACGGGGGTACACCACCCCCTCCCCCCAGGGGGCGGCCAAGACCGCTCCGCGTCCTGCTGCTCGCGTTGCGTGACAGGAGTCTGGGGGGTCTCGCACCGCCTCGACCTGCGACAGCGGTCGGGCACTCCGACACGGAGGCTGCCATGCGCACAACGACGTTCCCGACGACTGCTATCGAGGTCTTCTGATGGCGGGCCGAGGACCTTCCCCGGCGAGCACGCACACCCGCAAGTCGAACGACCACCAGGTCACCCGGCTGGTGGCGGATGGGCAGCTCCGCGGGATGGCGTTGCCCCGGAACTTCGTGCTCGACCCGAAGACGCGTGAGCCGATGGCGTGGCACCCGGCCACTCGGCGGTGGTGGGACCACTGGCGGAAGAGCCCGCAGGCGACCCGGATGCTGACCCAGCCCGACTGGGACTTCCTGCTCGACACCGCGCTGATGCACCACTGGATGTGGACGCGCGGGAACTTCGAGCTCGCCGGTGAGGTCCGTCTCCGGGTGCAGCAGTTCGGCGCGACTCCGGAGGCCCGCCAGCGGCTCCGCGTGGACGTGACCGTGGACCGCCCGGCACCGACGGACGCGGACGTCGAGGAGGACGGCCCCACGGGCAACGTGTCGTCGATCGACGAGCGCCGACAGAGGCTCGCCTGATGCCGCGCCGTCTCCTGACCGCGGACGGGCACGACCGGCACCGTTCGCTCGGATGGATCGCCACCTGGTGGATCGAGACGTTCTGCGTCCACGGTCCCGGTGACGTGATCGGCCAGCCCGTGAGGCTGACCGACGAGTACACCGGCTTCATCGTCGACAGCTACGCCCTCGACGGTCGCGGCCGTCGCATGTACGACTCGGCGTTCCTGTCCCGGCCGAAGGGCTGCAACAAGTCCGGGTTGGCGGCGGACCTCGTCATGTTCGAGGCGTTCGGCCCGGCACGGTTCGCTGGGTTCGCGGTCGGCGGCGAGACGTACGAGTTCATGGGGCGCGTGTACACGTACGCGCCGGGAGAGCCGATGGGCAAGCCGGTCACGTCTCCCTTCGTCCGCATCATGGCGACGGAGGAGGAGCAGGCCGGCAACGTCTTCGCGGCCGTCTACCTGAACCTCACGGACGACGCTGCCCCGCTCTTCCGCTACGCGCAGGCGTATGGCCTCAGCGTGAACAAGAAGGGCGTGGTGTTGCCGTCCGGGGGCGAGATCCGCCCTTCGACGTCAGGCTCGGCATCGAAGGATGGCGGGATCGAGACGTTCGCCGTCTTCGACGAGACGCACCTGTACGTGAAGCCGGAGCTGCGCGCGATGTTCGCGACGGTGACGGACAACCTGCAGAAGCGACGTGGATCCGCCGGCACGTGGTACCTCGAGACGACGACGATGTTTCAGCCAGGCCAGCAGTCGATCGCGGAGGACACGTACAACGCGGCCGACTTGATCGAGGAAGGCCGGGCGCTCGTCGTCCGGCAGCTCTTCGACCACCGCTGGGGCGAGATCGCGTCACTGCGTGACCCGGTCGTGCCGTCGACGGAAGAGTCCCGCCGCTGGCACATCGAGAACCTGCAGCAGGCGTTCCGGGAGGCGTACGGCGACTGCCTCGAGTGGAACGACCTCGAGGGGCTCGTGAACGGCGTCTTCGACATGAAGCGCACGGAGTCCCGCACCCGCCGTCTCTTCCTGAACTCGCTGACGTCGTCCACCGACGCGTGGGTGAAGGTCGAAGCCTGGTCGCCGCGGAACATCATCACGCTGATCCGTGCGGGCCAGGCTCGCGACTTCCTGGCGCCGGCCGAGGGCGACATGATCACGCTCGGGTTCGACGGCGCGCGCTCGCATGACGCGACCGCGCTCGTCGCCTGCCGGATCTCGGACCATCACCTGTTCCCGCTGATGATCAGCGAGCAGCCGGATGGGCCCGAGGGCGAGGACTGGACTGTCGACCGCGACGCGTTCGACGCCGAGGTGCGCCGGGCGTTCGAGCGGTACACGGTCGTCGGCTTCTACGCCGACCCTCCCTACTGGCAGGAGATCGTCAACGGGTGGGAGCGGGACTTCGGTGACGTGCTCCTCGTGCACGCCGACACGAAGAACTCGATCAGGTACTGGACGAAGCACACCACCCGGATCGCGCAGGCGCTCGAGCTCCTGCAGACGGCGATCGCCGACGGGACGATGACGCACGCCGGCCACAAGGCGATGACCCGCCACTTCCTCAACGCGAGGATCTGGCGGAAGCCGGGTGGCGACGTCATCGGCAAGGAGACGAAGAACAGCGTCCGCAAGATCGACGCTGCGATGGCCGGCACGCTCGCGTTCCAGGCGGCCGTGGATTACGAGAACCGGGGCACACAGCCGCCGGCCGACGAACCGGAGACGGCGGTGCCGGTCCGAATCAGGTGAGGAGGGTCCGATGCTGACCGAGACGAGTGTCACAGGGTCCGACGACTGGCGGCTGATGCGCCTCGCGACGAAGCTCGGGAAGGGCCTCCCGCGGATGGCGCTGCTGCGCTCGTTCTCGGACGGCTCCCGGTTCGTGCCCGCCGGCGTGTCCGGCGTCAACGCGCAGGCGATGCTCACGATCGTGAAGCAGGCCCGGCTGAACACCGCCGAGCTGATCTCCGGATCGCTCGTCGACCGGCAGACGGCGCTTGGCTTCCGCACGGCGGCGCCCGGCGACGACACCGGCGACGCGCTCGCGCTGGGGAACTGGAACCGGTCGCACATGGCGGTCCGGTCGAAGGAGCTCCTGCGCGACGTTGCGGACTACGGGCGTGCTTACGTGCTCACCACGGGACCGTCTCAGCCGTCCGAGTCGGCGTCGCCGATGTTCCTGCCATCGAACGGCTGGACGACGGCCACGGAGCAGTACGCGACCGCTCCGTGGCTGACGGAGGACGCGGTCGTGGTCGGGTACGACGCGATCAACCGCGCCGACGTCATGACGCTGTTCCGCCCCGGCTACATGCGGGTGGCGTACCGGCCGACGCCGGTCCCGACGCTCCCGAACGACGGCACCCCGTGGTCGCCGGGGAGCGGCTGGTCGTGGGCGACTGACCCGATGCCGCTGGGCTTCACCGCGGAGAACCCCATCGTGGAGCACTCGGCGCCGGGCGGCTTCGGCGAGTACGAGAAGCACCTCGACTCGATCGACCGCATCAACTCGGTGACGCGCGACCGGCTCGTCATCATCGCGATGCAGGCGTTCCGTCAGCGCGCGATCGAGGGCAGCCTGCCGACGCACTACCCGGCCGACTACCCGGACCTCACGCTCCGAGGTCAGCGGATCGACTACAACGAGGTGTTCGCCGGCGGCCCTGCCGCGCTCTGGCTCCTCGGCGGCGACGCGAAGATCTGGGAGTCGAGCCCCACCGATATCAATCAACTGCTCACCGCCGGCAAGGACGACAAGCGCGACCTCGCCGCGGTGACGTCGACTCCGGTCTACCTGCTGAACCCGGACGCGACGAACGGATCCGCGGAGGGCGCCGCCCTCGCGCGGGAGGCGTTCGCGTTCAAGGTCAAGGACCGCAACAACCGCGCGGGTGCGTCGTTCGCCCTCGAGCAGTCGCTCGCGTTCCAGGGCCTCGGCGACACCCTCCGCGCGGACGCCGCGCAGGTGGAGACGATCTGGGCCCCGGTCAACCTCGAGTCGATCAACCAGCGCTCGACGGCGGCTCAGGCCGCAAAGCAGTCGGGCGTCTCGCAGGCGTACATCAACCGCTCCGTGTGGGGGATGACGCCGTCGGAGATCGCGCAGGAGATCACCGATCGCAACCAGGAGCAGTTCGACATGACGGCTGAGACGGCGGCCTGATGGCGCTGACGACGAAGCAGGCTGGCAGCCTGTCGGACCGTCACGCGTCGCAGCGGGACTCGCTCATCGGGAAGCTGCTCGCCGCGATCCTGCAGATCTGGTCCGGCGTCGGGAACTACCACGACGACGACGAGATCGGGGCGGCGGCTGCTGCGTCCGCGTACCGGGTCATGCAGGCGCAGAAGCAGGCACGGCGACTGGTGCGGTCGTACCAGACGAGCGTACTGACGGCGATGGATGCGCTTGAGCGGTTCCCGGCCGAGGTCGACTACTACCCGCGGTCTGGGACGACGGCGTTGGACGTGTACCAGCGGCCGGCGTCGCAGGCCATCTACGCCTACTCGAAGGGCGGCACGGTCGAGGACGCCCGACAGGCCGTGCGCGATCGCCTCGAGCTGCTGCTCCACGAGGACATCATGCTCGCGGAGCGCGACGAGGAGCAGCGCATCTACGAGGCCGTGCCGCGCGTCGTCGGCTACCGCCGGGTGATCCACCCGGAGCGGTCGAGGACGGGCACGTGCGGCCTCTGTGCTGTCGCGGCGACGCAGCGGTACCGGACGGACGAGCTGCGGCCGCTGCACGACGGCTGCGAGTGCGGGTCCCTGCCGATCGTCGGCACGGAGGATCCCGGCCAGGTGCTGAACAGCGAGGACCTCGAGCAGTTGTACGCCGCTGCTGGCGAGGCCGCGTCGATCGGTGGCGGGGCCGTGCGGGACCGGTCGACGGCACGCGAGGACCTGCTGAACGTCCGCGTGACGGTGAACGAGCACGGCGAGAAGGGCCCCGTCCTGGTGAAGCAGGGCGACCGGTTCCGGACGCACTCGGAGGCCGGAGCGCCAGCGTTCCAGAAGCCGACCGCGGACGTGATCCGCGCACGGAAGACGCACGCGTACGACCAGGCCGCCGGTGAGCTCGCGGACGCGCGTCAGCGCCTCGCCGAAGTGCAGGCGTCCCACGCGAACGACGGCACCGACACCCCACGCGAGCAGGTCGCGCTCGCGCAGCGCGTGAAGAACCTCACGAGCCTGCTCCGGTCTCTCGAGGCCGACCTCGCCCGCTCCGATTCCTGACCACGGCTGCCCGACACGGGCGGCCACCTCTCGACACGAAGGACACCATCCTCATGAAGTTCGACTCGTTCGGCCGACCCATCCTCTGCCTGCCCCGTCTCCGGTTCGTGGAGAACCCGAACCCGGAGCCGACGCCGGGCGTGCCCGCGCCGCCCGCGCCGACGGACCCCGGCTTCCCCGCGGACACCCCGGTCGCGGAGATGACGGCTGACCAGCAGCTCGCGTACTGGAAGCACCAGTCGCGGAAGCACGAACGTCGCGCCGACGAGCGCAAGGACTACGACCAGCTGAAGGCCGCGGCCGACGAGCTCGCCGCGCTGAAGGCGGCCAGCCAGACCGACGCCGAGCGTGCGCTCGAGCAGGCCCGCGAAGAGGCCCGCCGCGAGGGCGAGAACCTCGGCGCCGCACGGTACCTCACGGACGCCGTGAAGGCGAAGTTCCAGCACCTCACCGGGAAGTCGGACGAGGAAGTCGCGACCGCGTTCGCGCACGTGAACGCGCAGTCGTTCACCACAGACCAGGGCGACATCGACGGTGCCGCCCTCACCGCGTTCGCTGCCACGTTCGGCGCGACCGCGGCCCCCCAGACGCCTCCGTTCGACCCGATCCGGTTCGCGATGGAGCAGCAGCAGCAGAAGCCCGGTGCCACGTCGGGTGGCTCGATCGCGGAGATGACACGTCTGCGCGTCGACGAGCTGCAGGGCAAGCAGTAACCCCCCTCTCATCAGAAAGGAGATCCCCATGGATCTCGGCATCACCACGGTGTCGACGGGTGGCTCGGACCAGTCCTGGCTCGCGTCGCGGCACGGCCTCGACAACGGTCAGCCGCGCACCCTCGACATCTCGAAGTTCACCGCCGGCACGCACTACAACGCGTCGACGAAGGTCATCCCGTCGGGCGTCGCGCTCGGCATCGTGACCGCGACGCAGCTCGCGGGCCCGTTCGACGCGACCGCCACCGACGGCCGCGCGGTGCTCGACAGCTACCTCATCGCGCCGGAGCCCATCGGCCGCACCGACGGGACGCTCTCCTCGAGCGTCATCGCCGGCGCGCTCGTGCACGGCCTCATCCACCAGAACCGCCTGCCCGTCGTGGCACAGCGGACCACCGTCGAGGACGCCGAGACCACCGGCGTCTTCTCCTACCAGGACTAGGAGCGCCTGAACATGGATTACGACCCCTCAGTCCTGACGGCCGCGCAGGTCACGGCCGAGGCGCGGGCCGCGCAGGTCGTCGCGCAGCCGGCGTTCACGCTGGCGCAGTACCTCCCCGACCGCACGAACCCGTCGCTGTCGTTCAACTTCGACAAGTCGCAGACGTCGCTGCCCCGCGCCGCGTCGTACCGCTCGTTCGACGCCGAGGCGGACTTCGGTTCGACCGAGGGCGGCGAGAGCTCGTCGGGCCGCATCCCGCCGATGAGCCGCAAGCTGCGCATCGACGAGTACGACACGCTCGTGCAGCAGATCGACGGTGGCGAGATCCTCCGCGAGACGTACCTCCGGTACACCCGCCGGATCGCCGGCGAGTTCCAGACGCGCGTCGAGCTCGCCCGCGGCCAGTCGCTCGAGTTCGGTCAGGTCACCCTGAACGAGCGGAAGCTCAAGGCGACGATCGACTTCGGTCGCAAGGCGTCGCACTCGGTCGTCGCAGCCACCCTGTGGTCCAACACGGCTGCCGACATCCTCGGCGACCTGACGGCCTGGGACGCCGTGTACGTCGCGTCGAACGGCTCCAAGTGGGCCGACGTCCTGGTGTCCTCGCAGACGCTCGCGTTCATGCAGCGCAACGTCGGGATCATCAAGGCGGCTCTCGGCCGCGGCAGCGACCTCCCGTCGATCATCTCGGTCGACGCGGTGCAGAGCGTGCTCGACGCGTACCGCCTCGGCCGTCTCGTCGTCAACGACGAGCAGGTCGTCGACGCGAACGGCGTGCAGACGCGCGTCATCTCGGCGAACAAGGTCGTCTTCGTGGCGTCCTCGTCGAGCGTCTCGCTCTCCGGCGACGTCGGCACCGTCCTCGGCGGTGTCGACTGGGGCTTCACGGCCGAGTCCGCGTCGCCGAAGTACGGGATCTCCGCAGGCGAGCGCGCCGGCATCTTCGGCGGCGTCTTCTCGGACAACGACCCGGAGGGCCGCTACGTTCTCCTGTCGGCCACCGCGCTGCCCGTGCTCGAGAACGCGAACCTCACGTTCGCTGCACAGGTGGCGGCCTGATGGCGGCCGCGGCGAAGAAGGTCTTCGGCGCCTTCGTGCACGTCACGAAGGCGAACGGCACCTCCGAGGCGTTCGCGCCCGGGGACGCCGTCCCGGCGTGGGCGGCGAAGCTCGTGGGAGACCACGTGCTCGCGAAGCCCGAGGCCGACCCGGCGCCCGAGCAGCCCCCGGTCGCACCGACCGCCCCGGCAGCACCCACCCCGACCGACGGCGGCACGCCGGACGACGAGGCGGCGCTCGCCGAGGTGAAGGCGAAGCTCGAGGAGATCGGGCAGCCGACCGACGGTGACCTCGAGGCGCTGCAGAAGCGCCTCGCCGAGCACGGGGAGTAGGCCATGGCGTCCGTGAAGGTCGGCATCGACGATGTGAAGGCCCGGTACGAGGGCGACCTCACCCGGTTCCCCACCGCGTTCGTCGAGACGCAGATCTCGGACGCGGTCGACTACGCCGATGCCCGGTGGGGGACCTTCCTCGAGCAGCGACTCGCATCGAAGGTCCTCACCGAGGGGCTCTACAAGCGAGTGATCGCTGACGCGGTCCTGCGGGTTCTCCGGAACCCGCAGGGCCTCGCCTCGGAGGGCGACGGCGGCTACTCGTACACGACCCGCGCGACGGTGGCCTCCGGGAACCTCTGGTTCACGCAGGACGACGTCGAGCTGCTCTCCGGCACGATCACGCAGGTGACCATGCCGGGGACGATCACAGCGAGGATCCCGCCCCGATGAGCCTCCTCGACAACGGGCCGCACGCGGTCACCGTGCAGCCCCGTCGGCCGCAGCAGACACCGCACGGTGTCGAGCTCGTGGACGACGGGGCCCCGGTGGTCGTGCGCGGCCTGTTCCACCGCGGCACCGGCCTGTGGACGTCACGTTCCTGGACCGGCGACGTCAACGCGCTCGTCACCGACACGGATGGCGAGCAGTGGGGCCTCGCGGCAGCGCCGCGGCAGTACGACTCCTCGCCAGCGACCGCCCACTGGGAGGTGTCGCTGGTCAGCACTCGACCAGCAGGAACGGGGTGATCGCATGGCGCAGGTCGATCGAGACCTGAGCAGGCAGGTCGCCCAGATGGTCGGCATGGACCCCGAGCTGCAGTCCGTCGCTGAGGCAATCGCGACCGACGCTCGAGCGAACTACGCCGGCCACGGCAACGCCGCCTCGTCCATCCACGTCACCTCGGAGGTCTACGACGGCGTGCGCGAACCGCTCGTCGTCTTCGACCACCCCGCATCCACGTTCCTCGAGTACGGCCACATGGCCGTGAACCCCCACACCGGAGAGCCGACAGGGCGCTGGGTGCCGGGGATCCACGGCATGGAGAACGCTGCTCGAGCGAACGGTGCCGGGAGGCAGACGTGATCGACTACGAGACCCTGATCGACACCCTGATCCGTCGCGACAGCACGGCAGCATCGATCGGCTCCGAGTACGACACCGACCTTGTCCGGACTCTGCCGGCGCTCGTTTACCGGCTCGTCGGTGACGGGCAGCAGGCGAACGCGAACGGCCTCTGGACCGTCGTACTCACCGCCAACGTCCACGGGGCACCTGCGGACGCCTGGCGGGTCATCTCCGAGCTCTACGACGCGGTCCACGCATGGCCCGCGCCGATCAGCACAGGCGTCGTCGCCGGCGTGGGCTACGTCCACCTGGTGACCGACGTCGACATGCCGTCACGGCAGCCCACGTCGCCACTCGGCGGCAACACCGGGGTGCAGTACCAGGCGTCGTGGACGCTCCTGCTCTGCGATCTCTGACCGGTCACCCCACCGGTCTTCCTCGACTCCAAGGAGCACACCATGGCTGCCGACTCTGGCACCCTCTTCGTCCCGGGGCACGGCACCGTGTTCCGGGCTCCCGCCAACACCCCCATGCCGGCCGCCGGCCCGACCGCGTTCACCCTCGGCGGCACCGTGCCGACGGGCTGGACCGGCCTCGGACACACGTCGAAGGAGAACCTGATGTCGTTCTCCATCGACGGAGGCGACGCGACGGTCCTCGACACGTGGCTGCAGGACGCCGTCCGCACCATCTACGCGTCGACGAACTGGACGTTCGGCATCAACGCGCTGCAGATGGACAAGCCGACGCTGGACCTCGCGTTCAACGGCGCCGTCGACGCCGAGGACGGTGGCTACATCATCCCCGGCACGAACGGTGGCCTCGAGAACGCGCTGTTCGTCCTCGCGCAGGACACCACCGGCTCGCTCGGGTTCTACATCCCGAACACCTCGACGAAGCTCGGCGACTCCCCGGAGTTCGACACCGAGAACTTCACCGAGCTGCCGCTGTCGTCGTCGATCCAGGCGGCCGACCCCTCCGTGATCCCTCCGCTGCCCGACGGCCGCGCCGGGATCATGAAGCTGTACCCGCCGAAGGCACTGGTCGCAGCGTGACGAACCCCCGGGGCAGGTGGTGGGACCTGCCTGCCCCGGGCTCATCCCTACGGTCCCGCTCTCTCGAAAGGTCCCAACCATGAGCGACCAGAACTCGTTCGGCCTGCCCACCCCTCCGCCCCCGCCCGCGCTGCCGCCCAAGTCGGCCGCGGACGAGTCGCCGACCCTCACCGCGAACGACGCGGCCCTCGAGCTGGAGAACCTGCTCGAGCGCGTGGGTGTCCCCCCGCTCCTGCCGCTGCCGTGGCAGTACCGCCAGCGCATGCAGCTGCAGCTCCTCAACGCCCGCATGGCGGACCTGTTCCCCGAGGACGGCGTCGTGTCGTTCGACGACGCGGACCTCGAGGCGGCGCAGCCGTACATCGAGTTCATCGGCGACGTCGACGACCTGTTCCTGTCCGTCGCGACGAACCGGCGTGCCTACACCGCATGGTCCGCGAAGCTCGAGAACGCCGAGCAGGTCCTCCTCGCGCTCCTCGTTCGCTACTCGAGGGCAGTGGGGGAATCAACGCCGTCTGCGGACTCCTCGACGAGTACCGATCTGAGCTGATCGCAGACTTCCAGTCGATCTACCACCTCAACATCCTCGACGTCCTCACCGGACGTCTCGACGCCGGGTACGCACTCGAGCTCCTTCCGGGGCTCCACGCGTACCCGGTGTCGCTGTTCCGGGCGCGGTGGCTATCGACGCACCCGCAGGACGAGCAGCCCGGGAAGCCGTCGCTGGCGTTCTTCGGCTTCTCGCAGGACTCGATGCTGCTGCTCCGCATCCACAACTTCCTCGCTGGCCAGGCCGCGGGGACCGACAAGAAGGTCGCGCGCGAGCTCGCGCTCGATGGCCCTGCGCCTGAGAAGAAGGCGCGCCTGTTCGCGCCGACGATCGCCGAGTTCGACACGGACCGGTTCATGGGGGTGATCGCCTCCGGCAAGTTCTGAGGAGGTCGCTCGTGGCGAACAAGGTCTGGGTCGCGGTCGTCCCCAACACGAAGAACTTCGCGTCGGACGTCCGGAAGTTCCTCAACCGGATCGAGAAGGCCCTCACCCTCACGGTCGACGTGCAGGCGGACACGCGGGCGGCCGAGAAGGACGTCCGTGCATCTGTCGAGCGGATGGCGCAGCAGGCCGTCACGCTGAACGTCGACGCGGACACGTCCCGCGCCGAGCGTCGGGTGAAGGACCTCACGAAGAGCCGGGACGCGACGATCAACGTCGACGCGGACACCGGCCTCGCGTCGACCCAGATCGCGTACGCGGCACGGAATCGTCGCGTCGAGCTCGCGGTGTCGGTGTCGAAGGCGTCTCTCGCGGCCGTCGGCACCGCGCTCGCGGCGCTGTCCGGGGCGCGGGTGGCGCAGACCGCGCTGTCCCGCCTCGGCACGAGCCTGTCGAACCTCGACCGGTCCGTGCCGGCGATCGCTGGCCTGGCGATGACGATCGGCTCCCTCGGGTCGGTCGCGCTGTCGTCGGTGTCGGGGATCGTCACGATGGGCGCCGCGCTGGCGCCCCTCGCCGCTCTCGCCGCACCGCTCCCGGGCCTCCTGCTCGCGGGCGGTGCGGCGGTCGGCGTGTTCGCGGCGGCGATGGCCGACGCCGGCACGCAGCTCGGATCCCTGAAGGGCGGGTTCTCCGCGCTGCAGGACTCGATCTCGGGCGCGTTCTGGGCGAAGGCGAAGCAGCCAATCCTCGACCTGGTGAACGGCGTCCTGCCGTCGCTGCAGAAGGGGCTCACGAAGGTCGCGGCGTCCCTCGGCACCTGGTCGTCGTCGGTCGCGAAGTCGTTCCAGGCGGCGTTCTCCCCGTCGGTCATCGGCACGATCACCAGCAAGCTCGCTGCGGGGATCGTCGCGTCGACGCAGGGCACGGACGCGTTCGCGTCGTCCCTCGCGTCCCTCGGCACCTTCGCGGCGCAATACCTCCCCGGCATCGGCGACACGTTCTCCAACCTGTCGATCCGGTTCAACGACTTCATCCAGACGGTCGTCTCAAACGGGCAGCTCGCGGGCTGGGTGCAGGAAGCCAGCGCGGTCGTCGGTCAGCTCGGCGCCGTGTTCTCGAACACGTTCGGGATCCTCGGCAACATCGCCGACGCGGCCTTCGCTGCCGGCGGTTCCGGACTGCAGACCCTCGCATCGGGCCTGGCCGCCATCAACCAGGTCACCGCGTCGCCGGTCTTCCAGGGCGCGCTGACCACGTTCTTCCAGGGCGCTGCCGCTGGTGCGTCCGGACTGGCCGCGGCGATCGGGCCCATCGGTCAGATGTTCGTGGGCCTCGCCCCGGCCCTGTCGGGTGCGCTCGCTGGGCTCGGGTCGACGGCGGGTGCGCTGATCTCCGGGATCGCGTCGGCTCTGAACCAGCCGATCGTCGCCGCCGGCATCGAGTCCGCGGTGTCCGGGATCGCGGTCGGCGTGCAAGGGCTCCTCCCGGCGCTGCCTGCGCTCGGGTCTGCGCTCGGATCCGTCATGGGCCTTGTCGGCACCCTGGCTTCCACCCTCGGCCCCGTGCTCGGCGCAGCCCTCGGGGCGATCGCACCGGTGATCTCGTCGCTCGCGACCAGCATCCAGCCGGTCATCGCGATGCTCGGCCCCGCGCTCGCGCAGGCCATCGGCATCGTCGCGCCGGTGGTGCAGCAGCTCGCGGCCGCGTTCATGCCCCTGGTGGGTGCGATCCTGCCGGTGCTGTCGTCCGCGCTCGGGGCGATCATGCCCGTGCTCGCGTCGCTGATGCCGGTCTTCTCGGCCGTCGTCGGTGCGCTCACGCCGCTGGTGTCCGCGATCCTGCCGGTCCTGCAGGCTGCCCTCGCAGCCATCATGCCGGCGCTGTCGGCGCTGCTGCCCGTGTTCGCCTCGCTCATCCCGCCGATCGTCGCGGTCGTGCAGGTGCTCGCGGCGGCCCTCGTGCCCGTGATCACCGCCCTCGGGCCGCTGATCATGGCCGCGGTGTCGGCGGTCCTCCCGATCGTGCAGCAGCTCGCCGGCGTCTTCATGCAGCTGATGCCGACCCTGATGCAGCTGATCCCGCCGATCGTGTCGATCGCGACCACCCTGACGTCGATCCTGATCCCGGTCTTCCAGGCCGTGATGCCGGTCGTGTCGGCGGTGATCTCCGCGGTCGTGCCGATCGTGCAGTCCCTCGCGACGGTCATCTCCGGCGTCGTGAACGTGATCGCGGGTCTTCTGTCGGGGAACTTCTCCCAGGCCTGGAAGGGCGCTCAGCAGATCGTCTCCGGCGTGATGGGCGTCATCAGCGGCGTCGTGACCGGCGCGATCGGCATCGTCCGGTCGGTCATCACGGCAGGGGTGAACGTCGTTCGCAGCGTGATCTCGAGCGTGTTCGGTGCGCTCGGCGGGCTCGTCTCCGGCGGCATGTCAGCGATGGGTTCGGCGGTCAGCAGCGGGATCTCGACCGTAATCTCGTTCTTCTCGTCGCTGCCGGGCAAGATCCTGTCCGCGGTGTCCGCGTTCGGGTCGCTGCTCGTGAGCGTCGGCCGGAACCTGATGCAGGGCTTCATCAACGGGGTCAGCGGGTTCGCGAGCCGGATGATCTCGGCCGTCACGGCTCCGATCAAGGGCGCCATCGACGGGGCGAAGAACCTCCTCGGGATCCACTCCCCGTCTCGTGTGTTCCGGAAGATCGGTCAGTACACCGGGCAGGGCCTCGAGCAGGGCCTGAAGGGCAGCACGTCCGGGGTGCGGTCGGCGATGCGGACGATGACGAACGCTGTCCTCTCCGAGTACGACCGGCAGAACCGGATCCGTGAGCAGGCGCGCAAGACGATCGCCTCGCTCAGCGACGGGAACAACCCGCTCCGGAAGACCGCTGCCGGCCGGGCCGAGATCGCTCGGCGCATCAGTGCGGCGAACGCGGAGATCGCGGGCCAGAAGTTCTCGGACAGCCAGATGAACTCCGCGCTCCGGGCCATCAACCTCGGCAACGAGCGTCTGAACAAGGGCGCTGAGCGGCGGGCGAAGGTGGCGGACCGGCTGAAGGCGGCGAACGCGGCGCTGACGAAGGCGACGAAGGCCCGGGACGACTACAAGAACACGGTCATGCAGGGGCTGTCGAAGGTCGACGTGACGGACTCGTCCACCACGGCCGGCATCATCGATCAGCTCCAGCGCCGGGTGTCGCAGACGAAGGCGTTCACGAAGGTGATGGCGAGCCTGCGGAAGGCGGGTCTCGACGACGCCAGCTACAAGCAGTTCATCGCGGAGGGAGTGACGTCACTGCCTCTCGCGGAGAACCTGCTCGCTGGCGGCAAGGGCCAGATCAAGCAGATCGCCAGCCTGCAGGGTCAGCTCGCGAAGGCGTCCAGCTCGTTCGCGAAGACCGCGTCGGACGACCTGTACGGCGCCGGCGTGAACGCGGCGAAGGGCATCGTGAAGGGGCTGCAGTCGCAGCAGGCGGCGATCGGCAAGCAGATGCAGGCGATCGCGAAGTCGATGGTCGGCTCGATCCGGAAGGCGCTCGGGATCCACTCGCCATCGCGGGTGTTCGCGAACGACGTCGGCCGGTGGATCCCCGCTGGCATCGGTGTGGGCGTGAAGCGGAACGCGGGCGACTACCAGTCGTCCCTGGACCGGATGCTCGGCTACACGCCGTCGGCGAAGCTCACCCGGGCGATCTCGCTGCCGTCCTCGTCGGCGGGTGCTTCGGCTGCCGCAGGCCGGACGTACGCGCCGGTGTTCCAGTACGGCGGGGAGCGCTTCACCGAGCAGAAGTTCCTGAACGCGATGCATCAGATCGAAGTGCTCACCGGCTGAGCAGGAAGGTGCCCGCATGGACCAGGACACGATCGACGGCGGCTACCCGGGGTCTGATCTCGTCGACGTCATCGATGGCAACAGCGACCCGTTCGAGGTCGTCGACGGCAACGGGACGCCGGCACCTCCGGTCGTCCCCGAGCCGCCGGTTCCTCCACGGGAGCTGCGGTCGTTCTGGCTGGAGTCGCTGGACGGCCTGACCGTCATTCCGCTGTCTGGGACGAACGGTCGGGCCCTCCTGCCGGGCGCGACTGGCCTCGAGCTGCCACCCATCGACGTCGTCACCGGGACGACACCGGGGATGCCGGGATCCTGGCTGCAAGAAGTGAACGTGCTCGAGCGACCGATCTTCCTGCCGCTCGCGTTCTTCTCGTCGCGTGCGCAGGAGGAGTTCTTCGCACGCCTCGGGGAGCTGCGGTCGGTCATCACCGGCTGGGACGGCGACCTCCTCGGCCTGGACGGCACGTTCCGGCTCGGGGTCGCGTCGGTCTCCGGGGACCGGCTCCTCGACGTCACCTACCGCTCCGGCTGGGAGGGCGCTCTCGGTGGTGAGGATGGCGGTTCGGACTGGGAGAAGTTCGGCCTGAACCTCGTCGCCGTGGCGCCGTTCTGGCGTTCCCGCGAAGCCGTGGTGAAGTCGTACTCCGCGGAGCCCGGGCCGGTATTCCTCGGCACCGGTGACAACACGCATCCGTGGCCGCGTCAGATCAGCGCCTCGGTGAAGGTCGGCGCTGACATGCCGATCGTGGTCGAGGGTGACGTGCCGGTGTGGCCGGAGTTCGGGTTCACTGGCCCGATCCCGGCCGTGACCATCACGTGGCCGGGCACGAACATCGCCATCCCGAACGGGGTGCCGTCGGGACAGACTCTCCGACTCGTCACCAACCCGCGTGCACGGTCCGCTCGTCTCAACGGGGCGATCGCGTGGGAGCGGATCAGCATGGGCGCGACGTTCGCCCCGCTCAAGCCCGGACTCAACCGAGTCAGCATCCAGCTCGCGACCTCGAGCGCTGACGCCCTAGTCGTCATGTCCTGGTTCCGGCAGTGGAAGGCGGCATGGTGAGCGCGCAGTGGATGATCGTGCCCCGACGCGCGGACCTGCAACGGAAGTACAACCCGATCGTGTTCTGGTCGAAGCTCGTCGTCATCGAGCGGCACAACGTGACCGGCGCGAAGGCCGGCGCGTGGCAGGTCACCGGGCTGAACGCCGGCCTCTCGGGGCTGCTCACGGCAGGCAACGGCGTGATCCTGTTCCGCGACGGCGTGAAGGTCATGTCGGGCGACATCGTGTCGATCGACCGTGGCGCGAAGGAATCCACGGTGTCGGGCTGGTCCGACACCACCTGCATCGACGACCGTCTCGTCGCGCCCGACCCGACGAAGACGTGGCCGACACAGGCGAAGGACTACGACACCCGGACGGGCCCCGCTGAGACGGTGCTGCTGGGCTTCATCAACGCGAACGCAGGCCCGGGCGCTCTGGCGTCACGACGGGTCGCTGGGCTGCGTATTCCGGCGTCCGGCGGCCGCGGCTCCACGACGACCGTGAAGGGCCGCTTCGGCAGCGTCGGCGCGGTGGTCGCCGACGCTGCGGAGTCCGGTGGGCTGCACGTCGACATCGTGCAGGACGAGGACGCGGCGGGCCCGTACCTGCGACCCACCGTGCGCACCGTCACCGACCGATCCGCGAACGTCCGCTTCGGGACGGCGGGGTCGTTCACGGGCGCCGTGATCGGTTCGGACTGGTCGTACACGCTGGAGCGTCCCACGATCACCGACGCGGTGGTCGCAGGCGGTGGCGAGGGCGTGTATCGGGTCCTCGTCGAGAAGGTCGACGCGGACGCGGAAGCCACGTGGAGCCGGAAGGTCGAGCAGCTCGTCGACGACAGCAGCACGTCCGACATCGACGAGCTCGGCGCCACTGGCACGGATGCTCTCGCCGACGGCGCGAACCCGGTGGCCGTGTCGTTCACCATCACGGATCAGCCCGACGTCCGGTACCGCCGCGACTGGCGGGTGGGTGACCGCGTGGGGGTGAACATCGACGGCCTCGACTTCTCCGACGTGGTCCGTGAGGTCACGACCACCGTCGAGTTCCAGGAGGGCGCTCCGACGGAGGTCATCAACGCGGTCGTCGGGTCTCGTGACTCGTCGAACTGGACCACGAAGACCAACACGAAGGTCGCGAAGGCGCTGCGCGCCATCGACCGGCTGCAAGCGAGGTAGGAGACCCGCATGACTGAGACCTCGTTCCCGCTCGCGGGCCAGGACCTGAAGGACGACGCGTGGGCGCAGACCGTCGGCGCCTTCGGGTCTGGGGTCCTCGACGACTGGGGCAACCCGTACGCGCTCGACATCAACATCAACGACACCGTCACGATCCGCCCGTCGACGTCCGGCGTCGCTCGTGCGGTCGTCAACGGGTTCGGGCACCGGCTCGATGCGCCGAAGAACCTGCCGATCCCGGCGGTGTCGGGGGCCACCTGGTACAACATCGGCCTGCTGTACGACCCCGAGAACGCTCTGCTCCCGGTGTCGCTCGTCGTGCTGAAGGGCACGACCGTTCCGCTGGACACGGGGCAGGAGTTCTGCCCGCTGTACACGATCATCCGGTACGCGGGGCAGACGCTCGCGGCGGCCAAGTTGCTGCGGGTGCTCCCTCGCGTCCAGCCGCAGCTGCTGATGGCGTCCTCTGAGGCGCTGCTGGCCCAGAGCCCGCTGCTGTTCCTCTACGGCACCGAGGTCGAGTGCACCGACGTCGGCCGGACGTACCGCGCGGCTGGGTCGCCCGCTTCCCCGAGGTGGGAGCCGAACTCGACGCAGGGTGTGTGGCAGGGCACGCGGGACACGCAGACGGTCAAGAGCGGCGTCCGGACGGTCCTCGGTGCGTTCAGCGCGAAGGTTGCCCGGAACGCGGACTGGATGACGATGTCGTCCGGCGCGTTCAAGCTCGAGGACGGCATCTACGTCATCACCGCGACGATCCTGCTGGGCTCGGCGTCGCGAGGTCGTTCGTTCGTCGAGATCGCGCCGTCGGCGGCGACGGGGGAGTCCCTGGCACGCGGGCCGATCGCGGACGGTGAGTACGCCGGCACGGCCTCGTGGACGGGCTTCGTCTCCGCGTCGACGCCGCTGGCGATCTGGATGCTCAAGGAGAACGCCGGCACCGGCGCTCCGACGGTGAAGCTCTCCGTCACCCGGATCGCCTAATCCGAACCATCACTCGCTGAGCCGTCCCCTGTGGGGCGGCTCTCGTCATGTAGGAGCACAGATGCCGTCGATCGACGTCACGAACGCCCCGGACCGGTTCCTCAACATGTCGGTGGACGGGTACTCGCCCGGCCACAACCGGCCGGGGAACTGCGCCCGATGGACGTACTTCGCCATCAACGCGATCCCCAACTTCAGTCCGCTGCCGTCCGCCATCGCCGCATGGAACAACGCGGCGATGAAGCACCGCCACGCGATCGTCGACGGGAAGACGCGGATCCCGCGCGGCATGGTCGTCGCGCTCGGAGCGCTCGGCGGTCCTCGTTGGCCAGGCGACGTGAACTACGTCTACGGCGACGTCGTCGTTGCGACCGGTGAGGGCGTCGGCTACGACTCCATCGTCATCGCGACGGACTCCCTCGCCGGCGCCGGCCGCATCGGCCGGATGACGATCCGGCAGCGCATCGCGCAGACCGGGCGTCCCCTCCTGGGTTTCCTGTCGTCCTACGGCGGCTGGCAGCTCACGTCACTCACCGCGGCCGCCAGCACCGACCTCTCGGTCTCGACTCCCATCATCCGCAGCACCACCAAGCACGAGGACGACGACATCATGCGATTCACCGTCGAGTACGACGACCCCGCGAAGAAGACCGGCAAGCACGTCACCTTCTGGGTGGGCGGCCGGTCGATCATGCTCGCCCCGCTCAAGCACGGCTCCAAGACGTACTCCGTCGACGCGCAGATCAAGATCCTGCGCCTCTGGAACACCGCGACGTCCGGTTCGGCCGCGACGCTCACCACCACTCAGCGACAGATCGTCCAGAAGCTCACCCGGAGGCTCAAGTGAACACGCTCCTCACCCGCTACAGCACCACGCTCCTGCCGCTCCTCATTGCCGTGGCTGGCGTCTTCACAACGGCGGCTGACTCCGGCGCCGCGGCCCTGTTCACGTGGGCGACACTCGTGCAGGCCGCCCTGCTCGTGCTCTCGACCGGCACGGACTACTGGCTGCCGCTCGTCGACAGCCGATGGCGTGGCGCGGCGAAGACCGGCGCCTCGCTGGGCTTCGTGCTGCTCTCCGCGGCCGTGACGGCCTGGTCCGCCACCGACGGGCACGTGTCGAAGGCGAACCTGCTGCTGCTCGGCACGGCGATCCTGAAGGCGGCCATCACCGAGGTCGCCACGTGGATCCGCACCGACGCTGCTCGGCTGATCGATGCCCGGGACACCCCTGTCGAGGAGGTGCCGTCGATCACGACACTCGAGGACCTGCCCGAACCCGACGAGCTGACCGAGCACGCCGCGGTCGGAGACGAGGTCGGGGTCGACGAGGTGGAACAGCCCGCCGGCCTGGACGACGAGCCGAAGCACCTCGCATCGTCCTAAGAGGAGACGCCATGGTCACCACAGATCCGAAGCTCAACCAGCGCCGACTCTGGTGGGAACGCCTGCTCTGGCTCATCGACCTCGGCGCGTACGGCGTGATCGGGATCTCCGGCATGCTCGCCCTCGTCCACGTGTCTGCGTACGTCGTCGACACGCTCCTCGGGCAGCGGTGGATCATCACCCTGTTCGCCTGGCTCATGACCGCTGCCTGGCTCGGGCTCGTGGGCCGAGCATCCCGCGTGTGGGCGATCGAGTACGTCGGCAACGTCGCGGCCGGGTGGGGCGCGTTCGTGTACGCCGTCGTCCTCTCGTCGGGTGCGTTCTCCGGCGAAGCGTCCTTCGCGGCATTCGGCATGGCCGTTGTCGCGATGCTCGCGATGGTCCGCCGGTACGCCGAGCTCCGCATCTTCACCTCGGAACCCGGCGTTCGCACGAAGGGCTGGCTGCGCGGCGTGCTCGACAGGCGCACACGGAACACCGTGCCGCGGAAGCACTACTGAGGGGGCGCGGATGACCACCGATCTGACGTCCCTGGTCGCGGCCTTCGGTGGCGGCGCAGGTCTCGTCGCCGTCGGCCGTTCGCTTCTGACCGTCATCCGCCTCGTCCGCAAGGGAGTCTCCGTGCGTGAGGGGAAGCGTCGCGTGGACATCGTGCAGCAGCGGGACGAAGCCCTCGAGGCCGCTCGCCGTGAGCGCGAGCGCGCCGACGAGCAGCAGCACCGCGCGGACATCGAACAGGCGCGAGCCGACTGGGCTGAGACGAACCGTCAGGTCGCGGTCGAGAACGAGCAGCGGGCCCGCGAACACGCTGCCGAGCTGCGCGTGCAGCTCGTCGAGCAGGCCGGGCTCGCACGCGACCAGCTGCCCGCCTGGCCCGACATGGAGCGCACGATCCCACGAGCGGAGTTCGACCGCCTCCGCAAGAACAACCCGCCGGCGAACCCGGCTTGATCAGGAAGTGAGTCCCCGATGACCGTTTACGACTGGCGCATGCGGCAGCGCGGTGGGACCGAGGCGGAGAACCTCTCGTCAGGTGATGTCCCGCTCGAGCGCGAGCTCGTCGTCGCCTCGGACACCGGAGCGTTCTGGATCGGTGACGGCGCCACCGCGCTGACCGACCTCCCGAAGCAGGGCCCGATCACGCTGGATCCGACGTCCGGGGTGGCGACGCTGCCGGACGGCACGCAGCTCGCGTCGCTCAGCTCGCAGACGTACCTGCTTCCGACCGTGGCGCGTGAGGCGATGGCGCGCGTGCTCGCCGACCGCACCACACCTGAGGGCGCCGCCGTGGTCGGCGCGCAGGGCGACAACGCGATGACGTACCTCGGAACGAAGCAGATCGAGGTCCTGAAGTCGTCCGATGACGACCGGCCCGGGGTGTGGGAGTTCATCCACGACTCGCCCACCGGGTACCTGTTCCACTTGATGACCGGTGCCGACACGCAACCGGCATCAGCGCTGCTTGGCCTCGGCATCGACAACGGCGGCCAGGGCATCTTCATCAACAACAAGAAGCGCGGCGTCGGCATCGCGATTCAGCAGAACGACTCGATCGAGTCGCCCACCGCTTACGGTGTCTACGCGAACCAGTCGTCGAAGACCGCGCCGCTGATCCACGTGGACCACGCAGACGGGGCGAAGCACGCGCTCCGCATCATCTCCTCGGAGAGCAAGGTCGAGACCAACGAACTGATCGAGGTCATCACCACCGGCGTCTCGGGGGGCGGCTACGTGTCGTCGAGGTCCGGCGCGGTCTACTGGCGTTCGGACATCAACGCGACGCAGGGGAAGCGTGTCCGCGCTGTCCAGGCGATCGCTGCGGACGGCAACTCGACCGCGATCGAGCCCGACGCGCTCCGACTATCGACGTGGAACGGAGCCGATGGCGGGTACTGGCAGAAGCGGATCGGGCAGAACGGCCAGTCCATGCTGCTGCAGGTGGCCGATGGGACGTCGGGCGGCCGGGACACGGCGCCGGCGAAGTGGTTCACCGGTGTCGAGGTCAAGCAGGTGAACGGACTCGCGGGTGGCACGCAGCTCGGGTTCTACGGCGCGGTGCCGGTCGGACGCCAGGCGGCGCCCGCTGCGGCGACGGACGCCGCGTCCACGCAAGCCGCGGTCAACAACCTGCGGTCGGCGCTCATCGCGCTGGGGCTGCTCTCGTGACCCCGGAGGAGGTGCTCGGCCTGCTGCAGACGATCGCCCGCCAGCAGGTGCAAATCAACCACCTCGAGGCGACGCTCATGCAGGAGAGAGCGAAACAGCAACCCGCGGGATAACGACGTTCCGATAGATCGGACACGGCGCCCCAACCAGACCCCTCAGGTCCCCTCATCGGGACCTGAGGGGTCCCTTCGTCGTTAAAGCCCGAGGGAGGTCGCGAGGTTGGTGGCGAAGGCCGCGTGACCAGAAGGAGACGGGTGCTTCTCGTCAGGGCCGAGGTCGATGTGCCAGTCGAGCGCGGAGACATAGGTCGCCCCCTGTGCTCTTGTGGCGCGCTTGAGCGCATCGTCGACCCGGCGTTCACCTTCGACGGCCGGCACGTCCACTGGCCCCACGACCGCGACATCGTAGTGACGGAGCGATCGGTACACGCGCTCGGCGGCCGCCCGTTCGTCAGAAGGGGACGTGTCCGTGTCGTTCAGCCCACCCTCGACTATTACAAGGTCCGGTCGTGTGGCGGCGACGTCTGCGACACGGGTGTCGTAGGTGCTGTCGCCGCAGAAACCGGCGTTCGTGTAGCCGGTGCCGCCCTGAGCGAGGACGCTGACCGTCGCGTTCTGCTGCGTGGCGAGATCGTCGACCCAGGCGTCACCCCGGTCTTTCAACGTGTCTCCGGTCGCGTAGGAGTCTCCGATGACCGTGATGCGTTCCGGGCCGGAACCGATGGTCTGCACGGCGCCGACGGACTTCTCGTACGAGCGGACTGACTGGCACGTCTGATGCGCGACCAACGCGGCTCGCGCCAAGTAGGCACCAGCGGTGAGACCGATGACTGCCACGGCAACGCATCCGATGGCGACGACGCGTCTCCGGGTCAGTCTCATGCTGCGATCCTAGAGGCGGGCGGTGCCCCGCTAGTGGCGAGCCAGGCGTCGGTTACCCTGAGCGCGTGTCAGAACTCCGGGGGAACGTCATTTGGGTTGCCGCAGGGGGCATCGCGGTGATCGGAGTGACTGTGGCGCTCCTGTACTCACCGCTGGTCGCGGTGGCCGCTTTGGCTGCGTTGATCGCCGTCGGCTGGGCGATCGTCAAGGGACGCTCGCACTATCGCGCGGTGGCACTCCTCGGCGGAGTTGGACTGGTCGTGTTGATCCCAGCGCTGCACACTCCCTTGCCAGGATGGGCCGGAATGGCAGCTGGCGCTGCGTGGATGCTCCTGTTCGGTGCGTTCCTGCCTAACAGGAGCCGTCCCGGAGGGTGGTTTCCCGTCGTGGTCTTCTCCGCCGTCGTGCTCCTCGGCGCCATCAGTTCAGTCGCCATCCGCCCGTTCCCCTTCGTCGCGATCGCCCTGCTGTACCTCATCCCGATCGCGCTGCTCAGCCGAGGGCTCGTCCCGGACGACGCCAGGGTCGTCCGGAACGGCGTCGTGACTCTCGCAGTCATCGAAGCGTTGCTCTGTGTCGCCGAATTCGCCATCTTCCGCGGAGACCCGCTCGACCCCGCCAGCGGATACCACCCGGTGCTCTCTTCCTTCACCCGCACCGAGGGCACCCTCGGACACCCCATCGTCGCCGGCGTCGTAATGCTCGTGGGACTGGTGCTCTTGCTGGCTTTCCGAGTTGCCTCCCGTTGGCGGTTCATCGGCTCGGTCGTCCTTCTCGCCGGCATCTTCACCACCGGCAGCTCAAGCGTCTACGTCGCGGCCCTCGTCGCCGTAGTCACGCCACTGGTGTTCGTCGGTCGCATCGGGTCGAGGATTGTGAAGGTCGGGCTGCTGGCTGCGATCGTACTGTGGCTACTCGCGCACCAAGAGCTGTTCGAGCCGGTCGTGAAGGACGTTAGCGGCGTCAACTCGACGCACCGACTGAACTCGATCCAGGCCATCCCGAGCCTGCTGACCCTCCGTCCGCTCGGGGATGGGCTGTTCGGGTCTGGTTGGGGGTCGGAGCAAGCGAATTACAGCCTCGGATTCCTGAAGAACGACTACTTCTACACCGTGGACAACATGTTCGCCACGACGATGATGGCGGCCGGGCTCCTCGGCTTCGTCCTCATGATCGTGTTCATCGTCAAGGTGTTCTTCGACGCTGACCGCGCTGGGCGGATCGCGCTCCTTCCTGTGGTCGTCATGATGTTCAGCTTCGATGTCCTGCAGTGGGCCTCGGCAGGCGCGTTGTTCCTCATCATCGCGTTGGCCTTCCGCAGAGGATCGCCCGCCGCTGTGGTCCAGCCGCGCAAGCCAGTCCAGGAGCGGGCAACCTCCTAGCTGCCGCGGACAGAGAAGCGCCCCGCCACCCTTCCGACTGGAGGTGGCGGGGCGCTTTTCGTCGTCCAGTCAGGAGTCGAGCAAGTCGTACGGGATCTCAGCCGGGGCGGCCACGGGCTCGCGAGTGAGGAGGAAAGTGACCAGGATCTCCTCGTCTCCAAGGAGCGTGATGGTGTGGTGCACCGGCGACCAGCCCGGACCGATCTTGTTGATGATGCTCGGTTCGTTCAGGGCGAAGTTCTGCGCGTGGACTGGGGTTTCGTCGACAAGCTTCTCGCGCGGCAGCCGGTAGGCGAGGATCTGCGTTTCAGTCATACTGCGAGGCTATGAGTTGGTCGTCAAATCTGGGACCCCAAGGCGGGGGCCAATTGTGTGACCGCATCCCGCCAGACCCAGGCGCACTCGGCGGCCTGCGAGAAGCCCCACTCGACGAGCACGGCGCGCTCGGTGTAAGCGATGACGTACGCCTCGACCTCAAGAATACGGTCGGGGAACTGGACCCACACGAGCACGGGGTCGGGCGGCGTGACGTCGTAGTCCGGGCCGCCACGGGCCAGCTCAGGAAGCGAGTAGGCGGGGCCGAGGGCCCAGCGGTCGCGGCGGCGTCGGGCCATCAGTCGTGTCGCGGCGCGAGCTTGCGCCGGGTGACGGACGCTCGCGGTACCCACGCGCGTTGCAGGCGGCCTTGCCAGGAGATCTCGACGTACACGGCGACGTCGGAGCGGGCGACTGCGAACGCCTTCACCTTCTCGAGTACGCCGATCTGGTCGAACCTCAGGTGGTCGATCCACACAGGCTCGGGTGTGTCGAGGGGCACGGGTTCGCCGATCGCGTCGAGGGGCAGCGACTCGGCTGCGTAGATCGGTACGTCCTGGTGCTCGGGTGCAGCCCATTTGTGATCGGCCATGTCGTGCAGCGTGCCGGACGCCGCCGACAAGCGCAGGGCTTCACTTCGCTCCGATGAAGCGCAGCGCTACACGACCAGATGCTCGCGATCAGCGGCGGGTGACGAGCCCGCCGGCGTCGACGGTGATGATCTGCGTCTGCGTCTTGCGGTTGACGAGACGGATGATGACGACGATGAGCCAGAGCCCGCCAGTGACGACGGTGAGCACGAGGTTCCAGAACCAGCCGATGCGCTTCTTCCGCTGCAGGATCGCCTGGTTGCCGGTGACGCTCGTCACCGTCCAGCCGTCAGCGGAGGCACGGGCGATCTCGGTCTGCAGGGCCTGCTGCTGCGCGGGCGTCACGTCGGTCATGGCCTCATCCTGCCCGACGGCGGGGGACCCGTACAGCGCCCGAACGGGTGTCGGCCCCATGGCAGCCCTTGCCCCACGTCTGCCCCACGAGTCGAGTTATACACAGAACCCCCGGCAGGTCTTGACAGGACCTGACCGGGGGTTTTCTCTGTGGGCCCCGTGGGGCTCGAACCCACGACCCTCGGATTAAAAGTCCGGTGCTCTACCAACTGAGCTAGAGGCCCTCACCCGCAAGGCTAGCGGGTGAGGGCCTCTGGGAAGAACCTGGTGTCGACGGTCAGCCGCGACGCCCGGTGAGCGTCCGCAGCAGCCACAGGACGACGGCCACGATGAGCAGCACGATGCCGACCCACAGCAGGAACTTGAGGCTCGCGGTGAAGCCACCGACGAACAGCAGGATGACCGCGATGACGGCCAGGATGATGAGCAACGGGTTCATGGGGGAGTCCTCTCCTTCACGTTCGGGAGGAGCGCCTCCCGACGAGACACCGTACCCGCGGCGCCGCCGTTGCGTTCTGGGCGAACGGAGGGCGGGCGTGTCACTGGCCGTGCCTACACTGACGCGGTGCCTCGCGATCACCACCGTCCTGTCCACTTCACCGATGCCGAGTTCGCCGCGATCCAGGGCGGCGAGGACCCCGCCGTCGTGAACCGCGTCGCGCACGAGACCGCGAACGCGCTGCTGCACCGGGTGCGTCAGGACCCGGACCCCGCGGTGGTGGAGCGGCTCGTGACCTACACGGACGTGCACGGCATCGACGCGATCGCCGAACTCTGGGCGCGGGTGGGTGCGCACACCCTGCCGGGTGCCCTGTGGCGGGTGTACCTCGTCCGCACCGTGATCCGGCAGAACCCGGAGGAGATCGCGTACTTCTTCCAGCGCGGCACCGAGCGCATCGGCACGATCGACCAGGCCGTCGCGGGGGCGGAGCAGCCGACCGGTCCTGCCGAGATCCTCACCCTGGCGGACCGCATCCTGCACGGGCTGTACACGGGCGACTTCGCGGTGGCGCTCGACCGTGGGGCGGCGTTCTGCCGGCTGACCGCGGCTGGTGCGACTGCGGTGGCGGACGACTCCGACCTGACCGCGACCGGCCGCGCGAGCGAGCTGACGCGGCGGGCACTCCGTCTCACGGAGCTGGCGGCCGACCTGACCGAGGCGGCGGCGCTCTGGCGTCGCGAGAGCCTGGACTAGCGAGCGAACGCGCCGGACCCGCACCGGGCCTCCCGGCAGAACGCCGAAGGGCACAGCCGCAGGCAGAGCCGCGGGACAGAGCCGCAGGGCAGAGAAGAACCGGGCCGCAGAAGCGCCTCTCGGCGCGAGGCCGCTCGAAGCGGCGAATTTTGGAGCCCGGGGCTTGCTGCGGCCCGGCGACACCAACTCTACGACGCGTGGGCTGAGTCCGCTGCCCTGTTCACTCTCGGTGGACAGATCCGGACCCGGGCGTGCCCGACCGAGGGCCCGGACGCGGCGTCCCGACAACTTCTCGGCATCCGATCCAATCCACCACGGGCACCGCGCCGAATCATCAGCGTGACGGACTTGATGACCGTCACGAACGCGAGAGGCCCGGCGTGACCCGGACCGGTATCCGCCGGTCAATTCCCTGTGGGTCACGCTGGCCTCTCGTCTCGACCGCACGACGCGGCGGCTTCGTCCTACCAGGGGCGCGACCGCAGCACAGCACCACCGCATCACGCAGCACCCCTGACAGAACGGCCACAACCGGTCGCCGAAGCACCCGAGAGGAGGGAAACCTGCAATGCTTGCCCTCGTGGATAGCGACACCGAACGCTGGAGCTCGTCAGAGCCAGCCCAGGCATCGCCGGACGACCTCTTGGCGCGGGTTGCCTCCGGTGACCAAGCCGCCTTCGCGGACCTCTACGACGTCCTCTCCGGCCGGGTCCTCGGACTCGTGACGCGGCTCCTCCGGGACCGCGCCCAGTCCGAAGAGGTCACGCAAGAGGTCTTCCTCGAAGTCTGGCAACAGGCCACCCGGTTCGACCGGAAGCGCGGGACTGCCTCCAGCTGGGTCCTGACCATGGCGCACCGCCGAGCGGTGGACCGGGTCCGGGCGTCGCAGGCCTCGCACGACCGGGACACGAAGATCGGTATCCGCGACCTCGAGTCCGGTTTCGACCAGGTCTCCGAGTCGGTCGAGATCCGCATCGAACACGAACGTGTCGGCAGGGCCCTGGCCAAGCTGACCGAGTTCCAGCGGCAGGCCGTGCAACTCGCGTACTACGGAGGCTTCTCGCACAGCGAGATGGCCGAACAACTCGGTGTCCCCATCGGCACCGTCAAGACCCGTCTCCGTGACGGGATGATCCGACTCCGAGACGAGATGGGGGTGACCTCATGACCGAACGACACGACGACCCCGCCCTGCTGACGGGTTCCTACGCACTCGACGCGCTGTCCGACGATGAGCGCATGCTCCTCGAGGACGTCCTCACGACGTCGCCCGAACTCCAGGCCGAGGCCGACTCGCTGCGCGAGACCGCGCTGCAGCTGGCCTTCGCCGCCGCTCCGATCGAGCCGCCGACGTCGCTCCGCGCGTCGCTGCTGGCCCAGATCGCGACGACCCCGCAGGTTGAACCACTGGCCGAGACGGCTCCTGCCGTCGACACGGCATCCGTCCAGGAGGCCCGTCCCGAGTCCGCCAGGCACGTCGCCTCGATCGCCGACGGCTCCACCACCGGTGGCCGGGCGACCTCCGAGGCTCGCCGCCGCTGGTTCCAGCGTCCGGCAGCCATGCTCACCAGTGCTGCTGCGGTCGCCGTGGTCTTCCTCGGTGTCGGCCTGGGTGTCGGCGTCGCGAACGGTCCGGCCGACGGACCGGGGACCGGCACCACGCAGGCTTCGAGCGGCCTCGACCGCATCTACGCCGCGTCGGACTTCCAGCGCAGCACCACCAAGGTCGAGGGCGGCGGCACGGCCACGGTCGTGTGGTCGGGTGACCTCGGCAAGTCCGCGGTCATCCTCGACGGTGTCGCCCAGGCCCCGAAGGGCAAGACGTACGAGCTCTGGTACATCGGCTCCGAGAACGAGGGCGGCACGATCAAGTCGGCCGGCCTGGTCGACGGTGTCGCCGACGGCGTGCACTCGGCCGTGCTGAAGGGGTCGATGTCCGACGGCGCGACGATCGGCATGACGGTCGAGCCGGCCGGTGGTTCGGAGCAGCCGACCACGACGCCGATCATGGCGGTCCCGACCACCTCGGCCTGACCCTCCCGGAAGACCGACCCCGAACGACACCCTCGACGTCGCACGACATCGAGGGTGTCGTTGCGCGTCGGCACGAGCACCGCACCCAGCGCGACCACGAAGGCCCGGTGCGCGTCCGTGGCGGACGTGCACCGGGCCTCCCGGTCGTCCGTCACCGTGACGGACCGACGCCGATCAACCGAAGCGACCCGAGACGTAGTCCTCGGTGGCCTGGACGGACGGGTTCGAGAACATCGTGGTGGTGTCGTCGAACTCGATGAGCTTGCCCGGTGCGCCGGTGCCGGCGATGTTGAAGAACGCCGTCTTGTCGCTGACGCGCGAGGCCTGCTGCATGTTGTGCGTGACGATGACGATCGTGAACTCCTTCTTGAGCTCCTCGATCAGGTCCTCGATGGCCAGGGTGGAGATCGGGTCGAGCGCCGAGCAGGGCTCGTCCATCAGCAGCACGTCGGGCTGCACCGCGATGGCGCGTGCGATGCAGAGACGCTGCTGCTGCCCACCGGACAGGCCCATGCCGGGCTTGTCGAGGCGGTCCTTGACCTCGTTCCACAGGTTCGCGCCCTGCAGGGACCGCTCGACGATGTCGTCGGCCTCGGACTTCGAGACGCGCTTGTTGTTGAGCTTCACGCCCGCGAGCACGTTGTCCTTGATGGACATCGTCGGGAACGGGTTCGGACGCTGGAAGACCATGCCGACCTGGCGACGGACGAGCACCGGGTCGACCCCGGGGCCGTACAGGTCGTCGCCGTCGATCTTGACCGAGCCCTCGACCCATGCGCCGGGGATGACCTCGTGCATGCGGTTCAGGGTGCGGAGGAAGGTGGACTTGCCGCAGCCGGAGGGGCCGATGAAGGCGGTGACGGTGCGGGGCTCGATGGTGATGTCGACACCCTCGACCGCCTTGAACTTCGAGTAGTAGACGTTGAGGCCGTCGACCTCGATGCGCTTGGACACGTTGATCCTTCTGGTGGGTGGGGAAGTGGGTTCGCTAGCGCGAGAGCTTGGGGGCGAAGAGTCGGGTGACGAACCGGGCGAGCAGGTTGAGCACCATCACGATGAGGATGAGCACCAGCGCGGCGGTCCAGGCACGGTCGACGAACGGCTGCGGGTTGGCGCCCTGCTGCGAGTACTGCGTGTACGCGTACACCGGCAGGGTCATCATCGGGTCCTTGAACAGGTCGTAGTTCATGCTCGCGGTGAAGCCGGCGGTGACGAGCAGCGGGGCCGTCTCGCCGATGACGCGGGCGATGGAGAGCATGACGCCGGTGGTGATGCCGGCGAGCGACGTGGGGAGGACGACCTTGAGGATCGTGAGGTACTTCGGCACCCCGAGGGCGTATGACGCTTCGCGGAGCTCCATCGGCACGATCTTCAGCACCTCTTCGGTGGAGCGCACGACGATCGGGATCATCAGCACCGACAGGGCGACCGAGCCGACCAGGCCGAAGCGAGCACCGGGGCCGAGGAACAGCGCGAACAGTGCGTACGCGAACAGGCCGGCGACGATCGACGGGATGCCCGTCATGACGTCGACGAAGAACGTGATGCCCTTCGCCAGTGCGCCGCGGCCGTACTCGACCAGGTAGATCGAGGTGAGCAGCCCGATCGGCACTGAGATGAGCGCCGCGAACAGCGTGATCTCGAGCGTACCGATCAGCGCGTGGATCGCGCCGCCACCCTCGGAGATCACCCCGCGCATCGAGTACGAGAAGAAGTTCGCGTCGAAACGGGCGAGACCGTCGGCCAGGACCGTCCAGAGCAACGACACCAGCGGCAGGACCGCGATGACGAAGGCGGTGATGACGAGCGAGGTGATGAGCCGGTCGACGGCCTGGCGTCCTCCTTCGACGATGCGCGAGACGACCACGATCAGGACGTCGAACAGGACGGTGCCGAGGAAGAGCGCTGCGACGACGTTGAAGTCCTTGACCGAGCCGCCGGCGTTGAGCAGGGCGAACACGGCCACCAGGGCGACCCAGCTGCCGACCAGCAGCAGCCACGGAACCGAGCGGTGCAGCTTGCCGTTGGCGTAGACGTTGCCGGCGGTGCCGGTCTGACGGAGGGCGAGGGACATCGGGTGGACCTCTCAGCTGACCCGCGTGCGGACGATGTACCGCGCGAGCATGTTGATGACCAGGGTGATGACGAACAGGATCAGACCCGACGCGATCAGGGCGTTCAGGGCGGTCCCCGATGCCTCGGCGAACTGCAGCGCGATGTTCGCGGCGATCGTCGAGGGGTTCTGCGAGGTCAGCATCTGGAAGGTGACGTTCGTCGAGACCGACAGCACCAGGGCGATCGCCATCGTCTCGCCCAGGGCACGTCCGAGCCCGAGCATGATCGCGGACACGATGCCGGACTTCGCGAACGGCAGCACGGACAGGCGGATCATCTCCCAGCGCGTCGCACCGAGGGCCAGGGCGGCTTCCTCGTTGAGCGTGGGCGCCTGCAGGAAGATCTCGCGCATGACGGCCGTCATGATCGGGATCGCCATCACGGCGAGGACGATCGACGCGGTCAGGATGGTGCGGCCGGTGCCGGACACCTGGCCGGAGAAGAGCGGGAACCAGCCGAGGTACTCGTTCAGGAAGCCGTAGAACGGCTTCACGAACGGCGCCAGCACCACGATGCCCCAGAGGCCGTAGACGACCGACGGGACCGCGGCGAGCAGGTCGATGACGTAGCCGAGCACCGGCGCGAGGCGTCGCGGTGCGTAGTGCGAGATGAACAGGGCGATGCCGAGGGCGAGCGGGACCGCGATCACGAGCGCGATGAGCGCGGACCAGACGGTGCCGAAGACCAGGGGGCCGACGTAGTCCCAGAAGTTCGTGGCGTTGTTCGGCAGCTCGCCGACCTTGGCGGCGAACGCCGGGATGCTCTGCCAGACGAGGAACGCGGCGACGAGCACGAGCACGAACAGGATGAGGCCGCCGGCGATCACCGAGGCGGCGGAGAACACCCGGTCACCGACGCGGACGACGGCCTTCGGCTTGGTCGGGGTGACGGTGGCCCCTGGCTGGGCCGGTGCGGTCGTCATGGGACTCCTGTCGGAGGAACGCCGGGGGAGGCGACGGGTTCGGGTGGTGGAGCGTGGAACGGGGTGCTGGTCGGACGGGCGCTGGCGGTGGAGCCGGGCTGCTCGCGTCGCGACGAGCAAGGGCCCGGACGCCGGTCAGGTGGGTGGGACCGGCGTCCGGGCGCTTGGGGGTCTTACTTGATGGAGTCGACCGCGGCAGCGGCCTTCTCGGCCAGGTCGGACGACAGGGCGGCCGACTTGGCCTCCTTCGCCGCGGCGTCCTGGGCGTCGCCGGTGACGACGTAACTCAGGAAGCCCTTGACCAGGTCGGCCTTGTCCGAGTCCTTGTACTCCTGGCACGCGATGGCGTAGGAGACGAGGACGAGCGGCCAGGCACCGTCAGCGGTGTCCTTGCGGTCGATGTCGATCGCGAGGTCGTTGTCCTCGCGGCCGGTGGCGACCTTCGAGTCGGCGACGACCTGCGCGGCGCCGTCGGCCGAGATCTCGGTGGCCTTGTCGCCGACCATCAGCTTCGCCTTGTCGAGGTCACCCGCGCCGGAGTCGTCGATGTAGGTGATCGCGTTGGAGGCGCTGCCCATGGCGGAGGCGACACCGGAGGTGCCCTTCGCGCTGTCACCGACCGAGTACGGGAAGGTCTGGCTCGGCTCTTCGGTCCAGACGTCGCCGGCGTTCGCGGAGACGTACTCCGAGAAGTTCTGCGTGGTGCCCGAGTCGTCGGAGCGGTGCACGACCGTGATGTTCGCGTCCGGCAGCTTCGCGTCCTTGTTCAGCGAGGCGATCTCGGAGTCGTTCCACTTGGTGATCTTGCCCGAGAAGATGCCCGCGATGGTCTTCGCGTCGAGGGTCAGGTCGCTGACGCCGTCGACCTTGTAGGCGATCGCGATCGGGGAGATGTAGACCGGGATGTCGATGGCCTTGGTGTCGGCCTTGCACAGGTCGAAGGAGCCCGAGAGCTCCTCGTCGTTCAGTGCTGCATCGGAGCCGGCGAAGTCCGCGGCACCCGAGATGAAGTTCTTGCGGCCGGCGCCCGAACCATCGGGCGTGTAGTTGACCGTGACGCCCGAGGCCTGGTCCTGGAAGCCGGCGGCCCAGGTTGCCTGCGCGGTCTGCTGGGCGGACGAGCCGGAGCCGGTCAGGGTTCCGGTGAGGCTCGAGGAGCCGGAGTTGCTCGAGGAGGACTCGGTGCTGCCCGCGTCCTCGTTCGCCGCGCACGAGGAGAGCACGACTGCGCCGGCGATCGCGATTGCTGCGATCGAACCGATTCGCTTGATGTTCACAGGGGTCCCTTCGGGGATGGGGTGCAGTGGGACCACTGCGGTCCCTGGGCCGGTGCCGACCCGGGAGCGACTGTAGGGACGCGAGGTGACGGGGATCACGCGCGTTGGTGAACGGAAGGTGAACGAGGGGTTGTGCCGACCGGGAGGCGCGGATCGCGTTCCGGGCGCGGCGGACACCCGGCACGTGGCCGGGTGCAGGGCGTGCGGTCGCTACGCCGGGATCGTGTTGCGGTGCGTCTCGACGGCGACGAGGGTCTCGCCGGCGATGTGCATCACCGAGAAGTCGCCGACCGAGAGCATCGCGGCGCGGCGGAGGTCGAACCGGCCGGAGTCGTCGGCCGTCGCGGTGGCGATCCGGGCGATGATGTCCGGCACCACCGGCCCGTGCGAGCACAGCACCGCGGTCTTGCCCTTGTCGAGCCGGCGGCGGACGACGCCCTTGACGTCGGCGGCGCCGCGGTCGTGGGCGTCCTGGCTGATGTCGGGGGTGCTCGAGACGCCGAGCTTCGTGGTGGCGGACAGCGGTTCGACGGTGGCGAGGCACCGGGCCGCCGTGCTGCTCACGATCTTCTTCGGGCCGAACGCGGCCACGGGCGATGCCGCGGCCTTGGCCTGCGAACGACCGACGGGCAGGAGTGGACGGGTGGCGTCCGGGCCGTTCCAGTCGGAGCCGGGCACGGTCTTCGCGTGCCGGAGCGCGATCAGGGCGAACGTGCGGTGGTGGCCGGCGGCGGCGCGTTCGGCGAACCGGTCGAGGATCGCCACGTCGCGCTCGTACGTCAGACGGTTGCGGGCGTCGTCGATCGTGACCCACTCGAGGGCGGCGACCTCGTGGTTCGGGGTGAAGTCACCCGCGCGGGCGTACTCCTTCGACGAGACACGGGCGGCCCAGTAGTGCACGACCTTGTCGCGACCGTTCGGCAGCACGTACTCCGCGGTGCCGAGCGGGGCGCCGAGGTGCACGCGGTACCCGGTCTCCTCGTCGATCTCGCGCACGGCGGTCGTCGGGACGGCCTCGCCCGGGTCCACCTTGCCCTTGGGCAGCGAGACGTCCTTGTGGTGGTCGCGGTGGATGAGCAGCACGAGGGGCGTGCCGTCCTGTTCGCGCCAGACGACTGCGCCGGCGGCGAGGACGGGGCCCGAGGGACCGCCGCTCACCGAGTGGAGCGCTTCCGAGCCGAGATCTTCCGCATCGTCACATTCTGCACGTCTTCGAGCGGGCGACCGTCATCGTCGGTCGAGTGGCGGGTCCACTCACCGTCGGACTCGAGGTGCCACGAGCTCGCGGTGTCGGCCATCGCCAGGTCGAACATCGCGAGCACCTCGTCGATGTGGTCCGGTGCCGTCAGCCGGACGAGGGCCTCGACGCGGCGGTCGAGGTTGCGGTGCATCATGTCGGCGCTGCCGATGAAGACCGCCGGGTCGCCGTCGTTGTGGAACGCGAACGCACGGGAGTGCTCGAGGTACCGCCCGACGATGCTCCGCACGCGGATGGTGTCGCTCACGCCTTCCATCCCCGGCTTGAGCGAGCAGATGCCGCGCACCCAGACGTCCACCGGCACGCCGGCCTGGCTGGCCAGGTACAGGGCGTCGATGATCTGCTCGTCGACCATCGAGTTGACCTTGATCCGGATGCCGGACGGCTTGCCGGCACGGGCGTTGTCGGACTCGGTCTGGATCCGCTTGAGCAGCCCCTTGCGCAGGTGCAACGGCGCGACGAGCAGCCGCTTGAACTTCTTCTCGATCGCGTAGCCGGACAGCTCGTTGAACAGGCGCGTCAGGTCCTTGCCCACGGTGTCGTCCGCGGTGAAGAGGCCCATGTCCTCGTAGATGCGCGAGGTCTTCGGGTTGTAGTTGCCCGTGCCGATGTGGCTGTAGTGCTTGAGCGTGCCGCCCTCTTGCCGGATGACGAGCACGAGCTTCGAGTGCGTCTTCAGCCCGACCAGGCCGTAGACGACGTGCACGCCGGCCTTCTCGAGCTTGCGGGCCCACGTGATGTTGTTCTGCTCGTCGAAGCGCGCCTTGATCTCGACGAGCGCCAGGACCTGCTTGCCCGCGGCGGCCGCGTCGATCAGGGCCTCGACGATGGGGCTGTCACCCGAGGTGCGGTACAGCGTCTGCTTGATCGCGAGCACGTGCGGGTCGGCCGCGGCCTGCTCGAGGAACGCCTGCACGCTCGTCGCGAAGGACTCGTACGGGTGGTGCACGAGGACGTCGTTCGCCTTGATCGCACGGAACAGGTCGGGCTTCGTGTTCGGCTCACCGGGCTGGAACTGCACCGGGGTCGTCGGCACGTGCTTCGGGTAGTGCAGGTCCGGGCGGTTGATCTTCGAGAGCTCGAACAGGCCACCGAGGTCGAGCGGCGACGGCAGCCGGAAGACCTCCTGCTCGGTGATGTCGAGTTCGCGCACGAGCAGGTCGAGGGTCACCGGGTCCATGTCCTCGGTGATCTCGAGGCGGATGGGCGGACCGAACCGGCGACGCAGCAGCTCGCGCTCGAGGGCCTGGATGAGGTTCTCGGCCTCGTCCTCCTCGATCTCGACGTCCTCGTTGCGGGTGACCCGGAACACGTGGTGCTCGAGCACCTCCATCCCCGGGAACAGGTCGTCGAGGTGGTTCGCGATGAGGTCTTCGAGGGGGATGAAGCGCATGCGGCCGGAGTTGTCGTCCGGCAGCTTGATGAAGCGGGAGAAGTTCTGCGGCACCTTGAGGCGCGCGAACTCCTGCCGCTGCGACTTCGGGTTGCGGACCCGGACGGCCAGGTTGAGCGAGAGCCCGGAGATGTAGGGGAACGGGTGCGCCGGGTCGACCGCCAGGGGCATGAGCACCGGGAAGATCTGCTCGTTGAAGTACTCGCGCATCCGGAGCCGGTCGGCCTCGTCCAGGTCGGACCAGTGCTCGACGTGGATGCCGGCGGCGTCGAGGTCGGGCTTGAGCGACCCGATGAACGCCTGGGCGTGGCGGTCCTGCAGCTCGTGTGCCTTCTTCGCGATGTCGCGCAGGACGTCGCTCGGTGCGCGGCCGACGTTGGTGGGCACGGCGATGCCGGTGTCGATGCGGCGCTTCAGGCCCGCGACCCGGACCATGAAGAACTCGTCGAGGTTGGACGCGAAGATCGCCAGGAAGTTCGCACGCTCGAGCAGGGGCTGCGTGCGGTCCTCGCCCAGCTCGAGCACCCGCTGGTTGAAGCGCAGCCAGCTCAGCTCGCGGTCGAAGTAGCGGTCCGACGGCAGCGACTCGTGCTCGATCTCGACGACCTCGTCGAAGTCGTCGAGGTCGGGTGCGACGGATTCGCCGTCGAGCTGCGGTTCGGTGTCCATGTCCACATCCTGCCACCCGGGCCTCGTGGCCGGAGGGGCTTCGGTGTCGCCTGTGAAAACCCGCGGTGAACGAACCGTTTGTGGAGGAACAATCGCGATATACGAACGGTGACATCTGCGCCGGTTTGTGGGTATGGTGGGTCCCGTCAGAGCCTCCGGGGGGATTCCACTGCGCGGGGGTGCAGCTACGAATGAAAGAGGTTCATCATGTCGCGTGTCCTTTCGACCGAGCAGGCCAAGACCGCCATCCGTCAGGTCCAGTCGATCATCAACGGTGGTTTCACCGACCAGATCTCTCAGCTCGACGCCCAGGGCCGGATCCTGTCCGACTCGAACGTCTGGGACGGCCCGCTCGCGGCGACCTTCCGTGGGTCGACCTGGCCGGAGACCAAGGCCGCCCTCGACAAGGCGAAGACCGAACTCGAGCAGCTCCGCACGCAGCTCGACAAGATCTCGCAGGACATCTTCACCGCGGGTGGCGGCGCGTAAGCAGCCACTCGTTCCGCCCGGACCGTCGCACTCGCGGCGGTCCGGGCGTTCGCGGTCGGTGGGGCCGCGTGACCAGCACGACCAGTACGACTTCGGGGGATGAACCATGGCTGACCTGCACGGCAACGATCCGGTCAAGTTCGACAACACGACGGCCGACGCACTCCGCACGGCGCTGAACGGCGCAGCCGAGTCGATCGAGGGGCAGGCCGGCTCGCGGCAGTCCTACGTCACCACCGCGTCGCAAGAGTTCCGCGGGCACTTCTCCGAGCTCTTCGCGCAGAACGCCGGCACCGCGAAGAGCGACGCCGAGGACATCGCCACGAACCTGCGCACGGTTGCGGGCTGGGTCGACCAGATGAAGGAAGCCGCCAAGAGCGAGAACGCTCGCCGCAAGACGGCGAGCGACTGGTACGAACACCACGAGAACCGCAACTTCATCGAGGTCGCCGTCGACTGGGCCAGCGGTAACGACAACCCGCCCGAGGTCAAGCACGAGGATGCTCCGACCTTCGCGCCTGCCAGCGCAAAATCGACGACGCGTCAGACGCCCAACCCCGGCGCCGGTGGTGGCGGTGGTGGCGGGACGTCGTCGGCGAAACCGGAGGACCTGCGTTCCTTCGCCACCGGATCGACGTCGCTCAACAGCGACCTCGCCGGCAAGCCCGCGGGGCTCCGCGGCAAGCTCGACGACTTCGCGACCAAGTGCTCGTGGGGCACGATCAACGCCGACGGGCTCGTGTCGGCGTTCGACAAGTGGCTCGCCGCCAACGGCCAGGACGTCGCGTGGGCGAACACCATCGCTGACGCGTTCGCTGCTGCCGGCGGTGAAGGCGCCGTCTCCACGGTCTCGGACGCCGCGCTCGCCGCAGCCCTGGCCGCCGCGGGGGTCTCGCAGTCCCGCACCGACCTGCAGTTCGATCCGCCGTCGGCCTACGGGGCCCAGCCGACGACCGGCTACTCGATGGACCCGGTCAACACCACGACGGGCAACTTCCTCGAACCCGAGCTCGACCTCGGGTTCACCGGTGCAGCCGCAGCGCTGCAGGTCACGCGCATGTACAACTCCCTCGACCAGCACGTCGGGCTCTTCGGTCCGGGGTGGGCGTCGATCCTCGAGACCCGGTTGCTCCTCGACGACGAGGGCGCATCCTTCGTCGGGGCCGACGGCCGTCAGGTCCGGTTCCCGCGCGACGGCGAGGGCTGGGCGCGCGGAGTCGGCGAGAACCGCTGGCTCGCGGCCGAGGGCGACCGGCTCGTCGTCCGCGACAACCAGGGCGAGCGCATCGAGTTCTCGCCGTCCGGGCAGTGGCTCGGGCAGCGGGGCGGCGCCGGTACTGCGGTCCGCGTCGAACGGGACAGTGACGACGTCGTCGTGCGTCTGGTGCACGAGCGCGGACGCTCGATCGACGTCGACCACGTCGACGGCCGGGTCGCGGTGCTCCGCGCGTCCGACGGCCGCCGGGTCGAGTACGGGTACGACGACCGGGGCCGCCTCGTCACGGCGACCGATGCCGTCGGTACCCGGACCTACGGCTGGAACGACGACGACCTGATCACCACGGTCACGAGCGCAGCCGGTGTCGTCGAGGTCGACAACGCCTACGACGACCAGCGCCGCGTCGTCGAGCAGGTCAGTCCGCACGGCCGAACAGTGCGGTTCGCGTACCTGCCCGGCCGGGTCACAGTGGTGTCCGACCTCGACGGCTCGCGGTCGAACTCCTACATCGCCGACGCCAAGGGGCGTCTCGTCGGGGTCATCGACTCCGACGACCGCCGCCAGTCGATGAGCTACGACCGGCACGGCAACCTCGTGTCGGCGACCGAGCGCGACGGGTCCGTCACCGTGCACGCGTACGACGACCGCGGCCGGAAGACCCGCACCGTCACGCCGTCCGGCGGTGACCTGACCTACGGGTACGACGAGCAGGACCGCGTCACGACCGTCGTCACCGAAGCCGGCGCCGTCGTCGCGTACGAGTACGTGGGCGACGACCGCGATCCGTCGGTCATCACCGACCCGATCGGCGGTCGGACTGAGTTGACCTGGGAAGACGGCGCCCTCACCCACGTCGTCGACCCGACCGGCGTGGTCCTGACCTTCGACCACGACGCGTTCGGCGAGCTCGTCGCGACCACGAACGCCGTCGGCGACACCGCTCGCATCGAGCGCGATCCGGCCGGTCACCCGGTTGCCGCGGTCAGCCCCTCCGGCGCACGGAGCGAGTACCGCTACGACGCAGCGGGGCTCCTCGTCGAACGACGTGACGCCGACGGAGCCGTCTGGCGCTTCGAGTACGGCGCCGGCTCACGCATCGCAGCAGTCGTGGACCCGCTCGGCGCTCGGACCACGTTCGACTACGCCCCGAACGGCGAGCTCGCGACGACCACCGACCCGCTGGGTCGGCGTGTCTCGCGGACGTTCGACGACCAGGGGAACCTGGCGGAGCTCGCATTGCCGGGCGACGCGGTCTGGACGTTCGCGCACGACGCGTTGTCGCGCCTCCAAGCCGTCACCGACCCCGCCGGCGCGACCTGGCGTCGTGAGTACGACGTCGTCGGCGAGCTGACGGCGACCATCGACCCGACGGGCGTCCGCCAGGAGTTCTCGGACGACGTCGCGACGGGCGTCGCGACCCTGCGTGACGCCTTCGACTCGGCGACCGTCCGGTTCGACGAGTACGGCCGACCCGTCGAGTCCACGTCTGACGAGACCGGTTCCGAACTCATCACCTACGACGCCGCCGGTCGCCCCGTCGAACTCGTCGACGGCGAAGGCGGACTGACCCGACTCGAGCGCGACCTCGCCGGTCGCGTCGTCGCGTTGGTCGCCCCCTCGGGCGCGCGCTCCACGTACGAGTACGACCCCTGCGGGCGTCCCGCCGCAGCCACCGACGCCGCGGGGGCGCGGACGACGCTCACCTACGACGCGGACTCCCGTGTCGTGGCCCGGACCCTGCCCACCGGCGAGGTCGAGGAGATCACGTACGACGCCGTCGGGCGCGTGGTCACGCAGACGACTCCGGGGTCCGGCACCGCGCGGTTCCGCTACGACCAGGCCGGGAGGCTCGTCTCCAGCCACGACGCACGCTTCGGCCGTCGTCGGTTCCGCTACGACGCAGCCGGGCAGCTGATCCAGGTCGTCAACGGTCTCGACGGGGCCACCTCGTTCGAGTACGACGAGCGCGGGCGCCTGGTGACGATCACCGACCCTGCCGGCGGGACCACTCGACGCGAGTACGACGCCGCCGACCGTGTGGTCGCGGTCACCGACCCGCTCGGCCGGACTACCACCGCGGCCTACGACGCCGCCGGCCGTCAAGTCCGGCAAACGGATGCCGAGGGACGAACGACCGAGTGGACGTACGACGCGGCCGGCCGACAGCGGGCCGTGCTCGTCGACGGTGCGGTGCAGTCGGAGATCTCCCGCGACGCCGTCCACCGCACGATCGTCGTGTCGGACCACACCCGTGGTGCCGGTCGGACGATCGAGCACGAGCTCCAGCACGACCGCCGGGGCCTGCTCGTCCGCCGAGCCCGGGGCGACCAATCCGTCACGTGGGAGTACGACGCCGACGGCAACCGCACGGCTCGCGTCGACCCGAACGGCACCCGCACCACCTACCGTCGCGATGCCGTCGGCCGCGTCGTCGGGGTGGAACGGGACGGCGCCCCTACCGGCACGTTCTCGTACGACGCCTCGGGTCGGATCGTCCAGGCGGCCACGGGCGAACTGGTGCAGTCGTGGTCGTACGAGGGTGGCGCACTCGTCGCGCACACCTCGACGACGCTCGACGGTGCCACCAGCACGCGGATCGAGCGCGATGTCGACGCGCGGATCACCGCGGTCGACGGACCGTCCGGAGTGGTGTCGTACGAGTACGACGCTGCCGGCCAGCTCGTCCGTGCCGGGGACTCGACGTGGGCCTACGACGACGGTGGGCGAGTCGTCGCCGAGACCGTCGGCGGTGTCGAAACGCGCCACCAGTACGACGCTGCCGGACAGCTGGTCGCGACGATCACCGAGGCCGGCCGGACCGAGTACGTCCACGACGGTCTCGGCCGACGCATCCGGCGGACCACCGCCGACGGTTCGACCACCGAGTACGCGTGGTCCGACCTGGGGTACCTCGCTGCCGTCGTCGACCGCGACGCCGCGTACGCCGAGACCGATCGGCTCGACGTCTGGGTCGATGCCCTCGGTGAGCTCGCCGAGGTCGGCGGGGTCGCCGCGTGGTGGGACTCCGCCGCGGTCGTTCCGTCGCTCATCAGCATCGCCGACACGTCGTTGCTCGACCTGCCGGGGGGTGTCACCGCGATCGGCGATGTCGTCGCGCAGCCCGCGTGGCGCAGTGCTCGCGCAACCGACGCTGCCGACCCTTGGGCGGCGCTCGCTGCCGTCACCGACGTCGGACTGCCCGCGGGGGTGGCACTGACCGGTTCCGGTGGGGTGTCCGTCGCGGGGCTGGAGTGGCTCGGCGCCCGTGTGTACGACCCGGCGGCGCGGGGCTTCCTGTCGGTCGATCCGCTCGCGCCGATCCTGGGTGCGGCGTGGTCGGGGAACCCCTACTCGTACGCCGGCAACGACCCGTTGCAGGCCGTCGACCCGCTCGGGTTGCGGCCGGCGACGGACAAGGACCTGCAGGCGTACCGGGATGCGCACCAGGGGGCGATCGCGGCTGCCGGGAGCTGGTGGAACGACAACTGGGAGTACGTCGCCGCAGGTGCTGCGATTGGACTGGGTGTCGCGCTCATGTTCACCGGGGTCGGCGGCCCTGCTGGAATCGCGCTCATGGCTGCGTCTGGGGCGTTGCTCAGCGGGGGCGTCTCGGTGGCGTCGCAGAAAGCACAGACCGGAAAAGTAGATTGGGGCAGAGTCGGAGTCGACACTGCTGTGGGCGGCGTGCTCGGTGCAGCCGGTGGCGGAGCAATGATGTTCGGCAAGGCTGCCATGGCAGGCGCACCTGCAGGCCAAGCGGCGCGAGCCGTCGCGGTCAACATGGGTGTCAACGGAGGGGTCGGTGCTGTGAGTGGTGGTGTGACCAACCTTCAGAAGAACGGCTGGCAGATCCGCAACGGGTGGGAGTTTGCGGGGGACGTCGTCGGCGGTGGGGTGTCCGGTGCTGCCGGAGGAATGGCTGGTCCGGCCGGAGGCACGATCGCGAAGGAAATCGGGTACTCAGCGTCCGGAGCGCTCGCTCAGGGGACGTCCCTGGTGCTGAGCGGCGCATCAACGGCGGCCGGGACGGCAGTCAGTCAGGTGATCAGCGGGGACGGAGTGGATCTCGGCACTGTGGCGCAGAACGGAGCCACGGGTATGGCGGGCACGTACGTCAGCGGGAGGATCCTCCCGGGTCAGCACGGAGTGGATACCCTTGCGCAGATGCCCTACTTCCACCCGCGAACCCCCTCCGGCGCGTTCAACTTCTTGCAGAAGAACACGAGCACCTTGTGGGGATCGGCCGTCGGCGGTTCGGTCGTGGGAGGTCTTTTCGGATGACGAGTCGATCAAGCCGTCGAATGCGACCTTGGTTCGTCGATGCTGTTGCAGCCCTCGCTTGCCTGGTAATCGCCTGGTGGCGCTTGCGGAGTGGTCCCCAGGACATCAACGTCCCCGCGGCGATCATTGTCGGTGCCGTTGCTCTCGGCTACGGGAGCGCCGTCGGATGCTGGTCGAAGCTGAACGATCGTCGCCCGGTGGTACTGGCCGCGCTGATGGTGGTTGTGGTCTTGGTCTTCATCGGCCTCGTCGGCGCTGCTCGGCCGTTTGCGGGTCTTCAATGGTTGTGGCTGCTCACCGCCTTTGCCGGTCTGATCAGTGGCGCAGCGGTCGGCGATCGCGTGAGCGTAAAGCTCCGGGGAACTGCGCAACCGAGGATCGAGCGCTGACCAATCCTGTGTGAGCTGCTTGGTCAATCCTGTGTGAGCTGCTTGGTGCAGACAAGCGGTGTCCGTTGCGGAGTCGGCGGGGCGGTGGGTCAGCGCGCACATTTTCGTAGCCAAGAATGCAGTCGCTCAACTTCGACCGCCGTGAGCGTGTGCGCGACGGCCTCGACGTTCGGCGTGATGACGAGAGCGATTGCGTCGCCCGGCACGTTCTGTCGCGCCGCATCGATGGGTGCTCCCGTCACCTGTTCTCCGCCGAAGAACAGGAATGCGGTCGGAGTCGAATCAGACTCGATCTGTTGCACCCGACGGTTGACAAGGCTCGAGAGCTCTTCGCCACGAAAGACGGCGACGACGCTCGCAATCTCCATTGTCACGATGAGCTGGAGGCGACGGGTCAAGCCGCGGGGTTCGGCGGAAGCTGTGATCCGAAGACCGCCGGAATCCCACGTCGACGGTGACGGCATCTGGATCGCTCCCGCCCTGGAGGCACGCTTTTCGAACATGCCGAAATGCTACTGACGTGTGCTGCTGGGCGGGCCGCCCGCGAGCAGGAAGGCCCTCGCAGACCCCGATGAAACCGGTCAGATCGACGTCCAACGGAGACGGCTCCATCATCGCGCGGAGAAGGCGCGTGCGGCGGGACAGGGTCGCGGCATCGATCGTCCTCGCTGTCGTTGTCCTCGTGCCCCTGCTGGGCTTCTTCGTCGGGCCGATCACGTTGAAGGTGTACGACGCAGGACACCGGGTGCATGCAGTCTGTACCGTCACTTCTGCCCACAGCAGCGCCGGATCGTCCCACTCGCTGAAGGGGATCGGTTCGTCGATGGCGCAGATCGTGTTCGAGACTTCGGACTGCGGAACACTCGTTCTGCAGCGGGGCGTCACCCGCGACAACGAGGACGACCTCGCCGAGAGCATCGTCCCGGGCGAGCGCTACGAGTTCGACGTCGGCGCGGCCTCCTTCAGCATTCGGAGCTTCCTCAACACGATTCGACAAGCCGTCTACGTCAACAGCTTCGAGCTGGCCTGAGGGCGGCTGAGGCGCTCGTCAGTGCCCGAAGACCCGGACGAATTCGTTCCACTGCGCCGGCGCACGCTGCTCGAGCCATGCGCACAGTTCCGGGTAGGCGGCATCGATCGACAGGACGCTGATCACACCCCGTTGGCCGTGCACCTTGATGTCGAGCCCACCGAAGCGGTTCGTGGTGGGTCGGATGTGCTTGATCGCCGCCGGGTCGACGGTCCGCGGGGCGCGGAACATCGGGGTGACCACCAGCTGCGAGTCGTACGCCTCGACGCGACGGCGCTTCTGCCCGACGCCGAGGTAGACGAACAGCAGCCCGAACAGCACCATGCCGACGCCGGCAATGAGCATCCCGATCGCGTCGGGGTCGTCGAGCAGCGTGAGCGTGGCGAGGAAGAAGAACCCTCCCACGACGATGAACACGATCCCGATGATCCGGAGCAGCAGGTAGTTCCACCGGCGTGCGCGGACGGTGAAGAGCACGCCGTAGGCCTCGTCGCCGACGACGGTGGACGGTGGTCGCTTGCGATCGCTGCGGCGGACGAGCGCGCTGACGGCGGCCGGGATCGCGATCATCGCGAGCAGCGCGATGAGGACCGGCGAGAGGTTGAGTGTCACCGATCTGCCCCCGTTCGCGCGTGCGGACGTCGTCGTTCGATGGGCCCGGAGCCCTGGTCCCCCTGGATCATGCGTGCAGAGTATCAGCGCGGTTGTGGACGGCGAAGGCGCAACTCGCTGGATGCGATACGTTGTATTCCAGTCGGAGCGTGTGGCCCGAACGGGGGCGGCCAGGGCGGCCGATCGACGCGGACCCGACGCCATCGAGCAACTAGCATCGATGTGCTCGACGATTCTCTTGGGGGGAAGACCGTGATCAACCAGCGCGCCGGGAACACCGGAGCACGAAGCACCACTCGCCGGCTCGTGGGGGCGGTCGCCGTCACCGGCATCGCCGCGCTGGTGCTCGCCGGGTGCACGTCCGACGACAAGCCGGTGGCTGACCCGTCACGGATCCTGCAGACGGTCGACACGCGTCTGGCCGCGGACGGCTCGATCACGTCGATCTCCGACACCGCGATCTCGGTCGCGGGCAAGGACTCCTCGTCAGCGACGACCGACCACGACCCCGCGAAGGCGGCTGGTGACCTCCCGCTCCGCATCACGACGCAGTACTCGACGTCGAAGAAGACCGGTACCGACCTTGCCGACCTCGACGGGTACTCGGGCCGGATCGCGATCGACCTGACGATCGAGAACCTCACGGTCACGTCGAAGAACCTGACCTACGACGTCGCCGGGACCTCTCGCTCGACACCGGCGCTCGTGGGTGCACCGTTCAGCGTCGCGGCCTCGACCGTCCTCACCGGCACCGCGGCCGACCGCATCGTCACCGATGCCGCTGGCGCAGGGTCGTCCACGGACGGCGTCGTCAGCACGAACGAGGACGGGGACGCCGTCGTCCAGTGGGGCCGCCTGCTGGCACCGCCGACATCCGGCGCGAGCAGCACGCTGCACCTCGTCGCCGACGTCAAGGACTTCACGGCACCGACGTTCGACGTCGCCGCGCAGCCCGGGCTGTCCACGGACCTGTCCTCGACCGGCGTGGTGAACGCGGCGTTCGGGTCCGACAGCGACTCCGAACTCGCGCTCCAGCGCCGCACCATCGACCTCATCTCGCAGGTGAACGAGGTGCTCGCACGAGCGGGCGGCACGATCACCGAGGTCCGGTCCAACCTCGAGACCACGTCGAAGACCCTCGGCGTCAGCACGGCCGAGCGGCTCACGGAGAGCAGCTCGTCCCTGGCGGGCACCATGCGGTCCCTGTCCGGCGAGCTCGGCTCCCTGAACGGCGACCTCGGCACGACCGTCAAGGCGACGCAGTCCACCGTGCTGCAGCAGCTCCAGCAGACCACGACGAGTCTCGACAGCCTGCTCGGCGACACTTCGGCGACGGCACCGGCCACGGTGCTCGACGGCAACGGGTGCGCGGCGACGCCGAAGACCTCGACCGCGGGCGGCAGCGTCTACGGCAACCTGCTCCGCGTCTCGTCCCAGCTCAAGGGCTACGCCGACGCGAGCGAGGCGTGCAAGCAGCAGGTCAGTGCGCAGCTGTCCGCTGCCGTCGGCCCGACGGCCCCGGACGCGACGACCTGCGCCGCGACGGACGCGCGAGACTCGCTGACCTGCACGCTCTACGAGTCGTCCACCGCGATCAACGGTTCGCTGATCGGACTGGTGAGCACCGGGCAGGCGCTCGCTGCGCGGTTGCAGCCGGAGACGGTCGACGACGCCATCGCGAGCGCCGCCGACCTGGACGAGCAGCTGACCAGCATCTCCGATGCCCTGGACGAGTACGAGAACGGCGGGGACGGTGGCACCGGGGACGCCCTCCGCGCACTGTCGACGAGTGCGGACCAGATCGGCACGCGGCTCGACGCACTGGCGACGGCCGTGCAGACCACGCACGACCGTGCCGAGGCGGCACGTGACCTGGTCGACGGCGCAGGGTTCCCGCTGTCGATGCAGCGTCAGAACTCGGCGGTCGCGGACCAACTCTGCACCCTCGCGACGCTCGGACAGCTCGACCAGGCCGACGCTGATCGCCTCCGCGGCTACCTGACGGCCGAGCCCTGCGCCGGTGCGCCTGAGGGGACCGTGCTCCAGCCCGGTCTCGGGTTCACCGACCCGATGGACGAACGACTGGACGACCAGACGGCGCGCTGGCAGGACGTCGTCGACTCGACCAGCGCCGACGCGACGACCGAGGGCACCATCGGCAGCGCGATCGCCGGCCTGCGGACCGATCTGGACGCGCTCGACAACAGCATCCGCGCTGTCCGTGACGCCGTCCGTGGTGGGAGCGACGACGTGGGTTCCACGATCGAACGCCTTCGCGCAGCAGTCGCGGACGCCGACCGTTCGCAGGCGGTCATCGCGACGCAGCTCGGGACGGTCCGCCAGACGCAGATCGACCTCGCGGCCGAGGTCGAGAAGACCTTCAAGGACGCTTCCGACCAGTCGTCGGAGACCTTCAAGAAGGCCATCGACGCACAGGTGCGGAAGGTCTCGACCACGGCGTCCGAGAGCAACCAGGCCGTCCGCGACGCCTTCGACAAGTCGATCTCGGGCCTGCGGTCCACCGCTGACGAGGTCACGAAGGACTCGAAGGGCACGATCGACGAGCAGAAGAGCACGCTCGTGCAAGAGGGTTCGGAGCTCTCCTCCGCGGTCGACCGGCAGACGGCGTCCAGCCTCGAGCGCATCGCGGCGAGCACGAGCGCCTCGACGCGTGACGTGCAGGGTGCTTCGACGCTGCTGACCGGTGACCTCAACCGGGTGATGCTCGACCTGGGCGACCGCAAGGTGAACGGCTCCGGCATCCTCGGCGCCATGGCCACGAGCGCGGCGAAGTCCGACTCCGCCGACTACCAGCTCGCCCTGGCGTCGCAGAACGCCGCGGGCTACGCGAACGTCCGAGCAGAGGACGTCGCCGGCATCCTGCTCCAGCAGGAGCAGTTCCGTGCATCGCTCGATGCGGCGACGACGCTGCCGGCGTTCCAGCTGAAGGTCCCCGCCAGCGCGACGTCGACCACGCTGTACACCTTCCGGATCGGGGCCGACCGATGAGTGACCAGACGACCGAAGCCACTGCGTCCGAGGGCGCTGACGGAACGCGTCCGCGCAGCCGCCGTCCGCTGCTCTTCGTCGGCATCGCGGTGCTCCTCGTGGCCGCGGTGGTCGCCGCCGTCCTGACGTTCCGGGCGTTCGGCAGCAGCACCCCGGCCGAAGCGGTGTCGGCGACCGTGCCGGTGGAGATCACGGTGGCGCACGTCCCGGCGAAGACGAAGATCGGCATCATCGTCACGCTCGGCGACGGTGAGGGATCCGAGTGGAACGAAGCGGCTCAGGGCGCGCTGGTGGCGGAGCGTCGGCTCGCACTCGGTGGCGCCGACGTCGCGCTCGTCACGAAGAACGACGGCGGGACCGCCGCCGGGGGGAAGGCTGCGGTCGACGCTCTGGCGAAGAGCGGCGTCGCCGGCATCGTCGTCGCCTCGTCGGGCAGCCACGTGTCCGGCGCTCTCACCGCGGCGGCGGCGAAGGGCATCCCGGTCGTCCTGCCCTACGCACCGGCGGAGAAGGACTCCTGGTCGACGGCGCCGGCCGCCGGGGCGATCAGCAAGGCGATGACCACGGCGCTCGGCGACGCCGACGCTCCACTGCTGGTCGACCTGGGCGGCGGTGCTCCGGCGGACCTGCGGGTGGCGCACGTCCTGGACGGTGACGACACCGCGGACACCGCAGCGCTCGCCACGACCGTCGCCGAGCGCACCGGCGCGACGAGCAACGAGCATGACGCGGACGCAGACGCCGATGCCGACGCGAAGACCCCGACGCCGGACTCCGACGCCGTCGTCGTCAGCGGCTCCGCGGAACGCCAGGGTGCCTTCGTCGCCGCGCTCCAGGCCGAGAACGTCACGGTGCCGGTCGTCCTGACGCCGGATGCGACGAGCCCGGCGTTCGGTGCCGCACTCGTCGAGGCCGGCGGCAGCCTGAGCGGTTCCTTCCGGACCGTGGGTGTCGCCACCGACGACGCTCGAGCGCTCGCCTCCGACTCCGGGGGCCGGGCGATGTCCGCGTTCCTCGGTGGTGTCCGGGTGCTCGCCGGGGACCACGACGCCGAGAACCTGACCGGTGACCAGCCGTTCTCGGCGGTCGCGGGCGCGGCGGACTCGCGCAGCCACGACGCCGTCATCGCCCTGGTCCGCGCCGTCGGCACGGCGCGGAGCGTCGAGCCGGCGGACGTCACCGACGCCCTCGCCGCGCTCGACCTCGACACCGATGCGGGCATCGCCGGTCCGGCGCTCGACTTCACGCAGCAGCAGGCACTCGGGACGCCCGCGACGGTGCTCGCGGCGTCGGCGCAGCAGCTCGGTCTCCGTCCGGCCAGCACCGCGTCCGGCGACGGCACCGGCAGCGGAACCGACGCTGCCCAGACCGCGTCGCTCGTCTGGTTCGACGACTCCAGCACGGACTGACCCACCCACCGACCCGGAAGAGGAACGCGAGCATGCGCCTGCTGATCGAGCTCGACGACCGACGTGAAGCGGTCGAGGTCGACGGGTGGTCCGGCGCGTCCTCGCTGGGGGAGCTCATCGCGGCGGCTATCGGCGTCGAACTCGACGCCGAGACGACCCTCGCGGTCGACGGTCACCGCACCAGTGCGGCGACCCCGCTGCGCGACCTCGTCCTGCTCGAGGGCTCCCGCATCGGCCGCGCACCGCAGGAGCGGCCGCAGACGATCGACGGGTGGAGCGTCACCCTCGTCGGGGGACTCGACGCGGGTCTCGTCGTACCGGTCCCGCGCAGCCGGAAGCTCGTCGTGGGCCGGGCTCCGCAGGCCGACGTCGTGCTGCCCACCGAGAGCGCTTCGTGGGAGCACTGCACGATCGAGCGCGAGGACGACGGAGTCCGGGTGCGTGACGCCGGTTCGACGAACGGCACCGTCATCGCCGGGGAACGCATCGATGCCGAGGGCGTCCTGCTCACCGGGACGACGAGCGTCATCGTGGGCGGGGCCGTGCTGCTCGTCCGGCCGGCGCTCGACGAGGTGCCCGTGCCCGCGGCCGGCTCGCTGGCGAACCTGACCCCGGCGGCGACGGCGCCGTTCAACCGACCGCCGCGCGCCGGACGGACCTCCGACGCCGAGACGGTCGTGCCCCCCGGACGCAAGGACGTGCCACCGGCGTCGAAGTTCAGCTGGATCACCGTCGCTGCGCCCCTGGTGCTCGCCGGGGCGATGGTGCTCCTGCTCGGCGACGCACGGTTCGCGCTCTTCGCCCTGCTCTCTCCGGTCACCGCGATCGGGATGTGGTTCGAGCAGAAGCACCGCCGCGCGAAGAACCTCAAAGAAGAGGACACCCGCTTCGCCGAGGCCGTGGAGTCCTTCCGCGGTGAGATCTCCGAAGCCGCGGCCGTCGAGGCTGCCCGCCGCCAGGAGCTCGTGCCCGACCCGGCGACCGTGGTGCGGCGAGCCGAAGTGCCGACCACACTGCTGTGGCAGCGTCGCTCGGACGACGAGGACTTCCTGAGACTGCACGCCGGCACCGGAGACGCTCCCTGGCGGCCCGAGGTCGACCAGCGTGCAGCGACCGCGAAGCTCGAGGACGAGGCGAAGGCCGCCATCGCCGACAGTCGCCTGACGGCCGCTCCGGTGGTGGCCGACCTGTCCGACGCCGGCGTCGTCGGGATCGTCGGCGACCGCCAGGGCGCCCTCGCCCTGGCGCGAAGCCTGCTCACGCAGGCCACCGTGCACTGCGGTCCCGCGGACCTGACGGTGGGCGTCTTCTGCGACGCGGGCCGCGCGGAGGACTGGGGGTGGGCCTCCTGGCTGCCGCACGCGCGTGTGGCGGGGAGCAGTACCGGCGCCCGCTGGATGTCGGCGCAGCGCGACCAGAGCGCGGCGATGCTCCGTGGCCTGCGGGAGTCGCTCGACGAGCTGCCGACGCCGAACCTGCTCGTCGTGGTCGACTCCGAGGTGCTCACCGAGGGACGGGATGCCCCTGCCCGCAACCTGCTCGGCCAGGGCCGCTCGGTGCCCGGGCAGTCCCTGCGCCCGGGGGAGCGACCACGCCGGGTGAGCGGGATCGTCATCGCGACGAACGAGCAGCAGCTCCCCGCCGCCTGCACGTCGATCATCACGGTCGGTGCCGATGCCGCCGCCACGGTCTACCGACCAGAAGACCGGACCCGTGTCGAGGACGTCGTGCTCGCCGGCCTCAGCGTCGAGACCGCCGAGCGCAGTGCCCGGAGCGTCGCCCACTTCGACGACCCCGAGCTCACGGTGCCCGGTGCCTCGTTGCCGTCGCTCGTCCGCCTGCCCGAGCTGTTGTCGAGCGAGGGGATCCGCACCGCGTGGGACGCCCGCACCGGCTTCTCGACCCCGATCGGCTCGTCCGAGAGCGGTGTGCTCGAGATCGACCTGGTCCGCGACGGCCCCCACGGCCTGGTCGGCGGCACCACCGGTTCCGGCAAGAGCGAGTTCCTCCGGTCCCTCGTGGCCGGGCTCGCCGCGCGGAACGACCCGACGCGCCTGAACTTCCTGCTCGTCGACTTCAAGGGCGGTGCGGCCTTCGCAGCGTGTGAGCGCCTCCCGCACACCATCGGCACGATCAGCAACCTCGACGAACAGCTCGCCGACCGTGCGATCCGGGCACTCGAAGCCGAACTCGAACGACGCCAGCGGGTGTTCGCCGCAGCCGGAGCCGACATCGACAACCTCGATGCCTACCTGGCGACGAAGCCGGTCGAGCCGATGCCGCGGCTGCTGCTGGTCGTCGACGAGTTCGCGATGCTCGCGAAGGACTTCCCGGACGTCCTGACGTCGCTCGTCAGCATCGCGGCCGTCGGCCGAACGCTCGGCGTCCACATGATCCTGGCGACCCAGCGGCCGGCCGGTGTGGTGAGCGAGGACATCCTCGCGAACACGAACATGCGGGTCGCCCTGCGGGTGCAGAGCCGTGAGGACTCGACGAACGTCATCGGTGTCCCCGCCGCAGCCGGGATCGGTCGACAGCAGACCGGCCGCGCCTACGTGAAGCTCGGGCAGGACGACATCACCCCGGTGCAGACCGCCCTCGTCACCGGCCGGGCCCGTGACGAGCGTGCCGAGCAGCCGGTCTCGGTCCGGCCGACCGACGTGTTCGGCGTTCCCGCTCCGATGCCGGCACCGGCGCCGACCGCGTCGGACGTCACCGACCTCGACCAGCTCATCGAGGCGATCGGGCAGGCCAACGAGGCAGCCGGGTACGCCCCACCGCGTCCGATCTGGCCCGAGGCGCTCGGCGACCGCGTCGAACTGGCGGCCCTCACCGCCCCAGGCCCGGGAACCGCCCCAGGCCCGGGCACCGACCCGCGCCCCGCGACGGTGCCCGTCGCCCTCGCCGACGACCCGGACCACCAGCGCCAGGTCACCAGCGGCTGGGACCTCGACGAGGGCAACCTCATGCTCATGGGCATCCCGGGCAGCGGGACGAGCACCGCCCTCGCGACGATCGCGCTGCAGCTCGCCGCGTCGTCGAGCCCCGACGAGCTCGACCTCCTGGTGCTCGACATGGGCCCGGGGGACCTCGCTCCACTCGCGCAGCTGCCGCACACGACGGCCTACGTCGGCTCCGGTGCGGGTGCGGGGGAGCTGCAGACGCGGTTCCTGCGGCACCTCCGCGTCGAGCTCGAGCGTCGTCGTGCGGCACCCGGTGGGCGCCGTGCCGTGGTGCTCATCGACGGCCTCGCCGCCCTGCGTGACGAGTACCAGGACTTCGAGGGGCAGCAGCTGCTCGACGCGCTCTACCGGGTGTACGCCGAGGGTCCCGCGCTCGGCATCTCCTTCGCGGTCTCGACGACCCGCGCGAAGGCCGTGCCGTCGGCGATGGACGAGGTCACCACGCAGAAGTGGATGTTCCGCCTCGCTGACCCGTACGACTACGCGTCCATCGGGGTCCGCCCAAAGGACGTCCCGCCGCCGGTGCCCGGCCGCTTCATCGACTCGACCAGGCGGCTGCAGTCGCACGTCGCGACACCGGACGTCCCGCTCGCGCAGGCCGTCGCACGGATCGCGGAGACCCGGTCGGATGGTACGAAGAAGGCGAGTGCGGTCGGCCGGCTACCAGACGCCGTACTGGTGGGCGAACTCGGCACCGGAGCGGTGTTCGCGGGTGAGCCCTGGCGGATCCCGATCGGCATCGCGGAGGACGACCTGCAGCCGGCGTCCGTCGAGGTCTACGACGGCGAACACGTGCTCGTCGCCGGGCCGGCACGGTCCGGCAAGTCCAGCGTGCTCCTCGCCGTCGCCGAGCTCGCGCGGACAGCCGAGGGCGTCCGTCCGGCGGTCTGGGCGATCTGCGACCGCCGGTCGCCGCTCGCCTCGGGTTCGTTCGACCGGATCGCCGTGGGCCCGGACGAGGTCCCGGCCCTGTTGGCCGGGCTGCGGCTCGAGCGTGGACCGGTGCTGCTGTTGATCGACGACGCCGAACGCTTCGAGGACGGCGACCAGGCCATCGCGACGCTGCTCACGACCGAGCGCCCCGGACTCTGCGTCGTGGCGGCTGGCCGCTCCGCGGACCTCCGGTCGCTCTACAGCCACTGGACCCGAGCGGTCCGCAAGTCGCGATGCGGCGTACTCCTGCAGCCGGACGTCGACTACGACGGCGAGCTGCTCGGGGTTACGCTCCCGCGCCGCGCACCGGTGGCGCTGACCGCGGGTCGCGGGTACGCGTCTTCCGGCGGCGCCGTCCGCCTCGTGCAGACCGCATCCGCCGGCAACTGACCGAGAGACACCGAGACCGTCGGCCTGGAGGCCCGTGGCCGCGTCCGCCACGGACCGCAGGGTCGACCCGCAGTCACGACCAGAGCGCGCTCAGTCGCGCGTCGTGATCCCGAAGGGCGAGCTCTCGAGGTTCGTGAAGTTCCCCACCGTCGCCCGGACCGTGCACGACGGGGCGACGGACAGCGCGGTGACCACGAGCCCGTCGGACGACACGGCCAACGCGCCCGAGCAGCCGTCGGCGAACCGCACGCCGGACTCCCCGCCGGCCACGTCGACGAGCATCTGCGACGGACGCCCGGTGGCGGGACTGCGGTAGAGCGGGTTGAGCTCGTCGGCGCCGCTCGGCCACACCGGCACGAGTGTGACCGGCAGCGCTGTCTGGCTGACCGTGCGGTCGGGCGTCCGGACCTCGATGCCCTGCAACCGCTGCACCGGGTACGCGGTCCCCCGCACGGAGTCGTCGGTCAGGGCAGTGGTGGTCGCCTCGCCCACGCCGTCGAGCCACGTCTGCAGCGCCGCGCCGTCCGTGACGGATGCGAGCGGCACCGAGGCCTCGACCGTGACGTCACCGCCGGCGGGGACCTCGACGCCGGACAGGGCCCAGGCGCACGCGGTGTCGACACCCGTCAGCGAGGGTTGGTTGCGTTTCGCCGTGATCCCTTCGCCGCTCCAGGTGGCCGCGGGACAGGACGCCCCCGAGCGGGAGCCCGGCACGACTTCGAGGAACGGACCGGTCAGGGCCGATGCCTGCGCCGCGTACGTGACGCGCAGGTCGACGGTTCCCTTCGCCGGGTCGACGGTGGCACGGCGGGTGGTCGCGAGGCCCGTGGGCAGTGGGCGGTCCTGCTGGTACGCGTTGGCGGCCTGGGCGGTCGCCGTGCCCCTACCCGGCGTCTTCCGCAGCGCACCGGGCAGCCAGACGACCCCGCCGACGACGAGCGCGGCCACGAGCACGACGCCGATGCCCCCGAACAAGAGCGCACGGTTCGTCAGCCACTCGGGACGAGCGAACCGACGCGTCGGTACCGGCTCGGCAGCGGGGGCGGTGGGCAGCGGCTGTCGGGCCATCGGCCGGATGACGGTCTGCGACCCGGCGGGGCCGAGTTCCGGAGCCGGCCCGGCCACCGCGGCGTCTTCCGGGACCCCGGTGCCGCCCCGGTCGACGTCGCCATCGGGGCGGACCCCGCGGACCACGGTGGCGGGCCGTTCGACCTCGTCGAACGCATCCGGGTCGCTCGCCGCGGGCATCGCAGGGGCCGAAGCGAGGGACCGGGCGAGGCGGCGCAGGGTCGCCGCGGCGTCCGCTGCTGCCGGACGGCTGTTCGGGTCCTTCGTCAGCAGGGCGGACACCGCGGACCACAGCGCATCGGGCACGTCGATCGGCGGTGGGTTCGAGGTGACGTGCCGGTACGCGACGGCGAAGTCCGTGCCGGGCCCGGCGAAGGGCGTGCGGCCGGACAGCAGCTCGTACAGCATCACGCCGGCGCCGTAGACGTCAGCAGCGGGACCGGCGCGGCCGTGGCTGATCGACTCGGGAGCCATGTACTGCGGCGTGCCGAGGAGGCCGGTGGTGGTGCGCTCCCGCTCGGCGACCACCGACGCGATGCCGAAGTCGGTGACCCGGACGTCGCCCGTCGCGCCGGCGACCCAGGGGGTCTGGAGCAGCACGTTGTCGGGTTTGACGTCGCGGTGGGTGACGTCCTGCTCGTGTGCCGCGGCGAGGGCGTCGAGGGTCTCGGCGGTGATCGTCAGGGCGTCCCGCGGGGTCAGCGGCCCGTTCGATGCCAGCAGATCGCGCGCGGACCCGCCCGGCACCAGGTCCATGACGATCGCGAGCCGGTCGCCCTCGACGACCAGGTCCCGCACCCGCACGATCGAGGGGTGCTGCAGCGCGAGGAGCACCGAGCGCTCGCGGACGAAGCGTTCGACGATCTGCGGGTCGGCGGCGAGCTCGGCACGGAGCAGCTTCGCGGCGAAGTGTTCTCCGGTCGCGGTGTGCTCGGTCCGCCAGACCTCGCCGGTGGCACCGGTCCCGAGCAGTTCCACGAGCCGGTACGACGCACCGAGCGGCTCACCCTGACCGTACTGCGCCACTGCGTCCCCGTCTTCCCGATTCCCCCGATGGTCGACCCCTCGCCGACCACGCAATGTTACCGGCCGGTCGTCGCCTCCGCGTGCTCCGGTGCCGCGTACTGCACGTCGATCGCGTGCTGCACGAACCCCGACCGCCGGTACAGCGCCAGCGCGGGCTCGTTGTCCCCCTCGACGTACAGTGCGGCGGCGGTCAGCCCGCGCCCGGTCAGCCGAGCAGTCCCGGCACGCATGAGCACCCCGCCGAGCCGTTGTCCCTGCAGGTCGGGGCGGACGGCGACGGCGTAGAACTCGCCGATGCCGTCCTCGACCTTGAGCCAGCACGAGCCGGCCAGCTGCCCGGAGGCGTCGCGGAGCAGCAGTAGGTCCTCGCCGGAGAACCAGGCGTCCGACTCGCGGGCGTGCAGGTCGTCGAGCGTCATGCGGCCCTGCTCAGGGTGGTGCGCGAAGGCCGCGGCGTTCAGGGCGAGCCAGTCGGCCTCGTCCTCGGTTCCGGGTCGGAACGCGGACAGGCTGTACCCGGCCGGCACGTCGGCAGGAGCCGCGTCCGGAGAAGGCCCGGCTCCGTCGATCGGCGCCCGGAGCTGCAGCAGCGTCCGGACCGCGCGCCAGCCGAACCGATCGGCCAGGGCCCGCGCTGCGGGGTGGTCCCCGTGTGCCCAGGCGAGCACGGGAGCGGCCCCGCCGCCCAGCGCGAGCGCCTGCGTGACGAGGGCGGTGCCGGTGCCGCGGCCACGGGCCTCCCGGTCGACCACGAGTTCCAGCTCGCCGTCGCGGACCACGGCGACCCCGTCGTCGACGGCGAGGACGGTCGCGCGCCCGGCGCGGACGTCGACCAGGGTCTGGTCCGAGAACGGCGGTGCTTCACCGGGCACGACGAACCGTGCGAGGTCCGGCACTACTGGCCCATCAGGCGCTCGGCCTCGTCGTCGTAGACGTTGAAGCGGTACCCGACGTTGCGGACGGTGCCGATGAGCGACTCGAGGTCGCCGAGCTTGGCGCGGAGACGTCGGACGTGCACGTCGACCGTGCGGGTGCCACCGAAGTAGTCGTAGCCCCAGACCTCGCTGAGCAGCTGCTCGCGCGTGAAGACCCGGGACGGGTGCGTGGCGAAGAAGCGCAGGAGCTCGAACTCCTTGAACGTCAGGTCGAGCGGCCGGCCGCGGACCTTCGCCGAGTAGCTGGCCTCGTCGATGACGACACCCGACGCCTGGATCTTCGAGCTGGACTGCCCCTTGGCCGCACGGCCCGCGGACAGCCGGATGCGGGCGTCGATCTCGGCGGGGCCCGCGCTCTCGAGCACCACGTCGTCGACGTTCCACTCGCTGTTGACGGCGGTCAGGCCGCCCTCGGTGACCACGAGCACGATGGGCGTCGTCGACCCGGACGAGGCGAGGATCTTGCACAGGGCCTTCGCGCTGACCAGGTCGGTGCGGGCGTCCACGAACATCAGGTCGCTCTGCGGCGCGTTGACCAGCTGTGCGGCCTCGGCCGGCACGTGACGGATCCTGTGGCTCAGGAGACCGAGGCTCGGCAGGACGTCGCCGGGCGCGGTCGAGGTGAGTACCAGGAGCTGTGCCACAGGACCTCCGCAGGTGGATGACGTCGTGGACACATCCTAGTGATGCTCGGGAAGTCCTCATCCGGCCGGACGGTTTGCGCGTGAAGCCGCAAGCGCCGGGCGCGGGGCTGCGCCTGCGCGCCGGGCGTCACCCCTGTCATGATGGAACGCGTGACCCAGCCAGTGCAGCCCACCGACCAGCGGCGCCTCAAGCTGACGTCCGTCCTGCCGGTCTGGATCCTCAGCGTCGCCGGGGCGGTGCTCGTCCTGACGCTCGCCGAGCGCGACGCCTTCGCCTGGCTGCTGCTCGTGTTCGTCGCCTGCGTGATGGTGAGCTTCGTGCTCCAGCTCATCACCGCGACGAAGGACGGACTGGTCGAACGGATCAGCATCGCGTCGTCCGGTGCCTTCGTCGTGGTGCTCGTCACCGCGGTGGTGCTCCTGGCGCGTTGAGCCGAGCCGCGTAGACTCCGGGGCATGGATTCGCTGCTTGCGCTCGAGCTGTTCTACGTGGGCCTCCTCGGTCTGGCGTCGCTCGCGATCGCGTTCATCTCGGTCGTCGTCGTCGTGAAGCTGTTCAAGGGTCAGCGTTGATCGAGCTCCCCGAGGGCCTGGCGCCCGAACTGGTCCCGTTGTCGTGGCTCGTCGGCGTCTGGGAGGGCACCGGCGTCGTGGAGTACCCCGTCGGTGACGAAGAGGCGCCCCGCACCTACGAGTTCGGCCAGCGCGTGAGCTTCAGCCACGACGGACTGCCGTACCTCAACTACTCGTCCACCACGTGGCTGCTCGACGACGACCACACCCCGCTCGCCGCCGAGATGGGCTACTGGCGGATCGACCGTCCGACCGAACCCGGTGACCGCGGCCCCGCGATGCTCCTGGGCGAGGGGCCGACCCCGTTCACCACCGTCGAGAGCGTCGAGGCGCTGCGCAACACCACCGACGGCTTCGACGTCGAAGCCGCGATCGTGCACCCGACGGGCGTCAACGAGCTCTACGTCGGACGCGTCCTCAAGGGGCGGATCGACCTGGCCACCGACGCCGTGATGCGCTCGCCGAACGCGAAGGACTACTCCGCCGCGACCCGCCTGTACGGCCTGGTCGAGGGCAAGTTGTTCTGGGCGTGGGACATCGCCGCCCTCGGTCGCGAACTCACCTCGCACGCCTCGGGGCAGCTCGCGAAGGTCGACTGATGTCGGCGTTCGCGGTGCGCGACGGCTTCGTCGCGTCAGCGCTGGGCCCTGCTGCGCACTTCGGCAACCCCCTGGGCGAGCAGCGGCTGCTGGCCCGTGGCCGCGCGGTCGTCGATCTCGGCCTCGGTGTCGTCAACGTCTCCGGCCCGGACCGCCTGTCGTGGCTCAACTCGATCACCTCGCAGCAGCTGACCGGTCTGCCGACCGGCGTCAGCACCGAGACCCTCGTGCTCGACCAGTCCGGCCGCGTCGAGCACGCCGCCCGCGTGGTCGACGACGGTGCGGTCGTGTGGCTCCTCACCGAACCGCAGGACGCCGCGCCGCTCGCCGCCTGGCTCGACTCGATGCGCTTCATGCTCCGGGTCGAGGTCGCCGACCGTTCGGCCGACTTCGCGACCCTCGGCTGGTTCGGCGAGGCCGCCCCGTTCGCGTCGACCGTCCTGCCGGACCCGCCCGTCGTCGAGTGGATCGACCCGTGGGCGGCCGTCACGCCCGGTGGGTGGAGCTACGCCGACCAGGAGGCCCACCCCGGCTCCGACTGGACCCTCCGCATTGCCGTGGTCACGCCCGGCACCTCGGCCGCGATCGCTGCGTCGGACGAACCCGTCGCGGGGCTGCTCGCGTACGAGGCGCTGCGGATCGCCGCCTGGCGTCCGACGCTGTCCGACGCCGACGAGCGCACCATCCCGCACGAGCTCGACTGGCTCCGCTCCGCCGTGCACCTGACGAAGGGCTGCTACCGCGGGCAGGAGACCGTCGCGAAGGTGCACAACCTCGGGCACCCGCCGCGTCGGATCGTGCAGCTGCACCTCGACGGCTCCGACGCCGTGCTGCCGACCCCGGGCACGCCGGTCATGCTCGGCGACAAGCAGGTCGGGCGGCTGTCGGCCTCGGCGGTCCACCACGAGCTCGGCCCGATCGGACTGGCCGTGGTCAAGCGCTCGCTGGATCCCACCGCGACGCTGACCCTCACCGCCGACGACGTCGTGGTGACGGCGGCGCAGGAGACCATCGTCCCGCCGGAGGCCGGCGCCACGGCGAACGTCCCGCGGCTGCCCCGGCTCGGAGCCGTCAAGCGGTCCTAGGCTCCGTCCGGGGTCGATGCTGGCGCGAGACTCGGCCTGAGCGACACATCTCGGGCCCCGGAGCGCGAGATCAGTCGCTGAGCGCGAGACTCGCCTCCCCTCAGGTGGCGGGCTCGACCGCGGCCCACGGCACGCTGAGCTCGCCGAGCCGCCACCGGGTCGGCCCGTGCAGCACCGGCCACCCGCGATCGCGCATGCCCCGGACCGTGGCGATCCACCGCTGCCGGGGCCCGTACGTTCCGAGCGGCGCCGCGACCGCCCACGACAGGTCGAGGTCGCGCAGGAACGCGTGCACCCGCTCACCCGGCACGTTCCGGTGGATGAGCGCCTTCGGCAGCCGTTCGGCGACGATCGACGGCACGTCGAGTCCGGCGAGCCGCAGCGACACCGTGAACGACACCGGCGCGTGCTCGTCGAGCGTCACCCAGGAAGCCACCCGCCCGACCTCGTTGCACGTCCCCTCGACCAGCGCGCCGCCGGGCTGCAGGCGGTCCTGCATGATCCGCCACGACGCCACCACGGCGGACTCGTCGTACTGCCGCAGCACGTTGAACGCCCGGATCACGGCCGGTCGACGCTGCCCGGGGGTGGGGGTCTCGAAGCCCCCGAGCCGGAACGTCACACCGTCGCGGGTGCCCGCGTTCGCGAACGCCACGCGCGCCGGTTCGATCTCGATGCCGGTGACCTCGACGTCCGGACGCACCAGGGCCAGACGGTCGCGCAGCTCGAGCGTCGTCGTCGGCGAGGCCCCGTACCCGACGTCGGCGACCAGCGGGTCGTCGGCCTTGCGGAGCGCCGGCAGCGACGCGATCCACCGGTCGACACGGCGGAGCCGGTTGTACCCGGTCGTCCCGCGCGTCACGTTCCCGATGGGCATGACGTCAAGGGTACGGGCCTGCCGACGCTCGGTAGACTCGGCAGCATGACCTCCACGCTCGTCCTGCTCCGTCACGGAAACAGTGACTGGAACCAGAAGAACCTGTTCACCGGTTGGGTCGACGTCCGGCTCAGCGAGCTGGGCGAGAAGGAGGCGAAGCGCGCCGGCGACCTCATCGCCGAGTCCGGCATCGTCCCCGACGTCCTGTACACCTCGCTCCTCACCCGCGCGATCCAGACGGCCGACATCGCGCTGCTCCAGGCCGACCTGGCATGGCTGCCGGTCAAGCGCGACTGGCGCCTCAACGAACGCCACTACGGCGACCTGCAGGGCAAGGACAAGGCCCAGACGCTGGCCGAGTACGGCGAGCAGCAGTTCATGGAGTGGCGCCGGTCGTTCGACGTCCCGCCGCCCCCCATCGCCGACGGCGCCGAGTGGTCGCAGGCCGGTGACCGCCGCTACGCCGACCTCGGCGACCAGCTGCCGCGCACCGAGTCGCTCAAGCTCGTGATCGACCGCCTGCTGCCCTACTGGGAGTCGGACATCACGGAGGACCTGGCCGAGGGCAAGACCGTGCTGGTCACCGCGCACGGCAACTCGCTCCGCGCGCTCGTCAAGCACCTCGACGACATCTCCGACGACGACATCGCCGGGCTGAACATCCCGACGGGCATCCCGCTGGTGTACGAGCTCGACGACGACTTCCGCCCGACGAAGCCGGCGTACTACCTCGACCCCGAGGCCGCTGCCGCCGGCGCTGCCGCCGTGGCCGCCCAGGGCGCCAAGAAGTAGCACCGCACACACGAACGCCCCGCCCGGTCTCCGGGCGGGGCGTTCGTCGTTCGACCTGGTGGGTTCGCGAAAGCGACAGGGTGCCGCGGACGTTCCGCCGACTCCTGTCGCTCTGCCGGGAGGAACGGATCACCGCACCGACGACGTGTCGCTTCGGCAGGGCGGTCGGCTCCTCGAGCCTCGGCTGGTCAGACGAAGTGCGACGCGATCTCCTGCACGAGGGCACCGACGTCGTAGGGCTTCGTCGTGTCGACGCGGACGACGGGGAGCAGCCCGGTCGGCCCCGCGGTGGGGCCGAGGGTGTCCCAGGTGTCGATGATCGACGCCAGGTCGCCGTGGACCTCGTGCCGGATCGGAGCGTCCGGCTCGTAGCGGTCGCGCAGGCGTTCGTCGGCCGTGGCGCGGTCGACGTGGCACCAGACCTCGACGGCACGGGGCGAACCGGCCGTCAGGAGCCCGGCGGTGAGGAAGTCACGGCTCTCCGGGGTGACCCAGACGGCGTCCAGGACGACCCCGTTCTCGACCGCGCCGGCCATCGCCCACACGGTGTCCATCGCGATGCCACCGAGCGGCCGCGACGCGATCATCGGCCCGACGATGTCGGCGAGGGGCTCCTTGATCCGGTCCTTCGACAGGAACGGGCAGCCGAGCACCTCGGCCAGCGCAGCGCCGATCGTGCTCTTGCCGGAACCGGGCATGCCGTTGACGATGATCGCGACCTGAGCCATGCCTCGATCCTCGCAGACCGCGCAGGTGTGCTCAGACCGCGGCGGTCGAACTCGAGGCGCCGGTCCAGTCGCCGGTCGCCAGGTACTCGACCTTCTTGGCGATCGACACCGCGTGATCGGCGAAGCGCTCGTGGTAGCGGGAGGCCAGGGTGGCGTCGACGGTGTCGATCGGTCCGCCCTTCCACGCCTCGCCGAGCACGAAGTCGAACACGCTCGCGTGCAGTTCGTCGACGGCGTCGTCCTCGTCGCGGATCTCCGCGGCCAGGGCGATGTCCTCGGTCGCGAGCAGCCGCGTGAGCTTCTGCGACATCGCGACGTCGTGCTTGCCCATCTCCTTGAAGGTGCCGCGGAGGCCCTTCGGCACGACCTTCTCGGGGAAGCGCTGGCGGGCGAGCTGCGCGATGTGCTCGGCCATGTCGCCCATGCGCTCGAGCGAGGAGCTCACGCGCAGGGCGGTGACGACGACGCGCAGGTCGCGGGCGACCGGTGCCTGGCGGGCGAGGATGTCGATGGCGATCTCGTCGAGGCTGTTGGCGGCCTCGTCGATCTTCTGGTCGTCGGCGATCACCTCCTCGGCGAGGGCGACGTCGGAGTCGCTGAAGGCCTGGGTGGCCCGGGTGATGGCGGACTCGACGAGTCCTGCGATCTCGGTCAGTCGCTCCTGGACGTCCTGGAGTTCCTGCTGGAAGACTTCGCGCATGGGGGAGTACCTCTCTCTGCGTACCGGACGAGTGTCGTCAGCCCAGGTGAACGAACGGTGACGTGGGGCTGAACGCTTCGCGATCCGGCCTTCCGGGACGGGTGAACGGTACCGGAACCCCGCATGACCATCCCTACACTGGCGGCATGGACAACGCGTGGCTCGTGCCACTGTCGATGCTCCTCGGCGGGGTCTTCGGCGCGGGCGTCGTGGTGCTGATCATCACCGCCGAGCGCACGGCTCGTGCAGCAGACGTGGCGGAACGCACCCTGCCGGACGGTGTCGCAGCGGTGATCGCGACGATGCACAACCCGGCGGTGGTCATCGACCCGTCGAACACGGTCGTGGCCGCATCGCCCCAGGCGCTGACCGTCGGACTCGTCGTGCGGCGCCGGCTCGTGCACCAGGAACTCCTCGACCTGGTCGACCGGGTGCGCAAGAGCGGCGAGATGGGGGCGGAGGACCTCGAGCTCCCGCGCGGACGGCACGGGGAGCTCATCGGCTACCTCAGCTTCCGGGCCGCGCAGCTCGGCAACCGGTACGTGCTCATCACGGCCGACGACCTGACCGAGAGCCGGCGCATCGACGAGGTCCGCCGTGACTTCGTCGCCAACATCTCGCATGAGCTGAAGACCCCGATCGGCGCCATCGGCCTGCTGTCCGAGACCCTCGTGATCGCGGCCGACGACCCGGAGCACGTGAAGAAGTTCGCGGCGCAGCTCATCACCGAGTCCGAGCGGCTCGGCGCCCTGACGAAGGACATCATCGAGCTGTCCCGGCTGCAGTCGGTCGACGCGTTGGAGAACAGCGAGGAGACGGGTGTCGACAAGATCGTGCAGGCCGCAGTCGACGCGAACGAGGTCGTCGCGCGCGCCCGCTCGATCGAGATCATCCGGGCGAAGAAGTCGAAGCTCCGGGTGATGGGCGACCCGGGCCTGCTGCAGGTCGCCGTCTCGAACCTCATCGCCAACGCGGTGAAGTACTCGCCCGACGGTACCCGCGTCGGCGTAGGCGTCCGGTCCGCGAAGGGCTTCGTCGAGATCGCGATCACCGACCAGGGCGTCGGCATCCCCGAGGCCGACCTGGACCGCGTGTTCGAACGGTTCTACCGTGTCGACCCAGCACGGTCACGGGCCACCGGCGGCACCGGCCTGGGGCTCGCCATCGTCAAGCACGTCGTCGGCAACCACGGCGGCGACGTCCGTGTCTGGTCGCAGCCCGGCAAGGGCTCGACCTTCACCATCCGCCTGCCCGAGGCGGACACCGAACTGACCACCGCACTCGAAGAGCAACTGGAAGAGCAGCCATCGTGACCAAGATCCTCATCGTCGACGACGAGCCGGCCCTGAGCGAGCCCCTGGAGTTCCTGCTGCAGCGTGAGGGGTACGAGACCTCCGTCGCGGCCGACGGCGTGACCGCGCTGTCGAAGTTCGACTCGGAGAACCCGGACCTGGTGCTCCTCGACCTCATGCTGCCGGGACTCTCCGGCACCGAGGTCTGCCGCCAGATCCGGACCCGGTCGAACGCACCGATCATCATGCTGACGGCGAAGGACTCCGAGGTCGACATCGTCGTCGGGCTCGAGCTCGGCGCGGACGACTACGTGACGAAGCCGTACTCGACGCGCGAGCTGCTGGCCCGCATCCGTGCGGTCCTGCGCCGCCGCACCGAGGACGACCCGGCGGACAGCGGGATCCTGCAGGTCGGGGGCATCCGGATGGACGTCGAGCGGCACACGGTGTCGGTGGACGGGTCGGAGACGGCGATGCCGCTCAAGGAGTTCGAGCTGCTCGAGCTGCTGCTCCGGAACGCCGGCCGGGTGCTCACCCGCGGCCAGCTCATCGACCGGGTGTGGGGCTCCGACTACTTCGGCGACACGAAGACGCTCGACGTGCACATCAAGCGCATCCGCTCGAAGATCGAGCGCGTGCCGTCGACCCCGGAGATCCTGGTGACGGTCCGCGGTCTCGGGTACCGCATCGAGGCCTGAGACGGACGGACAGGAGGCCCGGTGCGAGTCCGTGGGACTCGCACCGGGCCTCCCGGTCTGAAGCGCGTGCGCTCGCGCGTGCGCGGTGCGGCTACTCGCCGTCCGTCGGCGTGGCCGACGGGGTCTCGACCGGCAGCGTGATCTGGCTGGACGGCTCGGGGGTCGAGGTCGGCGCGAGGGTGGCGTACTCCTCTTGCGAGGTGGTCAGCACCGGCACGTTGGCCGAGACGCCCTCGGCGTCGGGGTACGAGAAGTACACCTTGACGAGCGAACCGGGCTTCGCGTCCGCGCTGTCGAAGTCGAGGGTGTCGTGCTGCGAGTCGTTCGCCAGGTCGACGTGCGAGTTCGCCGGCACCAGCACGGTCTCGGTGTCGCCACCGATCTCGACCGACACGGTGATGCCGTCGGTGTCGGAGTTGTTCACCAGCGTGCCGATGAACCGCGCGCCCTCGCCGTCGTCCGAGATGAGGATGGCGTTCCGCACGTCGACCTTGCCGGTCGAGACGTTCACGCCGTCGGTGATCTGCTTGATGTCGACGGTGTGCGCAGGCGACATGAACTCGCACCCGGTGGCGCCCAGCGCGATGGTTGCCGCAACGGCGACGGACACGAGTACCCGAGCTCGCAAGAGATTCCTCCGTAAGTCGATGAGGACCAGACGGTCCCGCTCCATCTTAGCGATCACCGGGAAGGCCCAGTGCTGAGGGTCCCCTTACCCGAACACCCCTTGTGGTAAACTGGAAGTCTGGGAACGGAGCCTGATACATGCAATTCGAGGTCGGCGAGACCGTCGTCTACCCCCACCACGGGGCGGCAACCATCTCTGAAGTCAAGACGCGCGTCATCAAGGGCGAGGAAAAGGTCTACCTGAAACTGCGGGTCACGCAGGGTGACCTGACGATCGAGGTACCGGCGGACAACGTCGACCTGGTCGGAGTCCGCGACGTGATCGGCAAGGAAGGGCTCGACAAGGTGTTCGAGGTCCTCCGGGCGCCGTTCACCGAAGAGCCCACCAACTGGTCGCGCCGGTACAAGGCGAACCTCGAGAAGCTCGCTTCCGGGGACGTCATCAAGGTCTCCGAGGTCGTCCGCGACCTCTGGCGACGCGATCAGGACCGCGGCCTGTCCGCGGGCGAGAAGCGGATGCTGGCCAAGGCGCGGCAGATCCTGATCTCCGAGCTGGCCCTGGCCGAGAAGACCGACGAGGACAAGGCATCGACCGTCCTCGACGAAGTCCTCGCGTCCTGAGCACACTGCACACCACGACGACCGCACGGTTCCCCGCAGGGGTGGACCGGGCGGTCGTCGTCGTTGCAGCCGGGTCCGGAACCCGGCTCGGCATCGGCACCGCGAAGGCGTTCGTGCCCGTCGCGGGCCAGCTCATGCTCGCGCGGGCGCTCGAGCCGCTGTTCACGCTGTCGTCCCCGACGCTGGTCGTCGTGGTCGCGCCGTCGGCGCTGCTCGAGGACTGCCGTCAGGTGGTCGCCTCGGTCGCGGGTGCTGCGGTCGTGTACACGGCGGTCGTCGCCGGAGGCACGGATCGCCACGGCTCGGTCCAGGCCGGCCTGCGCGTGCTGCCGGACTCCGTCACCGCGGTGCTGGTCCACGACGCGGCGCGGTGCCTCACGCCGGCTGCGCAGTTCGACCGGGTGTTCGACGCGGTCGAGGGTTCGGTCGCGACCGGCACTGGGGGCGGCGTCGTCCCCGCGCTGCCCGTCACCGACACGGTCAAGCGGGTGTCCGGCGACGTGGTCGTCGAGACCGTCGACCGGTCCGCGCTCGTCGGGGTCCAGACGCCGCAGGGCTTCCCGCTCGACGCACTCCGCCGGGCATACGCGGTGTCGACGCAGTCCGAGACCGACGACGCGGGCGTGTTCCAGGCGGCCGGTGGAACGGTGCGCTTCGTCCCGGGCGACGCCGATGCCTTCAAGATCACGACGCCGTGGGACCTCGGACGAGCAGAGTCGATCGTCCGGTCACGCGCGACGGCCCCGGGTGTCCCGGATGCCTCGGCGGTCCGGCTCGGGCTCGGGGTCGACGTGCACGCGTTCGACGTCGAGTCGCCGTGCCGCGTCGGCCTGCTCGACTTCCCCGGCGAACCCGGCCTCTCCGGGCACAGCGACGGTGACGCCGTGGCACACGCGGTGTGCGACGCCCTGCTCTCCGCGGGTGGCCTCGGTGACATCGGCGGGACGTTCGGCACCGCCGACCCCGCCTACGCCGGTGCCGCGGGGGACGTCTTCATCCGCGGAGCCGTCGGGCTGCTCGCCGACGCCGGCCTCGTCCCCGTGTCGGTCACGGTGCAGGTCATCGGGAACCGGCCGCGCATCGGGGCCCGTCGCGCCGAGATGCAGGACGCCCTGTCCGCCGTCGTCGGCGCCCCCGTCGCGGTGTCCGGCACCACGACCGACGGCCTCGGCTTCACCGGCCGGGGCGAGGGGCTCGCCGCGATCGCCACGGCCGTCACCCGACCGGCCTGACGTCCTAGGCTTGGGATCGTGACCGTTCGCCTCTACGACTCCCGCGCCGCAGCCGTCGTCGACCTCGTCCCCCTGGTCGACGGACAGGTCAGCGTCTACGTCTGCGGTCCGACGGTGCAGTCGTCGCCGCACATCGGGCACCTGCGCTCGGCCCTGGTCTACGACATCTGGCGCCGCTGGCTGACGTACCGCGGTCTGCGCGTCACCCTCGTGCGGAACGTCACCGACATCGACGACAAGGTGCTCGACCTGGCCGCAGGCACCGACGAAGCGTGGTTCGCCCGCGCCTACCGCGTCGAGCTCGAGTTCACCGCTGCGTACAACGCCCTCGGCATCCTGCCCCCGACGTACGAGCCGCGGGCAACCGCGAGCGTGCCGCAGATGCACGACATCATCACGAAGCTCATCGAGCTCGGTCACGCGTACGTCGCCGCCGACGACTCGGGCGACGTCTACTTCGACACCGGCAGCTGGCCGTCCTACGGTGCCCTGACCCGGCAGCGCCGCGAGGACATGGTCGAAGCCGCCGACGCCGACCCCCGTGGCAAGCGCGACGCCCGCGACTTCGCGCTCTGGAAGGGTGCGAAGCCCGGCGAGCCGCCGACCGCGTCGTGGGACTCCCCGTGGGGTCCCGGCCGTCCGGGCTGGCACATCGAGTGCTCCGCCATGTCGCGGCGGTACCTCGGTCCGGCGTTCGACATCCACGGCGGCGGACTCGACCTGCGGTTCCCGCACCACGAGAACGAGCTCGCGCAGTCCACCGCCGCGGGCGACCCGTTCGCGTCGTACTGGTTGCACAACGGGCTCGTCACGGTCGAGGGCCAGAAGATGTCGAAGTCGCTCGGCAATTCGATCTTCGCCGCCGACTTCCTCGCCGCTGCCCGTCCGGCCGTGGTGCGGTACTTCCTCGGCGCTGCGCACTACCGTTCCTCGATCGACCACCACGACGGCTCGTTGGCCGAGGCCGAGGCCGCGTACGACCGCATCGACGGGTTCCTGCAGCGGGCCGAGGTGCGGCTCGAAGGCGTGCACCTCGCCGATGCCCCCGCCGTGCCGGATGCCTTCGCCGCCGCGATGGACGACGACCTCGCAGTGCCCCAGGCGCTGGCCGTCCTGCACGAGACCGTGCGCACCGGCAATGCCGCCCTGGACGCCGACGATGCGGAAACGCTCGGGGTCGCGTACCATCAGGTGGCCGCCATGGTAGAGGTCCTCGGCATCGACCCGCGAGCCGCCCACTGGTCGGGGGGCGGTCAGGACACCTCGGCAGGCCCGCTCGCCGCTCTCGTCGAACGCCTCGTGCAGGAGCGCGCGGACGCCAGGGCAGCACGGGACTTCGCTGCGGCCGACCGCGTGCGCGACGACCTCGCCGCCGCGGGCATCACGATCGAGGACACGCCGTCCGGAACACGCTGGAGCATCGCCTGAACACGGCAGTGCCGAACAGGAGCTACGCATGAAGAACGTCTCGGGAAGCAAGAAGGGTCGGCCCGGCGCCGTCCGCACCGGTCGCAAGGGCAACAAGCAGGTCGGTTCCGGTGGTCAGGGTGCCCAGGCGCTCGAGGGTCGCAAGCCGACCCCGAAGGCCGAGGACCGGCCGTACCACCCCGCCGGCAAGCGCAAGGCAGCGAAGGACCGCTTCGAGGCAGCCAAGGGCCGTCACGGTTCCTCGAGCAGCCCGCAGGGCCGCACCGGTCGCCCGCCGGCCCGGAAGACCGATGACTCCGAGCTCGTGACCGGACGCAACTCCGTGCTCGAGGCGCTGCGCACGAAGACCCCGTCGACGACGCTCTACATCGCGTCGCGCATCGAGGTCGACGACCGCGTCAAGGAGATCCTGACGCTCGCGAACCACCGCAGCGTGCCGATCATCGAGCTCATGCGCCCCGAGCTCGACCGCATCACCGGCCACGACAGCGTGCACCAGGGCGTCGCGCTCAAGGTGCCGGCGTACGAGTACGCCGTTTCCGAGGACATCGTCGAGCAGGCCTTCTCGCGCGACCAGGTCCCGCTGCTCGTCGCGCTCGACGGCATCACCGACCCGCGCAACCTCGGTGCGATCATCCGATCGACCGCCGCGTTCGGCGGACACGGCGTCATCGTGCCGCAGCGTCGCTCGGTCGGCGTCACCGCGTCGGCGTGGAAGACCTCGGCCGGCGCCGCGGCCCGCACGCCCGTCGCGATGGCCCCGAACCTCACCCAAACGCTGAAGTCCCTCAAGTCGATGGGCCTGTTCGTCCTCGGTCTGGACGGCGACGGCGACGTGGAGCTCGACGGCCTCGCGCTCGCCGACCGCCCGATCGTGATCGTCGTCGGTTCCGAGGGCAAGGGCCTGTCGCGCCTGGTCACCGAGACCTGCGACGCGATCGTGTCGATCCCGATCTCGAGCGCGACCGAGTCGCTCAACGCCGGCATCGCCGCGAGCGTCACCCTGTGGGAGGTCGCCCGGCGCCGTCGCGCCGAGTAGCCGCACCGGCGGTCCGCGGCCGCTGCGGGCCGTCGACGGCACTGCCTGAAGGCCCGGTGCCGGTCCGCGAGACCGGCACCGGGCCTCCAGTGCGTCCGTGGGGTTCCGCGACGCGCCGCGTGCGTCGTGTCGAGGTTCCACGACTCGCCGCGTGCGTTGCGCCGAGGTTCCACAGACGGCCGTCTTGCGTGCCGAGGTTCCGAGATTTCGGAACCTCGGCGGAACGGGGTGGGACGGGCGCGCGGGGCGGGCGCGGGCGGGTCAGACGGTGGTGCGCCAGTCCTGGACGTCGGCGTCGTCGTCTGCGGGGTCGGCGTCGTCGACCACGGGGATCGGCAGCGTCATCGACGACGTCGGCGGGTTGATGAGCAGGCGCTCGTCGCGGCGGTGGCGCAGCACGTCGTTGATGTACGCCGTGGTGGCCTCGGGCAGCGAGACCGACCGCTCCTCTTCCTGTGACATGAACCAGCGGTGCTCGAGCAGTTCGTGGAAGACCTCGGCCGGCTCGAGGCGACCGCGCAGGTCACGGGGGATCGAGCGGACCACGGGTTCGAAGACCCGCGAGACCCACTCGTGCGCCACCATCTCCTCGTCGAGTTCGTCGCGGCCGTTGCGTGCCCGGTACGAGTCGAGGTCGTTGAGCAGGCGTCGGGCCTGGTTCTCGCCGGCGTCCAGGCCGGTCAGCCGCAGCAGCCGTCGCTGGTGGTGACCGGCGTCGACGACCTTCGGCTGGATCCGCACCTGCGAACCGCCCTCGGTCGTGTGGATCGAGAGCTCCTCGATGTCGAAGCCGAGCTCGTTGAGCCGCTCGACGCGGTCGTTGATGCGCCAGCGTTCCTTGATGTCGAACTGCTCGGTGCCCGTGAGCTCGGTCCAGAGCGTCCGGTACTGCGCCACGATCCGGTTGGAGACGTCGACGGGGTCGGCGTTCTCGTCGAGCCGGCCGCCCGCCTCGAGGTCGAGGAGCTCGCCGGCGATGTTCACGCGCGCGACCTCGAGGTCGTTCTCGCGCTGCCCGTTCGACAGACCACCGGGGTAGAGCTTGCCGGTCTCGGCATCGACCAGGTACGCGGCGAACGAGCCCGCGTCGCGACGGAAGAGCGTGTTCGAGAGCGACACGTCGCCCCAGTAGAAGCCGATGACGTGCAGCCGGACGAGCAGCAGCGCGAGGGCGTCGACGAGACGGGTCGCGGTCTCCGGGCGCAGGGTCTGCGAGTACAGCGCGCGGTACGGCAGCGAGAAGCGCAGGTGCCGCGTCACGAGCACGGGGTGCAGCTGCTCGCCGTCCGCGTCGACCCGACCCGTGATGACGGCGACGGGGTCGACGCACGGCACGTCCATGCGCTGCAGCGTGCGGAGCATCTCGTACTCGGAGCGCGCGATCTCCTCGCCGGTCTCCTTCACGGCGGCGACGTACCCGCTCAGGTGCACGAAGCGCACGAGGTGCCGCGAGATGCCCTTCGGCAGGGCCACGATGGTCTCGTCCGGCCAGTCCGCCAGCGGCAGGTCCCACGGCAGGTCGAGCAGGCCGGGGTCGACGGTGGCTGCGGTGATGGACATCGAGTCGGGCACGGTGGATCCTTCGGTGTCGTGGGGGACAGCCGAGAGCCCGCGACCCGCCCTTGTGAGGCGGCGCGGGCTCTCGGGGAGTGCGCTTCGGTTACGCGCTGACGACGGCCTTGTCGTCCAGGCGCTCGCCCGACTCGGTGTCGAAGGCGTGCACGTGGCCCGACTTCGGCGTCACCACGATGGTGTCACCGATCGACGGGTGCGAACGGCCGTCCACGCGGGCGACGATGTCGACGCGCGTGCCCTTGACGTCGGCGTGACCGTAGAGGTAGCCGTCGGCGCCGAGTTCCTCGACCACGTCGACCGTGACCGGCAGGCCCTCGCCCGACTGCGCCACGACGACGTCCTCGGGGCGGATGCCCACGGTGATCTGGGCGGAACGCGCGTTGGAGAGCGTGTCGCGGTCGATCGCGTGGTTGAGCGTGCCGAACTTGATGCCGCCCTCGACGACGTCGGCCGGCAGCAGGTTCATCGCCGGCGAGCCGATGAAGCCCGCGACGAAGACGTTGTTCGGCTTCTCGTACAGGTCACGCGGCGTGCCGACCTGCTGCAGGATGCCGTCCTTGAGCACCGCGATGCGGTCACCCATGGTCAGTGCCTCGGTCTGGTCGTGCGTGACGTAGACCGTGGTGACGCCGAGACGACGCTGGAGCGACGCGATCTGCGTACGGGTCTGGACGCGGAGCTTGGCGTCGAGGTTCGACAGCGGCTCGTCCATGAGGAACACCTGCGGCTGACGGACGATCGCACGGCCCATCGCGACGCGCTGACGCTGACCACCGGAGAGCGCCTTCGGCTTGCGGCCGAGGTAGTCCTCGAGGTCGAGGAGCTTGGCGGCCTCCTGCACGCGGGTGGCGCGCTCGTCCTTGCCGACACCGGCGATCTTGAGCGCGAAGCCCATGTTCTCGGCGACGGTCATGTGCGGGTACAGCGCGTAGTTCTGGAACACCATCGCGATGTCGCGGTCCTTCGGCGGGACGTCCGTGACGTCGCGGTCGCCGATGCGGATCTGACCGGAGTTGACCTCTTCGAGGCCGGCCAGCATGCGGAGCGAGGTGGACTTGCCACAACCCGAGGGGCCGACGAGGACGAGGAACTCGCCGTCGGCGACGTCCAGGTCGAGGGAGTCGACCGCGGGACGGTTGCCTCCGGGGTAGAGACGGGTTGCCTTGTCATAGGTGACGGACGCCATGAGCGTTCGGTCCTTTCTTCACCGGCAGGTACGTGCCGGACGATCCGAGTGAAGCGGTCAGCCCGCGAGGGCCCCGGATGGTCGTCGTCGACCATCGAGGTTCATACAACACGAGTTCTCGCGGGTGCGCCAGTGTTTTCCACCTGGCCGGTCGGTTCCCAGAGCGTGGTTGGGTGGTTCCCAGAGCGGCCCACTACAATCGCCGGGTCCGTCCGCCGAGCGGGGGTAGGTCGTGCGGACGCCGATCAGGAGGACGACGCACCGATGACCAACCGCCCCGAGGGTGACGCCCGCGCCGCGCGGAACGAGCGCCGCGAAGCCGCCCGACAGCGAGCGCAGCGCCACAGGACACAGCAGAAGCGCCGCCAGCGCGGAACCCGGCTCGGACTCCAGATCGGACTCGGTGTCGTCCTGCTCGCAGCGGCCGCCGTCGTCACGCTCGTCCTGGTCGACTCCGTGAAGCCAGCCGGCCCCGGACCCTCGACCATGTCGCAGGGCGGCATCACCCTCGGTGAGGGGCTCAAGCCCGTGACCGCGACGAGCAGTGCATCGCCGAGCGCCTCGACCACGGCCGGTGCGGGCACGGTGCGCATCACGCTGTACGTCGACTACCTCTGCCCGACCTGCGGCGAGTTCGAGCAGGCCAACGGCGACTACATCGAGAGCCTCGTCGACTCCGGGGCCGCCACCGTCGACATCCACCCCGTCGCGATCCTGTCGAACCGCTCGCAGGGCACGAAGTACTCGCTCCGCGCGGCGAACGCTGCGGCCTGCGTCGCCGAGCACTCGCCGGACCAGTTCTACGCGGTCAACAAGGCGCTCTTCGCCGAGCAGCCGGAAGAAGGCACACCCGGGCTCACCGACGCGCAGCTCACCAAGGTCGTCACCGGGGTCTCCGGCCTGCAGGACCGCCGGGCCGTCACGAGCTGCATCGCCGACCAGGACTACAGCAAGTGGGTCGACGAGCAGACCACCGCGGTGTCCGGCGGGGACATCCCCGGGTCGACACTGAGCGACTTCCCGGGCACGCCACTGGTGCTCGTCAACGGGCAGCGGTACGAGCTCACGTCGCCGATCACGAACGACGACTTCCGCACCTTCGTGGTCACCGCGGCCGGTGCCACCGAGGCGACGCCCACCCCGACCCCCACGCCGACCGCGACGCCGTCCCGCACGCGGAGCGCGACACCGACGCCCACGCCGACGAAGGGCTGATCGCTACAGCGACGACCCGGGGACGCTGAACGTGTCGCAGCTCGTCGCGCCCTGCTGGTAGCCGCGGACGAACCACTTCTGGCGCTGCTCACTCGAGCCGTGCGTGAACGAGTCCGGGTCGACCCGGCCGCTCGAGCGCTCCTGGATGCTGTCGTCACCCACGGCGCTCGCGGCGGACAGGGCATCGGCGATCTCGGACCGGCTGATCGGCTCGAAGAAGGTCTCGCCGTTCGCGTCCTCGGTGTTCGCCGCGTCGCCGACCCAGGCGCCGGCGTAGCAGTCGGCCTGCAGCTCGACGCGGACACTGCCGGACGACGCCCCGGTGCCCGAACGGTCCGTGCTCGCGAAGGCACCCTGCAGCTGCTGGATGTGGTGGCCCCACTCGTGCGCGACGACGTACATCTGCGCGAGCGGCCCGCCCGACGACCCGTACTTCGACTGCAGGTCGTCGTAGAACGCGGTGTCGAGGTAGATCGCGCGGTCCGGCGGGCAGTAGAAGGGCCCGGTTGCAGCGGACGCCTGACCGCACGACGTGTCCGTCGAGCCGTCGAACAGGAAGAAGTCCGGCGCCGTGTACGAGACTCCGAGTTTCCGGGCCTCGGCTGCCCAGTAGCCGTCGAGCGACTCCGCGGCGCCCTCCATCCGGCACTCGACCTTCAGGTTGGCGTCTCGCCCGGTGCGGCACTCCGGGGCGGCGTCCACGGTCTCGCCCTGCTGCTGGATCTGCGTCGTGCCGCTGCCGCCGTCGACGAACCCGCTGAGGTCGAAGCCCGTGAACTGCGCGATCAGGAAGACGACGATCGCCGTGACGCCGACGGCACCGCCGCCGACCGCGGCCGTCCGACCCCGGCGCTTCACCCTGCCGCCCTTGAGCTGCGAATCGTCGTTGAACGTCATGCCCCCGAATGTACGGCCCACGGGACTCGCACGCCGCACGCATGCCCCGCGCGTACCGTCTGGGACGTCGGCGACCCCGACACGTGTCGTACAACCGGAAGGAACCACACCATGGCCACTCCCATCAGCACCGTGATGAGCCCCGCCCGCTACGTGCAGGGCAAGGACGCGATCACCCGCGTCGGCGAGTTCGTCGCCCCCATCGGCAAGCGCCCCCTGATCGTCGCCGACGACGTCGTGTGGGGCATCGTCGAGGCCGCGGTGACGACGAGCTTCCAGGCGGCCGACCTGCGGGTCGAGCGCGTCGGCTTCGGTCGCTTCGCCACTCCGAAGGCGGTCGACGACCTCGTCGAGCAGATCCGGTCGACCGACGCGGACGTCATCGTCGGGCTCGGCGGCGGTTCAGCGATCGACGCGGCCAAGGCCTCCGGACACCTGGCCGGCATCCGCTGGGCGAGCGTCCCGACAGCGGCGAGCACCGACGCCCCGACCTCGGCACTCGCGGTGATCTACTCCGAGGAAGGCGAGTTCATCGAGTACCGGTTCTTCCCGCACAACCCCGACCTCGTCCTCATCGACACGAAGCTCGTCGCGAACGCTCCCGTCCAGTTCCTGGTCGCGGGCATCGGCGACGCCCTGGCCACCTGGGTCGAGGCCCGTGCCGCCAAGCGTGCGAACGCCGACACCATGGCCGGCGGTTTGCAGACCGAGACCGGTGTCGCGCTCGCCGAGCTGTCCTGGAAGCTGCTGCACGAGAACGCCCTGCAGGCCATCGAGGCCGTGAAGGCCAAGGTCGTGACGCCCGCCCTCGAGAAGGTCGTCGAGGCGAACACCCTGCTGTCGGGCCTCGGGTTCGAGTCCGGCGGACTGGCGGCAGCGCACGCGATCCACAACGGACTGACCGCCGCTCCGCAGGCGCACGGTCTGGCGCACGGGCAGAAGGTCAACATCGGCACGATCGCGCAGCTCGTGCTCGAGGGCGCACCGGCCGAGGAGATCGAGGACTTCGTCGTCTTCACCACGAAGGTCGGCCTGCCGAACACCCTGACCGAGATCGGCCTGACCGTCGACGACACGACGGAGCTCCGCGCCGTGGCCGAGGCCGCGACCGTCGAGGGCGAGACCATCCACAACATGCCGTTCCCGGTCACGCCGGAGCTCGTGGTGGACGCACTCATCGCCGTCGAGGGCATCGCGCGCAGCATCCGCGCCGAGCACGGCCTGCCGGAGCCGGTCCTGTACCAGCACCACTGAGGGACGGCTGCGCTGACGGAGCGGGGTCAGGTGCGGACCAGCGGCTCCATCGTCGCCAGGTCCGTACCGATCCCGACGTCCACCAGCTCGATCCGTCCCGCGAGGGTGGCGGCCGGCCCCGTCAGCAACCCGGCCTTCACCCCGCCGAACGTGACCGTGACATCGGCGTGCAGGACGTGGTCGTCCGCGATCCCGCCGGTGTCGACGTCGATGCCGCTCGGCACGTCGACGGCGACGACGAACGGTGCGCGCTGGTCGCGGGCGAGTTCACGGATGGCGTCGACGACCTCGCGGGCGGGGGAGCGGAGGGCCGCAGGCCCGCGCACCCCGATCCCGAGGATCGCGTCGAGCACCAGGTCGGCGTCGAGCGCGGCGTCCGTCACCACCGCCTCCGGTCCGGCAGGATCATCAAGGAGGCGCGCCCCGGCGTCCAGCGCCGCTGCCAGGCCCGCCTCGTGCACGCGTGAGCCGACGCGCAGGACCGCCACGTGCCTCCCGGCCGCCGCCAGCCGCGCACCCGCGAACAGGGCGTCGCCACCGTTGTCGCCGCTGCCCACCAGCAGCAGGACGGACCCTGGTCCGTCGCCCGGCCGGACGGCCGGATCGTCGAGCAGGTCGCCGACGATGCGGGCCAGCCCGTCGGCCGCTCGTTGCATGAGGGGCTCACCCGCGTCGAGGTGCGGCCGCTCTGCCGCCCGGATCTGGTCACCGCCGTAGCCGTCCATGGCGACCACAGTGCCCCGCTACCCTGGAGGGGACATGTCACTCGTCCCCGAAGCGCCCCGTCCCCGCATCGTGATGTCGCCCGACGGCCTCCGGATCGCGACCTACGACTTCGGCGATCCCGACGCCCCTGCGGTCGTCGCGGTGCACGGGTTCGCCTCAGGTGCGGTGCTGAACTGGCACGCCTCCGGCTGGACGCGTGACCTCGTCCGCGCCGGGTACCGCGTGCTGGCGTTCGACCAGCGCGGGCACGGCGCGAGCGCGAAGCCGCGCGACCCCGGTGCGTACTCGATGGACCTGCTCGTCGCGGACGTCACGACCGTCATCGACACGTACCTGCTCGACGAGGTGGCGTTCCTCGGGTACTCGCTCGGCGCCCGCGTCGGCTGGCACACCGCCGAGCGGCTGCCGGACCGCATCACCCGCGCGGTGTTCGGCGGGATCCCCGACGCCGACCCGATGCGCCGCGTGCGGGTCGACCAGGCGAAGGCATACCTGGCGGACGGCACACCGATCGAGGACCGCGTGACCAACGGCTACCTGACCATGGCGGGGAACGTCGAGGGGAACGACCTCGCGGCGCTCGTGGCGATGGTCGAGGGGATGCGGAACAGCATCGAGCCGACGCCCGACAACGCCCCCGCGCAGCCGATCCTGATGGCGGCCGGCAGCGAGGACGGCATCCGCGACAGTGCCGTGCGGTTGGCGCAGGCGGCCCCGGACGCGTCGTTCTTCGAGATCCCGGGGCGCAACCACTTCAACGCGCCGACGTCGCGGGCGTTCCGCGAAGCCGCGCTGGCGTTCCTGCGTTCCTGACCGCGGCGCGTTGTCCGCCCCGCGCTGAGGGGTACTCGTGGGTCCTCGCTGTCGCCGGAGACCGCGCGTACCGTCCCCGCCATGGACTACAGACTCCTCGGCAACAGCGGGACATCGGTGTCGACGCTGACCCTCGGCACCATGACGTTCGGCAGCGAAGCCGACGAACCCACCTCCCACACCATCATCGACACGTTCGTCGCGGCCGGCGGCACCCTGATCGACACGGCCGACGTCTACTCGGGCAACGAGTCCGAGCGGATCATCGGCCGCTGGCTCGCGGCACACCCCACCGAGGCGCAGCAGGTCGTGCTCGCCACCAAGGGCCGCTTCCCGCAGGGCGACGGCCCGAACGACGTCGGCCTGTCGCGCCGGCACCTCCGGGTCGCCCTCGACGCCTCGCTCGAGCGCCTCGGCGTGGACCACATCGACCTGTACCAGATGCACGCCTGGGACGCCCTGACGCCGATCGAGGAGACGCTCCGGTTCCTCGACGACGCGGTCTCCGCCGGCAAGATCGGCTCGTACGGGTTCTCCAACTACCTCGGCTACCAGATCACGAAGGCCGTGTACGAGGCCAAGGCGCACGGGTGGGCGCCGCCGGTCACCCTGCAGCCGCAGTACAACCTGCTCGTCCGCGACATCGAGCACGAGATCGTGCCCGCCAGCCTCGACGCCGGGATCGGCCTGCTGCCCTGGTCGCCCCTGGCCGGCGGCTGGCTGTCCGGCAAGTACCAGCGCGACGAAGCCCCCACCGGCTCCACCCGCCTCGGCGAGAACCCGTCGCGCGGCATGGAGGCCTGGGAGGCGCGGAACGGTGACGAGCGCACCTGGGCCGTCCTCGACGCGGTGTCCGCGGTCGCCGACGCGCACGGCGCCTCGCGGTCGCAGGTCGCCCTCGCCTGGCTGCTCGCCCGGCCGGCGGTGACGAGCGTGATCCTCGGCGCCCGGACCGTGTCCCAGCTCGAGGACAACCTCGGTGCGGCTGACCTCGTGCTGACCGACGCGGAGCTCACGCAGCTCACCGACGCCAGCGCGCCGCGCATCGACGACTACCCGTACGGCACCGCGGGTGTCGCCCAGCGAGAGCGCAAGATCACCGGCGGACGCTGAAGATCCGTGCACGTTCGTGCGGATTCGCGCTGATGTGGGGTCCGGGTGTGGACGCACGGTTCGGTGAGGTGTCATCCTCGTCGCACGACCGGCTGGTTACCGCGTCCAGCGCCCGGAACACTCCCTGATCCGTGTTCCACACGCGCCGATGCCCCGGGTGAGTGATCACCCGGGGCATCGTTCCGCCTGACGGCGGCTGTGGGGCCGGCAGCGGGACTTGAACCCGCAACCCCCGTATTACAAGTACGGTGCGCTACCAATTGCGCCATGCCGGCTGACGCCGCTCATCTTACCGGTGAGGGCGTCGGGGTCTCACTCGGCCGGCTTCTCCGCGAAGTTCAGCGAGATCGAGTTCATGCAGTACCGGTCGCCGGTGGGGGTGCCGAAGCCGTCGGGGAACACGTGGCCCAGGTGCGAACCGCAGTTCGCGCAACGGACCTCGGTGCGCATCATGCCGAGCGACTTGTCGTCGATCAGCTGCACGGCGTCGGGGTTCACCGACTCGTAGAACGACGGCCAGCCGCAGCCGGAGTCGAACTTCGTGCCGCTCTTGAACAGCTCCGCGCCGCAGGCCGCACAGGTGTAGACGCCAGCACGCTCCTCGTCGAGGAGTTCACCGGTCCACGGCCGTTCGGTCCCCGCCTGACGCAGGACGGCGTACTGGTCCGGGGAGAGGTCCTCGCGCCACTGGGCGTCGGACTTGTCGACGTTGTATGCCATTGTTTCCTCCTGCTTCCGGTCGGGTTCTTCCGGGCACTCCCGACCACTTCAGTAAACTCGCGACGATGTCCGAGCATTCCGTGCACCACGCCCGCTGGACCCGTCTGACGACGGACGAACTGTACGGCATCGTGGTGCTCCGGAACCGCGTCTTCGCACTCGAACAACGGGTGACGGCCGAGGACTTCGACGGCCGTGACCGCGAGCCCGAGACCGAGCACTGGTGGTTCGGTACGGACACCGGAGCGGTTGGGTACCTGCGCCTGATCCGACCGGCTGCCGACGAGGAGCACCCGGCCGACGCACCGCCGCCGTCCTGGGTGATCGGCCGGGTCGCGACGCACCCCGACCATCGTGGGCAGGGCATCGCCGGTCGGCTCGTCGCCGCCGTGCTCGCGGCCCACGGGCACGAACCCGTCGTCCTGCACGCCCAGGAGTACGTCGCCGCGCTCTACGAACGCCACGGCTTCGTCCGGTTCGGGGCGCCCTACGACGAAGCCGGCATCCGGCACGTCGGCATGCACCGCCCGGGGCGCTGATGGACACCCTCGGTCGCTACGCCGCCTACGCCGACCGCATCGAGACCGTGTCCCCGTCCTACGCCGCCTGGGCGCGGTCGCTCGACCCTGCGTTGGTCGCGCTCCTCGACGAGGTCGCCGAGCAGCAGCGGCAGCCGGAACTCTTCTTCGCGGTCGCGCGGCGGCTGGGTGCGGACCCGTCGGACCCCGGTGCGCTGCGTGCGATCGGTCGGGAGGCCCGCCCCGCCCTGGTCGCAGCGCTCGCCTCCGCCACGGTGCAGGCCAACGACCCGCGGCGGCTCGGTCCCGTCGTCCCGCTGTTCGCGGCGCTCGCCGGGCGGGCCTCGCGGCCGCTCGGCCTCGTCGACGCCGGCGCGGCGGCGTCGCTGTGCTCGATCCCGGACCGGGTGACGCTCGACCACCGGACGTCGGAGTCCCGGGTGCCGGCGGAACGCGCCCCCGTGCTGTCGTCGCGCCCCGACTCCTCGGGGCGCGACGACCACGGCGGGGTGCGCACCGAGCTCGTCCGGATGCACACGGCGGTCGGCGAACCCGCGGTCCATCTCGTCGCGGACGTCTCCGGGGTCCTTCCGGCTCCGGCGAGCAAACCGATCCGGATCGGCGCGCGGATCGCCCTCGACCCGAACCCGATCGACCTCGCCGCACCCGGCGCGTTCGACCGGTTGGTGGAGGCCGTCCCGCCCGAGGCGACGGACCGGATCACCCTGATGCGCGAGGCGGCGCGCGCGACGCTCGCCGTGCCTCCCGTGCGGATCCGGGGCACGCTGCCGGGTGACCTCGACCGTGCACTGGACGCCCTGCCGGACGACGTGGAGCCGGTCGTACTGACCACCGGCACCCTGGTCTACGTGCCGGGTGCCGAGCGCCAGCGGTTCGTGGACCGCGTCCGCGAACGCGGCGTGCACTGGATCGCGCTCGAACGCACCGGGATCCTGCGCGATGTGGCGGCGACGCTGCCCGACGACGTCGACCCGGCGGATCCGGACGCCTTCGCCACGGTCTCGATGGACGGCACCGCGGTCGCCGTCTCGGACCCGTTCGGCACCCGCGTGCGCTGGTTCCGCGACCCGAACCTGTGACCGGTCTTCGCGACAGTCCAGCGCCGTGCCAGGGTCCGGATGCGCTCCGCCCCTACGATGTGCGAGACCCGTTCCCCGATACGTGATCGGAACCGCCGTGACCAGCCCCACCGACGAGCACCGCGCTGACGAGCACCGCGCTGACCAGCACCGCGCTGACCAGCTCAGCGAGCTCGCGCAGCGTGTGCTGTCGTTCGAGCACGACCGGGCACGGCACGATCGCACGAAGGAAGCGGAGATCCGGGTCGAGTTCGAGATGTCGGCGGCGCGCTACTACCAGGTGCTGAACCGCGTCATCGACTCGCCCGCGGCACTCGCGTACGACCCGCAGCTCGTCACCAGGCTGCAGCGGCTCCGGCACGCGCGCACCAGCGCCCGGGCGACGCGCAGCTTCGTCGCGCCCGGTGCTGCTCCCGAAGGACGTGAAGAGGAACGATGAGCACCAGATTCCCCCGTGACCGGTTCGACGACGTCGCCGACGGCCCCCGGGTCGGCGCACACCGCGGTGCCCAGCGCCGCGGCCGTGGCTGGATCGCGTTCGCCTGGGCGGCACTCGCCACCGGTGTGCTCGTCGGCATCGGCGTGCTCGTCCTCGCGCTCCTGAACGGCAGCTACTCGTTCAGCGGGTCGGACTCGCCCTCGGGATCGGCGTCGGCGACGTCGTCGGCGACCGCGAAGCCGTCCGCGTCGGCCTCGCCGTCCTCGTCGGCAGGAACCGGTGCCGGCGACGCCGGCGCTGCTGCAGCGACACCGGCCGAGCAGGGTACGACCACCGTCGTCGTCCTGAACGGCACGACCACCTCCGGCCTCGCTGCCCGGGCCAGTGCGGCGCTGACCGGTGCCGGTTGGGGAGTCGCCTCGACCGGGGACGCGGGCACGACCGGGTCGACCTCGACGATCGTGTACTACCAGCAGGCCGCACAGGCAGCGGTCGCGCAGGGCATCGCGAAGCAGCTCGGGGTCACCGCCGTGCAGCAGTCGACGGCGTTCCCGAACGCCGACGTGAGCGTCGTGCTCGGAGCCGACTACACCGGCTGATCCGCATTCCGCGGGCGCTCTCCGCCCGCATTTGTGACGGTCGTGTTTCGGGCACGTTGATTTCTGACGGAATCGACGTGAAACAACGTCACACCTCTTGCCTGATCGGCGCGCTTCGAGCAGAGTCCCTTGCAGACGGCGAACACGTCGTTCGCACAGCAGTACCAGGGAGCAAGAGATCATGGCCAACGGAACCGTGAAGTGGTTCAACGCTGAAAAGGGCTTCGGCTTCATCACCGTCGATGGAGGAGGCCAGGACGTGTTCGTGCACTACTCGGCCATCGACATGTCGGGTTACAAGGTCCTCGAGGAGGGCCAGGCAGTGGTGTTCGACGTCGGCACCGGGTCGAAGGGCCCGCAGGCGGAGGCAGTCCGACCGGCCTGAACGCACGACACTCATCGCGAACGCGCCGTCCCGTCAGGGGCGGCGCGTTCGTCGTGCGCGGCCCGCGCTGCATGACGTGCGTCGTGGGCGGTCCGCGGCGGTGGTCGGGGTGCGCTGTTGGCGGAGCGTGTCCTGGGAAGACGTGACGAGCCTCCCGATCGTGTTGCACTCGCACCGGGCGAGTGCCAGAATCGGCGTTGGCACTCGCTCACGTTGAGTGCCAGCACGACCCCACGACGTCCGGGAGGGACGAGAACTCACATGGCTAAGATCATTGCTTTCGACGAGGAGGCCCGCCGTGGCCTCGAGCGCGGCCTGAACCAGCTGGCCGACGCCGTGAAGGTGACGCTCGGCCCGCGCGGCCGCAACGTCGTCCTCGAGAAGAAGTGGGGCGCCCCCACGATCACGAACGACGGTGTCTCCATCGCCAAGGAGATCGAGCTCGACGACCCGTACGAGAAGATCGGTGCGGAGCTCGTCAAGGAGGTCGCCAAGAAGACCGACGACGTCGCCGGTGACGGCACGACCACCGCGACCGTCCTCGCCCAGGCACTCGTCCGCGAGGGCCTCCGCAACGTCGCCGCAGGCGCCGACCCCGTGTCGCTCAAGCGCGGCATCGAGAAGGCCGTCTCCGCCGTCTCCGACCAGCTCCTCGCCAACGCGAAGGACATCGAGACCAAGGACCAGATCGCCGCGACCGCGTCGATCTCGGCTGCAGACCCGACCATCGGCGCGCTCATCGCCGAGGCCATCGACAAGGTCGGCAAGGAAGGTGTCGTCACCGTCGAGGAGTCGAACACCTTCGGCACCGAGCTCGAGCTGACCGAGGGCATGCGCTTCGACAAGGGCTACCTGTCGCAGTACTTCGTCACCGACCCCGAGCGTCAGGAAGCCGTCTTCGAGGACGCCTACATCCTGATCGTCAACTCGAAGATCTCGAACATCAAGGACCTCCTGCCGGTCGTCGACAAGGTGATCCAGGCGGGCAAGCAGCTCCTGATCATCGCCGAGGACGTCGACGGCGAGGCCCTGGCCACGCTCGTCGTGAACAAGATCCGCGGCATCTTCAAGTCCGTCGCCGTCAAGGCCCCGGGCTTCGGAGACCGCCGCAAGGCCATGCTGCAGGACATCGCGATCCTGACCGGTGGCCAGGTCATCTCCGAAGAGGTCGGCCTCAAGCTCGAGAACGCGACGCTCGACCTGCTCGGTCGTGCCCGCAAGGTCGTCATCACCAAGGACGAGACCACGATCGTCGAGGGTGCTGGCGACGCCGAGCAGATCGCCGGCCGTGTCCGTCAGATCCGCGCCGAGATCGACGCGACCGACTCCGACTACGACCGCGAGAAGCTCCAGGAGCGCCTCGCGAAGCTCGCCGGTGGCGTCGCCGTCATCAAGGCGGGTGCCGCGACCGAGGTCGAGCTCAAGGAGCGCAAGCACCGCATCGAGGACGCCGTCCGCAACGCGAAGGCTGCCGTCGAAGAGGGCATCGTCGCCGGTGGTGGCGTCGCCCTCATCCAGGCCGGCAAGGTCGCGCTCGACGCACTCACCCTCGAGGGTGACGAGGCGACCGGTGCGAACATCGTCCGCGTCGCGATCGACGCACCGCTCAAGCAGATCGCGCTGAACGCCGGTCTCGAGCCGGGTGTCGTGGCCGCCAAGGTCCGCGAGCTCGAAGCAGGTTGGGGCCTCAACGCCGCGACCGGCGAGTACGTCGACCTCATCGCCGCGGGCATCATCGACCCGGCCAAGGTCACGCGCTCGGCGCTGCAGAATGCTGCGTCGATCGCTGGTCTGTTCCTGACGACCGAGGTCGTCGTCGCCGACAAGCCCGAGCGCGCCGCGGCCGCTCCGGCCGGCGACCCGACGGGTGGCATGGACTTCTGAGCAGTCCTGTTCGAAGGGCCCCGCACGCTGCGCGTGCGGGGCCCTTCCGCGTGCGGGGGGCGGGCGTCCTCCGAGGTTCCGAAATCTCGGCATCTCGGCGCCCCGTTCGTCGAGGTCTGGAACCTCGGCGGTCAACGTGCGGCATGTTGTGGAACCTCACCGATCCAGTCGGGTCGGACTGGAGGCCCGTCCAGCGTCGTTCTCCGCAGTGATGTCCGAGCGTGGCCGGGCTCGGCGTCTCGTGCGCGATGCTCCGGTCGGGGCGAGGGTATCGCGCGGCTCTGGTCGAGGAACGCCCTCGCGGATCGTTGGGACGCGGCTCCGTACGGGGTGGCTACCCGGTCGACCTGCCCCGTCGAGGTTCCACGACTCGCCGTGTGCGGGACGCCGAGGTTCCGAACCCGGGCGCGATGTGGCGCGAGATGCCAAGATTTTGGAACCTCGGGCGAGACGAACGGGCGCGCGAGACGAACGGACGGGCGCGCGAGAAGAGCGCGCGAGCGGGCGCGCGGACGGACGCGCCCGGGCGCACCCGCGCGCGCCCGCGTCAGGCGGCGTAGTCGCGCGGCAGCAGCGGCAGCCAGACGCGGAAGGTCGCGCCGCCGCCCTCGGTGTCGAAGACCTCGACCGAGCCGTGGTGTGCCGCGACGATGCCCGACACGATGGCGAGCCCGAGGCCCGAGCCGCCGGTGTCCCGCGCGCGCGAGGTGTCGGCACGCCAGAACCGCTGGAAGATCTTGTCGCGCAGCTGCGCCGGGATCCCCTCACCGTGGTCGATGACGTCGATGTGGGCCATGCCGCGGTCGTCGTCCACCCCGACGCCGATCTCGATCGGGTCGTCGTGCTCGGTGAACCGCATGGCGTTGCCCATCAGGTTCGTGACGATCTGGCGGATCTTGTTCTCCTCCGCCAGGACGATCGGGGGACGCTTGGGCATGACGACCGTCGGCAGTGGCGTCGTCTCGTCAGTGGGGGCGGCACCGGCCTCGATGTCCATCGCCCGGGTCCGCCGAGCACGCAGCCGCGCGATCGTCTGCCGCGAGAACGCGATGGGACCCGTGGTGTTCGCCGACGTGGGCCATGCCGGGGGGACCTCGCCCGTGTCGGACAAGGAGCCCGACGAGTCCGACGACCCCGACGAGAGCGAGGACGACGATGCGGGCGGGCGTACGGCCTGGGGCACGCTCTCGCCCGTCATGGCGTCCTCGACCAGGACCTGGATCTCGCGGTCCGGGTTGGAGGCCATGGTGTCGAGCGCCGAGTCGCGGGCGATCGCGACGAGGTCGACCGGGCCGAGCTCGAGCGGCTTGGACTCGTCGATGCGGGCGAGCTGGAGCAGGTCCTGCACGAGCAGGCCCATCCGCTTCGCCTCTTTCTCGATGCGTTCCATCGCCTGGGCGACGTCTTCTTCCTTGCGCAGGGCGCCCATCCGGTACAGCTCGGCGTACCCGCGCAGGGACACCAGCGGGGTGCGGAGTTCGTGCGAGGCGTCGCCGACGAACCGCCGCATCTGGTCGATGGTGCGCTGGCGGTCCTCGAACGCGGTGTCGATGCGCTCGAGCATGACGTTCAGGGAGCGGTTCAGGCGCCCGACCTCGGTGTTCGGGGTGTCGGCCTCGAGGCGCTGGTTGAAGTCCCCGGCGGCGAAGCGTGCAGCGGTGTCCTCGACGTCGCGCAACGGGTCGAACGTGGCGGTGACGAGCAGCCGCGTGAGCATGGCGCCGAGCAGGATCACCGAGATGCCGAAGCCCAGGAAGATGACGGTGAACCGGGCGATGGTCTGGTCGGTGTCGGCGCTCGACACCGCGACGAGCACGAAGCCGGTCTCGGTGGAACCGCTCGTCTGGTTCTGCAGTGACGCCGGGATGACCTGAGCGCGCCACTCGTGGTTGTGCTGGCTGTCGTAGAGCGAGAAGCGCGCGCCGTTCTGCGCCGCTGCGGAGAAGTCCAGTTCGCGGATGTCCGGACGGCTCGATGCCTTCGTCTGGCAGATCTGGTCGCCGTCGGCGTCGTACGCGGCCACGTAGGCGCTCTGCGACAGCACGACCGACAGCTTGCAGTACTGCTCGCCGTCGCTGATGTTCTGACCCTCGAGCTGCTCCGTGGTGCCCTTGACGTTGTTGTCGAGCTGCGCCATCAGGTACGTCGACAGGACGGTCATCGTGCCGAGCCCGGCGACGAGCAGGCCGAGCGCGACCAGGAGCACCGTGATCCCGGTGATCTTGGTGCGCAGGGAGATCCCGTCCCACCAGCGGCTCATTCGCGTGTGCATGCTGCCCCAACGATAGACAGCGGCCGCCCGGTGAAACCGGACGACCGCCGTGAAGAACGGAGGTGCTACGAGGCCTTGGACGCCTTGAGCATGTACCCGAACCCGCGCTTGGTCTGGATGATCGGCTCGGCCGAGTACTGGTCGAGCTTGCGACGCAGGTACGAGATGTAGCTCTCGACGATGCCGGCGTCGCCGTTGAAGTCGTACTCCCAGACGTGGTCGAGGATCTGCGCCTTCGACAGCACGCGGTTCGGGTTGAGCATCAGGTAGCGGAGCAGCTTGAACTCGGTGGGGGAGAGCTCGATCTGCGCGTCGCCGATCGTGACCTCGTGCGTGTCCTGGTCCATGGTGAGCTCGCCGGCGCGGATGATCGCGTCTTCCTCGTCGTTCATGGTGCGACGCAGGATGGCCTTGATGCGGGCGACGATCTCGTCGAGCGAGAACGGCTTGGTGACGTAGTCGTCGCCGCCGACGGTGAGGCCGGTGATCTTGTCCTCGGTGTCGTCCTTCGCGGTGAGGAACAGGATCGGCGAGGTGTAGCCCGACGACCGCAGGCGCTTGGTGACGCCGAAGCCGTTCATGTCGGGGAGCATCACGTCGAGGATGATCAGGTCGGGTTCTTCCTCGAGCACGGCCGAGATCGCCTGTGCGCCGTTGCCGACGGCACGGACGGCGAACCCGGCGAAGCGCAACGAGGTCGTCAGGAGGTCGCGGATGTTCGGCTCGTCGTCGACGATCAGGATCTTGGGGCCATCGCTCATGGTCCTATCTTCTGACCGTTCCCTAATGGTTTCCTGAGAGCGGTGCGTACGTCAGCCCACGGGCGCCTGGACCTGGTCGGCATCCAGGATCGTGTAGGAGTACCCCTGCTCCGCGAGGAAGCGCTGCCGGTTCTGCGCGAAGTCCTGGTCGACGGTGTCCCGCGCGACGAGCGTGTAGAACGACGCCGGCAGGCCGTCCTTGTTCGGACGGAGCAGCCGACCGAGGCGCTGCGCCTCTTCTTGCCGTGACCCGAACGACCCGGAGACCTGGATCGCGACGGTGGCGTCGGGCAGGTCGATCGAGAAGTTCGCGACCTTCGACACCACGAGCACGTCCACCTCGCCGGCACGGAACGCGTCGTACAGCCGTTCGCGTTCGTCGACGGGTGTCGCACCCGTGATCTCGGCGGCGTCGAGGGACGAGGCCAGTGCGTCGAGCTGGTCGATGTACTGCCCGATCACCAGGATCTGCTCGCCGCGGTGCTTCTCGATGAGCTCGCGGACGACCGGGGTCTTCGCGGGCGAGGTGGCGGCGAGCCGGTACCGCTCGTCGTCGCTCGAGGCCGCGTACTCCAGGCGCTCCTGGTGCGGCAGGTCGATGCGCACCTCGTAGCACTCGGCCGGGGAGATGTAGCCCTGCGCCTCGATCTCCTTCCACGGAGCGTCGTAGCGCTTCGGGCCGATGAGCGAGAACACGTCCCCCTCGCGGCCGTCCTCGCGCACGAGCGTCGCGGTCAGGCCCAGGCGTCGGCGAGCCTGCAGGTCGGCGGTCAGCTTGAAGACCGGGGCCGGCAGCAGGTGGACCTCGTCGTAGACGATGAGGCCCCAGTCGAGGGCGTCGAGCAACGACAGGTGCGTGTACTCGCCCTTCCGACGGGCGGTCAGGATCTGGTAGGTCGCGATCGTGACCGGGCGGATCTCCTTGACGCTGCCCGAGTACTCGCCGATGTCCTCGGCCTTCAGGGTCGTGCGCTTCAGGAGTTCGCTGCGCCACTGCCGTGCGGACACGGTGTTCGTCACGAGGATGAGCGTGGTCGCCTTGACGGTCGCCATCGCGCCGGCACCGACCAGGGTCTTGCCGGCGCCGCAGGGCAGCACGACGACACCGGACCCCTGCGCGAAGAACGTGTCGACGGCCTGCTCCTGGTACGGGCGCATGTGCCACTCGGCCGTGTCGAGGTCGATCGGGTGCGGCTGCCCGGGGGTGTAGCCCGCCAGGTCCTCGGCCGGCCAGCCGAGCTTCACGAGTTCCTGCTTGATCTGCCCGCGTGCCCACGGCTGCAGCTCGACCTCGGAGGGCGTCCGCATGTCGCCGAGCAGTGGCTTGATCCGCTTCGACCGGATGACCTCGGCCAGCACGGACGGGTCCTCAGCGGTCAGGAGCAGGACGGGCAGGCGCTCGAGTTCCTCGGCGGGGGAGTTCGCGATGACCGGGGCGTCCTCGCGTTCCTCACGCCGGATGACGAGTCGGCCGTAGCGGGACACCGTGTCGCGGATGTCCACGGTGACGCTCTGCGGGACCGGGAACTTGGCGAAGCGCTCAAGGGTGGCGATCATCGCCTCGGCGTCGTGTCCGGCGGCCCGTGCGTTCCACAGGCCGAGGCGGGTGATGCGGTAGGTGTGCACGTGCTCGGGGGCGCGTTCGAGTTCGGCGAAGGCCGCGAGCTCGTGGCGTGCGTCCTCGGCGTCGGGGTGTGCGACCTCGAGGAGCACGGTGCGGTCGCTCTGCACGATCAGCGGTCCGTTCATGACCTGCCAGCCTAGCCGTCGTCACCTGCGTTCGGGTGACCGTGGCCGTCAGGCGTCGCTCTCGACCGCCACGACGAGCGACAGCGGCAGCGTGCGCTCGACGTCGACGCTGGTGTCGCGCCCTCGGACGCGTCCGGCGGCGACGGAGGTCGGGATGATCGAGAACGGCCGTTCGGAGCCGTCCGGCATCCGCACCGTCAGCCGGATCGGCGTGCGACCGCGCACGGCCAGGTCGATCTGCCGCCCGAGCCACTCCTGCTCGGGTTCCGCATCGCCGCGCTGGGTGGTCAGGCGGAGCCGTTCCACGAGTGCGTGCGCCGCCTGCTCCGGCGAGCGTCCGGTGGGGCTGCGCCGACCGGGAGGCCCGTGGTGCGTCTCGGGGCGGGCGCCGGTCGCGAGCACGGCCGGGTAGCGCTGGTCCTCGAGCGCGGTGTGCACGACGTGCGCCGGGTAGCGGGTGGTGAGCGTCGTCAGGTCGCTGCGCTCCCACGCCATCTGCCGGAGTTCGGCGTCCACACCGATCAGGTCGAGCTGGTCCGCGGTGCCGCGCACCACGGTGCCGACCCCGCCCTCGCCGCGGTCGACGACGATGCTGCCGTCGCGTCCGGCGACCTGGTCGACCAGGTAGGCGAGGGGCTGCGGGACGCCGGTCGACGACAGCCGGGTGAGCAGCGCCAGGACGTCGTCACGGGAGTGCCCGGCACGGAACGCCGTGCGCAGGGTGTCCTCGGAGATGCGGTAACGGGCGGCCAGACCGGGTGCCTCGAGCACGGCGACCGTGCGCAGGGCGGCGTCGTCGACCGGCGCGAGGGGGCCGGGGGCGATCACCGTCAGGTCGTGCTGCAGGTACACCTGGCCGACGGTGCCGGGCAGGTCGTCCACCGCGGGCCTGGCGTCGCCGTCCAGCAGTGCTCGGCCGGTGCTCGTGACGATGCCGTCGACCGCGAGTCCGAGCGACGCGGCGGTGCCGGCGGCGTCGAGCAGCACGGCGTCGAGCCAGCGGGAGCCCGCCGGGTACGCCCAACGGCCGAGGGCCACGAGGTCGCGTAGGTCGTCGTCGGCGAGTGCGAGGACCTCGTGCACCGCGGGGCCGAGCGTGTCCGCCCAGGCCGACACGAGCGTCGCCCAGCGGTCCGGCCAGTCGGCGACGAGCCAGTCCTGTCCGGCGTCGGTGACCGTCCACCGGCCGGAGCCCGGGTCGGCGAACCCGACCCGGTCGAGCAGTGCGAGGCGGCCGGGCACGACGTCGGCGTCGGTGCCGATGCGCTCGGCCAGGGTCTTGGCGAGCGGCGTGCCGATGCCGCCCTTGACGAGTTCGCGGACGGTGCCGGCGTCCACCGCACGCAGCAGCTCGGCGAGCACGGTCATGCTCGAGAACGCCTGCTCCGCGCCCGTGGTGCGCGCGCGGTCCTGGCCGGCCACGTCGTCGGCGTGGGCGGCGCGGTCGGGGCGATCCGGGCCTCCCGTCGATCGCAGTGCCACGAGGTCGGGGTGGGCGGCCACGCGTGCGGCGACCGCGTCGTCGACGGCGCCGTCCTCGTCGGCCAGGCCGAGCGTGATCGCCGGACCGAGGCGGTCGGCGTCACCGCCGTCGCGGAGCGCCAGGATCGTGGCGCGGGGCAGGTGCTCGACGGCGGCGTCGACGGCGTCGTCGGTGCGGAGCGCCTCGGCCAGGTCGAAGAAGTCGGTGATCCGTTGCGGACCGGTCTCGCCGAGGGCGGCCGGGGGCAGGCTCCGCGCAGCGACGAGTCGTTCGAGGGAGTCGTCCGGCAACGCCCGGAGTCGGGCGGCCAGGTCGGCGGTGGTCGTCATCGTCCGGTGCCAGCGTCCGGGGCGGACGTCAGCGAGCCGTCCGGTTGGCTCGTGCGCGGCGCGTCCAGGTGATGGCGAGGAGCGTGAAGACCAGGACCATGCCGATCGGGAAGCCGACGAGCGGGATCGCCATGATCACCGGCCACGGCATGGAGCCCTGCGCGCTCGGGACCGTCAACCACATGACGATCATCGCCGCCATGCAGAGGAACGCAGCGATGAAGATGCCACCGACCATGAACGCCAGAGCGCGTTCGGTACGATTGAACGTCACCGGGGGTTCTGCGGAATCCTGCGGGTTCCCGGTTGATCGGGTCGGATTGGCCATCGACCCAGGATATCCGACGCACCACGGCCGTACCACGACCTCGAGGAGTCCACCCATGCCGACCGGCAAGGTCAAGTTCTACGACGACGACAAGGGCTTCGGCTTCATCACCGGAGACGACGGCGACCAGGTGTTCCTGCACGCGTCCTCGCTGCCCGACGGCGTCGTGACCGTGAAGGCGGGATCCCGGCTCGAGTACGGCGTCGTGCAGGGGAAGAAGGGGTCGCAGGCACTGTCCGTGCGGCTCCTCGACCCGCAGCCGTCGTTGTCCCGGATGACCCGTCGCTCCGCAGACGACATGGCCGTGATCGTCGAGGACCTGGTGAAGGAACTCGACCGGATCAGCGGAGACCTCCGCCACGGCCGCTACCCGAAGAACGGCGATCGACTCGCCGCCATCCTGCGGCACGTCGCAGACCAGTTGGAGGCGTGACGCCATGACAGACAGCGACGCAGTACCCGTTGATGCAGTACCCGTTGACGCAGTACCCGTTGACTACACCGACCTGGCGCGGACCGCGCTGCTCGAGGTGACCCCCGAGTCGAGCATCGGCGCGCCCGTCGGCACCGTGGACGAGGGCGACGGCGTCGTCTCCGTCCTGTTCGCGAACCGCATGCCGGGCTACCCCGGCTGGCGCTGGACCGTCAGCGTCGCGAAGGTCGGCGACGAGGACCCCACCGTGCTCGAGGTCGAGCTGATGCCCGGCGACGGCTCGCTCGTCGCGCCGGAGTGGGTGCCGTGGTCCGAGCGACTGGCCGAGTACCGGGCGGCGCAGGACCACGAGTCGGACGAGGAGTCCGACGACGACGAGCACGACGACGACTTCGATGACGACTCGGATGACGACTCGGACGAGGACGACGACGAGGACGCCGACTACGACGACTCGGACGACGACGAAGCCGACGACGAGTCGGATGACGACGAGGACGACGACGCCGAGTTCGAAGCGGACGAGGACGACCTCGACGAACCGGACGACGACGACATCGATGGTGTGGACGTCGACGCGCTCGCCGACACCGCCGATGCGGACGACGAGGACGAGGACGTCGACGACGCCCCGCAGCCCCCTCGCCGTCGTCGCGCGCAGCGCGTGCAGCCCGTCGACCCGGACGCCGACCTCGACGGTGCCCAGCTCGATGCCGGTGAGGTCGACCCGGACTTCCACCGCTCCTGACACGCACCCGAAGAACGACGAAGCACCACGGGATCCCGTGGTGCTTCGTCGTTTCCGTGGTGTTCGTCGCCGGCGCTGGCCCGCGCGACGGACGGGTCAGCGCAGGGCGTCGACCGTGAAGTCGATCGCCTGCACGAGCTTCGCGACGTCGTCCGGGTCGATCGCGGTGAACGTCGCGACGCGCAGCTGGTTGCGCCCGAGCTTCCGGTACGGCTCGGTGTCGACGATGCCGTTCGCGCGCAGGGTCGCAGCGACGGCCTTGGCGTCGATCGAGTCGTCGAGGTCGATCGTGGCGACGACCTGCGAGCGGGCTGCGGGGTCGGTCACGAACGGCGTCGCGTAGTCGACCGACTCGGCCCAGTCGTACAGCGTCGACGACGAGGTCTTCGTGCGGGTGTCCGCCCAGGCCAGGCCGCCGGACTCGTTGATCCAGCGGACCTGGTCGTCGAGCAGCAGCAGCGTCGAGATCGCCGGGGTGTTCAGCGTCTGGTTCAGGCGCGAGTTGTCGACGGCGTTCTTGAGCGACAGGAATTCGGGGATGTACCGACCGCTCGCCGCGATGCGCTCGACACGCTCGATCGCGGCGGGGGAGAACAGCGCGAGCCACAGGCCGCCGTCGGAGGCGAAGTTCTTCTGCGGGGCGAAGTAGTAGACGTCGGTGGCGTCCACGTCGAACGCGGCACCACCGGCGGCGCTCGTGGCGTCGACGACCGTCAGCGCTCCGGCGTCACCGGCGGCGCGGACGACCGGGGCCATGACTCCGGTCGAGGTCTCGTTGTGCGGGTAGGCGTAGACGTCGACGCCGTCGACGGGCTCGAGCGCGGCGAGCGATCCGCCGGGGGCCTCGACGACGTGCGGTGCCTCGAGCCAGGGGGCGCCGGCGGCCTTGGCGAACTTCGACCCGAACTCGCCGAAGGACAGGTTCTCGGCACGACGCTCGATGAGGCCGAACGCGGCGGCGTCCCAGAACGCGGTCGAGCCGCCGTTGCCGAGGACGACCTCGTAGCCCTCGGGGACCTGGAACAGGTCGGCGAGCCCGGAGCGGACGCTACCGACCAGGTCCTTCACGGGCTTCTGGCGGTGGGACGTGCCGAGGATCGTGGCCCCGCGCGTCACGAGGGACTCGAGCTGCGCGCCGCGGATCTTGGACGGTCCGCAGCCGAAGCGGCCGTCGGTGGGGAGGAGTTCGGCGGGGATGACGATGTCTGCCATGCGCCGATCCTACCGAGCGCGATCCCAGTGCTGGTGCGCCTGTACCGGCCGGACGGGGAGGCCTGGACCGCTGCGGCCACGGCCCTGTTCTTGCCCCGTGCAAGTGTCGGTCGGAGTTCGTCGGTCCGAACAAGTAGGGTGGTGGCCGCTGGGCCCAGACATGAGAGGCGGACCGTGACCGATCTCGTCGACACCACGGAGATGTACCTTCGCACCATCCTCGACTTGGAGGAGGAGGCGATCGTTCCGCTGCGCGCTCGCATCTCGGAGCGCCTCGGCCACTCGGGTCCGACGGTCTCGCAGACCATCGCCCGCATGGAGCGCGACGGCCTGGTCGTCGTCTCCGGTGACCGCCACCTCGAGCTCACCGACGAAGGGCGCTCCCGAGCCACCCACGTCATGCGGAAGCACCGTCTGGCGGAGCGCCTGCTGGCCGACGTCATCGGACTCGACTGGGCGTTCGTCCACGACGAGGCCTGTCGGTGGGAGCACGTCATGAGCGAGCAGGTCGAGGTCCGCCTGCTCGAGATGCTCGGCAACCCGACCGAGTCGCCCTACGGCAACCCGATCCCCGGCCTGGCCGAGATCGGTGGCCCCGCAGCCGCCGGGTTCCTCGACGGCGTGCAGAACATCGTCGCCGCGACCGAGGGCACCGACGCCGTCGCGACCGGTGTGATCCGTCGTCTGGGCGAGCCCGTGCAGTTCGAGCCCGAGCTCCTGCACCAGCTCCGCACGGCCGGCGTCATGCCCGGTCGTCTGGCGAGCGTGCAGCGCGCCGGGGCCTACGTCGCGGTCCGCGTCGAGGGCGAGGACTCGGGCATCGAGCTCCCCGTCGAGGTCGCGCAGCACGTCTACATCGAGCGGGACTGATCCTGCGGCCCTGACCAGGGCTTCTTTACCGTTTCGTTACAAACGGCGCGTTTCATCTCGACAAGGTAACGACGGCCCCGTACACTCGTCGAGTCCCCGCGCTGCGCCTGAGCCGGAGACCCGTGGCAGGACGTCTCGAACCCGTCTCCTGCCTCGATCGGAAACGATGACGAACGGATGGGGTTGCACGTCGCCGGACACCCACGGCAGCGTGATGACGAGACGCCGGAGACCACACCCTTGACGCAGACCGGTTCCGCCGCGGACGACCAGACGCCCGCCAACCCGACGAACACCGAGAACGCCACCGACGCACCGCTCACCCGGCGGTCCGTCCGCCAGGCGGACACGCGCCCGACCCGCAAGGTCGTCCCGGTCCGCTCCGCCCCGCTCCCCGGTGGTCGTCGTGCCGCACAGGCCGCAGCCACCGCGACCGCTGCCAAGGCGAGTTCGTCGTCGCGCAAGCGCAAGTTCCTCGCGCCCATCGTCCTGACCGTCGCGGCCGGCATGTTCGGCACCGTGGCCGTCGCCCCGGCCTTCGCCGCGCAGCCCTCCACCAGCACCGACGCCGCGAACGCGCAGCGTCAGGTCCGCGCGACCGAGAGCCAGGAGTTCTCGGTGTCCGACGCCGTCGCCCTGGCCGGCACGAGCCGCGACGGCTACGGCGCCACCTCGACCGCGACGCTCGACGCACGCGCAGCGGCCAAGCAGGCTGCAGCCGACCAGGCCGAAGCGTCCGCGGAACAGGCCGAGCAGGCAGCATCGGCCACGCAGGCGGCGCGCGCCCAGACCGCCGAGCAGTACGCCTCGTACACCGGCCCGTCCGCCGCCGACTACGTGGCCAGCTCCAGCGCCGCGGACACCCCGTTCTCGCTGCCGGCCGTGGTCGCCACCGCCAAGCAGTACATCGGCACCCCGTACGTCTTCGGTGGCGCCGACCCGTCCGGCTTCGACTGCTCGGGCTACGTCATGTTCGTGTACGCCCAGTACGGCATCAACCTGGCGCACTCGGTGCCACTGCAGGACCAGGCCGGCACCACGATCCCCGAGTCCGAGGCGCAGCCCGGCGACGTCGTCATCTTCAACAACGAGGCGCACGACGGCTTCTACATGGGCAACGGCATGATCATGGACGCCCCGAAGCCCGGTGGCTCCGTGTCGATCCGTCCGATCTGGACCAGCGACTACCACATCGTCCGCTTCGGGATCTGAGGCATCCGACCCGACCGCGGGGCATCGAACCCGTGAACATCGCCGAAACCGGCCCGTGCACCCTCGTGCCGGGCCGGTTTCTGACGTAGCCTGGCGCTGCACCGGTCCGCAAGGCCCCGAGCAGGGAGACCCCATGTCGTTGTTCCGCACGACCCGCACCATGGGTCGGCGCGCGCGCATCGACATACGGTCGACCACCGCCTGCGTGCACGAGCACGCCCCTGCATGACCAGAGCACTGCCCATCCGGGTGGTGCTCTTCGTGGTTCAGGGGACGTGTGCGCGAGCGACGGTCACCTGCGAAGGACCCCGGTCCGACGCACCCGCAGCGCCTGGAAGCCGTCCAGGCACGTCGGAAGGGAACCAATGCGCACTCTCGTCCTCAACGCCGGTTACGAGCCCCTCGCGGTGATCTCGTTCCGACGAGCCCTCGTGCTGGTCATGAACCAGAAGGCCTCCGTCGTCGCAGCCGACCTCGAACACCCGGTCACCGGGTCGACCTCGAGCTTCGATCGGCCGTCCGTCATCATCCTCACCCGGTACGTGCGCATCCCGCACTCGAGACTCGTGCCGGTGTCGCGCCGCGGAGTCCTGCGCCGTGACGCCAACCGGTGCGCGTACTGCGACCGGCACGCGACGACGATCGACCACGTGCAGCCGAAGTCGCGCGGTGGGCAGGACTCGTGGGAGAACCTCGTGGCCTGCTGCCTGGCGTGCAACAACGAGAAGGGTGACCGCACCCCGCAGGAGATGGGGTGGCGGCTGCGTTTCCGTCCGAAGATCCCGCACGGCTCGTCGTGGGTCGTGCGCGGTATCGAGCGTCCGCAGGCGGAGTGGGACGAGTACCTCGTGGCCGCGTAGCGAACGGGCGCGGCACGCTCAGCGGTGGCGCGAAGCGTCACGCGGGCCGCGCCGACCGAGCTTGCGAGGGAGGGATGGCAGCGCCGCCACGGGCCTCCCGTCCGCCGTTTGCTCACGACACGTCAGCGAACACTGTATGGTCAGCGCATGCTGACCACTGCTCCTCGGCTCGACGTCATGCACCGGCTCGGCCGGGCGATGGCGGACCGGACGCGCTCCCGGATCCTGCTCGAGATGCTCGAAGCGCCGGTCCACCCGGGCCGGCTCGCGGCCGAACTCGGGCTGACCCGCTCGAACGTGTCGAACCACCTCGCCTGCCTGCGCGGATGCGGCATCGTCGTCGCGGTGCCCGAGGGACGCTCCACCCGCTACGAGATCGCCGAGCCGCACCTCGGGGCCGCGATCCGCTCGCTCCTCGAGGTCGTGCTCGCCGTCGACGACGGCGAAGCGTGCACCGACGAGGACTGCGATGTCCCGCTCTGCTGCGGACCTGGCGCATGACCGACGCGACCGTCCGGGCGGTTCCTGATCGCCGACGGGTGCTGCAGCGGCGGATCCGGTGGATCGTCGCCGCGACGATCACGTACAACGTCATCGAGGCGGCCATCGCGATCGCCGCCGGGTCGGTGGCATCGTCGACCGCCCTGATCGGCTTCGGACTCGACTCCGTCGTCGAGGTCCTGTCCGCCGCGGCGGTCGCGTGGCAGTTCGCCGGGCCGGACCCCGAAGCCCGGGAGCGCGTCGCGCTCAAGGTCATCGCGGTGTCGTTCTTCGCACTGGCGCTGTACGTCAGCGTCGACGCGGTGCTGACCCTGACCGGGCTGCGTGAGCCGGAGCACAGCACCGTCGGGATCGTGTTGGCGGCGGTCAGCCTGGCCGTGATGCCGTTCCTCAGCCTGCTCGAACGGCGCACCGGCACGGAACTCGGTTCGGCGTCGGCGATCGCGGACTCCAAGCAGACCCTGGTGTGCAGCTACCTGTCCGCCGCGGTGCTGGTCGGGCTGCTCCTGAACTCGCTGTTCGGGTGGTCGTGGGCTGATCCGGTGGCCGGCCTGGTGGTCGTCGTGTTCGCGGTGCGCGAGGGGCTCGAGGCCTGGCGGGGCGATGCCTGCAAGCAGCCGGTCGCCGCCCTGACCGGCGAGCGCGCGGCCGACGCCTGCGACTGCTGCTGACGCGGGCTCGGGTGCGGCGACCGCCGTCCACGTGTCGGTCCCGCTGAGTAGCGTCGCCACCATGGGCGAGACACCTCAGATCGACGACGCGACCATCGAGGACCTCCGCGCGCGACTGCGTGCCACGCGGTGGCCGGATGCACCCGCCGGCACCGGATGGTCGCTCGGGGCGGACGTCGACGAGCTCCGGTCGCTCATCGCGTACTGGGCCGACGGCTTCGACTTCGACGCGCACCGGGCGGCGCTCGCCGCACTGCCCAGCCGACGGCTGACGATCGACGGCACCGGGATCCACGTGCTGCACGCCCGGGCGGGCACGCCCGACGCACTGCCGCTCCTGCTCGCCCACGGCTGGCCGGACTCCGGATGGCGGTACCGCAAGGTCCTGCCGATGCTCGTCGAGGCCGGCTTCGACGTGATCGTGCCGGACATGCCCGGGTACGGGTTCTCCGACGCCCCGCCGCAGCCGATCGACGCCCGAGCGGTCGCCGGCATGTGGGCCGAGCTGATGACCGAGCTCGGCTACGAACGCTTCGCCCTCGCCGGCGGGGACATCGGCACCCACGTCGCCCGCTACCTCGCGCTCGACCACGCCGACCGGGTCGTCGCCGTGCACCGCATCGACGGCGGGCTCGCCTGGCCCGGCATCGACCTCGACGCGTTGTCGCCGGAGGAACGCGGGTTCGTCGCGGCGACCGCCCGGTGGCGCGACGCCGAGGGTGCCTACGCGATGATGCACCGCACAAAGCCGCAGACCGCCGCGGTCGGCCTGAACGACTCACCCGCCGGGCTCGCCGCGTGGATCGTCGAGAAACTGCGGTCGTGGAGCGACTGCGACGGTGACCTGTGGTCCGTCTACACGCGGGACGAGGTGCTCGCGCTCCTGACCGAGTACTGGGCCACCGGCACGATCGGCTCGGCGATGCGGATGTACCACGCGAACGCCGCCATCCCGCCGGACCAGCTCGCCCGACGGGTCGAGGTGCCCTCCGGTTTCTCGCTGTTCCCCGGCGACCTGGTGGAGCCGCCGCGGGCGTGGCTCGAGCGGACGACGAACCTGGTGTCGTACCGGATGATGCCGCGCGGCGGGCACTTCGCGCCGTTCGAGCAACCGGCGCTGTACGTCGACGAGCTCACGACCTTCCTGGAGCCGTTCCGCCGCTAGAGTGGACGGGCCAGCCTCTGTAGCTCAATGGAAGAGCAGTTCCGTCCTAAGGAAACGGTTGGGGGTTCGAGTCCCTCCAGGGGCACCAGCAGGTCGAAGGGGTTCGAGTCCCTGCAGCGCCTGCCAGGGGCACCAGCAGGTCGAAGGGGTTCGAGTCCCTGCAGCGCCTGCCAGGGGCACCAGCAGGTCGTTGTACCGCTTGGACTCCCCGTACGATTGACCCCGTGTCCAAGGTCCTGAGCAGTCTCCCCGTCGGCGAACGAGTCGGCATCGCGTTCTCAGGGGGTCTCGACACCTCCTGCGCCGTTGCCTGGATGCGCGAGAAGGGGGCGATCCCCTGCACGTACACGGCCGACATCGGTCAGTACGACGAGCCGGACATCGACGCCGTCCCGAGCCGCGCGCACGAGTACGGTGCCGAGATCGCCCGCCTGGTCGACGCCAAGAGCGCCCTGGTGGAAGAGGGCCTCGTCGCCCTGCAGACCGGCGCGTTCCACATCCGTTCCGGCGGCAAGACGTACTTCAACACGACGCCCCTCGGTCGTGCGGTGACGGGCACGATGCTCGTCCGTGCGATGAAGGAGGACGGCGTCGACATCTGGGGCGACGGCTCCACCTACAAGGGCAACGACATCGAGCGGTTCTACCGCTACGGCCTGATGGCCAACCCGCGTCTGCGTGTCTACAAGCCGTGGCTGGACTCCGAGTTCGTCGAGGAGCTCGGCGGTCGCAAGGAGATGAGCGAGTGGCTCGTCGCCCGCGGCTTCCCGTACCGCGACTCCACCGAGAAGGCGTACTCGACCGACGCCAACATCTGGGGTGCCACGCACGAGGCGAAGAGCCTCGAAGAGCTCTCGAGCGGCCTGGACATCGTCGAGCCGATCATGGGCGTCGCCGCTTGGCGTGACGACGTCGAGGTCGCCACCGAGGTCGTCAGCATCCGCTTCGAGGCCGGACGCCCCGTCGCGATCAACGGCGAGGAGTACACGGACGCCGTCGCACTCGTCTACGAGGCGAACGCGATCGGCGGTCGTCACGGCCTCGGCGCGTCCGACCAGATCGAGAACCGCATCATCGAGGCGAAGAGCCGCGGCATCTACGAGGCACCGGGCATGGCCCTGCTGCACATCGCCTACGAGCGTCTGCTCAACGCGATCCACAACGAGGACACCGTCGCGTCGTACCACAACGAGGGCCGCCGACTCGGGCGCCTGATGTACGAGGGCCGCTGGCTCGACCCGCAGTCGCTCATGCTCCGCGAGTCCCTGCAGCGCTGGGTCGCCTCGGCCGTCACCGGCGAGGTCACGCTGCGCCTGCGTCGCGGCGACGACTACACGATCCTCGACACCACGGGTCCGGCGCTGTCGTACCACCCCGACAAGCTGTCGATGGAGCGGGTCGGCGACGCCGCGTTCGGTCCGGACGACCGCATCGGTCAGCTGACGATGCGCAACCTCGACATCGCGGACTCCCGCTCACGGCTCGAGCAGTACGCGGCCGCCGGTCTCATCGGCGGTGCGACGGCCGAGCTCGTCGGTGAGCTCGAGGCGGGCGAGTCCGAGGAGATCCTCGGTGGCGCCGTCATCGCCTCGGACGCCGAGGATGCACTCGGTCGTCGGACGGACCTCGCCTCCGAGGGCGCAGCCTTCGACTCCGGCACCGACTGACGAGCGCAGCGCCACGGGACCGGTACCACGCGGCCGGTCACGCGCCGTGGACGCGCAAAGAGCATGACGGGAGGCGCGGTGCCAGCGTGCACCCCGCCACCCGTCCGTCGTCCTGGCGGCGATTCAGGCCGTGGCACTTCCGAGCAGCAGCTCCAGTTGCTCGACGACCAGGTCTGGTCGCGTGATGAACGGGTGGTGCCCGGTCGGCACGTCGACGCTCCGCGTCGCCCGCGCCGCGTGCGCGCGCTGCAGCCCGACGGTGGTGCTGCGGTCCTCGGTGCAGACGAGGGAGGTCGAGTCGACGTCCTGCCACCCTGCTGCCGTCGTCGGCGTCACGAACGCCCCCGCCGACTGGGCGGTCACCCGGTCCCAGGCGGCCTGCTGGGTGCTCGTGTCGGCGTCCTGCAGGAAGCGGGCACCGAAGGACGCAGCGTCGTACCCGGCGACGGCGAGGACACCGTCACCGGCCGGGCCGATCGACACGGGGTCGGGCTCGTCGGCCATGATGCCGGCCTGCGCGGAGCCGACGTCGGGCAGGTACGAGGACACGTACAGCAGGTGCGCGACGGCATCGTGTCGTCCGGCCTCGGCGATCACGGTGCCGCCGTAGGAGTGCCCGACGACGATCGCCCCGTCGCTGTCGTCGAGGGCGGCGCGCAGGGCGGCTGCGTCCTCGGTGAGCCCACCGTCGGGGTGACCCGCCGGGCCCTCGCCGCAGGACGGCAGCGCGACCGCCCGACTGCGGATGCCGGTGCCGCCGCGGGTTCCGGTGCGACTGAGCAGCAGGTCGGCGGTGGGCTGCCACCACCAGGCACCGTCGCGGACCAGGGCGCCGTGGACGAACAGGATCTCCATGCCCCGACGCTACGGCGATCCGGACGGCGGCGTGCGATCGGCCGAGAAGCGCACCGCGCTCGACGGCGTCGGACGCAACCCCTACCGTGGAGGAACTGGATCGGTCATCAGGGACCCGTCGTCACGATGCTCCTCACAGATGTGGGGTCTGGCACAGCGGGTCGATCCGGACGAATCCGAGATGCGCATCATCTCGACGAAGGGCTGGTCGTCATGACCGCCAGGATGCAGCACGATTGGCACCGCCACGGCCTCCGGTCGCCGGAGGACCTCGAAGCCCTCGTGGCCGAGCGCCTCGAAGGAACCGGCCACGCTTCCACCAGCACGGGCGACGCACGGCGCGAGCCGTCCTACGCCGACTTCCTCGGCGAGCAGATCTGATCCGTCCCGGTCCGCTGCTCTACGGCTTGTAGAGTCTGTGCATGCGGACAGGACGAACGACGGCAGCTTCCCTCGCGATCGTCGTCGGAGGGCTCCTGGCGCTCATCGGGGTTCAACCGGCCTCGGCGCACTCGGCGCTCACCGGCAGCTCGCCCGCTGACGGCGCGGTCATCACCGAACCGCTCGACCGGATCGATCTGACGTTCAGCGAGGCACCGCTCGCCGGTCTCGACGCCGGACTGCGGATCCAGGTCACCGACGCCGACGGCACCGACCTGTCGACGGGCGAGGTGACCGTCTCCGGGATGACGATGGGCAAGGCCGTCGACCTCGAGAACGGCGCGTACACGGTGCTCTGGCGGTACGTGTCGCCGGACGGGCACCCGATCGACGGCTCGTACGGGTTCGAGTACCGGGCCGCGGTCACGACGCCGTCCGCGACGACTCCGGCGACGACGGAGCCCACGTCGGGCCCCGTGACGCCCACTCCGACGTCGACCGCGACGGTCACCGGGGCCTCCGATGGTGCGCCCGACTCGGCGCCCGGCATCGCCCCGGGTGTCTGGGTCGCGCTCGGCGCCGGCACGGTCCTCGCCGCCGGGGCCGTCCTCGTGCTCCTCCTGCGCCGCACCCGACGCACTTCGTGAGCAGAAATGGTCGGGTGGCCGAGATCCACGCGACCATTGCTGCTCACCATGCGCCGCGCCCGCGACCCGGACACGCGCCGGACGGGAGGCCCGCCACCCGGCCGCCACGGGCCTCCCGTCTGACGCCGGCCGCGTTCACCCCCGCTTCGTGAGCAGAAGAGGTCGGGTCCTGGAACGGGACCCGACCTCTTCTGCTCACCATGCGAGCGCGCCGCGCACCGCGCTACGCGGCGGCCGGCGCTTCCTCGAGCGCGGCGTCCGCTCGTTCCTCGCTGCCGGCGGCGAGGCCGCGCGCGATCTTCCCGCGCGACGCCAGCCACAGCACCACCGCAGCGGCGAACACGATGACCTCGGTGACGGTCAGTGCCCAGATGATCCCGGCGAGTCCGAACCACAGGTTGCCGACGATGACGATCGGGATGAACAGCACGCCCTGCGCCAGCGACAGCACCATCGCGGGGAGCACCATGCCGGTCGCCTGGAACAGCGAGGTGAGCAACCCCGTGAACCCGTTCACGATGGCGGCGACGAGCTGCGCCGTCAGGATCGTCAGGCCGATCGCGAGGACCGAGTGGTCGCCGGAGAAGATCGTGAACACCTGCTCGCGGAAGGTGAAGACCGCGCCGGAGAACACGAGGACGATCGCGCCGACCGTGAAGGCGGCTCCGCGCAGGGCGGCCCGGAGGCGCGCGGCGTCGCCCTTGCCGAACGCGTAGGCGAGGAGCGGCAGCACGCCGATCGTCACGCCCATCACGAGGAACTCCGGCACCTGCGCGATGCGGACCGCGACGCCCATGGCGGCGAGCGGGTCGTCGCCGTAGGCGGCGGCGAGGTTGTTGAGCACGAGCGTCGTGACGATCAGGAAGGCGGACTGCAGCAGTTCGCCGACGCCGATGCCGAAGACGGGCTTCAGGATGTCGGCGCGGAGCGTGAACCACTTCGGCGCGAAGCTGACGTTCTCGCTGTTCCGCTGCAGCCAGGTCACCCAGTAGGCGATCGACACGACGTTCGCGAGTCCGACCGCCAGTGCTGCACCGCCGACCCCCCAGTGCAGCACGAGGATGAAGAGCACGTCGAACACCAGGTTCCCGATGGTCGACAGGACCAGGCCGATCATCGCCTGGCGTGCGGCACCCTCGGAGCGGACGATCTGCTCGAGGGCGAACGACGAGGCGAGCACCGGGACGAACGCGAGCATCACGGCGACGTACTCGCTCGTGGCGGGGACGGCTGCTGCGTCGGCACCGAGCACGGCGACGAGGGGGCGGAGGAACACGAGCCCGACGACGGCGAGGACGGCGCCGGTGACGACGGCCCCCCACAGCGCGAACGAGGCGACGTGCTTGATGTCCTGCGCCTTGGCAGGGTCGTGCTCCGAGGCGCCGAGCAAGCGGGACATCAGGGCACTGCCGCCGACGCCGAACACACCGCCGACGGCCATCACGATGCCGAGCAGCGGGGTACCGAAGGTGATCGCGGCGAGCAGCGACGTGTCGTGCTGCGAGCCGATGAAGCCGGCGTTGATGACGTTGTACAGGGCGCTGACGACCATCGCAGCGGCCATCGGCACACACAGGTGCACGAGGGCCCGGGCGATCGGGGCGGCGGAGAGGTACCAGCGGTTGGTGGCCGCGGTGGTGTTCTCGGGGGTGGTGGTGGTCATGACTGCCTCCTCGTGGGCAGGGCTGAGGGCGCGACGGGATGCCGTCGCGTGCGGGGGGTGGGGCCGGGAGGCCCGTGGCGCGTCGAGCGCGCCGGTGACGTCGGTCCGTGGGCGGCGCTACCGCGTCGGTGGCGTCACCGGGTCCGCGGCGCTACCGCGTCGGCGGCGCTACCGCGTCGGCGGTGCGAGCTCCGCGGTCACCTTCTGCAGCAGGTGCCGCAGGGTGGCGCGTTCGTCCGTGTCGAGTGGTGCGAGCAGGGTGTCGTCGAGGGCGACCATCGCGTCGGTGAAGCCGGCGATGAGGTCGATGCCCGCCGGGGTGGCGTGCACCGTCTTGGTCCGACCGTTCGTGGCGTCGGGTCGTCGTTCGACGAGGCCGCGCCGCTCGAGGCCCTGCAGGAGGCTCGAGACGCTGGCCGCGCTGGTCCGGGTGATCTCGGCGATGTCGCGTTGGATCGCTCCGGGGTTCTGCTGCAGGTACCCGAGCACGAAGCTCTGCTCGCGGGTGAGGTCCCGATCACGGACCCACTCGTCGGCCGCCTTGCGCTGTGCCCATCCGATCCACCGCATGAGTTCGAGCGGGGTGGTGAGATCCGGTGCCTGCATGATCAGGACTCTAACTGTTTGATCTCTAACTGTCAACGAGGGTCTGACCGTGGTCACCCGCGGTTCGGCCCCGGAACGGGGGTATGGCCTCGGGGTGTGCCACTGGTACCTTGCACAGGAAGACGGCCTCACCAGCCGTCGTCCTCGGTCCGGTGCCGGACCGTTCGGGTCTCCCGTCGTACGCCGGGGGATGGATCAGCAGCGGCGGACCTCCGCCCGGGAAAGGGACCCATGACTCGCACTGCGCTCCGAGCGCGACGCCGCCGGCGTCCCTGAACTGCGACGCGCGCCGGCGGGTACCGGCGTGCGTCTCCACGGGGCCGCGGCGTTCGGGTCGCCTCGGGCCCTCCGGTGCGGTGGCGGTTCGGACCGCCACCGCACCGGACATCCGCACCACCACGAGTCAGTGAGGACCACCGTGCACGATCACGACACCCACCCGCTCGACCGTCGAGTCGGCCCGCCGCACGTCGAGCGGTTCCGGCTGACGCAGAGCGCCGAGACGCTCGGCGTCGTCTGCACCTGCGCGATCGGCGTCGACCACGACAACACGATCCGGCCGGTGGACGCAGAACCCGTCCGCTGAACGCTGTGCACACCGGCGGGTGCAGCGGGATACTGGGGTGGTGCGTGAACTCCAAGCCGCCATCGCCGCGGACCTCAACGTCCAGCCGACCATCGAGCCGGAGCAGGAGATCGCCCGCCGTGTCGGGTTCCTCCGTGACTACCTGCTCACGACCGGCGCGAAGGGGTTCCTGCTCGCGATCAGCGGCGGCCAGGACTCCACGCTCGCCGGGCGCCTGACCCAGCTCGCCGTCGAGTCCCTCCGCGCCGAGGGGCACCCCGCCGAGTTCACGACCGTCCGCATGCCGTACCGCGTGCAGGCCGACGAGGACGACGCCCAGCTCGCCCTGCAGTTCATCGCAGCCGACCCGGGCATCACCGTCAACATCGAGCACGGCGTCGACGGCGTCATGCACGACACCGCTGCCTCGGGCGTCGAGCTGAGCGACTTCGTCAAGGGCAACGTCAAGGCCCGGATGCGCATGGTCGCCCAGTACGCCGTCGCCGGCCAGCGCGGGCTGCTCGTCGTCGGGACCGACCACGCGGCCGAGGCGGTCACCGGCTTCTTCACGAAGTACGGCGACGGCGGTGTCGACCTGACGCCGCTCACCGGCCTGTCGAAGAGCCAGGGACGGCAGCTGCTCGAGCACCTCGGAGCGCCTGCCCGCCTGTACGAGAAGGCCCCCACCGCGGACCTGCTCGACGAGACGCCCGGCCAGACCGACGAAGCGAACCTCGGGCTGTCCTACGCCGAGATCGACGCCTACCTGCAGGGGCACGACGTGCCGCTCGAGGTCGCCGAGGCGATCGAGTCGCGGTACCGCGCGACCGAGCACAAGCGCCAGGTGCCGGCGACGCCGTTCGACGACTGGTGGCGTGCGGGCGCGTAGGCGCCGACGCGACCATCGACAGGAGGCGCGCTGCAGGTGATCCTGCACCGCGCCTCCTGTCCGTCCGCGCGGTCTCCTAGGATGGGAGCCGACGGAACAACAGATGCGGAATCCAGGCTGGCGCCTGGTCCGGAGGGGGAGTCATGGAAGTCCTGTTCGCGCTCGGAGCCATCCCGCTGATCATCGTGGGGATCATCGTCCTCGCCGTGATCGCGCTGATCTACGCGAAGGTCGTGTACCGCAACGCCGGCGCCGACGAAGCGCTCATCATCACCGGCAAACGTTCGCGCAAGGTCAAGAACGACGACGGCACCGAGACCGTCGAGTCCGGCATCAAGGTCGTGCTCGGAGCGGGTGTCCTCGTCCGACCGTTCTTCGAGAAGGTCGCGAAGCTCTCGCTCAGCTCGCGGGCGATCGACATCAACGTCAACGCGCAGGACTCCCGCGGCGTGACGATCGACGTCGAAGCGGTCGCGCTCGTCAAGGTCGGCGAGACCGACGCCTCGATCCGAGCGGCCGCGCAGCGGTTCCTCGGGCAGGAGAAGAAGATCGACGACTTCGCGCGCGAGGTCCTGTCGGGTTCGCTCCGTGCGTCGATCGGTGCGACCGACGTGTCCACGATCATCCGCAACCGCGACCAGCTCACCGTCGCGGTGCTCGACGTCGCGAAGGAGGCCCTGCACAGCCAGGGCCTCGACGTCGACTCCTTCGAGATCAAGGGCATCTCGGACCGCAACGAGTACATCAGCGACCTCGGTCGTGCCGAGCGCGCCCGCGTCCGGCTCGAGGCGGAGAACGCCGAGGCACAGGCCGACCGCGAAGCGCGAGAAGCCCGTGCCACCGCCGACCAGGCCATCGCCGAGGCCGAGAACACCCTGGCGATCCGACGTGCCGCGCTGCAGCTCGACGCCGACCGGGCATCGGCCGAGGCCGCAGCCGCCGGTCCGCTCGCCCAGGCCCGTGCGGCGCAGGGCGTCGTCGAGCAGGAGCAGATCACCGCGCAGAAGCGTGCCGAGCTCCGCCGTGCCGAGCTCGAGTCCGAGGTCTCCGCCGTCGCCGAGGCGCAGGCGCGCAAGACCCGTGTCGAGGCCGAAGCGGCCGCCGGTGCCCAGGTCGAGACGGCCCGCGCCCAGGCCGAGGCCCGTCGGATCTCCGCCGAGGCGATCGCCGCCGAGGCGAAGGCCGAGTCCGAGGCGCGCAAGCTCGCCGCCGACGCCTCCCGTGCCGAGGGTGAGGCAGCGGCCGACGCGATCCGCGCCAAGGGTCAGGCCGAGGCGGACGCCACGAAGGCCCAGGCCGACGCACTCGCGCAGCACTCCGAAGCGGTCTTGCGGGTCAAGGCCATCGAGACCCTGCCGAGCATCGCCCGCGAGCTCGCGGCGCCGATGGGCAACATCGACAAGCTGACGGTGGTGTCCTCCGACGGCGCCGGCGCCCTGTCGAAGAGCATCGTCAGCCAGTTCAGCGAGGTCGACGCCTTGCTCGGGACGACGGCCGGGTTCACCCTGAGCGACATCGTCAAGAGCTCGACGACGGGGCAGGCTGCCGCACGTGCCGTCGTACGCGAGCAGTCCACGGCTGTCGCGGAGCCGGTCGAGTAGTCCTCCGCGGTACCGGGGCGGGCGTGGCGGGGATCAGTCCTCGTCGCGCCCGTTCTCGTCCCGGCGCTCGCGCTGCTGGCCACCGGCGTCCTCGCGCTGGCCGCCGTTGCGCGGGTCCGCGTTGCGCGGGTCTGCGTCGCGCGGGTCCTCGGCGCCGGCAGCGTCGCGCTGGTCGGCGAGCCGCTGCTGCCACACGACGCTGCGCGCCGCACCCTCGAGGATGTCGTCGACGCTCCGTCCGGTCTGCGCCGCGAGTGCCCCGCTGAGTCCGGCGGTGAGGGTCCCGCCGGCCGATGCCAGTCGCTCGACCACCTGTTCTTGGCGTGGCGTCAGGGGTTCGTCGACCATCTCGTCGATGGTGTCGCGGATGTTCTGCTCGCTCGCGTCCAGTGCCGCCTCGTCACCGGAGTGCAGCGCTGCTGCCTCTCCGACGACGACGAGACCGAGGCGCGCGGCGTCGTCTTCGGGACGCGGAGTGCGGTGCTCATCAGTCATGCGGGGGACCGTACGCTCCGTGGTGCCGCGCTTGCTGGACAGACGGGGTACCCGACGCCTGTCGTTCGTCGTCAGTGCGGTGTCGTGTCCCACCGGCGGAGCAGCCACTCCGCAGCGGCCAGACCCTCGCGCCGTTGGAAGTCACGGATGGTCGGCATGTTCGGCGGTGCCGGGGGCAGTGCGTGCTCGAAGAACAGACCGGCGAGACCGGCGAGCACGGCGTCGACCGTGGCGGCGGGCACACCGGTGAACACCGGGTGGGTGGCGAGGTGGTGCTCGACGTCGGTGTCCTCGCCGCGGACGAGTGTGTCGATCAGGTAGGTCAGCGGGTCGAGCCAGTGCGCACCGATGCTCGCCCACGGCCAGTCCACGACCCACACGACCCCGGAGCGGTCGACGAGCAGGTTGTCGGCACGGCAGTCGGCGTGCACGAGGTGCTCGCCGTCGACGAGGGTCGCTGCCCGGGCGGCGGTGCGGGCGAAGTCGGGGCCGGCGGCGAGCACGTGCGCCGGAACGACCTCGGCGACCCGGTCGGACAGGGTGGGGTCGCCGAGCATCCGGTCCCAGGCGCCGAACTCGTGGCGCAGGTCGTCGGCGAGCCGGGGGAGCGTGCCGAGGTCGCCCGTCGCCGACGGCAGGGTGTCCAGCGCATCGAGCACCGCCGCGGTGTCCCTGCCGTCGAGTGCTGCCCCGGGGTGCTTGCCCGCGATGTCGTCGAGGACCAGGACGACCCACTCGTCGCCGTCCACGATGGCATCGAAGGCGTCCAGCAGGGGCGGCGCCTGCACGGTCGACGGCAGCTGCGCCACCACGCGGGCTTCCCGGCGGTGCAGGGCGAAGGCATCGGCGTTCCGCGATCGCGAGACCGTCTTGACGAACGCCCGTCGCCCCGTCGCCGTGACCACACGGTCGGCACTCCCCGGCGACCACCCGGCGGTCTGGGACTCAGTGTCCGTCACCGCGCCGCCGAGGGTCTGTTCCACCCGGTCGCGCAGGACCGCCGGCACGTCCGTCCACGCAGTTCGCCCCATGCCCGACGACGCTACCTGAGAAGCCGTTCACGAACGTGCACGGATGGCAAGTTTGCGCTGGCGGCAAACGTGCTCGTGATGTAAAGTTGCAGCGTCTGCAAGGTTGACCCGCCGTTCGACGGCCCGCCACACACGCTCCGGCGTCCCTTGCTCGCACGACGACCACCACGCACCCCTGAAGGACCCCCATGTCTACTGCCACCGCACCCGTCGAGGTGTCGCGCGGACGACACGACTCCCCGGCCAGCACGCCGGGCAAGCCGATCATGTCGCACCGTCAGATCCTGCTCGTCATCTACGGCCTCATGGCCGGCATGTTCCTGTCGTCGCTCGACCAGACGATCGTCGGCACCGCGATCCGCACCATCGGCGACGACCTGCACGGTCTCGACCAGCAGGCCTGGGTCACGACCGCGTACCTGATCGCGTCGACCATCACGACGCCGATCTACGGCAAGCTCTCCGACGTCTTCGGCCGCCGGCCGCTGTACATCTTCGGCATCGCGGTCTTCATCCTCGGCTCGCTGCTCTCGACGATGTCGACCTCGATGATCATGCTCGCCGCGTTCCGTGCCTTCCAGGGCATCGGCGCCGGTGCGCTGATGTCGCTGCCGCTCGCGATCATGGGTGACATCCTCGCCCCGCGTGAGCGCGCCAAGTACCAGGGCTACTTCCTCGCGGTCTTCGGCATCTCGTCCGTCATCGGCCCGCTCATCGGCGGCCTGTTCGCCGGCGCGAGCACGATCCTCGGTGTCACCGGCTGGCGCTGGGTCTTCCTGATCAACGTGCCGATCGGCGTCGCGGCGCTCCTGATGGTCATCGCCTTCCTGCACCTGCCGAAGTTCGGTGACGCCAAGGCGAAGCCGCGCATCGACTGGTGGGGTGCCACCTCGGTCATCGCGACGCTCGTCCCGCTCCTGCTCGTGGCCGAACAGGGCCGCACCTGGGGTTGGGGTTCGGCCGGTGCCATCGCCTGCTACGTGATCGGTGCGCTCGGGCTCGTCGCCTTCCTGGTGATCGAGACCCTGATGAAGGACGACGCGATCATCCCGCTCAAGCTCTTCCGCTCGGGTACGTTCTCGATGGCCACGATCCTCGGGTTCCTGGTCGGCTTCGCGATGTTCGGCGCCATGCTGACCATCCCGCTGTACCTGCAGATCGTCACGGGGCTGACCCCGACCGAGTCCGGCTTCGCGACCCTGCCGATGATCGGTGGTCTGATGATCGCCTCGATCGCCTCGGGACAGATCGTCGCCCGCACCGGTCGCTACCGGATCTTCCCGGTGATCGGCACGGCGCTGGTCTCGGTCGGCTACGTCGTCCTGACGTTCATGACGATCGACAAGCCGCTCTGGTTCCTGATGATCGGCATGTTCCTGATCGGCCTCGGCCTCGGCCAGCTCATGCAGAGCATCACCCTCGCCTCGCAGAACTCCGTTCAGCCGCGGGACATGGGTGTGGCGACGTCCTCCGCCACGTTCTTCCGCCAGATCGGTGGAACGCTCGGTACGGCGGTGTTGCTCAGCATCCTGTTCTCGATCATGCCGGCGAACATCCTGCACGCCACCGCGGACCAGAAGAACCTGTCCGGTGCGCTCGACGCCGCCCTGAACCCGACCGTCGCCACGGCGAAGGCGAACGCGGGCGTCATGGAGCAGATCTGGAACCCGATCGTCACCCCGGTGAAGTCGCAGGTGCAGTCCGGCCTCGACCAGGCCACGACGCAGGTGACCACGGCCACGGCCGGCGCCCCGGAGGCCGTGCAGCAGCAGGCCCTCACCGCCGCAGCCGACAAGGCGCACGCCAGCGTGCAGGACGGCAAGCTCGTGGTCGATTGGTCCGACGCGTCGCAGCGCTCGTACTGGGTCGGTGAGCTCGCCCCCGAACTGTCGAAGCAGATCGACAAGGGAGCCGGCGACGGCAGCAGCTCGAGCAGCGAGACGAGCGACACGTCCTACCTCAACGGTGCGACCCCGGCGCTGACCAAGCCGTTCATGACCGGCTTCAACGCGTCGGCCGTGACCGTCTACTGGGTCGGCTTCGCCGTGATCCTGCTGGCGTTCATCCTCAGCTGGTTCTTCAAGGCGCCGCCGCTCCGCAAGAGCTCGGCCCTGCAGGAGCAGGCCGACCAGGCCGGCACCGCCGACGACCTCGAGGTGCAGGCGGTCAAGGCGGCCGACACGATGGGGTCGCCCACGGCCCCCGTCACCGGATCGATCCCCGTGCAGCGGGACCGCGCGTAGGACCGGCCACCGGGGCCTCTCGTCACCAGACGGGAGGCCCCGACCCGCACCAGGAGCAGCAGTGAGCACGATCGAATCGCACCCGGCAGGCGACAGCGGCCTGCGGGAACGCAAGAAGCAGCAGACCCGGCACGCGATCCACCAGGCCGCACTGGCCCTGGTCTCCGACCGGGGCCTCGCCGGTGTCACCGTCGAGGAGATCTGCGCGGACGCCGGCGTCTCGCCCCGCACCTTCTTCAACTACTTCCCGTCGAAGGGCGACGCGGCACTCGGGCTCCCCGAGAGTTCGGTGCCCGAGGCGGCACGGCAGGCGTTCCTGACCGCGGGGGGCACGCTCGTGTCGGACCTCTGCGACCTCGTCGCCCGGACGGTGACACTGCCAGCGGACCGCCGGCGCATGAAGGAACTCGTGCAGGCGCGACCGGAGATGGTGCCCGCGATGCTGCAGTGGATGGCGCGTGCCCGGCTCGCCGTGTTCACCGTCGCCGCCGAGCGCACCGACGTGGACTCCGCACGGACCGCGGTGACGCTCGTCATGGCGGCGCTCATCGAGTCGGCACACCGCTTCGCCGACGGCTCGCGCGACGAGCTGGCGGACCGCCTCCGCGGCGTGGTGGCCGAGATGGGCCGACTCGCCGCCGCCTGAGACGCGACCACGGACGGGAGGTGGGCCCCACCGGCCGGTACCGACGCGACGCGCCAGCGGCGCGGCGGCCGTGTCCGGAGGGACGGTGCGGGTCCGACCCGCACCGCGCCTCCCGTCCCTGGTCCGGTCGCCCCGCCGAAGCGACAGATGCGCGCGCTCCACTGTCGACAGTGCCGCGAGCGCGACAGATCCCCGCGAACAGTTGGCGGGGATCTGTCGCTTTCGCGGATCGGCCACGCCGCCGCAATCCACGCCGACGCGACGCGCAGCCATCCGACGACTCGGCCCCGTTCGAGACCAGAACGTGACGAAGAGTTCTCTTGACGCGCGAGACATCCGATGTTTTGATTGCCTCGTTCGGTCGACGGAGACCGGACGGCAGGAGACACGAATGAGCCGCATCACCGGTCTGCACGTGCGCGACATCCGCTTCCCGACCTCTCGGGAGCACGACGGATCCGACGCCATGAACCCCGCGCCCGACTACTCCGCCGCGTACGTCGAGATCACGACCGACGCCCTGGACGGACACGTCGGTACGGGCTTCGTGTTCACGATCGGCCGCGGCAACGAGGTGCAGGAAGCCGCGATCGCCGCCCTGCGTGGGCACGTCGTCGGTGCCGACGCCGAAGCGGTCCTCGCCGACATGGGCGGCACCTGGCGTGCGATGGTCCACGACTCGCAGCTGCGCTGGCTCGGCCCGGAGAAGGGCGTGATGCACATGGCGATCGGCGCCGTGGTGAACGCGCTCTGGGACCTCCGGGCGAAGCGCGCGGGGCAGCCGCTGTGGGCGCTGCTGGCCGACCTGAGCCCCGAGGAGCTCGTCGACCTGGTGGACTTCCGGTACCTCACCGACGCGATCACCCCGGCCGAGGCGCTCGAGCTGTTCCGGGCCGCCGAACCGCACCGTGCGACCCGTCGGGCCCGGCTCGAAGCGCAGGGCTACCAGGCGTACACGACCACCCCGGGCTGGCTCGGCTACGACGACGAGAAGCTGGCGCGCCTCTGCCGCGAAGCCGTCGACGAGGGGTTCACCCAGATCAAGCTCAAGGTCGGCGGCGACATCGACGAGGACGTCCGCCGGATGGGCATCGCCCGCACCACGGTCGGCCCGGACATCCGCATCGCGGTCGATGCCAACCAGCGCTGGGACGTGGACGAGGCCGTGACCTGGATCGAGCGGCTGCGCCCGTTCGACCTCGCCTGGATCGAGGAACCGACGAGCCCCGACGACGTCCTCGGGCACGCCGAGATCGCCCGGCGCATCGCCCCGATCCCGGTCGCGACCGGCGAGCACATGGCCAACCGGGTGATCGCGAAGCAGCTCATCCAGGCCGGCGCGATGAGCGTGCTGCAGATCGATGCCACCCGGGTCGCGGGGGTCAACGAGAACCTCGCGATCCTGCTGCTCGCCGCGAAGCACGGCGTCCGGGTGTGCCCGCATGCCGGCGGGGTCGGCCTCTGCGAGGCGGTGCAGCACCTGTCGATGTTCGACGCCGTCGCGCTGACGGGCGACCTCGACACCCGCTGCATCGAGTTCGTCGACCACCTGCACGAGCACTTCGTGACCCCGGTGGACGTCCACGACGGCCGCTACTGGCCGCCGACCGCTCCGGGAGCCGGCACCGAGATGCTCGCCGACTCCCTCGACGCCTACGCGTTCCCGGACGGCCCGGCCTGGGCCGTGGTCGACACCGAGACGGTCCCCGACGCGGTCCGCGTCGCCTGATCCCACCCCACACACCCCATCACCACGACGAAGTGGAGACTCCGATGCAACGACGACGCATCATCACCGGGCTCGCGGCAGCAGCTGCCGCGGCCCTCGTGCTCACCGGCTGTTCCTCCGGCAGCAGTGCCGGCGGAAGCCAGTCGAAGGACGCCCTGACCTGGTCCATGTGGATCGCCGGGAAGGAGGACAAGGCCGCCTGGCAGAAGGTCGCCGACACCGTGAAGACCGAGGACGACATCACCCTGACGATCCAGGGCGCGCCGTTCGAGAACTACTTCACGAAGCTCAGCACGCAGTTGAGTGCCGGCGGCGCCCAGTGCGTCGTGAGCATGCAGTCGCTCCGCACCGCGAACTACACGTCGTCGCTGCTGCCACTCGACGACCTCGCGAAGAAGGACGGCACCGACCTGTCCGCGTTCGACAGCACCGCGCTCGACGGCATGAAGGTCGACGGGAAGCTCTACGGCCTGCCCTACGACACCGGCCCCATCATGATGTTCTACAACAAGGACGTCTTCACGAAGGCCGGGGTGGCCGAGCCGAAGCCGGGGTGGACCGTCGACGACTTCGAGGCGGCGGGTGCCGCGCTCAAGGCGAAGGGCATCACCATGTTCGGTTCGACGGTCGGCGACCTCAACCTCGAGTCGATGGTCTACGGCTACAACGGTGGCCGGGTGATCACGTCCGACGGTGAGCTCGACGCGTCGAACGCGAAGTTCGCGGACGGCCTCGACTGGCTCTCGACACTGGTGGAGAAGGGCTACGCGACGCAGGCGTCGTCGGACTCGTCGACGCCGGGCAACGACTTCGCCGCCGGCAAGGTCGCGATGTACACCGACGGTCCGTGGTCGCTCATCAGCCAGAAGGCCAAGGTGAAGTTCGACCTCGGGGTCACGACGCTCCCCGCGGGGACGTCCGGTCCGTCGACCTTCGCCGCCGGCTCCGGCTTCGGTGTCTCGAAGCAGTGCAAGTACCCGGAGCAGGCGTTCAAGGCCGTCCAGACGATGACCAGCGAGAAGGTCCTGACGTCGCTCGCCGAAGCGGGACGGGCCTTCCCCGGCCGCACCGCTGCCCAGTCGGCGTGGTACTCGAGCGCCGGCATCGACGGCGCCGAGGCCGCGCTCAAGGCGGGACTCGCGAAGTCGTCGCCGCTCCTCGGGAACAAGCAGAGCGACCAGCTGTCACAGCTGTTCACGCAGTACGCGCTGCAGGCGGTGAACGGGCAGACCTCCGGCAAGGAGTCGATGTCCTCCATCGCCGGCCAGCTCGGTACGCAGTGACCAGCTGAACCAGTGATCGGACGGGAGGCCCGTTGCGGTCCCGCCACGGGCCTCCCGTCCGATCCATCCCTTGTTCAGGACCGCGCGAACGACGAGGAGGTCGTCGCATGACCACCATCCAGGACCCACCGGCCGAAGCGGCCGTCCCCGCGGTCGCGACCGCGGTCGCGGTCGGAGCCGCCACCCCGCGGCGGAAGGACGGCGAGGACACGAGCGCGCTCGGGCGCCGCTCCTGGTGGGGTGCCGCGTTCGCGGCACCGCACTCGATCGGACTCGTCGTCTTCACGGCGTTCCCGATCATCGCCTCACTCGTCGTCAGCTTCATGAACTGGCCCATGCTCGGCGAGCGCAGCTGGGCCGGCATCGAGAACTACGCCCGGCTCTTCGCCGACCCGGTCTTCCGCACCGTCGCACTCAACACGGCGCTGTTCGTGGTGCTCTACGTGCCCCTCAACCTCGTCGTGTCGCTCGGGCTCGCCGCCTGGCTGACACCGCGGATGGCCGGCCGGCACGTCTTCCGCGTCCTGTTCTTCATCCCGACCATCACGCCGATCGTCGCGAACGTCGTGGTCTGGCGGATGCTGTACCAGCCCGGTGGGGCGATCGACGCGTCACTGCAGTCCACCGTGGGCGTGCACGCGCCGAACTTCCTCGCCGATGAGCACTGGGCGATGCTCGCCATCGTCGCGATGAGCGTCTGGCAGGGCTTCGGCTACAACATGCTGATCTTCTCGGCGGCGCTCGACGCCGTGCCGGAGAACCAGATCGAGGCGTCGCAGCTCGACGGCGCGAACGCCTGGCAGACGTTCTGGGCCATCAAGTTCCCGCTCATCTCGCCGTCGGTGTTCTTCGCGACGATGATGACGCTGATCACCTCGTTCCAGGTGTTCGTGCAGCCGTTCGTCCTCACCAAGGGTGGGCCGGGCACCGCGACGGAGACCCTCGTGCAGTACATCTACAACACCGGCTTCCAGAACCAGCAGCTCGGTCTGGCCTCGGCCGGCGCCTGGGTGCTGTTCGTCATCATCCTCGGGATCACGGCCGTCCAGTTCCTCGGGCAGAAGCGGTGGGTGCACTATGAGTGAAGCGGTCCGCGGGCACGTCGGTGCCACCACGTCGAACCGGACGGTCAACCCCCGAGCCGTCGCCAGGACGAAGTCCGCGCCACGACCGGGGCGGGTCCGGCACGCGATCGGGTACGCCCTGCTCTGCCTCGTCACGCTCCTGTTCGTCTCGCCGCTCATCTACATGGTCGCGACGAGCCTCAAGCCCGCCGACCAGGTGTTCACCACCCCGCCGACGCTCTGGGGTCGCTCGCTCGAGTGGGACAACTACGTGCAGGCGTTCACCTACCTGCCGTTCGCCCGCTTCATCCTCAACGGCGTGTTCGTCGCGGCGGTCGGGACGGCGATCAACGTCGCCGTGGCCGTGCTCTCCGGGTACGCGTTCTCACGGTTGCGCTGGCGCGGCCGGAACACGGTGTTCCTGCTGTTCCTCGTCACGCTGATGATCCCGCAGGACGTCCTCGTCATCCCGATGTACGTGATGATGCAGGGCTTCGGCTGGGTCGACACGTTCCAGGCACTCATCATCCCGTGGGCGTTCACGGCCCTCGGCGCGTTCCTGGTCCGGCAGTTCTTCCTGACCGTGCCGCAGGAACTCGACGACGCCGCCCGGGTCGACGGGGCCGGCGCGATCCGGACCTTCTTCTCGGTGATGATGCCGCTCGCCCGACCGACCATGGCCGTCCTCGCGGTGTTCTCGTTCATCTCGTACTGGAACTCGTTCCTCTGGCCCCTCGTCATCGTCAACGACGTCGAGGCCCGCGGCACCATCCCACTCGGCCTGCAGCAGTTCTTCGGCCAGCAGGGCTCCGAGTGGAACCTCGTGATGGCGGCGTCGGTGATCTCGATGCTGCCCACCGTGATCCTGCTCGTCCTGCTGCAGAAGCACCTCGTCAAGGGCATCGTCACCAGCGGCCTCGGCGGCCGGTGACACCCCTCCCCCCTCTGAAAGGAACACTGGCCTCATGACCATCACCGCACCTGCAGAGCCGCAGACCGCGACCGACGCGAGCGGCCTGCCCGCCTGGTTCACCCACGACCGGTTCGGCATGTTCATCCACTGGGGGCTGTACGCCCTGCCGGCACGGCACGAGTGGGTGAAGAACCGCGAACGGATCACCGACGCCGACTACCAGAAGTACTTCGACCACTTCGACCCCGACCTGTTCGACGCCGCCGACTGGGCCCGCCGTGCTCGCGAAGCCGGCATGAAGTACGTCGTGCTCACCACGAAGCACCACGAGGGCTTCTGCCTCTGGGACAGCAAGCTCACCGACTACAAGTCCACGAACACCCCCTTCGGCCGCGACATCGTGCGCGAGTTCGTCGACGCCGTCCGGGCCGAGGGGCTGCGGGTCGGCTTCTACCACTCGCTCATCGACTGGCACCACCCGGACTTCACCGTCGACGGCGTGCACCCCCGGCGCGACGACTCGCCCGAGGAGATCGAGGCGTTCAACCAGGGCCGCGACATGTCGCGCTACCGGGAGTACCTGCACGGGCAGGTCGAGGAGCTGCTCACCGACTACGGGCAGGTCGACTACCTGTTCTACGACTTCTCGTACCGGGACAACGACCACGAGGACATCTGGGGCGGCAAGGGTCGCGACGACTGGGGGTCCTCGGAACTGCTCGAACTGACCAGGCGGCTCCAGCCCGGCATCATCGTCAACGACCGGCTCGACCTGCCGGGTGACATCGTCACCCCGGAGCAGTACCAGCCGGACAAGCCGATGGAGGTCGACGGCGCCCAGGTGCCGTGGGAGGCCTGCCAGACGCTCAACGGGTCGTGGGGCTACGACCGCGACAACGTGAACCTCAAGCCCGTCGATCTGCTCGTCCGCATGCTCGTCGACGGCGTCTCGAACAACGGGAACATGCTGCTCAACATCGGCCCCACCGGCCGCGGCGAGTTCGACGGGGTCTCGCGTCAGACCCTCGACGGCATCGGGACGTGGATGCACCAGCACGCCCGCTCCGTCTACGGTGCCGGACCGTCGTCGTTCGTCGCGCCGCGCAACACCGTGTACACGCAGAACGGCAACCGCCTGTACCTGCACCTGTTCGCGTGGCCGTTCGAGCACGTGCACCTGCCCGACCTGGCCGGTCGTGTCGCCTACGCCCAGCTGCTCAACGACGCGTCGGAGCTGCACTTCCGCGAGATCCCGCCCGGGACCCGTGCGCAGAACACCGGGCTCGGCGGGCAGCCGGCGGGGACGCTGACGCTCACGCTGCCGATCGTGCGACCGGACGTCGCCGTGCCGGTGGTCGAACTGTTCCTGCGCGACTGATGCAGCGCATCCTGTCGAGGACCCGACTGCGGGCGGGGAACGAGGCCGCGTACGACGCCGTGCACGCGTCGATCCCGCCCGCGCTCGCGGCCCGGCTGCGTGATGCCGGGGTGCACGACTGGACGGTGTGGCGGGACGGGCAGGACCTGGTCCACCTCATCGAGGTCGAGGACTACCGCGCGATGCGCCGGGCGCTCGCCGACGACCCGGTCAACGCGGAGTGGCAGGAGACCATCAACCCGCTGCTCGAGGCCGACGACGACTACTCGGGGAACGACGACGGCGTGCCGCGGGTCTGGTCCCTGGCGGACCAGGTGGACGCATGACGGACCTCGACCGCGGCCCGTTCTGGTTCGGCGGCGCCGGCATCGGCAACCTGCTGCGGACGGTGTCCGACGACGAGGCCCGTGCCACCGTCGACGCGGCGTGGGACGCCGGCGTGCGCGGGTTCGACACCGCGCCGCACTACGGCCTCGGGCTGTCGGAGCGACGACTCGGGGCGGCGCTCGCCGACCGTCCGCGCGATTCGTTCCTGGTGTCGACGAAGGTCGGGCGGGTGCTCGTCCCCGGGCGTGGCGACGGGGACGACCTGGCCTCCGGCGGGTTCGCGGTGCCGAACGACACCGTGCGGCAGTGGGACCCGTCGCCGTCGGGCGTGCGGCGGTCACTGGACGAGTCGCTCGGGCGGCTCGGACTCGACCACGTCGACGTCGCGTACCTGCACGACCCCGACGTGTACTCGCTCGAGGACGGCCTGACGCAGGCGTTGCCGACGCTCGCCGAGCTGCGGGACGAGGGCGTGGTCCGTGCCGTCGGCGTCGGGTCGAACTCGGTCGAGGCCCTCGACGCCGCGGTGTCCACCGGGCTGTGCGACGTGGTCATGCTCGCAGGGCGGTACACGCTCCTGGAGCAGCCGGCTGCGAAGCTCGTCGCACGGTGCGCCTCGCTCGGTGTCGCGGTCGTCGCGGTCGGGGTCTACAACTCGGGACTGCTCGGGCAGGACCGGCCGGACGCCACCGCGACGTACGACTACGCCACGGCCCCGGCAGCACTCGTCGCGCGGGCGAACGCGATCGCCGACGTCTGCGAGCGGCACGGCGTCACGCTGCCCGAGGCGGCGCTGGCGTTCCCGCGTCGTGCTGCTGCGGTCGCCGCGATCGCCCTCGGCGTGCAGTCCGCCGAGCAGGTGCGCTCGAACGTCGCCCGGGCCGCGGCCGTGGTGCCGGAGGCCCTGTGGGACGACCTCCGCGCAGCGGGCCTGCTGCGCGACTGACGGACCTGCCGAAACGACACCAGGTTCCGGACACCGCACCAGGCGTTTCCGCGGTGCTGTGTCCGGAACCTGGTTCCGGCGGGGGTGCTGGTGCTTAGCGGGTCTTGGCGCTGCGACCCGAGAAGCGGATGTAGATGATCAGCACGATGATGGCGCCGATGATCGAACCGATGATGCCGGCCGGCTGGAAGAAGCCGTCCATCGGGTCGTGCTGGAAGATCAGGAACCCGAGGAACCCGCCCACGAACGAGCCGATGATGCCCAGCAGGATGGTCATGGGGATCGAGATGTGCTGCTTGCCGGGGACGACGAGCCGGGCGATGGCGCCGGCGATGAGTCCGACGATGATCAAGCTGATGATGAGACCGAGCACGGTTTCCTCCTCGTGGGTGCGGTTGCCGCGGCATGGTTGCCGGAGTCAGGGCCGACGACCGACACAACACCCACCCACCTGCACGCGTTCTCGGTTTCAGTCGAGGGAGCGCCGCAACCAGCGCTCGACGCCCTCGACGTGCGACACCACGAGTGCCTGCACGAGCTGCGGATCCCGGCGTCGGATGGCGTCCACGATGGCGGCGTGCTCGTCGAGGGTGCGTTGCACCGAGCCGTTCTGCGTCAGCCCTCGCCAGACCCGCACCCGCACGGTCTTGCTCGACAGCGCGTCGAGCAGCCCGGACAGGTACTGGTTGCCGCCGATGCCCGCGATCGTCGAGTGGAACAGCAGGTCGTGGGCGACGAGGTCCTCGACGCCGGTGTCCTCGCCGACGGACTGCATGAGCGTGGCGAGCTCGTCGATCTGCTGCTCCGAGGCCCGCGCGGTCGCCAGGACGGCGGACGCGGGCTCGAGGATGCGGCGGACCTCGAGCAGGTCGACGAGTGACCGGTCGTGGTGCATGTCGACGACGAACGACACCGCCTCGAGCAGCACGCCGGGTTCCAGCGACGTCACGTAGGTGCCGTCGCCGCGTCGGACGTCGAGCACGCGGATGAGTTCGAGGGCCTTCACCGCTTCGCGCAGGCTGTTCCGGGACAGGCCGAGCGACTCGCTCAGTTCCTTCTCGGGCGGGAGGCGCTGCCCGGGTTGGAGCTCACCGCTCACGATCATCTGCTGGATGCGTGCGATCGCATCGTCGGTCAGCGACGCCACGTCACCACCTCCTGATCCCGGCCAGCTCGCGGACGCGAGCCGACAGGTCGACGATAGCCGGGCCTCCCGGTCGTCACGGCCCGACCATCAGGCGGGCCGCAGCCGGAGGGCCTGCATCCCGCCGTCGACGGCCAGGTCGACGCCCGTCGTGGACCGGGCGAGCGGGCTCGTCAGGTAGGCGACCGCCTCGGCGACCTCCTCCGCCTGCACGAGCCGGCCGTGCGGTTGCCGGGCCTCGAGCGCTGCGCGTTCGGCGGCCGGGTCGCCCGCGGTGGACAGCAGCCGCGCGACCCAGGGGGTGTCGGCGGTGCCGGGGTTGACGGCGTTGACGCGGATGCCCTCGCGGATGTGGTCGGCGGCCATCGCGCGGGTGAGGGCGGCGATCGCGCCCTTGGTCGCCGAGTAGAGCGCTCGCTGGGGCAGCCCGGCGGTGGCGGCGATCGAGCAGGTGTTCACGATGCTCGCGTTGCCCGACGCCCGCAGGTGGGGGAGCGCGGCCCGCGACAGCCGGACAGCGCCGAGGACGTTGACCTCGTACACGCGGCGCCACTCGTCGTCGTCGTTGTCCTCGACCGAGCCCTGTGCGCCGATGCCGGCGTTGTTGACCAGGACGTCGAGGCCGCCGAGATGCTCGACGGCGGTGGCGACGGCGGTGCGGACCGAGGCGTCGTCGCTGACGTCGCACGGGACCGACAGCAACCCCTCGACGGTCGACGGCTGGAGGTCGAGCACGGCGACCGTCGCACCGCGGTCCTGCAGGGCGGCGGCGATCGCTGCGCCGATGCCGGACGCGCCCCCGGTGACGATGGCACGCACACCGTCGTGGCTGCCGGCGCTGCCGGTGCGGCCGGAGCCGGTGCCGCCGGTGCTGCCGGTGCTGCCGGTGCCGCCGGTGCTGCCGGTTGCGTCCGCCATCAGGCTGCTCCGACCGTCTGGCGCTGCGAGCCGAGCCCGTCAGCGGTGAGCTCGACGACGTCGCCGGGCTGCAGGTAGGGCGCGTGTCCGGCCAGCGCGACGCCCGCCGGAGTCCCCGTACTGATGACGTCACCGGGGTACAGCACCATGAACTGCGACAGGTACCGGACGATCTCCACAGGACGGAAGATCATGTCGGCGGTGGTGCCGTCCTGCCGGACCTCGCCGTTGACGGTCAGCCGGAGCGCGAGTGCCGCGGGGTCGAGGCCGGCGGTGGCGAGCGACCCGGGCGTCACCAGCCACGGCCCGAGCGGGTTGAAGGTCTCGCAGGACTTCCCCTTGTCCCACTGCCCACCGCGTTCGAGCTGGAACGCCCGCTCGGACACGTCGTTCGCGATCGCGTAGCCCGCGATGGACGCTTCGGCCTCCGCATCGGTCTCGCAGTACCGAGCCGTGCGGCCGATGACGATCGCGAGCTCGATCTCCCAGTCGGTCTTCGTGCTGTTCCGGGGGATCAGGACCTCGTCGTCGGGGCCGATCACCGTCATCGGGTCCTTCATGAACACGATCGGTTCGGTGGGGATGTCGGCGCCGGTCTCGGTGGCGTGGTCGCGGTAGTTCAGGCCGATGCAGACGACCTTGCCCGGGCGTGCGATCGGCGCTCCGCGCCGCATGCCGTCGGCCCGGTCCCGGCCGATGATCGTCAGGTCGCCGGCGCTGCGCGCGTGGTCGACACGGCCGACCGGGTCCGAGGCCAGGAAGGCCCCGCTGATGTCACCGGTGATCGAGCGGAGGTCGAAGACCTCGCCGTCGGTGTCGATGGCCACGGGGATCTCGCTCCCCGCCGGGCCGAGTCGTGCGAACTGCATCGTTCCTCGCTCTCCGGCTGCGCCAATGCAGCCAGAAACATCCTATGTCTGCGTGGTCCTCGGGACAAGGTAGATGCGCGCCGCGGTGCCGCCGAAGACGGCGTCGTGCTCGGTCGTCGACAGGTCGGCGAGGGCCTCCGTCGTCCGCTGCACGACCTCGGCGTACCCGGTCGCCAGGGTCGACACCGGCCAGTCCGAGCCGAACAGCGACCGCTCGGGACCGAACTGCTCCACCGCCTCGCGCACGTACCGGTCGACCGGGCGGTCGCGCCATTCCGGGCCGGCTTCGGTGAACAGGCCGGAGACCTTGCACGTCACGTTCGGGCGTGCGGCGAGGTCGGTCATCCGTCCGCGCCAGGCCGGGTCCCCGCCGTCGATGGACGGCTTGCCGGCGTGGTCCAGCACGAACGATGCGTCGGGGACGGCGTCGACCAGGGCCAGCGCAGCGGCGTGCTCCCGCGCTCGGACGAGGACGTCGAACACCAGGCCGGCACCGGCGAGGGCTCGGACCCCGCGGGCGACGTCCGGGCGGCCGAGCCAGTCCGGGTCCGGTTCGTCCTGCGCCAGGTGCCGGATACCGACCAGGCGATCGCCGCCCGGGAGCGCACGGACGGCGGCGATCCGGTCCGCCACGTCCGGCGCGGTCAGGTCCACCCAGCCGATGACGCCCGCGACGGGGGCGGGCTGCTCGAGGAGCCAGGCGGTCTCACCCGGATCGTGCACGGCCTGCACCACGATGGTCCGTGTCACGCCGGTGTCCTGCGTCGCTGCGCGGAGGTCGTCCACGTCGAACCGGCGGCGGATCGGGGCGACGGAGTCGTCCATCCAGGGGTACGGCCGGTCGGCGGGGTCCCAGAGGTGGTGGTGAGCGTCGATGATCACGCCCTCATGATGCCCGATTCATCCGATGTCCGCCCGGTTCCCCGTCGCCCCGAGACTCGGGGTGGGCGACAGAACTCGGGCTCAGAGCCCCGAGACGAGTCGCTCAGCCCGAGTCTCGGGGCGCCCCGCCCGAGTCTCGGCCGAGCCGGCCGCAGCTCAGACGGCGCCGGAGGCCTCGAGCTCGGCGCGCAGCTCGGCGTCGGACGGCTCGACGAAGTGCTTGCCGTTCGGCAGCACCACGACGGGGATGTTCTTCCGGCCGCTGATCGCCTCGGCCCGGTCGGCCGCCGACAGGTCCTGCTCGACGTCGACGTACTCGTAGTCGACGCCGAGGGTGTCGAGCAGCGCCTTGGACCGGCGGCAGTCGCGGCACCAGCCCGCACCGAACATCGTCACCTTGTCGAACACTTCGGTCGTGGATGCATCGCTCATGCCCAGAGAGTACGTCGGCGGACCCCCGCGCATTCCCTACGATTGGGGCATGCCGCCAGGACCCGACCCCGAGACGCGATCCTGGGCGTCGGCAGCAGTCCGACGCTTCGCCGCGGTCACGAACCTGCTCGTCGCCGCCCGCCGGTTCCGCATCGTCGGTGGCGACCCCCGCGACGCCGCGGCGCTGCACGGCCTGCTCACCGGACTCGGTGCCCGTCCGGCCGCGGAACACGAGCCGATCGACCAGCTCTGGTGCCTCGGTTCCCCCGACGACTCCACCCCCGTCATCGAGCGCGAGGCGGACCGCCCCCGCGGCGCCACGCTCATCGTGATCGACGCCGGCCGGCACCTGCCCGCGGTCGACGAGGACGCCTTCGGCCCCGTCGTCACCGCCCGCCCCGGCGTGCTCGGCGTCCCGATGCTCTCCGACGACGTCTTCCTCGTCTCCACCGGCCGCGACCCCGAGGGCGACCCGGCCGCCGACGCCCGGCTGCGCTGGGCACGACGCTCGATGCCCGTCTCGCGCGCGGTCGCCGCCGAACTCCGCGACGGCGGACTGCTCCGCGGCACCCGCATCGGCGTCGCGATGTTCCTCGAGCCGAAGACGGCGGTGCTGAGCCTGCTCCTCCGCGACGCTGGTGCCGAGGTCGTCGTCTACGCGCACGCCGACGAGACCGACGACGCCGTGGCCGCGTCGCTCCGGGCAACGGGGCTCACGGTGCACGCGAGCAGCACGGCCTCGCTGCCGGAGCAGAAGGCGCTCGCCCTCGCGATGCTCGACACCCGGCCGCACATCCTGCTCGACGACGGTTCCCACGTCATCCGGCTCGCCCACCAGGAGCGTCCGGACCTGCTGCCGACGATGCTCGGCGCGGCCGAGGAGACCACGAGCGGCCTCCGGCCCCTGCGCGTGATGGCGTCGCGGGGCGAGCTCGGCATCCCGGTGGTCGCCGTCAACGACGCCCGCACCAAGACGTTCTTCGACAACCGGTACGGCACCGGGCAGTCGACGGTGTTCGCCGTGCTCGACCTGGTCGACGGCCTCCCGTCCGGTACACACCGAGTGATCTCGGGAGGCGCGGCGGTCGTCGCCGGGTTCGGGCACGTCGGCGAGGGGGTCGCGTTGGTGCTCGCCGCCCTCGGTTTCCGGGTCACGGTCGCCGAGACCGACCCGGTGCGCGCCCTGCAGGCGCTGTTCGCCGGCCACGCCGTCGCGCCGCTCGCCGAGGCCGTGCAGGCCGCCGACCTCGTGGTGAGCGCCACCGGGGTCGCTGACACCATCGACCTGCGCGTGCTGCGCTCGTGCGCGGACGGGGCCGTCGTCGCCGTCGCGGGTGGGGTCGACCACGAGGTCGCGCTCGACGACGCCCGCGCCGCCGGAGCCGGACTGCGGCCAGTGGGTCCGAAGGCCGAGCGCCTCGTGTTCGCCGACGCCGAGGGCGGACCGATCGTGCTCGATCGCGGCGGCTGCATCAACATCACGGCGGCCGAGGGCAACCCGATCGAGATCATGGACCTGTCCTTCGCCGCGCAGCTCGGGGCCGTCCGCATGCTGCTGGAGCGCGGCGACGAACTGGAGCGAGCCGTCGTGCCCATCGATCCCGCGGTCGACGACGCGACCGCCCGCGCGGCGCTCGCCGCGTTCGGAGCGCGCCCCGTTCCTCCCGTCCGCCTTGCCGAAGACCCGGCGGACCGCGACCCGGACGTCCGGACGCGTCGCTTCGGAGACCCCGCATGAGCGAGTCGCGCCCGAGCACCGCGCGCCCGAGCGCCGCGCACCCTCGTGCCGACCACTCCGTCGTCGTGCACTCGGCGCGCGTCGTCGTGCCGATGACCGCGCCCCCGATCGCCGACGGCGCCGTCGCCGTGCAGGACGGCCGCATCCTGCACGTCGGCGACCGGTCCTGGGTCGTCGACCAGCTCTCCGGCTCGGGTGCGACGTTCACCGAACGGCAGTGGCGCGGAGCTCTCCTGCCGGGCCTCGTCAACGCGCACTCGCACCTGCAGTACACCGGCATGGACGGTGTCGGCCGAGGTCAGTACGACGGTTTCGAGGACTGGGCGTCCGCGTTCAACCAGGACTACGCCGAACCGCACGACTGGCGGGCCGAAGCAGCCACTGGTGCCGCAGCCTCGATCCGCGCGGGCGTGACGAGCATCGCGGACATCGTCACCGACATCGAGGCCTCCACCGCGCTCGAGGATGCCGGGCTCGGCGGCATCGCCTACTGGGAGGTGATGGACTGGGAGAACGACGCCTGGCAGTCGCACGGCCGCGACCAGGTGCTCGACGAACTCGCCCGGATCCCGACCACCCCCGGCGCCGGTCTGTCGCCGCACGCGCCCTATTCGCTCGAGGTCGCGCCCCTGCTCGAACTCCCCGACATCGTCCGGCAGCGCGGACTCAGACTGCACCTGCACCTCGGCGAAGCGGCCTTCGAGGGGGAGCGCGTCGCCCTCGGACCCGTCCCCGGTTTCGACGGTGTCGACGGCGTCGGCCACGGCAACGACTGGCACCTGGCGAACGTGCCCTCGTTCCGGGCGCTGCGAGCCCTCGGGTTCGGGGCGAGCGCCACCGCGTTCGTCGACCGACTCGGCGTGCTCGGGCCGGACTGCCACATCGCGCACGGCGTCTACATGACCGCCGCCGACCGCGCGCTCCTCCGCGCCCGTGGCACCGCCGTCGCCCTGTGTCCGCGGTCGAACGCCGTCATCGGCCTCGACCCGCCGCCCGTCGCCGACTACCTGCGCGAGGGCAGCCCGGTCGCCATCGGCACCGACTCGCTGTCGTCGTCGCCGTCCCTCGACCTGATGGCCGACGTCACCGCCCTGCACCGGATCGCCCGCGCCCAGGGCTACGGGCACGGCGACCTGCACGAGCGGCTCCTGGCGGCGGCGACGCTCGGCGGTGCGCACGCCATGGGGCTCGCCGTCGGACCGGACCGCATCGGCCACCTCGCCGTGGGTGCCCGCGCCGACCTGGCCGTCTTCGACGTCGACGCCCGGACCGTGCCCGACGCACTCGCCGAGCTCGTCGAGGACGGTGCCGGTCGGGCAGCCGCCACCGTCATCCGTGGGGTCGTCCGCGCCGTCGACGGCGCGCTGACCGGCGTGCCCACGTCGTCGCCCGACCGCCCTGCCCGCCCTGTCATCCCTGTGGAGGAATCATGACCGAGACCGCACCCCGCCCCGGCATGGCCGCCCGTCGCACCGTCGACGGCGAACTGATCGAGTGGCTCGACGTGCCGAAGCGCGCCATCGCCCTCGGCATGGAACCGCACCCCGAGGGTGGTTGGTACGTCCGCACCTGGACCTCGCCGGCCACGGTGACGACGCCCGCGGGGGACCGCCCCGCCGCGACCTTGATCCACTTCCTGCTGCCCCCGGGCGAGGCCTCGGCCTGGCACCGGGTGTCGAGCGACGAGATCTGGATGTGGCACGGTCCGGACACCGTCGAGCTCGAACTCGGCGGCTCCGGCGATGCTCCCGAGCCCGGCGCGCGGATCACCCTCGGGCCGGACGCCGGACGTGACCGGGTGAACGACGCGCAGGCCTTCGTGCGCGGTGGTGTGTGGCAGCGGACGATCCCGAACGACGGCGAGGTGCTGCTGAGCTGCCTCGTGTCGCCGGGGTTCTCGTTCGAGGACTTCACGATGGCCGACGAGGCCGAGTAGCACCGCGACACCGTTTCGCGTTGGTATCCCACCGCGAAGTACACTTCGACCTGCCCCCACCCCCTCGCACGAAGGCCCGACCGTGACCCGATCCCTCCGCTTCACCCTCGCCGTCGCAACAGCTGCGGTCGCCGCCCTCGCCCTGACGTCGTGCGCTGCCGGCAGCGGCAGCAACGACGACGGCACCGTCACCGACGGCAAGCTGACGATCGCCACCGGCGAGCCGGCGTACTCGCCGTGGATCGAGGACAACAAGCCGGAGTCCGGCAAGGGCTTCGAGTCCGCCGTGGCGTACGCGGTCGCGAAGGAGATGGGCTACGGCAAGTCCGACGTCGTGTGGAAGCGCAGCACCTTCGACAGCGCGATCGCACCGGGCCCGAAGGACTGGGACCTCAACGTCCAGCAGTTCTCGATCGACGCGAAGCGCAAGAAGGCCGTCGACATGTCGAGCGCGTACTACACGACCACGCAGGCCGTGGTGACGACCAGTACCTCGAAGGCCGTCGACGACACGAGCATCGCCGCCCTCAAGAAGGACGCGATCGGCGTCGCCACCGGTTCGACGTCGATCGCCAGCGTGAAGAGCGTGCTCGGGATCACCCCGCAGGTCTTCAACTCGAACGACGACGCCGTGCTCGCGCTGAAGTCGGGCCAGATCGACGCGATCGTCACCGACCTGCCGACGGCGTTCTACATGGCGGCAGCGCAGCTCGACGACGGCACGGTGTCGGCGCAGTTCCCGTCGGACGGCACGGGCGACCAGTTCGGCTTCGTCCTGCCGAAGGGCTCGGAGCTCACGAGCAAGGTCGACAAGGCGCTCAAGACGCTCAAGGACGACGGCACGCTCGAGGACCTGCAGACCAAGTGGCTCTCCTCGGAGACCAACACCCCGGTCCTGAAGTAACCGCATGACCGTGCCAGCAGGCGCCGGTACCCCGGTCGCCGCAGCCGCGCCGAGCCAGGTCGAGGCCGAGCGGCGGCTCTACCGCCGGCAGCGCGGACGCCGGTCGATCGTGCTGTCGGTGGTGTCGACGCTCGTGGTGATCGCGATCGCCTACTTCGGCGTCGTGAACACTCCCGGCTGGGCAGCGGTCCAGCAGTCGTTCTTCGACCCGCAGACCGCGATCGACACCTTCCCGGACATCCTGCTGGGCCTCTGGCTGAACGTCCGGATCCTGTTCTTCAGTGCCATCGGCGTCGCCGTGTTCGGCACGCTGCTCGCAGTGGTGCGGGGCTTGCGGAACCCGGTCTTCTTCCCGCTGCGGATGTTGGCGACCGGGTACACGGACCTGTTCCGCGGCCTGCCGCTCATCATCGTGCTGTACCTGGTCGGCTACGGGATCCCGGGTCTCGGGGTGTTCCCGCGGTTGCCCGCCGAGGTCTGGGGCACCATCGCGATCGTCCTGACGTACTCGTCGTACATCGCCGAGGTCCTGCGTGCCGGCATGGAGGCGGTGCACCCCTCGCAGCGTCTGGCCGCGCGGTCGCTCGGGCTCTCGCACGCCAAGACGCTGCGGCTCGTGGTGCTGCCGCAGGCGATCCGCAAGGTCACGCCGGCACTGATGAACGACTTCGTCTCGATGCAGAAGGACGTCGGCCTGGTGTCGATCCTCGGCGCTGTCGACGCGGTCCGTTCGGCGCAGATCGCGCAGGCCGAGACCTACAACTTCACGCCGTACTTCGTCGCGGGGCTGCTGTTCGTGGTGATCAGCCTGCCGCTGATCCGCGTCACGGACGCGATCGCGCGCCGCCAGCAGCGGCGCGAGCAGATCGGAGGCACCGTATGAGCGAGGTCGGCCAGGAGGCCCGTGGTGCGTCGGGTGCGGACGCTGCGGTCCTCGAACTGCGCGGGTTGCGCAAGGCCTTCGGCGAGCACGAGGTCCTGCGCGGCATCGATCTGACGCTGCACCGCCACGAGGTCATCTGCGTCATCGGGGCGTCCGGCTCGGGCAAGTCGACCCTGCTCAAGACGGTGAACCTGCTCGAGGGCATCGACGACGGCGAGATCCTGCTGCAGGGGACCGACATCGCCGATCCCCGCATCGCCGTCGACGGCGTCCGTGCGCGGATCGGCGTGGTCTTCCAGCAGTTCAACCTGTTCCCGCACATGCGCGTGCTCGACAACGTGACGCTCGCCTCACGGCAGGTGCACGGCGTCGGCCGGGCCGCGGCCGAGGCGACCGCGCGTCGGCTGCTCGAACGGATCGGGCTCGCGGAGTTCGCGGACGCCTACCCGGACCGGCTCTCCGGCGGCCAGCAGCAGCGTGTGGCCATCGTCCGGGCGATCGCGTCCGACCCCGAGCTCCTGCTGCTCGACGAGGTCACGAGCGCCCTCGACCCCCAGCTCGTCGGTGAGGTGCTCGACCTGGTCACCGAGCTGAAGCGGCAGGGGTCGACGATCCTGATGACCACGCACGAGATGCACTTCGCACGGAACGTGGCCGACCGGATCGTGTTCCTGCACCGGGGCGAGGTCGTCGAGCAGGGCGTCCCCGCCGAGGTCCTGGACGCCCCGCAGCACCCGGCGCTGGTCGAGTTCCTCTCCCGCGTCCACGCCTGACCGTTCCGGCGGAGCCGTGGCAGCCGAGCACCGCGCCCCGCGCCCCGCGCCGGCCATCGCGCCCCGGTGTGCGGGGGCGCAGTGTCCGCAGCGGGGCGCGACGTCGACCGGCCAGCTCCGCGACCCGGGCGCAGCCCGCCCGCGCGCCTAGAGCGTCAGCAGCACCTTCCCGACGACCTCGCCGTCGCGGACCTTCCGGTGCGCCTCCTCGACCTCGGCGAGCGGCAGGACGGTGTCGATCACCGGTCGGACGCTGCCGTCGGCGACGAAGGGCCAGACGTGCTCACGGACGGCGGCGACGATCGCGGCCTTCTCGGCGAGCGGCCGGGCGCGCAGGGTCGTCCCGCTGATCGACGCCCGCTTCCGCATCAGCGCGCCGAGGTCGAGCTCGGCGGTGCTGCCGCTGCCCGAGGCGATGACGGCGATGTGCCCGTTGGGGGCGAGGGCCTGCAGGTTCCGCGCCAGGTACGACGGTCCGACGACGTCGAGCACCACGTCGACCCCGACGCCGTCCGTGAACGCGAGCACGCGCTCCACGAAGTCCTCGGTGCGGTGGTCGACCACCAGATCGGCACCCAGGTCACGCGACGCCTGGACCTTTCGGTCACCGCCGCTCGTCGCGATCACCGTGGCACCGAGGGCCTTCGCCCACAGGACGGCGTGCGAGCCCATGCCGCCGGTGCCACCGTGCACGAGCAGGGTCTGCCCGGGGCGGAGTCCGGCGAGCATGCCGATGTTCGAGTACACGGTGCAGGCGGCTTCGGGCAGGCCGGCAGCCTCGACCAGGTCGACCGAGTCGGGGACCGGCAGCACCTGCGTCGCGGGAGCCACGACGAGCGAGGCGTAGCCGCCGCCGGACAGCAGGGCGCACACGCGGTCGCCGACGGCCACCGAGGTCACTCCCTCGCCGAGGGCCCGGACGGTGCCGGAGACCTCGAGCCCGAGGATCTCCGAGGCCCCGGGCGGCGGCGGGTAGTTCCCCGCGCGCTGCTGCAGGTCGGCGTTGTTCACCCCGGCGGCGGCGACCTCGATGAGCACCTCACCCGCGGCGGGCACCGGGTCGGGCAGGTCGGTCACGGACATGGTGGTGTCGTCGAACGTGATGGCGCGCATGCCCTCGACGGTACGCCGGGCGGCCGGTCATCCTGTGAGTGCCCCATGTACGCTCGATGACGGATCTGCACCTCATCCGGGGGAGTGCGGACCGATCGAGGGGGACTCTCCACCATGCCGAAGAACAAGCTCATCGCGCTCGCCACCGCCGGCCTCGCGCTCACCCTGCTCGCCGGTTGCTCGACCGGGCCGTCGAAGGCCGACCAGTGCACCCAGTTCGAGAAGACGGTCAAGTCCGCCGCCGAGGGCGTGCAGTCCGAAGCCGCGAACCTGCAGTCCGACCCGGACGCCGCCGTCACTAAGCTCAAGGAGCTCGACGAGAAGATCTCCGACGGCGTCGACGACCTGTCCGACGACGCCCTGCAGGACAAGGGCGAGGCCTTCGAGGACGCCTACGGCGACCTCGTCGACCAGATCGAGGACATCGCGAAGGACCCGCAGTCGGCCGACGTCTCGGCGCTCACGAAGTCCAGCACCAAGGTGCAGGACGCCGGCAACGCCTTCCAGAAGGAGTGCAACTCCTGATGCGTCGCACCCTCACCGCGGTGACCACGGCGCTCGTCGCCGTGGCGCTGCTTGCGGGCTGCTCCGGCGGCTCGTCCGGCGACGGCGGCTCGACCGACGACGGCGCCTCGGCGGAGACGTCGAAGACGTCCGCACCGTCGAAGACCTCGGCCGCTGCGCCCGCGCAGACGAAGACCGAGGCGTGTGCCCTGGTCGAGAACGAGCTCAAGTCGTTCATCGCCGAGCAGACGTCGTCCTCAGCACCGGCGGACCCCGCAGCACGGGCGAAGCTCGTCGGCGAGTTCACCGACCGTCTCGACGCGGCACTGCCGAAGGTCACCAACGACGACGTCCACGATGCCTTCGAGGACTTCACCGAGGACGCGAAGGAGTACGCCTCGGCGCTCACCTCCAGCGGCTCGAGCGACTCCACCGAGGCGAAGGACGCCCAGACCGACGTGCAGTCCTCGCTGAACGAGGTCTCGGCGGTCTGCCCGAGCAACTAGCCGGACACCAGGTCCCGACACCACGACGCCCCGCAGCTCCGACCGGAACTGCGGGGCGTCGTCGTGCCGGGGACGCCTCAGACGGCCGCCGGCTGCGACGCGTCCAGGCGGGCGACGTCCTCCGGCCGCAGCTTCACGGTCGGTGCGGTCAGCGAGTTGAGGATCGACTGCGGCCGCGAGGCCCCGGGGATCGGGACGACCACGTCGCTCTTCTGCAGCTCCCACGCGAGCGCGATCACCTGCGGGGTCACGCCGCGGTCGCGTGCGATGTAGGCAAAGTCCTCGTAGGCGGTGCCGAGGTCGGCGGCGTTCGCGATGCCACCGAGGGGGCTCCACGGCAGGAACGCGATCCCGAGCTCGTCGCAGAGCTCGAGTTCCGGCTCGCTCGACCGGAACTTCGGCGAGAACTGGTTCTGCACCGAGGCGAGTCGTCCGTCGAGGACCTCGTTCGCCGTCCGGATCTGGTCGGGGTCCGCGTTCGAGATGCCGGCCATCCGGATGACGCCCTCGTCGAGCAGCTCGCCGAGCGCGCCGACCGACTCGGCGTACGGAACGGCGGGGTCCGGACGGTGGAACTGGTACAGGCCGATCGCCTCGACGCCGAGGCGCTTCGCCGATGCCTTCGCCGCCTGCTTCAGGTACTCGGGGTGGCCGTTCTGCGCCCAGGCGCCGGCCTCCGGTCGCAGGTGGCCGCCCTTCGTGGCGATGAGGATCGACTCGGTGTCGCCGTGGAACTCGCGGACCGCCCGGGCGATGAGCTCCTCGTTGTGCCCCACCTCGTCGTGGGCGGCCAGGTGGTACGCGTCCGCGGTGTCGATGAGCGTGACACCGTTCTCGAGCGCGGCGTGGATGGTCGCGATGGACTGTCGTTCGTCGGGGCGCCCCTCGATCGACATGGGCATCCCGCCCAGACCGATGGCGCTGACCGACACGTCTCCGATGACTCGTTGCTTCATGGCCCCAGCATGCGCCGGGGGTGCGCGGTCGCGCACAGGGTGCGTCGCGCAGTGGTGGTGACCGCCCGCCGACCGGGAGGCCCGTGGCGGCCCCGCCCGCGCCTCCCGTCCGCCGTCCGGTCCCGTCCACCGCACCCACTCCGTTCTGCGTCGGTCGCTCAGCGCCGCGCCCAGCTGGGCGCGTGCTCCGGCAGCGGCCCGAACGCGATGCCCCGGGCGTAGAGGCCCCGTGACGGCGGCACGTACCGGGCGAGCAGCACGGGCAGCAGCGGTGGCCCGTCCTGCAGCTGCCCGGCGAAGGCCCTCTCGAACACGACGCGGTGCAGCACGGCCTGCGCCGACTGGACGACCACTGCCGGCGGCCTCCGACGACGCTGCACCGCGGCCAGCGCACCGTCCAGCCCCGCACCACGGAGCCCACGCTGCAACGACGGAACCAGGATCGCGGCCGTCGCCACGGCGTCCTGCACCGCGAGGTTGATCCCCACCCCACCCGCGGGCGACATCGCGTGGGCCGCGTCGCCGATGCACAGCAGCCCCGGCCGCCACCACCGCCGCAACCGGTCCATCCGGACGTCGAGCACGTGCACGTCGTCCATCGACCCGATCGTGTCGACCCGGTCGGCGACGTCCGGACGGAGCCGGGCCACCCGCTCCCGGAAGGCAATGATGCCCTGGGCCCGCAGCGTCGCGTCCGAGCCCTTCGGGGCGAAGTACGCGACCTGGTGGTAGTCGGGCCGCGGGAAGCTCAGAAGCACGTCCTTCCCCGAGAACGCGGGGGTCAGGGCGCTCGCCGCGTCGCCCGACCGCCGGGGGAGCCGGAACCACCAGGTGTCGAACGGCACCGGGAACGCCCTCGGCACGAGCCCCGCTGCCCGGCGCAGGACCGAGTTCCGTCCGTCGCACGCGATCACGACGTCGGCGCGGAGCTCCTCGGGTTCGCCACTGCCGTCGCGCGTGCGGAGGTGGACCCCGGTGACGGTGCCGTTCTCCTCGATGAGCCCGGTCGCCGCGCGGCCCATCGCGATGTCGAACGACGGTTCCTGCCGGGCAGCGGTCACGAGCAGGTCGAGCAGGTCCCACTGCGGCACCATCGCCACGTGGTCGTACGGGGGATCGAGCCGTGAGAAGTCGCCGAGCAGCAGTCGTGACCCGTCGGGCATCGGCAGGGAGAAGTCGTCGAGCCGTGACTGCGGCAGGGCCCGGAAGCGCTCGCCGAGGCCGAGCTCGTCGAGCAGCCGGATCGTCGAGGCGTGCACGGTGTCGCCCCGGAAGTCCCGGTTGAAGTCGTCGTGCTGCTCGACGACGCGCACGGCGATGCCGGCCCGGGCGAGCAGCAGCCCGAGGGCGACCCCGGCGGGGCCGCCACCGACCACCGCGACCGTCGTCCGCGACACCGTCACCATGCCGTGGACGCTACGCCGTGTCGGACGGGAGGCCCGTGGCCGTGTCCGCCACGGGCCTCCCGTCCGTCGCCGCGTCGCCTCTGCCCACGCGACGCGGTGCGACACCGTCGACGTCGTACGACGTCGACGGTGTCGCTGCTGCGCGCGCGCAACTGGTTGCGGTCGCAAGGAACGACGAACTCGTTGTCGTACGACGTCGGTCGTGTCGTTCAGAGTCGGTCCGGCGAGGCGCGGGTGCGCGACGGGGCTAGGCGCTCGCGGACACCGAGGACGACGCGGTCTCGTCGTCGGCGGCGTTCGCGAAGACGACCCCGCCCCACGTGATCACGGCGATCGCGAGCACGAAGCCGACCGCGGCGATCCACCACGACGACTTCCGGCGGATCCACGCGCCGATCGCCAGCACGATCGTGGCGACGCCGATCACGAACGCGCCGCCGACGGCGATGGCCGTGCCGCCGATGTACCCGCCGGGCGAGCACCCGGCCGAGGCATCGCAGGTCGCGGTCGCCGAGATGACCGCGATGATGCCGACGACGGCGGTGACGATCGTCATCACGGCACCGAAGGCCAGGAGCAGCACGGTGGAGATCCGGTCGGCGAGCTTCGCCGGCGGGAACAACGTGGTGCCGCTGCGCTCCCAGGCCGCGCGCTGCGGGTCCTGGGGGCCGGGCGAGGACTGCGGCGGACCGCCGGGGACGTTGGACCAGGTCATGGGAGCAGTCCTACCGCGCTTCGACGCCGAACGCCTGTGCGAGCCGCTGGATCTTCTGCGCCCGACCCAGGCGGGGCAGGTCGGAACCGTCGCGGATGACCTTGCCGCGGGCCTCGAAGTCGTCGAGGAAGTCCTGCGCCCAGGCGACGTCGGTCGGGGTGGGGGAGATGACCTCGTTGATGACGGGCAGCTGCTCGGTGTCCAGGCAGAGCTTGCCGGTCAGGCCGAGCGACACCGCGACCTGGGACTGCTCGCGCAGGATCGGGTGCGACGACCCCACCGTCGGGCCGTCGATCGGGCCGGGCAGGTCGCCGACGCGCGAGGCGACGACGAGCTTCGACCGCGGGTACGCCATCGCCAGGGTGTCGGCGCTCGTGCCGGTGTCGCGGCGGTAGTCGCCGGAGCCGAACGCCAGTCGGAACGCGCCCTGGGCCCGCGCGATCGAGACGGACTCCTCGATGCCGAGCGCCGACTCGACCAGCGCGATCACCGGGGTCTGGCCGCCGAGCCGGTGCCACGTGTCGGTGACCTGGGCCGGGGACTCGGTCTTCGCGAGCATCACGCCCTGCAGCCCGGGCAGGCCGCGGAGCTCCTCGACGTCGTCGGCCCAGAAGTCGGTCGTGACGTCGTTGATGCGGACCCAGGCTTCGCCGCCTCCGGCCAGCCACGCGGCGACGCCCTGCCGTGCCGAGGGCTTGGCTGCGGGGTCGACGGCGTCCTCGATGTCCAGGATGATCTGGTCGGCGCGGGACCGCTGGGACTTCTCGAACCGGTCGGTCGCGGTGCCGGAGACGAGCAGCCACGAGCGGGAGATCTCGGCGGGGACCGATCGACGCCGGTTCGGCGTGGGGGCGGACGGGGTGGTGCGGTCGTCGATGGCCATGTCCCGTTGGTACCACATCGGACGCGTCGGGCGCGGGCCCCGAGCGCTTCACCGTGCACCGGAAACCCCGAAACCTCGGTTCATTGCCAGAGAGGGCGCTCGTTCCCGCCTACAGTGTCGGATGTGTGGCGAGCGGACAGGGTGACCGACGGTGAGGACGACGTGAACGACGACGTCCCCGTCGAGGGTGCCCACGAGCGCCCCGACGACGAGCGAGACGACCGCGGTCAGCGAGACCACCGCGACGAGCGAGACGACCGAGACGAGCAGCAGGACGTGGACGAGGACCGGACCGACGACGAACCGGACCGCACGCTCCGCCCGGAACTGCAGCTGACCAGCCCGCAGGCGATCAGCCTCGGCGATCCCCGGCTGCAGGCGGGCAACGCGGCCGAACCGACGTGGGACGGCTGGCGCGGCCAGCTCACCGGCGTCGGCGGGACGAGTCCGCTCACCCACTTCAGCGACCACCCCCGCGCGCGCATCGAACTGTCGACGACGCACCCGGGCGGCCTCGCGCAGTTCATCACCGGCAAGACCACCTTGCTGTCCAGCCTGATCCGCGACGAGGTGGCGCTCCGTGCCGCTCGTGTCGCTGCCGGCCAGGTCGAGGCGAAGGGCACCGAGCTCGCCACCGTGCGCGGGATCGACGCCGTGAAGCTCGGCATCGGCATGGCCGACTGGAAGCACGGCGACGAGCAGTTCCGCGGCCCGGTGCTCCTGCGCCCGCTGGCGATCCGCCGCCACGGCCGTGACTTCGAGGTCCGGCTCCTCGGCGAACCGGTGCTCAACCCGGGTCTCGCCGATGCCCTGCACGAGCAGTTCGGCGTCATCCTCGACGCGCAGTCCTTCGTGGCGCTCGCGCAGCAGGACGGCTCGTTCACGCCGAACCCCGTCATCGACCGGCTGCGTGGCCTGACCGCGCACATCCCCGGCTTCTCCGTGCACGCCCGGCTCGTGGTCTCCACGTTCGCCGAGGTCGCGACCGGCCTGGTCGAGGACACCGGCGACCTGTCCCACCCCGTGCTCGACGCCCTGGCCGGCAACCCGAGCGCCAAGTGGCAGGTCGAGCAGTCGTACCACCCGGTCGAGCAGACCCCGTCGGACGAGCGCAGCCCGGAGACCGACACCCTGCTGCTCGACGCCGACGACGAGCAGGAGAACGTGATCGCGCAGATCGCGGCCGGCAACTCCATCGTCGTCAAGACCCTGCCCGGCACCGGCGGCACCCAGACGATCGTGAACGCCCTGGGCGGCCTGGTCGCCGCGAACAAGCGCGTCCTCGTGGTGAGCCCGCGCCGTGCGACCCTGCGGGGCATCGCCGCGCGCTTCGGCGAGGTCCAGCTGCCCGGCGTCGCGGTCACACCGTCGACCCTGCGCCGTGACGTCGTCCGTGCCATCGCCCGGAACGAGAAGGCGGCCCGTCCGAACCTGCGCGAGGTCGACGACGCCCTCGTCCGGCTCCGCAAGGTCCTGAAGGACTACCGCGGTTCGCTCACCCGCAAGGACGCCGACTTCGGCGTCTCGGTGCTCGACTGCCTGGTCGAGCTCTCGCGGCTGTCGCTCCTGCCGGTCCCGCCGTCGACGACCGCGCGGCTGTCGAAGCGGTCCGTGGCGTCCATGGTCGAGGGGCGCTCGCGCGTCGCCGAGACGATGGTCAGCGCGGCCAACCTCGGTGAGTTCCGCTACGGCCCCGACGACTCGCCCTGGTACGGCGCGAAGTTCTCCACCAGCGACGGCGCCCAGCGTGCCCACCGCATCGCGAAGGACCTCGACTCCGACGGGCTGCCGACGCTGCTCCGCCGCGCGCACGACCTCGTGAGCTCGACGCACATGCGCCAGTTCACGACGATCAACGAGCTCGGCATCTACCTGCGCCTGCTCACCGAGATCCGTGACACCCTCGACCGCTTCCTGCCGGTGGTCTTCGACCGCTCGGTGTCGGAGCTCGTCGCCGCCACCGCCCCACGTGGCGAGGGCGCTCCGATGTCGTCGACGAACCGCCGTCGCCTGAAGAAGCTCGCTCGTGAGTACGTCCGCCCCGGCGTGCACGTCTCCGACCTGCACGAGGCCCTGACCCGGGTGCAGCAGCAGCGCGTGCTGTGGCAGCGCTACGTCGCGGCCGGCGTGAACCCCGAGGTGCCCACGGGCATCGCGGACGTGCAGGTGCTGTTCTCGAACGTCGCCGAGGACCTCGCGCGGCTCGACGAGCCGCTCGGCCGGACCGACCGCGACCGTCAGCTCGCGAACACCCCGGTCGACCAGCTCCTCCCCACCATCGCCGAGCTCGCGGCCGAGTCCGACGTCCTGCACAACCTGCAGGAGCGCACCGAGCTCATGCAGACCCTGCGCGACCTGCAGCTCGAGCCGCTCATCACCGACCTGGCGAACCGCCACGTGCCGGACCTGCAGGTGCCGGCCGAGCTCGAGCTCGCCTGGTGGCAGTCCGCCCTCGAGACGATGCTCGAGTCCGACCGGGCCCTGCTCGGCGCGAACACCGACATGCTCGACCGGGTCGAGGCCGACTTCCGCCTCGTCGACGACGCCCACGCGGCCGGGGTCTCCCAGGGCCTGGCGTGGCAGCTCGCCGAGAACTGGAAGGTCGGACTCGTCGACTGGCCGGAAGAGGCCACCGCGCTGAAGACCCAGCTGCGCGAGGGTGCGATCACCTCGCGCCTGCTCCAGGACTCCGCACCGCACCTGTCCCGGTCGATCGCGCCCGTGTGGCTCGCGAGCCCGTACGAGGTGTCGCAGATCGCCGACACGATGCCGTTCGACACCGTGATCCTGGTCGACGCCGGCGCCGTGACCATCGCCGAGACCGTCGGAGCCGTCCGTCGTGCGCGCCAGACCGTCGTCTTCGGTGACCCGGTCACGCAGACGCCGTCGCCGTTTCGCATCGCGGTCGACCCCGAGCACCGTGCGTTGCAGGTCGACGAGGGCACCCTCGACGCCTTCCACGCCGACTCCGCCCTGGCGAAGCTCTCCACGCTGCTGCCGACCCTGTCGCTCTCGCGGTCGTACCGCGCCGGCGGCGAGGACCTGGCCGAGCTCGTCAACCGTCGCTTCTACGGCGGCAAGATCGAGTCGCTGCCGTGGGCCGGCTCGTTCCTCGGGCACGGCTCGATCGCGCTCGACTACGTCAGCGACGGCAAGGCCGTGCCGGACCCCGAGTCCGGCGCCGTCGAGAGCGTCGACGCCGAGGTGGACCGCGTGGTGCGCCTCGTCATCGACCACGCCCGCACCCGCCCGTCCGAGTCGCTCATGGTCATCACCGCCTCGGCGAAGCACGCCGTGCGCGTCGAGCAGGCCGTGCTGACCGCGGCGCAGGGCCACAAGGACCTGACCGAGTTCGTCATCGGCGACCGCGCCGAGCCGTTCATCGTGGCGACGCTCGAGCAGTCGGTGGCGCAGAGCCGCGACCGCGTCGTGTTCTCCATCGGCTACGGCCGCACCCCGCACGGCCGTGTCCTGCGCGACTTCGGTCCGCTCGGCAAGCCCGGCGGTGAGCGGCTGCTGGCGGTCGCGATGACCCGTGCGCGCCGCTCGATGGTGATCGTGACGTGCTTCCAGCCGTCCGACATCGAGGCCGAGCGCATGGGCCACGGCACCGTCGCCCTCGCCGAGATCCTGGCCGAGGTGCGTGCGCGCACCACCGCCGAGTACGTGCCGGACGACTCCGACCCGCTGCTCGTCGACCTGGCCCGCCGACTCGAGATGCGCGGCATCCCGGTCGCGCTCGGCCACCGCGGCAAGCTCGGCCTGGTGGCCGCGCACGGCGGGGTCTGCGTCACGATCGAGACCGACGCGTCGCTGGTCAAGGGGTCGCTGCGCGAGTCGCTCCGCCTCCGCCCGGAGGTCCTGCGCCGACTCGGATGGCACTACGTCCGCGTGCACGCGTTCCAGCTGTTCTCCGACCCGGACCGCGTCGCGAACACCGTCGCAGCCGTGCTCGGTGTCGACCGTGGCGCCACGCAGGAGATCTCGATCCCACCGATCCCCGCACGCCGATGAACACGCAGGATCTCGATCCCCGCGTGCCCGCCATCGGCCCCGCACGCCGATGACCGACCGGCCGAGTCGGCGGGCCTCCCGGCCCGCCGGTCCGGTGACGCCGGCGACGGACCAGCTGGTGGGCACGTGGACGCGAGCCGACGACGCGTCGTCAGCCGCGCCTCCCGTCCGGTCAGCGTCTGCGGAACGCGACACGGACGCCCTGTCGGGAGGCCCGGTGCGGCGCCGCAGACGCGTCACCACCCAGCCGGTGCCGGGTTCGGACCCCACCCCCGCGCCGGAGCCGGCGCGGCACGGAACCGGCGAGAACGATGTCCGTCTCCGGGCGGACGTCCCGCCCCACTGGTAGCAGGTAGCCTGGCCTGCGATGACTGACACCGTGCGGGAGCGCCCCGACTGGCAGACCTGGCCGAACCTGATCTCGCTGTTCCGGCTGCTGCTGATCCCGGTCTTCGTGTGGCTCGTCGTCGCCGGACACCCGGGCTGGGCGTTGGTCGCACTCGTCGTCATCGGCGTGAGCGACTGGGCGGACGGCTTCATCGCACGCAAGTTCGACCAGGGCTCGAAGCTCGGCAAGGCGATCGACCCCGTCGCCGACCGACTCGCCATCATCGCGATCGTGCTGTCGCTTGTGCTGACCGGCCTGCTGCCGTGGTGGGTCGTCGCCGTCGTCGTGCTCGTCGACCTGGTGCTCGTGGTGCTCTCCAGCGTGCTGTTCCACGGCAACCCGGACCTCGACGTCACGTGGACCGGCAAGATCCGCTCCGCGCTGCTCTTCGTGGGCCTGCCGGTGCTGCTGTTCTCGGCCGTGCACGCCGTCGACGAGAACGCGCCGTGGGTGCGGGTCGTCGCACTGGTCTTCGTCTACCTCGGCACCGTGGGCCACGTCCTCGCCGGCATCCAGTACGCCGTCGCGATGTTCGCCAAGCGGCGAGCGGTCACGGCCGCCTGACGCGCCCCCTGCCGCAGCGTGACGCCGGCTGCAGCCGGTAGCGCACGATCGCGCCCCTCCACGGGCATCGCGCCCCGAAGAGTCGGGGCGCGATGGCCGTGGAGGGGCGCGATCGCGGCGCTTTCGGCGGGGACGACCCTGCTAGAGCTTCGTCGAGCCGCCGATGCCGGGGCCCTCGGGAGCGGTGTTCGGGGCGATGTGCGCGCCGGTCCCCGTGCTCGTGGAGACACCGTTCTGGGATCGGAGCAGGTCGCGGATCTCGAGCAGCACCTCGACGTCCGTCGGGGGCACGTCCTGCGGGGTCTGCTCCTCGTCGTTCTTGACGCGCTCGAACGCCACCTTCTTCAGGTGGTTCACGGGCACGACGAGCGCGAAGTACACGACCGCGGCGACGATGACGAAGTTGAGCACCGCGCCGATGATCGCGCCGAACAGGATCTTCGCGTCCCCGCCGGAGACCGTCGGGATGTGGACGATGAGCGCCTTGTCGAGGCTCGAGGCGTTGAAGACCGCGCCGATCAGGGGGTTGATGAGGCTGGTGACGATCGCGGTGACGATCGCGGTGAACGCAGCACCGATGACGACTGCGACGGCCAGGTCGATGACGTTGCCGCGGAGCAGGAACTCCTTGAAGCCCTTCACGGGACTCCTTCCGGTCGAGGACAGTCGCCGGACGGCGACCCCAACAACCTATCGGCGAGGAGTGCTCGTGGTCAGGAGGCGCTGGGCTTCGGCGTGCTCGGCTTCGACTCGGTCTTGGCCGGGGTGGACTTCGTCTCCGACTTGGCCGGCGTGCTCGACGAGCCCTCGGACTTCGGCGCCGGGCGGGAGTCGGTGCGGTAGAAGCCGCCGCCGTTGAACGTCACGCCGACGGGGGAGAACACCTTGCGCAGGACACCACCGCACACCGGGCACTCGGTCAGGGTGGCGTCGGAGAACGACTGCTTGATGTCGAACGCGTTGTCGCACTCGGTGCAACGGTACGAGTAGGTGGGCACGTCAGCTCCGGAACGTGATGATGCGCGACGGCGTGATGATGCCGTCAACGGGTTCGTCGTGGGGTTCGCGCGGGACCTCGTCGAGGTACTCCGCGTCGAAGATCACAGCATAGACGGGCGGGCGCTTCGCCATGGACCCGAGGGTCTTGTCGTAGTAGCCGCGACCCCAACCCATCCGGACGCCGTCGTGCCCGACCGCAGCCGCGGGGGCGAGGATCGCGTCGACGTCGTTGATGGCGATCGGTGACAGGACCTCGCCGACGACCTCCGGCATGCCGAAGATGCCCTCGGTCTCGCTCTCACCGTCGCCGACGGCCCAGTCGAGCAAGCCGTCCTCGCGCGTGACCGGCAGGAGCACCCGGATGTCGTGCGCGAACGCCCAGTTCAGGAACGGCCGGACGTTCGGCTCGTCCGACGCCGACAGGTACAGCGCGAGCGAGGTGACCTGGCGCTCCTCGGCGAAGCGCTGCAGGGTCGCGGTGAGCGCCGCACTGTCCGCGTCGCGTTCCGTCGTGGTCCGGGTGCGCCGCCGCTGCCGGAGTTCGGCTCGAAGGGCGCGCTTCTCGTTCCCGAGATCAGCGATCATGCGCAGGAGTCTACCGAGCGCATCCGTTGCGGCTTCCCGCCGGGTAACGCGCTGATGCCGTGTCCCCAGGAGCGACGACATGCCCCGGAAACCCGGATCGGATACGGTCTGGGGTATGGGCTTCCAGATTTCCAAGGCGGTGATCCCAGCAGCAGGGCTGGGCACTCGCTTCCTCCCCGCGACCAAGGCGATGCCGAAGGAGATGCTCCCCGTCGTCGACAAGCCAGCGATCCAGTACGTGGTGGAAGAGGCGGTCGGCGCAGGACTCACCGACGTCCTGATGATCACGGGCCGCAACAAGAACGCACTCGAGAACCACTTCGACCACGTGTCGGAGCTCGAGGAGACCCTCAAGAAGAAGGGTGACCACGAGAAGCTGCAGAAGGTCAACCAGTCGACGGACCTCGCCGACATGCACTACGTGCGCCAGGGTGACCCGCTCGGCCTCGGCCACGCGGTGCTCCGCGCGAAGATGCACGTCGGCCGCGAGCCGTTCGCCGTGCTCCTCGGTGACGACATCATCGACGCCCGCGACCCGCTGCTCAAGCGCATGATCGAGGTCCAGGGCGAGAAGAACGCCACGATCGTCGCGCTGCTCGAGGTCCCCGAGTCGCAGACCCACCTGTACGGCATCGCCACGGTCGAGCCGACCGACACCGACGACGTCGTGAAGATCACCGGGCTCGTCGAGAAGCCCCCGCAGGGCGAGGCGCCCTCGAACCTGGCGATCATCGGCCGCTACGTCATCCGCCCCGAGGTCTTCGACGTCCTCGAGAAGCAGGAGCCCGGCAAGGGCGGCGAGATCCAGCTCACCGACGCGCTCATGAAGATGGCGAGCGCCGAGGAGTGGACCGGCGGCGTGTACGGCGTCGTGTTCCGTGGACGCCGGTACGACACCGGTGACAAACTCGACTACATCAAGGCGATCGTGCAGCTCGCCTCGGACCGCGAAGACCTCGGCCCCGACCTCAAGTCGTGGCTGAAGGAGTTCAACGCGGGCGAATGAGTCGGCCATCCCGCCCGGGACCGTGCACACGGACCCGGGCGGGACACCCCGTCCCGCACAGCGGCGGGATCCCGGAGGAACCAAGCGATGACGACGATCCCGACCCTGTCCCACGGGCGGGTCACCATCCGGCCCCTCCGGCTCCGTGACACGCGCGACCTCGACCTCGCGCTCGCGTCGAACCGTTCGTGGCTCCGCACCTGGGAGGCCACGAACCCCTCAGGACACGTCTCCACCGACGTCCGCGGCAGCATCCGCGCGCTCCAGGCCAACGCCCGCGCGGGACTCGGACTGCCGTTCGCGATGGAGCTCGACGGCCAGTTCGTCGGGCAGCTCAACGTCTCCGGCATCACCTACGGGTCACTGGCCAGCGCCTCGATCGGCTACTGGGTCGTCGAGGACGCCGCCGGACACAACGTGACCCCGATCTCGGTCGCCCTCGCCGTCGACCACTGCTTCCGCGCGGTCGGCGTGCACCGCATCGAGATCTGCATCCGGCCCGAGAACGCCCCGTCCCTGCGCGTCGTCGAGAAGCTCGGGTTCCGGTACGAAGGGCTGCGTCGCCGGTACATCCACATCAACGGGGACTGGCGCGACCACTTCTGCTTCGCGCTCGTCGCCGAGGAGGTCCGCGAGGGCGTCCTCGAGCGCTGGGTCCGCGGGCAGGTGCCACCCGGCCTCGGCGCCGTACCGCTCGCCGCCCGCGACGAAGCGGCGTTGCCGATCACCACGACGCCCCGGCTGTAGATTCCGCCGCGACAAGCGCAACACGCGTTCCGCAATCACGCGACGGGGATACCCCCGCCCCTACCGTGTCCCCATGGCAGGAATCGGCTCGTGGGGTGGCGGCATCGTCCTGCTCGTCGCGGCCGTCCTCTGGCTCGTCTACCTGATGCCCTCGTGGGCCGCCCGACGCCAGTACCTCGCCACCGAACGCAACGCGATCCGGTTGCAGCAGACCCTGCGGATCCTGGCGCAGACCGCCGAACTGCCCGACGAGGTCCGTGTCGAGATGAACGCGAAGTCCCTGGCCGAGGCGCAGCGCGTCGCCCGGTCCGAAGAGGCCAAGCGCACCGCCATCGTCCGCGCTCACGAGGCCGCACGTCAGCGGGAGATCACCCGCCGGCTCGCCGAGCAGGCCCCCGTCCTCGAGCGTGCGTCGTCGGTGCCCGCACTGACCGCGATGCGCATGCGCCGCTCCCGCCTCGGAGCCACCCTGTTCGGCACGCTCGGCGTCGTCGTCGCGCTGGTCGTCTTCGTCGCGTCGCCCGCCCTGTGGCTCGTCGGTGTCGCCGGGCTCCTCGCCGCGGGTGGGTCCGCAGCGGTCCTGGCCCAGCTGCACCAGGTGGCGACGGCACGGAAGACCCGTGTCGCGGCGGCCGAGGCGGGCGCGACCCGTGCCTCCCGGCCCGCGAGCACGTGGACGGACCCGGCGCCGCCGCTGTCGACCGAGCAGTCCGCAGAGCCCGCGGAGGACCGCAGCTGGACCCCGAACCGGGTGCCGAAGCCGCTGTACGTGGAGCGTCCGACAGCGCCCGCTGCCTCGCCGGAGTCGTCGGCCGAGCTCGCCGCGCGACTCAAGGAGCGCGTCGCCGAGGCCAAGGCCGAGGCCGAGGCGGAAGCTGCTGCCATCCGCGCAGGCGAGGCCGACCCGTCACTCGCCACCGTGTCCCGGATGCGTCCGGAGCTCGAGGACGCTGCCGCGTCGCTGTCCGCCCACGACCAGGGGCGTCTCGCCGAGCGGCTGGGGCTGCGGGCTCCCGCCGTCCCGGAGCTCGTCGCCGAGACGCCGGACGAGCCGACCACGCCGCCGGGCCCCCCGAGCAAGTGGGCCGGCATGGGCGTCCTGGACGACGACGCGTACCAGCAGGCCGATCTCGACGCGATCATGCGTCGGCGCCGCGCGGTCTGACCCGCGGCACCAGCGGCACGCCGAACGGCTCTCCACGATTTCGGATCGGCCGAACGGTGGTGCTAGTGTGATCGAGCACTTGGGGCTATGGCGCAGTTGGTAGCGCGTCTCGTTCGCAATGAGAAGGTCAGGGGTTCGAATCCCCTTAGCTCCACCAGGTAGCAACACGAACGGCCCGGAACCCACAGGTTCCGGGCCGTTCTGCTGTCGTCGTGCTGTGGACGAACAGGGGTGGTGTGTTGTCCGACGCACCGCCTTAGACTCCCCGTGCGCCGGTGGGCGCTTCCGGCCCGCCGGGCCCGACCAGGGGGAGAGCATGTTCCGTATCAGTCGTCTCATCGCGACCGTCGCGACCACGGTGGTCGTCGTCGCCGGCATCGTCGCCGTCGGTCCGTCCTCCACCGCGTCGGCAGCGGTCACCCCGCTGGGAGTCGACATCTCCTGGCCGCAGTGCGGCCGCCAGGTCCCGACCGACCAGGCGTTCGGCATCGTCGGCGTCAACGGCTCCCTCGGCAACACCACGAACCCGTGCCTCGCCGAACAACTCGCGTGGGCTGGGCGGTCGGTCGGGGGCTCGGCCCAGCCGAAGACGCAGCTGTACGTGCTGTTCGCCAATCCGGGCCTCGCAGCGTCGGTCTGGCCCACGTCGAACAGCTACCAGGGCACGGTGCCCACCAACCCGTTCGGCAAGTGCGTGACCAAGGGTGGCAAGAAGCAGGTCACCCTGGCGTGCTCCTTCATGTACGGGTACGCCCGCGGGTACGACGACGTGAAGAGCCGTGGCGTCGCGAGCCCGTCCGCGTACCGCTGGTGGCTCGACGTCGAGACGGGGCTGTCGTACCAGCGGGACACCGCCCAGAACCGTGCGGCGATGCAGGGCATGATCGTCGGGCTCAAGGCCGGTGGCGTGCGCACGATCGGTATCTACTCGAACGGTTCGCAGTGGAAGACCATCGCGGGCACGGTCAAGTCGAGCAGCCCGCTGCGCGGCCGGTCGAACTGGATCGCGATCGGCAAGGGCACGATCACCAAGGCACGGAAGACCTGCGCCGGGACACCTCTGTCCGGCGGCAAGATCGCGATGGTCCAGGTCGAGGTCCCCTACGGGTCCAGGACCATCGACCGCGACGTCTCCTGCACCTGACCGCCTCGAGGCCGACAGGCCCGGCGCCAGCTGGCACCGGGCCCGTCGTCCGTCATCGTGCCGAGCGGACCCGTCACGGCCTGAGCGTCAGCTCGCGAAGCTGTCCGTCAGGACACCCGCCTGCGCGAAGGACGTGTGGATCGCGTTCGCGGCCTGCTCGAAGGCGCGGTTGCCACGCGAGATCCCGATCGCCCCGCCCTTGATCGCGGACTTGCCGGAGCCGCGCAGCAGTCGAGCGACGGTGCGGCCGTCCGCGGTGACCATGATCTGCACGTCGAGCCGGGTGTGGAAGGTGCGGTCGTTCGCGAGCCCGCCGATGAGCAGCGTGAGGCCCATGCTGCCGCGCGTGGCCCGGAGTGCGCCCTGCTCGGCGTCGTCGACGGTGTAGCCCTCGCGGGCGAGGGCCTCGCGCACCCGTGCGCGAGCGGTCTCGGGGTCGGTGGCGACGAAGAAGTCGTGGCTCTCGGGCATGGTCTGCTGATCCTCTCGAACGCGTCCGTGCGGACACGGAGGACGCTCGCCCCCCGGAGACGATCATGCCGTGTCGGGACGTCAGGTGCGTCGCTTACGCTGGCTGTGTCATGACTGCCTCGATGAACCGCCGCGCACTCCTGTCCCTCGCCGGTGTCGCCGGGATCGGGCTCGCGGTCGCCGCGTGCTCGTCCGGCAGCGACGATGCCGGCAAGAAGGACGGCAGCAAGGCTCCGGTCGGCGGCGAGACGACGTCGTCCCCGTCCGCGAAGCCGGTGGCGAAGTCCCTCACCCCGGCGCAGGTCCCGCTCGTCGGCGGCGTCACGGTCACCGTCGCTGGCACCGGCCTCGCCGCGGTCAAGGGCGTCACGGTCGGCGGGGTGGCCGCGCGCGACGTCACGGCCACGGGCACGAAGGTCACCTTCACGGCCCCGCACCAGGCGATGTACACCGCTGGTGACGCCGCCGTCGCGCTCTTCACCGAGTCGATCGAGCCGAGCCCGTCCGCCAACCAGTCGTCCGACGGCAACGGCAGCGCCGCGAACGACGGGCAGACCGGCGCGACGCAGGACTCGGCCACGGCGACACCGACCCCCACGGCTGCGCCGGTGCCCGATGCGTCCACCGCGGTGGCGACGTCGTCGATGGCCTACGCCGCGCTGACCGACGTCGACCGGCAGCTCCAGTACGCGATGGCGCACTGGAAGGACTACAACCTGTCCGAGTACGGCACCATGAACCCGATCGGTGGCGACTGCGCGAACTACGTCTCCCAGACGCTCATCGCCCGCGGTTGGGAGCAGCGCTCCGACTGGTACAACCGGGCTGCCGGTGCCGAGCACAGTGCCACGTGGACGTACTGCCCGACGATGGACCCGTGGCTCGAGACGAACGCCGCGGAGTTCGGTCTGACGCGTCGGAGCTCGGACGAGCGCGACGAGGTCAAGGTCGGCGACATCGTGTTCTACGACTGGAACGCGAACGGATCTCCGGACCACACCACCATCGTGTCCGAGGTCTTCACCGAGCCCGACGGCACCATCCGCATCAAGTCGGCGAGCCACAACCAGGACGGCCCGTACCGCGACCTCGACGAGATGATCACGGTGCAGCACCCGGGCGGGACGGCCTGGTTCCACACCTTCGACGCCTAGCCCGACGGGCCCGCGCAGCGCTCAAGCGCACCGCGAGCCGCTCAGGGGTACCCGAGGAACCAGAGCAGAACGATGGCGACCGGCTGCAGGCACACCCCGACCACGAGCCACGTCACCGCTCGCCGCCGCGTCCGGACGAACACGTCCGACCCGAGCACCGGCGCCATCGGCATGAGCAGCCGCGGCAACGACTGCTGCGGCAGGAACACCGCGACCAGGTACAGCCCGTACGACGCCGTGAACGCGAGGACGTCCGGTCCGAGGGCCCGGGTGCTCCTGCGCGAGAAGAACCACACGGCGCCGGCGAGCACCGCGACGACGAGCACGATGCCGAGCGGTCCGAGCCACGTCGAGGCCATCGTGAACCACGGCGTCAGCGGGGCGAAGTGCTGTCGCCCGACGAACCCCACCCACCACGACAGTTCGGTGTCCAGGTAGGCGTTCGGCCGCCCGGTCACCGCCGAGGCGATCACCGGCCACGCCAGACCCGCCGCCGCGACGAGGAGGCCGGACGCCACGATCGTGATGCGGTCACGCCACGGGAACACCTCGGCAGGTCGAGCAGACCGGCGGGACCCGACCCACCGGACGACCAGGTGCACGGCCAGCGCCACCGCCAACGCGAGGACCCCGGGTTTCGTGAACGCCGCGACCACCCCGAGCGGCGCGATCAGCCAGTACCGACGCCGCACCAGCGCCAGCAGCGCGCCGAACAGCAGCACGAGCAGCAGGCTCTCGGCGTAGGCGACCTGCAGCAGGAACCCGGTCGGTGCGAACGCGAACAGTGCCGTGGCCCAGCGGGCCCGGTGCGAGCAGCCCACCGCGAGCACGAGCCGGTACAGCAGCACGCAGGCCCCGGCGCCCGCGATCGTCGCGACGAGCACGCCCGCGACCCAGAACGACGCCCCCGTCAGGGCCATGACGACGCGCACGACGGCCGGGAACACCGGCAGGAACGCCCAGGCGTTCGGCGCGACGTGGCCCGCGGCGTCGAGGGGGAGTGTGGCCGGGTACCCGTGCTCCGCGATCGTCCGGTAGAACGAGGCGTCCCACGATCCGGAGAACGTGAAGAACGACGGGTCCTGCCGGTACGACGCGAACGTCCAGTCGTTCGCGGTCGCCAGCACGTACATGGTGGCGAGCAGCAACGTGCTCACCAGGCGCGAGGCGGCCCAGATGAGCAGGGGCGCGGTCCACGCGCTGCGGGGTCCGGTCAGCAGGCTGCGCACCCCCGACCGGGAGGCCCGGCTCGTCTCCGCCACGCTCGTCACCCGCCCGATCCTCGCAGACCAGGGCCCGTGCCCGCGCCAGCGGGCGGCCATGCGTCGGGCCGCGCGCCGACCTGCGTGCATCGTGAGCAGCAATGGTCGGGTCCGTCTGCCGGACCCGACCATTGCTGCTCACCAAGTGTGGGCCTCCCGGCTAGCGACCGGTGACCGCGCGACGGATCTGCTCGATCGGGACCTTCGGGGAGCGGTCGGCGTTGAGCAGGCCGTTGGTCTCCTGCATGGTGTCGGTCAGCTGCGTGTAGCAGGAGCCGGCCAGGAAGGAGCTCGCCCGGATCGCGTCGTACAGCGCCGTGATGCGGGTGACCCAGTCGTCGCCGTCGCTGGCCGAGGTGTAGCCCCAGCCGTCCTCCCGCTGTGCACCCGGCTGGTAGTTCACGCCACCGAACTCGGTGAGCATCACCGGCTGGCCGAGGTCCTGCGCGCCACCCACGAGCACCCAGCGGTCCGCCGGGCCGAAGTGGGCGAACAGTGCCGTGCGCGCGGCATCGTCCGCGTAGGTCTTCGCGAGGGCATCGCCGGCACCCTCGTAGTCGTGGACCGTGACGATGTCGGAGTTGGTGTGCTCCCACCCGTCGTTCGAGATCACCGGACGCGTCGGGTCGATCGCCCGTGTGACGTCGGCCAAGGACCGGGCGTAGGCCTGCTGCGCCGGGTCGGTGGCGATGTGCTGCACGCCCCAGCTCTCGTTCGCCGGCACCCACGTGACGATCGACGGGTGTGAGGCATCACGCTCGACGGCGTCCATCCACTCGCGCATCAGGCGCTGGACGGCACGCGGCGAGAAGGCGTAGGCGCCGGGGGCCTCGCCCCAGACCAGGATGCCGAGCCGGTCCGCCCAGTACAGGAACCGGGGGTCCTCGATCTTCTGGTGGTTGCGGGCCGCGTTGAAGCCGAGCTCCTTGATGAGCTCGACCTCGCGGCGCAACGCCTCGCGCGACGGTGCGGCGATGTGCGAGTCCGGCCAGTAGCCCTGGTTCAGGACACTGCGGACGTCGTAACTGCGGCCGTTCAGCAGGAAGGTGCCGCCGTCGACGCCGACGGTGCGGAGTCCGAAGTAGGACGCGACGGAGTCGATCGGCGTCGCGCCGGTACGGGGGAGCAGCGAGACCGTGGCGTCGACCAGGCGCGGGGCGTCCGGGGTCCAGTGCAGTTCGTCCTCGGCCTGCCCGTTCGTCTGGCGCGAGATCGGCACGACCACGTCGAACTCGTCCGAGGTGTCGTCGAGCGTGGCCTCGACGGTGGCGAGGTGCTCGTCGCGCTCGTCCCACCGGGCGACGATGCGCAGGCGCTCGCCGCCGGTGCGGTGGCCCGCGATCCGGACCGTCAGGCGGACGGTGGCGTGGTCGACGTTCGTCCAGCGCAGGTACTCGATCGAGGCGGTCGGCACGGCTTCGAGCCACACGGTCTGCCAGATGCCCGTGGTGCGGCGGTACCAGATGGCGTGCGGGTCCTCGTGCCAGTCCTGCTTGCCGCGGGGCTGGGTCAGGTCGTGCGGGTCGTCCTCGGCGCGGACGACCAAGGTGTGGACGGCGTCGGGGTCGGTGGCGAGGGCGTCGGTCACGTCGAAGGAGAACGGCGTGTGGCCGCCCTCGTGCTCGCCGACGAACTGGCCGTCGATCCAGACGCGGGCGCGGTAGTCGACGGCGCCGAAGTGCAGGACGAGTCGGGGTGCGGCGGTGCCGTGTCCGGCTGCCTCGAGGTCGGCGCGGGTGATCGCGCGGGAGTACCAGACCACGGGGTGGAAGCCGGGCTCGTCGATGCCCGAGGCGACGGACTCGGGCGGGAACGGCACGACGATGTCGCGGGCGTCGGGGAACCCGGTGCGCCAGGCGGTGTCGTCGCCGTCGTTCCGGAAGGACCACGTGCCGTCGAGGTCGGCCCAGGCGGTGCGGAGCATCTGTGGCCGGGGGTACGTGCCGTCCTGCCGCGAGGCGAGGGGGAGTGCGGGAGCGGATGCGGTGTCAGGTGCGGCCACGGTGCCGTCGAGCGTGCTCATGGGTCCATGCTCCCGCGCCGGTACATCGTTGTAAAGAGCGTCGCAACGATTGCCATCCGGAGAACCCGGCGGGTGCTCGGGGCGACGTCAGGCGATCGCGGCGTCGCGCGTCAGGACCATCACGTCCATGCGTCCCTGCTGCACGACGTCGCCGCGCTGGTTCCGCAGCGAGACCGTCCGCTCGACGATGCCGGTCGTGCCGGAGCTCGTCAGGCGCGTCGACAGGATCTCGACCTCGCAGGTCACGGTGTCCCCGATGAACACCGGCGCGGTGAACCGCCACTGGTCGATCCCGAGCAGTGCCACGGCCGACCCCTCGAACACCCCGGTCCGTGCGATCAGCCCCAGGCAGAGCGAGGTGCCGAGCAAGCCGTGCACGATCCGCTGGCCGTACCGGGTCTTGCCGGCGAACTCGACGTCGGTGTGCACCTGGTTGTTGTCGTTCGTCCACGAGGCGAAGGACACGACGTCCGCCTCGGTGATCGTGCGACCCGGGGTCGTGAAGGTCTGTCCGGCGGCGAGGTCCTCGAGGTAGTGGGGCACGCCTGCGATTCTCGCAGAGCAGCCCGACGAGCAGCGCGCCGAGCCTCACGCTCGGCAGCGCTCACAGCCGGGCGAGCACCTTCCGCGATCGTCGCAGCCCCCGCTCGAGCACCGCGTGCTCGGCCGTCGCCAGCGCCCCGTACCCGAAGGTGTCGGCGCCGTCCCGAGCCGCGGGCCCGGACAGCTGCCGGTAGGCCTCCGCCGCGTGGGCCGCGTCGAGGGCGTCACCGAGTGTCTCCTGCACCCGCCGCAGTCGGCCGAGCCGTCGCTTCCCGAGGTCGGCTACGTCACCGGCTGCCTGCAGCGCGTACCGCAGGCGCCGTGCCGCCTTCCGGATCTCGTGCAGGACGTCGAGACCCGCCGCCCCACCGTCGACCAGTTCTCGGACCCGAGAGCGCTCGCGGTCGATGCGCTTCGCGACGAAGGCGGCGGCGTCGTCGTCGGCGTGCGGTCCGGCCGGCGCACGGAGCAGCAGCTGGTCGACCGCGTCGAGGGTGCGGAACCAGTCGTCCGAGCGCAGCGCCTGGCGGAGTTCCGCTGCGGCCGCACTGCGGAGTGCCGCCGCCTGCGCGCCGATCCGGTCCAGCGTCGGCGCGTCGACGAAGCCGTCGGGGGCCCGCGCCGCCGACCGGAACAGCCCGCCGTGCAGGACCTCGGCATCGCGGGCGACACCGGCGACGCGTCCGGCCTCGGCGAGGGCGGCCCGCAGTGCCTCGGTCGCCTCACGGTCGAGCGCTCCGCGGTACGCCGCGAGCACGCTCCGCAGTCGACGGACCACCTTCCGGAAGTCGTGCACCGACTCGTGGTCGTCGGCGCGGACCCGGGGGTCGACCGCGACGAGGTCGGCGCGCAACGACTCGAGGACCCGCAGCACGAACGCCGCAGCGGTGCCCGAACGGGGTCGCTTCGCCCGGATGCCGCGCCGCTCCGGTGCGAGCACGGGTGCGGGCGGGACCGCGACCGCCGAGGTCGACGGCGGCTCGGTGGCCGCGTCGTCCAGGGCCCGCTCGGCCGCTCGCGCCGTGGTGCCGTCCCGCCCGTCGTCCGACAGCGCCCACCACCGTGCGGACCGCAGCACGGAGGTGTCCGGGTCGCCTTCGTCCACGCGGACGTCGGCGATCTCGGCCCGCACCCGACCGTCCTTGCCGCGCAGGGTCACGAGCGTCGTCGTGGTGTCCCGGACGCGGACCGTCGCCACCGCCCGCCCGCGCAGGAACACCTCGATCCCGTCACGCGGGGGCTGCTCGCGGTCCGGTCGATCGAGGTCCGCGCCCACCGGTTCCGGGCCGTCGCCGTGGTCGAGGCTCCAGGAACCGTCCTGGGCGCGGGTGAGCGTCACCCCTTCGGCCGCGAGCACGCGCTCGTCGGAGTCCCACACGGTCTCGCGGAGCGTCACGGGCTCGTGCCGTTCGACGGCGGATGCGAGGGGCTCGAGTGCCGGCAGTCGGCGGTCGTCGGGGATCCGCCAGCTCCGGCGGGGATCGGTGCGGGCGGTGTCGGGGGCGGGCTGCTGGCTCGGCATGTCCGCAAGTGTCGTCCCCCGGCGCCCGTGCGGTCCGAGCGCGGGCGCGTTCTGTGGACGGGCGGCCCAGAACCGCGAGCTGTGCAGGGATGAGTGGCGGACTCGGCACCTCGCCAGCACTCGGCGCGTACGGTCCGCTGCATGAGCGACGGAGCCCGCCACCCCAGCGACACCGCACCCGACACCCGCGACACCGCACCCGACACCCGCGACACCGCACCCCCGAGCGGTAGCGCCTCGATCGACACCGCCGCGAGCGACCACGACCTCGAGTCCTGGATCGCCGACCGCCGGTGGTACGCCTCGAAGGGGTCCGTGCCGCGCCTCCGCACCCTCTCCACCGCCGACGGCACCCGGCTCGTCCTCGACGAAGCCCCAGCAGCACCCGCGGCTCCGGTCCTCTACCAGTCACCCGTGACCAGTGGCCCCGACGGCACGATCGCCGACGCCACCACCGACCACACGTGGATCACGGCGCTCGCCGCACGCATCGACGCGGACCCGCAGAGCCTCCGCCCCATCGGCACCGTCACCGCTGCCCGCGTCCTGACGGGCGAGCAGTCCAACACCTCGGTCATCTGCGACACCGAGTCCGGCGCCCGGGTCATCATCAAGGTGTTCCGCGTCCTGCACCACGGCGACAACCCCGACGTCACGACGCAGCTCGCGTTGTCCGCAGCCGGCAGCGCGCGCGTCCCGCAGGTCTACGGCGCACTGCGGGGCAGCTGGCCCGACGTCGGGCAGGGCAGCGGCACCGCGACCGGTCACCTCGCGTTCGCGCAGGAGTTCCTGCCGGGTCTCGAGGACGCCTGGCGCGTGGCCCTCGAGGAAGCGCACGCCGGCACCCCCTTCGGCGACCGGGCCGAGCAGCTCGGGGTGGCGCTCGCCGACGTCCACCGCACCCTCGCCGAGGCACTGCCGTCCGAGCCCGCCGACGAGGCCCGACGCGCCACGGCCGTCGCGACGATGCACGAGCGGCTCGACACCGCCGCGCGCGAGGCCCCGGCCGTCGCCGAGCACGCAGACGCGATCCGTGCGGTCTACGCGGCGGCGGCGGCGACGCCCTGGCCGGACCTGCAGCGCATCCACGGCGACCTGCACCTCGGGCAGGTGCTCGCCGCCCCCGAGCCGCGCGGCTGGGTCTTCCTCGACTTCGAGGGGGAGCCGCTCCGCCCCCTGGCCGAACGCTCGTTGCCGGACGTCACGCTCCGCGACGTGGCCGGCATGCTCCGGTCGTTCGACTACGTCGCCGGAGCCCTGGCGCACGACGCGGAACCGGTCGACGCAGCGGGATGGGCGGACGAAGCACGCGTGCGGTTCCTCGACGGGTACCAGCGGGGCACCGGCGCCGACCTCCGCGTGCACCGCGAGCTCCTCGATGCGTTCGAGCTCGACAAGGCCGTCTACGAGGTCGTCTACGAGACCCGGAACCGACCCGACTGGGTCGGCATCCCGCTCGCGGCCGTCACCCGCCTGGTCGGCCGCAGCGGGTCCTGACCGCACACCCCGAGGCAGACGAGAGGCCCGTGGCGATCCCGCCACGGGCCTCCCGTCCGACGCCGTGACGGACAGTGCCCGTCACGCGTCGGCTGCCAGCCATCAGTTGACGGGGCCGGTGTACTTCTCGCCCGGCCCGGCGCCCGGCGCGTCCGGGATCGCCGACGCCTCGCGGAACGCGAGCTGCACCGAGCGCAGCCCGTCGCGCAGCGGACGGGCGTGGTGGTCGCCGATCTCCGTCGCCGCAGCGGTGACCAGGCCGGCCAGTGCGGTGATGAGCTTGCGCGCTTCGTCCAGGTCGGTCTGCTCCTGGGGGTCGTCGGCCAGGCCGACCTTCACGGCGGCGGCACTGAGCAGGTGCACGGCCACGGTGTTGATGAGTTCGACGGCCGGCACCTCCGAGATGTCCCTGGCGGCGTCGATGCCGCTGCCGTCGTCGTCGATCGGGGTGTCGGTCACGGTGCTCCTCTGCTAGACTCGCTCGCGGCAGATGCTGTCCGTGTGCCATCAGGTTCTCCTGAAGCGCTCGGACGGTGTCACGAAAGAGGAGTCTCTCCCACCCGCGGCCGCGTTCCACCAGGCTACCGGGTCACCACCGCTCCACGAGTGCACAGCAACTGGGTGCACACGTCGGTCGGGTCCACGGATCCGACGCAGGGCGGCTGCCGAACGGGTTCCGATCCGTGCGTCAGATCTCCTCTCTCGTGCTGTCGTCCAGGGCAAACGTCCCGGACGACCACCACCTGATTGAAGGAGCTCCGCATCACCGATCCCCGTACCAACGACCGAATCCGCGTTCCCGAAGTCCGACTCGTCGGCCCGCAGGGTGAGCAGGTCGGCGTTGTCCCGATCGCCATGGCACTGCGCCTCGCGCAGGAAGCCGAACTGGATCTGGTCGAGGTCGCGCCGAACTCGAAGCCGCCCGTGGCCAAGATCATGGACTACGGCAAGTTCAAGTACGAAGCCGCTCAGAAGGCCAAGGAAGCCCGTCGCAACCAGGTGAACACGGACCTGAAAGAGGTCCGTTTCCGCCTGAAGATCGACGTGCACGACTACGAGACGAAGCGCAAGCGCGCCGAGGGGTTCCTCCTCGGTGGCGACAAGGTGAAGGCGATGATCCTCTTCCGTGGCCGCGAGCAGTCGCGTCCGGAGCAGGGTGTCCGTCTCCTCCACAAGTTCGCGGAGGAGATCGCCGAGTTCGGCGTCGTCGAGTCCCGTCCCACCCAGGACGGCCGCAACATGACGATGATCATCGCCCCCCTGAAGAACAAGTCCGACGTCAAGGGCGAGCAGAACGCGAAGCGCGCTGCACAGAAGGCCGAGCGTCGTGCCACCGAGCACGCTGCGAAGGACCACTCTGACGCCGAGACGGAGACCGAGGCCCCGGCCGAGGCTCCCGCGCAGGACACGGCACCGGCCAAGAGCGACGCTCCCGCCGAGTAGGTCACCCAGACCGACCCCGCAACGACGCGGCTCCCATCCATCCCACGGAAAGGCACCACCATGCCCAAGCAGAAGACCCACTCCGGGTCGAAGAAGCGCTTCAAGATCACCGGTACCGGCAAGGTCATGAAGCAGCAGGCCGGTATGCGTCACAACCTCGAGGTCAAGAGCTCCAAGCGCAAGGCCCGCCTGAACGAGGACCAGGTCCTCTCCAAGGCAGACGCGAAGAACGTCAAGAAGCTCCTCGGCCACTGAGCCCCCGGATCGTAAAGGAATAGTGCAATGGCACGAGTAAAGAGAGCGGTCAACGCCGCCAAGAAGCGCCGCGTCATCCTCGAGCGCGCCGAGGGTTACCGCGGCCAGCGTTCGCGTCTGTACCGCAAGGCCAAGGAGCAGGTCACCCACTCCCTGGTCTACGCGTACCGCGACCGTCACGCGAAGAAGGGCGAGTTCCGTCGCCTGTGGATCCAGCGCATCAACGCTGCGTCCCGTGCGAACGGCCTGACCTACAACCGTCTGATCCAGGGTCTGGGTCTGGCCGGTGTCGAGGTCGACCGTCGCATCCTCGCGGACCTCGCGGTGAACAACCCCGAGACCTTCACCGCGCTCGTCGAGACCGCGAAGAAGGCCCTCCCGGCCGACACCTCGGCCCCGAAGGCTGCGTAGTCAGTTCTTCTGCTCGCGAAACCCCCGCCGCACGGCGGGGGTTTCGTCGTTCCTAGACTTGGGTCGTGAGCGAACTCCTCGAGAACCCCCGTGCCGGACGCGTGAAGGCCGTCGCGGCCCTGTCGAAGAAGGACGTCCGTGCCGAAACGGGCCTCTTCCTGCTGGAGGGGCCGCAGGCGGTGCGTGAAGCACTCGAGTACGCCCCGGAGCTCCTGCGCGAGCTCTACGTGACGCCGACCGCCGCAGCCCGCTACGGGCTCGACGACGCGCCGGTCGACACCTGGTTCGTGACGGAGCAGGTCCTCGACGCGATGGCCGACACCGTGACGCCGCAGGGCGTCGTCGCCGTCTGCCAGCAGTTCCCGACGTCGGTCAAGGACGTCTTCCCGGACCGTCGCGTCGGTGACGCTGCCGCTGCCGTCGACCTGGAGGCCCGTGGGGACGCCGACGAGCCGGCCGCGTTGCCGGGGCTGGTCGCCATCCTCGAAGAGGTGCGGGACCCGGGGAACGCCGGCACGATCATCCGCGCCGCCGACTCCGCCGGCGCCGACGCGGTGGTCCTCACCGGGCGGTCCGTGGACCCGTACAACCCGAAGGTCGTCCGATCGACCACGGGCTCGCTGTTCCACGTGCCGGTGTCGGTCGGCGTCACCCTGGCCGACACGATCGCGCGGGCGAAGGCACTCGGGTACACCGTGCTCGCGGCCGACGTCTCGGGCGACGACCTGCCGGTGGTCCGGGCCGAGGGCATGCTCGACGGTCCGACCGCGTGGGTGTTCGGCAACGAGGCCCGTGGGCTCACCACCGAGGACCTCGCGCTCGTCGACCGTGCGGTGAAGGTGCCGATCTACGGCCAGGCGGAGTCGATGAACCTGGCGACCGCGGCCTCGGTCTGCCTGTACGAGTCGGCGTTCGCACTCCGGAGCTGACGTTCCTCCACAGGCCTGCCGGTACTGACGGTCATCCACCGTCTGCTCGGTGCAGGCGGGTGGTATCCCGTCGGCCGGTAGGCTTGGGTCTCGTGTCAGAACCTCTCGAGATCAGCGAATCGGCCGTCGCCGACGCCGTGGACGCAGCACTCGCCGCCGTCCGCGCCACGACGACGGTCGCCGAACTGAAGCAGGCCAGGGCCGAGCACACCGGTGAGCAGTCGCCGCTGGCTCGGATGAACGCGTCGATGCGCAGCGTCCCGCCGGAGCAGAAGGCCGCGGCCGGCAAGCTCGTCGGTCAGGCCCGCGGGCGGCTGAACGCGGCGATCGCCGAGCAGGAGTCGGTCCTCGCCGTGGCCGAAGAGCGCGCGCGGCTCGAGGCCGAGCGCGTCGACGTCACCGCGTTGCCGACCCACCGCCCGACCGGCTCGCGCCACCCGCTCTCGCTGCTCAACGAGGCCGTCGCGGACATCTTCGTCGGCATGGGGTGGGAAGTGGCGGAGGGCCCCGAGCTCGAGCACGAGTGGTTCAACTTCGACGCCCTGAACTTCGACCAGGACCACCCGGCCCGGGCCATGGCGGACACGATCTTCGTCGAGCCCGTCGACCGCCACCTGGTCATGCGCACCCACACGTCGCCCGTGCAGGTGCGGTCGCTGCTGTCCCGCGACCTCCCGCTCTACGTCATCGCCCCGGGCCGCGTGTACCGCGCCGACGAGCTCGACGCCACGCACCTGCCGGTCTTCACCCAGGTCGAGGGCATCGCGATCGACAAGGGCCTGACGATGGCGCACCTGCGCGGCACGCTCGAGCACTTCGCCCGCCAGGTCTTCGGCGCCGAGGCACAGATCCGTCTGCGCCCGAACTACTTCCCGTTCACCGAGCCCAGCGCCGAGATGGACGTCTGGCAGCCGAACGCCAAGGGTGGCGCCCGGTGGGTCGAGTGGGGCGGCTGCGGCATGGTCAACCCGAACGTCCTGCGTGCCGCCGGCATCGACCCGGACGAGTACCAGGGCTTCGCCTTCGGCATGGGCATCGAGCGGACGCTGCAGTTCCGCAACGGCCTGAACGACATGCGTGACTTCCTCGAGGGCGACATCCGCTTCTCGCAGCAGTTCGGAACGGTGGTCTGATGCGCGTCCCACTCCGCTGGCTCGGCGAGTCCGTCGACCTCCCCGAGGACGTCACCCTCGAGCACGTCCACGCGGCGCTCGTCTCGGTCGGCTTCGAGGAAGAGGACGTCCACACGTTCGACCTGACCGGCCCCGTCGTGGTCGGCCGGGTCCTCGAGCGCGTCCCCGAGCCGCAGAAGAACGGCAAGACGATCAACTGGTGCCAGGTGGAGGTCGGTGAGCCCGAACCCCGCGGCATCGTCTGCGGTGCGCACAACTTCGACGTGGGCGACCTCGTCGTCGTGACGTTGCCCGGTGCCGTGCTGCCCGGACCGTTCCCGATCGCGGCCCGCAAGACCTACGGCCACGTCTCCGACGGCATGATCGCCTCGGCACGCGAGCTCGGTCTCGGCGACGAGCACGAGGGCATCCTCCGCTTCGCCGACCTCGACATGGAGCCCGACGTCGGCCAGGACGCCATCGCGCTCCTCGGCCTCGACGATGCGGCGGTCGAGATCAACGTCACGCCGGACCGTGGGTACGTGCTGAGCATGCGCGGTGTCGCGCGTGAGTACGCCCACGCCACCGGCGCGAGCTTCCACGACCCCGTCGACCGGGTCGCACCCCGCACGGCCGAGGGCTTCTCGGTCACGATCGACGACCAGGCCCCGATCCGCGGTCGCGTCGGCGCGAGCACCTTCGTCACCCGCGTCGTCCGTGGCATCGACCCCACCGCGAAGACACCGGCTTGGATGGTGTCGCGGCTCGCACTGGCAGGCGTCCGGTCGATCTCGCTGCCGGTCGACATCACGAACTACGTCATGTTCGAGCTCGGCCAGCCGCTGCACGGCTACGACCTGTCGACCGTCCGCGGCGGCCTGGGTGTCCGTCGTGCGGCTGTCGGCGAGACGCTCGAGACCCTCGACGGCGCCGTGCGGAAGCTCGATCCCGAGGACCTCGTCATCACCGACGACGACGGCCCCGTCGGGCTCGCCGGCGTGATGGGCGGTGCCCGGACCGAGATCTCGGCGAGCACGACCGACGTCCTGATCGAGGCAGCCGGCTTCGACCAGGTCTCGATCGCGCGGACCGCTCGCCGCCACAAGCTGCCGAGCGAGGCCTCCCGTCGGTTCGAGCGCGGCGTCGACCCGATGGTGGCCGAGGCTGCTGCGAACCGCGCCGTCGACCTCCTCGTCGAGCTGGCCGGCGGCACGGCCGACACCCTCGGTTCCACGCTCGTCGACACCGAGCCCCGCGCGACGGTCGCCATGCGGACCTCGCGTCCGGCCGAGCTCATCGGCGTGGACTACACCGACGCCGAGGTCGTGGACACCCTCCGTGCGATCGGCGCGACGGTGCAGGCCGACGGTGCGCAGCTCGCCGTCACCCCGCCGACCTGGCGTCCGGACCTGACCGACGACACCACGTTGGTCGAAGAGGTCGCGCGGATCGTCGGGTACGACCGCATCCCGAGCGTGCTCCCCGTCGCCCCGCCCGGACGCGGACTCACCCCGCACCAGCAGGCGCGCCGTCGGGTCTCCGCGGCCCTCGCCGCCGCGGGTCTGGTCGAAGCGGTGACGGCGCCGTTCGTCTCCGCCGCGACGCAGGACGCCTACCCGGGGATCGACCCGGAGGGCGGCCCGAGCGTCGTCCTCGCCAACGCCCTCGACAGCGAGCAGAACCTGCTCCGCCGCAGTGGTGTGCCGGCCCTCGTCGACGCCGCCCGTCGCAACGTCTCGCGCGGCCTGCTCGACGTCGCGCTCTACGAGACCTCGCGGGTGTTCCTGCCGGTGACGGGCGTGACGCTCGGTACCGACGAGGTCCCAGCCGGTGCCGCGCTGCCCGACCGCGCGACGCTCGAGGCGCTCGACGCGTCCCTGCCCGCCCAGCCGTTCCACGTGTCCGCCCTGCTCACCGGCAACCGCGTCGGCAAGCAGGCGGGCGTCGCGGCGGAGCCGTACGGCATCGCCGATGCGATCGACGCGGCTCGCCAGGTCGCGTGGGCCGTCGGCGTGGAACTGCGCGTCGCGCAGACCACCCACCCGTCCCTGCACCCGGGCCGCGCGGCGTCGCTGCTCATGGGCGACACCGTCGTGGGCGTCGCCGGCGAACTCCTGCCGGAACTGTCCGCCGCCGCGGTGCTGCCCCGCGTGGTGGCCGTGGTCGAGCTCGACCTCGACGCCATGGTGGCAGCGGCCCCCGACCTCGTCGCGGTCGCGCCGATCGTGTCGTACCCGGCGGCGACGCAGGACCTGTCCCTGGTCGTCGACGCCGGGGTGCCGGCCGGTGACGTGTTGGATGCGGTCCGCTCTGGTGCCGGAGACCTGTTGGAGTATGCTCGGCTCGTGGATGACTACCGGGGCTCCGGCGTGGACGAGGGACAGAAGTCCCTGACGTTCGCCCTGCGCTTCCGTGCCACGGACCGCACGCTGACCGCTGCCGAGGCCACCGAGGCCCGCGACGGCGCAGTCCGACGTGCCGGCGAGCGATTCGGGGCGACCCTGCGCGACTGACCCACGACGGGATCAGCACCGCCCGGGGTCGCCGCCTCCGACTCTCTCGACGACCAGTCCGACCAAAGGTGGAATCCCATGTCCGTATCCGTCGCCGTGGCGGGAGCCTCCGGCTACGCGGGTGGTGAGCTCCTGCGCGTGCTCTCCGCCCATCCCGAGTTCGACGTCAGGACGGTGACGGCGTTCTCGAACGCCGGACAGCCGTTGATCGCGACGCAGCCGCACCTCCGGTCGCTGTCGCACCTGACCCTCGAGAAGACGACGGCCGAGACGCTCCGAGGGCACGACGTCGTGTTCCTGGCGCTGCCGCACGGTCAGTCGGGGGCGATCACCGAGGAGCTCGGCGACGACGCCCTCGTGGTGGACTGCGGCGCGGACCACCGTCTGACGGACCCCGCGGCCTGGGCGCAGTTCTACGGTGGCGACTACCACGGCGCCTGGACCTACGGCCTGCCGGAGCTCCTGCTCGCCGCCCGGACCCCGGGTTCGGCCGATGAGTGGCGCGAGGTCGAGGACATCGCGTCGCAGGGCAAGCAGCGTTCGGCCCTGGTCGGCACCAAGCGGATCGCGGTCCCCGGCTGCAACGTCACCGCGGTGACGCTCGGCATCCAGCCGGGCATCCAGGCCGGGCTCGTCGAGTCGGACGACATCGTCGCGGTGCTGAGCGTCGGCCCGAGCGGTGCCGGCAAGAAGCTCGCCAACACCTACCTGGCGTCCGAGATCATGGGCTCCGCCAGCGCCTACGCGGTGGGCGGCACGCACCGGCACGTCCCGGAGATCCAGCAGAACCTGGTCGTCGCGGGCGCTGCCGACGTGACGATCTCGTTCACGCCCGTGCTCGTGCCGATGTCGCGGGGCATCCTCGCGACGACGACGGCCAAGATCACCCCGGGTGTCAGCGCCCGCGACGTGCGGCTCGCCTGGGAGCAGGCCTACGCCGACGAGCCGTTCGTGCACCTGTTGCCCGAGGGCGAGTTCCCCCGGGTCGCGGACACGATCGGCGCGAACACCGCGCTCGTCGGCATCGCGGTCGACGAGGCCGCAGGCCGCGTCGTCGCCGTGACGGCGCTCGACAACCTCGCGAAGGGCACGGCGGGTGCCGCCGTCCAGTCGACCAACATCGCCCTGGGTCTGCCGGAGACCCTGGGCCTCAGCGTGGACGGAGTCGCACCGTGACCGACCTCACCGACGTGAGCAAGCCCACCCAGGGCGAACCGGGCCTCCAGGGCGTCACCGCGGCAGCGGGTTTCCGCGCTGCCGGGGTGACCGCCGGCCTGAAGACCAGCGGCAAGCCGGACGTGGCACTCGTCGTCAACGACGGGCCCGACGCGGCCGTGGCCGCGGTCTTCACCAGCAACCGCGCGCAGGCGCACCCGGTGATCTGGTCCCGCCAGGTCGTCGGTGACGGCGTCGCGCGGGCCGTCGTCCTGAACTCCGGCGGCGCCAACTGCTTCACGGGGCCCTTCGGGTTCCAGACCACGCACCTGACCGCCGAAGCCGTGGGCGACGCCCTCGGCATCGGCGCGGGCGACGTCGTCGTCTGCTCCACCGGCCTCATCGGGGTCGGCGACCAGACGTTCCGCGACAACGTGCTGCGCGGGGTCGACCTGGCGAGCACCGCACTGAGCGCCGACGGCGGCCCGGATGCGGCCACGGCCATCATGACGACCGACACCAGGGCGAAGCAGTCCGTGGTGACCGAGGACGGTTGGACCGTCGGCGGCATGGCGAAGGGTGCCGGCATGCTCGCACCCGGGCTCGCGACGATGCTCGTCGTGATCACCACCGACGCCGTGCAGACCCCGGACCAGCTCGACCAGGCGCTCCGTGCGGCCACCCGCATCACCTTCGACCGCGTCGACTCGGACGGCTGCATGTCGACGAACGACACCGTCGTGCTGCTGTCGTCGGGTGCGAGCGGGGTGACGCCCGAGGTCGGCGACTTCCAGGAAGCCCTGACCGCGGTCTGCGCCGACCTGGCCCGCCAGCTGCAGCAGGACGCCGAGGGTGCCAGCCACGACATCGCGATCGAGGTCGTGCACGCCGCGACCGAGGACGACGCCGTCACCGTCGGCCGGAGTGTCGCGCGCAACAACCTGTTCAAGGCGGCCGTCTTCGGCAACGACCCGAACTGGGGCCGCGTCCTCGCGGCCATCGGCACCACCGACGCCGACTTCGACCCGTACGCGGTCGACGTCAGCATGAACGGTGTCCGGGTCTGCCACGCCGGCGCCCCGGACCAGCCGAGCGACACCGTCGACCTGACGCCGCGCGACACCCACGTGCGCATCGACCTCGGCGTCGGGACGCACTCGGCGACGATCCTGACCAACGACCTCACGCACGACTACGTGCACGAGAACAGCGCGTACTCCAGCTGATGGCGAACGACACCGAAGGGGCCGGGACGCCCCTCACGAAGGAAGAAGAGCACGAGTTCGCCGCCGTCAAGGCCGCGACCCTGATCGAGTCCCTGCCGTGGCTCAAGCGGTTCTCCGGCAAGGTCGTCGTCGTCAAGTTCGGCGGCAACGCCATGGTGAACGAGGACCTCAAGCGTGCGTTCGCCGAGGACATGGTCTACCTCCGCTACGCCGGGCTGCACCCCGTCGTCGTGCACGGCGGGGGTCCGCAGATCTCGGCCGCGCTCAAGGAACAGGGCATCGAGTCCGAGTTCCGTGGCGGCTACCGCGTCACCACGACCGAGGCGATCTCGGTCGTCCGCGACGTCCTGGCTGGCGAGGTCAACCGCGAGATCGTCGACCTGATGAACGAGCACGGCGAGGGCCTGGCCGTCGGCGTGTTCGGCGACGGCGGGTCGCTGTTCACCGGTGAGCAGAAGGGCGTGGTCGTCGACGGGCAGGAGTACGACCTCGGGCACGTCGGTGACATCACCCACGTCGACCCCTCCGGGGTGCTCGCCGCGATCGAGGCCGGCCGGATCCCGGTGGTGTCGAGCATCGCGATCGACGACGCCCACCCGGACCAGGCGCTCAACGTGAACGCCGATGCGGCCGCGGGTGCCCTGGCGATCGCGCTGCGTGCGTCGAAGCTCATCATGCTCACCGACGTCCCCGGCCTGTACCGCAACTGGCCGGACCGCGACTCGCTCGTCGACCTCATCGCGGTCGAGGAGCTCCGCGCGCTCCTGCCGTCGCTCGAGTCGGGCATGATCCCGAAGATGACCGCGTGCCTCGACGCCGTGGTCGGCGGGGTCGGCGGCGCGACGATCATCGACGGCCGGATCCCGCACTCGATCCTGCTCGAGGTCTTCACCCTGCGCGGTGCGGGCACCGAGGTGATCCCGGACCCGAGCCGACGCACCGAGAACCAGATGACCCACGCCGAGATCGGCCGACGCGTCGCAGCACCGTCGACGAGCACCAGCACCGGCCAACACGTGGCCAGCACGACCGAGAAGGGGCAGCAGCCGTGAGCAGCGAGACGCAGACCGAGACCTGGAACGACCGGTTCGGGGCGTCGCTCATGCGATCCCTGACCCCGCCGAAGATCATGCTCGAGCGCGGACAGGGCTGCCGTGTCTGGGACGTCGAGGGCAACGAGTACCTCGACTTCCTGGCGGGCATCGCCGTGAACTCGCTCGGCCACGCGCACCCTGTCCTGGTCGAGGCGATCGCGGACCAGGCCGCGAAGCTCGTGCACGTGTCGAACTACTTCGCGACGCCGCCGCAGCTCGAGCTGGCGGAGCGTCTCAAGCGCATCACCGGTGCGGGCGACGCCGGGCGGGTGTACTTCGGCAACTCCGGTGCCGAGGCGAACGAGGCCGCGTTCAAGCTCGCGCGCCTGAACAAGGGCGCCGACGGGCAGAAGACCCGCATCCTCGCGCTGAAGCAGGGGTTCCACGGCCGGACGATGGGGGCACTCGCGCTCACCGGCAAGCCCGCGCTGCAGCAGGACTTCCTGCCGATGATCCCCGGGGTCGAGCACATCGACTCCACCGTCGCTGCGCTCGAGGCGTCCATCGACGACACGGTCGCCGCGATCGTCATCGAGCCGATCAAGGGCGAGGCCGGCGTCGTCGACCTGCCCGAGGGGTTCCTGCTCGCCGCGCGCCGGCTGACCGAGGAGCACGGTGCGCTGCTGATCCTCGACGAGATCCAGACCGGCGTCGGCCGGACGGGCAACTGGTTCACCTACCAGGGCCACGGCTTCACCCCCGACGCCGTCACGGTGGCCAAGGGCATCGCCGGCGGCTTCCCGATCGGTGCGCTCGTGACCTTCGGGTGGGCGTCCGACCTGTTCTCGGCCGGTCAGCACGGTTCGACCTTCGGCGGCAACCCGCTCGGCACCCGCGTGGCGAACGCGGTCCTCGCCGAGATCGAGCGCGCCGACCTCGTCGCGGCCGCCGTGGTCAAGGGCGAGCGGATCCGGGCCGGCATCGCCGGCATCGGCTCACCGCTCGTCGAAGAGGTCCGCGGCACCGGCCTGCTCATCGGCGTCGGGCTCACCGGCCCGATCGCGGCCGCGGTGAACGCCGCCGCCCTCGAGCGTGGCCTCATCATCAACGCCCCGAACGAGTCGAGCCTGCGCCTCGCGCCGCCGCTCATCGTTTCCGACGCCGAGATCGACGAGTTCGTGTCGATCCTCGCCCAGAGCCTCGCGGCCGTCGCTGCCGCCCAGGAGACCTCCGCATGACCCGCCACTTCCTCCGGGACGACGACCTCAGCCAGGCCGAGCAGTCCGCGATCCTCGACCTCGCCGACCAGATGAAGGCCGACCGTTGGGGCGCGAAGCCCCTCGCTGGCCCGCAGAGCGTCGCGGTCATCTTCGACAAGTCGTCGACCCGCACCCGGGTGTCGTTCCACGTCGGCATCTCCGACCTGGGCGGCAGCCCGCTCATCATCTCGACGGCGAACAGCCAGCTCGGCGGCAAGGAGACCCCGTCGGACACCGCCCGCGTGCTCGAGCGCATGGTGTCGGCGATCGTCTGGCGCACCTACGGGCAGGCCGGTCTCGAGGAGATGGCCGCCGGCACGACCGTCCCCGTGGTCAACGCGCTGTCCGACGACTTCCACCCGTGCCAGCTTCTCGCCGACCTGCTCACCATCCGCGAGCACCGCGGCACGCTGGCGGGTCAGACCGTGGCGTTCATCGGCGACGGCGCGAGCAACATGGCGCAGTCGTACCTGCTCGCCGGCGCGACCGCGGGCATGCACGTCCGCGTCGCGGCTCCCGCCGAGTTCTCGCCGTCCCCGCAGGTCGTCACCGACGCCGAGCACCGTTCGGCCGAGACCGGCGGCTCCGTCCTGGTCGTGACCGACCCGGTGGCAGCGGTCGCCGGTGCCGACGTCGTGGTCACCGACACCTGGGTGTCGATGGGCAAGGAGTCCGAGAAGCAGTCGCGCCTCGACACCTTCTCCGGGTACCGCGTGGACGACGCCCTGATGGCACACGCCGCCGACGACGCGGTGTTCATGCACTGCCTGCCCGCCGACCGTGGCTTCGAGGTGACCGCCGACGTCATCGACGGGCCGCGCAGCATCATCTGGGACGAGGCGGAGAACCGTCTGCACGCCCAGAAGGCGCTGCTGGCCTGGCTCCTCGCCGCGAACGCCTGAGCACCATGGCTGACCGCGTCGTCCTCGCCTACTCCGGCGGCCTCGACACCTCCGTCGGGATCGGCTGGCTGCGTGACGCCACCGGCAAAGAGGTGGTGGCACTCGCGGTCGACGTCGGCCAGGGCGGCGAGGACCTCGACGCGATCCGACAGCGCGCGCTCGACTGCGGGGCCGTCGAGTCGATCGTGGTCGACGCCAAGGACGAGTACGCCGACGAGTACATCGTGCCGGCCCTCAAGGCCAACGCGCTGTACCAGAAGCGCTACCCACTGGTGTCGGCGCTGAGCCGCCCGCTCATCGCGAAGCACCTCGCGCTGACGGCGAAGCAGCTCGGCGCCGACAGCGTCGCGCACGGCTGCACCGGCAAGGGCAACGACCAGGTCCGGTTCGAAGCCGCCGTCGCGGCGATCGCCCCGGACCTGCGGAGCGTGGCGCCGGTGCGTGACCTCGCCCTGACCCGTGACAAGGCGATCGCGTACGCCGAGCAGCACGCCCTGCCGATCCAGCAGTCGCAGCGGTCGCCGTACTCGATCGACCAGAACGTGTGGGGCCGCGCGGTCGAGACGGGTTTCCTCGAGGACCCGTGGAACGCCCCGACCGAGGACCTCTACACCTACACGCAGGACCCCGCCGTCCCGCGCGACCCGGACGAGGTCACCATCACGTTCGAGCGCGGCGTCCCGGTGGCGCTCGACGGGCAGCGCTTCAGCGTGCTGCGGATCGTGCAGGAGCTGAACGCCGTGGCCGGCAAGCACGGCGTCGGTCGGATCGACGTCGTCGAGGACCGCCTCGTCGGCATCAAGTCGCGCGAGGTGTACGAGGCCCCGGCGGCGATCGCGCTCATCACGGCGCACGAGGAGCTCGAGCGCCTCACCCTCGAGCGCGACGTGAACCGCTACAAGCGCGGTGTCGAGTCGGAGTGGGCCGACCTGGTCTACGACGGCCTGTGGTTCGGCGGGCTGAAGCGCAGCCTCGACGCCTTCGTCGACCACACCCAGCAGCACGTCTCCGGCGACGTCCGCCTCCAGCTGCACGGTGGTCGGGCGACAGTGACCGGCCGTCGCTCGGAGCAGAGCCTGTACGACTTCGACCTCGCCACGTACGACACCGGCGACACGTTCGACCAGTCGCTCTCGAAGGGCTTCACCGAACTCTGGTCGCTCCCCAGCAAGATCTCCGCCCGCCGCGACGCGGCGAACTGACAGCACGCCCCCGGCGGACGACACACCGCCGCCACCCGGCGGACGACACACCGCCGCCACCCGGCCCGACGACAACGACGCAGGACGACATGACCGACGAGAAGACCGACGCCACCAACACCGGAGCCCTCTGGGGCGCCCGCTTCGCCGACGGCCCGAGTGCGGCCCTGGCCGCGCTGTCGAAGTCGACGCACTTCGACTGGCAGCTCGCCCCGTACGACATCGCCGGCTCCCGCGCGCACGCCCGGGCCCTGCACACGGCCGGGTACCTGACGGCGGACGAGCTCGAGCGCATGCTCGCCGGACTCGACCGGCTCGAGGCCGCGCACGCCGACGGCACGCTGCAGCCCGATGCGTCCGACGAGGACGTCCACGGCGCCCTCGAGCGCCTCCTCATCGCCGACCTCGGTCCGGAACTCGGCGGCAAGCTCCGCGCCGGACGCAGCCGCAACGACCAGATCGCGACGCTCGGCCGCATGCACATGCTCGACCACGGGCGGCGCATCGGCCGACTCGTGATCGACCTGGTCGACGCGATCACCCAGCAGGCCAACGAGCACCCGTCGGCGATCATGCCGGGTCGGACGCACCTGCAGCACGCGCAGCCCGTCCTCCTCGCGCACCACCTGCTGGCACACGCGTGGCCGTTGGTCCGCGACCTCGAGCGCCTCCGCGACTGGGCGGGCCGCGCGAGCGTGAGTCCGTACGGCGCCGGTGCCCTCGCCGGCAGTTCGCTCGGCCTCGACCCCGCCGCGATCGCCGCGGAGCTCGGGTTCGACCGCCCGGCCGACAACTCGATCGACGCCACGGCCGCCCGCGACGTCGTCGCCGAGTTCGCGTTCGTCCTCGCGCAGATCGGCATCGACGTCTCGCGTCTGTCCGAAGAGGTCATCCTCTGGAACACGAAGGAGTTCGGCTTCGTCCGGCTCCACGACGCGTTCTCGACCGGCTCGAGCATCATGCCGCAGAAGAAGAACCCGGACATCGCCGAGCTCGCGCGCGGCAAGTCCGGTCGTCTGATCGGCAACCTGACGGGCCTGCTCGCGACCCTGAAGGGCCTGCCGCTCGCCTACAACCGCGATCTGCAGGAGGACAAGGAGCCCGTCTTCGACTCGGTCGCCACGCTCGAGGTCCTGCTACCCGCCTTCACCGGCATGATCGCGACGCTCACCTTCGACACCGACCGGATGGCCGAGCTCGCGCCGCAGGGCTTCTCGCTCGCGACCGACGTGGCCGAGTGGCTGGTCCGCCAGGGCGTCCCGTTCCGCGATGCGCACGAGGTGTCCGGCGCGCTGGTCCGGTACTGCGAACAGCGGGGCATCGAGCTCGACGACCCGACCGACGACGAGTACCGGTCGGTCTCCGAGCACCTGACCCCCGGGGTCCGTGCCGTGCTCACGATCGAGGGCAGTGTCGCGTCCCGCTCGGGTGTCGGCGGGACCGCTCCGGACCGTGTGGCCGAGCAGCTGGCGTCGGTCACGCGTCGCGTCCACGACCTGGCCGAGGGCGCACCCTTCACGCGATGACCGCAGGGCTGCTCGCGATGCTCGCCGAGCCGGCGCCGCGCATCGCACCGGCGTTGCTCGGCGCGACCATCGCGGGCCGTGGTGTGACGCTGCGCATCACCGAGGTCGAGGCCTACTCCGGGCCCACCGACCCCGGTTCGCACGGCCACCGCGGTCCGACCGAGCGCAACCGCCACCTGTTCGGGTCGCCGGGCACCCTGTACGCGTACCGCTCGTACGGCATCCACACCTGCGTCAACGTCGTGAGCGCACCTGCCGGCACCTCCTCCGGTTCCCTGCTCCGCGGTGCGCAGGTGATCGAGGGCGTCGACACCGCACGCGGACGACGTGGCCCGTCGGTCGCCGACGTCGCGTTGGCGCGCGGCCCCGGCAACCTCGGTGGCGCCCTCGGCGCGGTGCTCGGACAGGACGACGGCACCTCGCTGCTCGACGGGTCCGGTCCGTTCGTGCTCACGTTGGCACCCGGCCTGGAGGCGCGGCTCGCCTCCGCCCCGCCGGCCCGCGTCGTCGAGGAACTCCTGACCGAGACCACACCCGGCCCCGGCGGGACGGGTCCGGTCCCGCGCATCTCGCGCGGACCGCGCACCGGCGTCGGCGGCATCGCCGGCGGTGCGCAGTACCCGTGGCGCTTCTGGTTGACGGGCGACCCGACGGTCTCGACGTACCGACGGCACAAGGGTGCCCTCGACTGATCCCCACCCGCACGGCCGGCCCGCCGCTGGCGCGTCGCGCCGGAACCGACGGCGTGGGCCCAGACGCACCACGGGCCTCCCGGTCGACGGCGCGCTGTCGGTGGTGCGCCGCCGCTACGATGGCGGGGTGTCCAGTGATACCGCTCAAGACGTCCTGACGCGCCAGCAGAACGACCCCACCTTCGCCTCGGTGTGGGACGAACTGCGCTGGCGCGGTCTGGTGCAGGTCTCGACCGACGAGACCGCACTCCAAGAGGCTCTCGACGGTGATCCGATCACGTACTACTGCGGCTTCGACCCCACGGCACCGTCGCTGCACTGCGGCAACCTGCTGCAGCTCCTGACCATGCGTCGGTTGCAGCTCGCCGGGCACAAGCCGCTGGCGCTCGTCGGGGGATCGACGGGGCTCATCGGCGATCCGCGTCCGACGGCGGAGCGCACGCTGAACACCCGCGAGACCGTCGCCGAGTGGGTGGCGCGTCTGCAGGGACAGGTGTCGCGGTTCCTCAGTCCGGACGGTGACAACGGCGTCCGGCTGGTGAACAACCTGGACTGGACGTCACCGATGTCCGCCATCGACTTCCTGCGCGACGTCGGCAAGTACTTCCGGGTGAACTCGATGCTCAAGAAGGACGCCGTCGCCGCGCGGCTGAACTCCGACGCGGGCATCAGCTACACCGAGTTCAGTTACCAGATCCTGCAGGGCCTCGACTACCGCGAGCTCTTCCGGCAGTACGGCTGCACGCTGCAGACAGGTGGCTCGGACCAGTGGGGCAACCTGACCTCGGGGACGGAGCTCATCCGTCGTGCCGAGGGTGCGACGGTGCACGCGCTCGGGACACCCTTGATCACGAACTCCGACGGCACGAAGTTCGGCAAGAGCGAGGGCAACGCCATCTGGCTCGACGCCGAGATGACGTCGCCGTACGCGCTCTACCAGTTCTGGCTCAACACGGCCGATGCCGACGTGATCGCCCGGTTGCGGGAGTTCACGTTCCTGTCCCGTGCCGAGATCGAGCGACTCGAGCAGGCGGTCGCCGACGAACCGTTCCGGCGCGAAGCGCAGCGGACCCTCGCGTTCGAGGTCACCTCGCTCGTGCACGGCGTCGACGCCACCCAGGCCGCGATCGACGCTGCGGCCGCGCTGTTCGGCAACGGTGACCTCGGTGCCCTGGATCCGGACACCCTGCGGTCGGCGATCGCGGAGCTGCCGGGGTCGGTCACGATCGAGCCCGGCGCCGACGTGGCTCGGGCGCTCGTCGAGACCGAGCTCGTGAAGTCCCTCGGTGAAGCGCGGCGGGCCATCGACCAGGGCGGGGTGTACGTGAACAACGTCCGAGCCGAGGACGCCACCGCACCGCTGTCGGATCTCGCCCTGCCCGGGGGAGTCCTCGTGCTCCGCCGCGGCAAGAAGACCCTCGCCGGGGTGACGCTGGCCTGATCGCGCCGGCACCCGGGCGACGCGTGTTGCACAACGCGACACGCCCGGGATCGGGCCTGGCTTGGCACACTCGCCCCGGCCTGCGTAAAGTTCCTACTCGTCACCCCAAAGGTGCGGCGGAGCGGCTGGAGCGAAAGCCCAGAGCACGCCGGCCCTCAAGCGGGACCGTCCTCCACTGAAGATCAGATCTGGCCTTGTGCTGGATCGCTTCGACGCCTAGGATGACAAGCCCACCGGTTCTCTCCCCTCGGGGATGAGCCACAGGACCTCCGGGTCCGACGACACACCGGTGGCAAGCCAAGTACACAAGCCTCGTGGCTGGAGCTCGAACCTGAGCCGAAGAGCGAGTGCGTCTGGTCCTTGAGAACTCAACAGCGTGCACATTGTCAATGCCAATTTATTGATTGACCTCGTGCCTGGGCAGCTTTGGTTGTTCAGGTCATGAAGCAATTCCTTTTGGATTGAAGATTGTCAGTAGACAGTCAACAGTCAGAATCAACTCGGTCTGATGCCTTTTGGGGTGT
>NZ_JADKSA010000003.1:0-51109 GCF_015350945.1 Curtobacterium sp. VKM Ac-2884
TGCGCGAGCACACCGTAGCGAGACCCCGAACCCGGCGAAGACCCCCGAACACGGCACAGCGCACAGCCACGAGGCGGAGTTCGCCCGAACCGGCGGGCATGGCCAGGTGGGTGATAGTCCTCACAGCTGCAGAGGCGCGAGGCCCGGATCTCCGCGGATCAGGCCCGGATCACCCGCGTTCGGGGGGCACCTGTCTATGTGTTCCTGATCGATACGATCCGGAAGCCATGTGAGCCGGGGTGCTCGGTGGTCGATCATCATCGAGCAGGGGGACAGGTGCGCAGAGCATCCGCTTTCATCGTCGCGACCACGTTGCAGGAGCGTGACGCGTGAACCGGCATCGCGCACGTCGGCGAACGAAGCAGCAGACGATCCTCCGAACTGGAGTCGCAACCGTCGCTGCCGGAGCGCTCATCGTCACCGCGCTGGTGTTCATCCGCACAGGTGAACTGCCGGTCGTCGCGGACCTCGGTAAGCCGGTCGCTGGCCGCTCGGCTCCGAAGGTCGAAGCAGAAGCGAAGTCCGCGTCGTGGAACTCGCAGACGACGAAGACCAGGCATCTGCAGAAGCGCACCTGGAACCTCGAACTCGATCGCTCCGGAGCGGACGACGAGGCTTCCTCCGCTGCCGTGGGAGCAACCTCCGCGACACGCGCCGGGGCGTGGACTGCCGTCGGTGACACGTCGATCTCCGTCGCGTCCGCGACCTCGAGCGGTGCCTCGTCGAAGGGTGCGATCCGCGATGTCACGGTAGCGGTTCGTTCACAAGCCGCTGCGAAGAAGCAGCACCTGCAGGGGGTCGTGCTGACCCTGCGCCGATCGGACGGCTCCTCGAAGCGCGCACCCGTCGCTGTGCGCATCCCCAAGAAGCTGCTGGCCCAGCAGTTCGGAGCGGACTACGCAGCACGCACCCGCTGGGTGCAGATCGACGGCAAGCGGAAGTACTCGCAGACCACAGCGACACCGGTCGCGACCAAGACGACCGCCTCGGCCATCACACTGACGCCCTTCGTGTCGTCGCGGTTGATGACGCTCGCAGCGACGGCGGCGGCGACGTCATCGTCGGGGACAGGATCGTTCTCGGCATCGTCGCTGAAGGAGTCGGGCAAGTGGGACGTCTCCGCGCAGACCGGTGACTTCTCGTGGGAGTACCCGCTCACGGTTCCCCCCGCTCCTGGGGGACCGTCGCCGTCGCTCGCGCTCACCTACGACTCCCAGTCCATCGACGGTGAGACCGGATCGACGAACAACCAGCCTTCGGCCATCGGCGACGGCTGGGAGCTCGGCGGCGGTGGCTTCATCGAACGGCAGTACGTCTCTTGCTCGCTCGACGACGGAGCGAGCGGCCCGGTCAAGACCTCGGGTGACGAGTGTTGGAAGGCCGACAACGCCACCCTCTCGCTCGGCGGGCACAGCGCGCAGCTCGTGCGCGACTCCGCGAGTGGGGTCTGGAAGATGTCGTCCGACGACGGCTCACGGATCGAACACCTCGTCGGCACGGCAGCCGGGTGCTCGGCGAACGGGACGCACGACACCGATTGCTGGCGGGTGACCACCACCGACGGAACGCAGTACTACTTCGGCAAGAACCAGCTCCCCGGCTGGGCGAGCGGAAAACCCACGACGAACTCGACCTGGACCGTTCCGGTGTTCGGCAACGACGCCGGCGAACCCTGCCACGCCTCGACGTTCGCGGCCTCGTCCTGCATGCAGGGGTGGCGCTGGAACCTCGACTACGTCGTCGACGTGCACGGCAACGCTGAGGCGCTGTACTACGACGCCGAGACGAACAGCTACGCGAAGAACGGTGCCACGACGACGTCGTACACGCGCGGCGGTCAGCTGGACCACATCGACTACGGCCTGACACCGTCCACCGTCTACGCGGCCAGTGCGGCCGTGGGCAGAGTCGCCTTCGGCTACGACGCGTACGGGCGATGCAGTGACACCACCCACGCCAACTGCACGAAGGAGGACCTTTCAGCAGCCGCGACCAAGCCCGCGAAACCCGCTTCGTACCCTGACGTCCCCTGGGACCAGTTCTGCACCTCCGCGTGCACCGCGAACAAGGCGCCGACCTTCTGGACGGACGGCATGCTCAACACCATCACGGCGTCGGTGAAGTCGGGTTCGACCTACGCGGCCGTCGACAAGTGGACCCTCTCGCACTCGTTCCCCGCGCCCGGCGACGGCACGACGGCTGCCCTCTGGATGACGCAGGTGCAGCACACGGGCTACCAGGGCAGCGCATCCGCTTCGACCCCTCCGGTGAAGTTCAACGGTGTGCGTATGCAGAACCGTGTCTGGGCGGTCGACGGGCTCGCACCCCTCGACAAGCTCAGGATCTCGTCCATCACCGCCGAGACGGGTGCGGTCACCTCGGTGAACTACTCGGCACAGGACTGCACGGCGGCGGAAGCCGACGCCATCGAGAAGGGCGCCGCGACGAACTCCCGTCGGTGCTACCCGCAGTGGTGGTCGCCGGACATCACGCCGCCACAGGAGCCGAAACTCGACCTCTTCCACAAGTACGTCGTCATGAGCGTCGTCGACGACCCGAGGACCGGCGGCGGCGCGGATCGGCCAGTCGAGACGTCCTACGTCTACACGGGCACCCCGGCGTGGCGGTACAACTCGTCGCCGACCGTGCCCGTGAAGAAGCGGACGTGGTCGCTCTACGCCGGCTACGACACCGTCGAGGTCCACACCGGCAGCGCTTCCGATCCCGCTGCTCAGGGCGACACGGAGTACACGTTCTACCGAGGGCTCGACGGTGATCGCGCCGGGACCTCCGGAGGGCAGAAGTCCGTCGACGTCAGCGGAGCTCCGGGGGTCACCGACTCCGCGTGGCTCGCAGGCCAGACCCGCCGCACGGTGGTGCGCAACGGTGGCGGTGGCGCGGTCGTGTCGGACACGGAGTCCACGCCGTGGGTCGGGGATGTCGAGGCAGACGACGGAGCGGACACCGCGCGCATGGTGCGTGACGGCTCGGAACGGATGTCCGAACCGCTCGCGAACGGCGGCACCCGCACGAGGACGACGGTGACGACGTCGAACGATGACGGCAACCCGACGCAGGTGGCAGTGTCTTCGTCGGACGCGGGAGCGACCTGCACCACGACGTCGTACGTGCCGAACAACACCTCGGCTTGGATCATCGGGCTGCCGCTCGAGCAGAAGAGTGTCGGCACAGCATGCGGCGGTGGCGCTCCCGCTCCGAGAGATGTCGTCTCGGATCAACGCACCAGCTACGACGGCGCGGCCATCGGGGCGACCCCCACCAAGGGTGATCCGACCCAGGTCCAGCAGGTGACGGGTTTCTCGGAGAGCGATCCCGTTTGGACGACGACGGCGACGAAGAGCTACGACGCCATCGGCCGTGAGCTCTCCAGCAAGGACGCGCTCGGGCGTGCGACGACGACGTCCTACTCGCCGTCGACGGGTGGCCCGGTGACGTCGACCACGAGCGTGAACCCGAAGGGGTGGAAATCCACGGCGGTCACCGACCCCGGGCGCGGGTCAGTGACGTCCTTCACCGACTTCGACGGCAGCGTCACGACGGCGGACTACGACGCGCTCGGGCGGCGGGCCAAGGTGTGGCTCCCGGGTCACGCCAAGGCGGACAACCCCACCACGCCGAACTACGCCTTCGCGTACACGGAGACGCCGACCGCTCCGCTCGCGGTGGCGACCACGACGCTGAACTCCACGGGGACGACGACCGGCTACGTCCTCTCCGACGGGCTCGGCCGACAGGTCCAGAGCCAAGACCCGTCCGGTGCAGGTGGCAGCATCGTGACCGACGTCGGGTACGACGACCAAGGCCGCTCGGTGAGCCAGAACAACGCCTACTGGGCGAGCGGCACCACGCCGTCGGCCACCTTGTTCGTGCCGGTCAGTCAGCAGCAGGTCCAGTCGAGCGAGGACACGTCGTACGACGCGGTCGGACGTCCCACCGCGGTCATCGCGAGGAGCTACGCCAAGGAGCGGTTCCGTGCGACGACGCGGTACCTCGGTGCCGACGAGGTCGATGTCGTGCCGCCCTCCGGAGGGACCCCTTCGAGTACGTTCTCCAACTCGATCGGGCAGAAGACCGTCCTCCGGCAGTACCTCGGAGGAGGTGCCATCGGCGCATCGGCTCCGCACCAGGACACGACCTACGGGTACGACGCCCGCGGTGACCTCACGTCGATGATCGACCCCGCGGGGAACAAGTGGTCGTGGACGTACGACGTGACCGGCAAGGCGGTGGCCAAGACCGATCCTGATGCAGGGACGACCACCTCCGTCTTCGACGCCGTCGGCAACGAGACCAGCACGACGGACGCGCGAGGAGTGACACTCGCCACGAGCTACGACGACCTCAACCGCGCGACAGCGATCCGGACCGGCTCATCGACGGGACCGCTCGTGTCGTCGTGGTCCTTCGACACGGTCAAGGTGGGCCAGCTCAGTTCCGCGACACGCTACGTCGGTTCGACGGCGAGCACCCCCGGGGTCGCCTACACGACCTCCGTCACGGGGTACGACGGCGGCAACCGGCCGACAGGGCAGACCCTCTCCATCCCGGAGGGCGCTCCTGCGTTCGCGGGGACGAGCTTCACCACGAAGACCGCGTACACCGCGGACGGGAGCATCGGCTCGTACACGACGCCTGCCATCGGAGGCCTCGCTGCCGAACGCTTGTCCTACACCTACAACGCGCTCGGTGAGGTCTCGAGCCTGAGCGGGATCAAGAGCTACGCGGGAATCACCTACGACGCGCTGAACCGCCTGACCCAGACGAGCCGGGACGGTACGGTGCCGAACACCTCGTCGTACACGCGCGATCCGCTGACCGGTGACGTCATCGGCATCCAAGACCAGACCGGTACCGGCTCCTCGACCGTGACCCAGGCAAAGCGGACCTACACGCGGAACGACGTGGGTGCGGTCACGTCCGCTTCGACCGTCGGTGCCGCCGGGGCCGAGACGCAGTGCTACAAGTACGACTCGCTCCTCGAGTTGACCAGCGCATGGACGCCGAGTGCTTCGGACTGTGCAGCGTCGCCGACGGCGCAGGCCCTCGGCGGTCCGTCTCCGTACTGGGTCGAGTACTCCTACGACAAGGCGACCGGCAACCGCACCAGTGCGACAACCCACGGGGTCGGTGGCACGGCCGACGAAGTCGACACGTACCACTACGGCGATCCGGGGAGCCCAAGGCCGCACGCCGTGCAGTCGGTGGACAAGCAGGTCGGGGGTGAGACGACGTCCGAAGGGTTCGAGTACGACGCCGCGGGTGACACGACCGCTCGGGGGACCGCTGCCCTCGAGTACGACGCGACCGCGAAGGTGACGAGTATCTCCGACGGGGCACAGTCGCAGTCGACCGTGTACGACGCCTCTGGCAGTCAGTTGCTGCAGGTCGACCCGAAGGACGGCGCGACGCTCTTCCTGGGCGACATCGAACTGCATCAGGCGAACGGGTCGAGCACCACGACCGCAACACGCACGTACTCCATCGCGGGAACAGCGGTTGCCGAGCGCGACGCGACCGCTCTGGCCAACACGGTGTACGCACTCGACACCGACGTGGACGGCACCGTAGACCTCGAGACGAACGTGCTGACCGGTGAAGTGACCCGTCGTTGGTTCACACCATTCGGTGAGCAGCGAGGAGGTGCGAGCAGCTGGACGTCGAACCACGGCTTCCTCAATCAGGCGGCATCGAGTTTCACGGACCTGACCCACCTCGGTGCCCGTGCGTACGACCCGTCCCTCGGGAGGTTCCTGTCCGTCGACTCGGTCCTGAACCCGGACCAACCGCAGCAGAACAACGGGTACAGCTACAGCGGCAACAATCCCGTCTCGAACCCCGATGTCAGCGGCATGTGCCCGGCGTGGCTCTGCGCGCTCACGAAGGCGATCAACAAGATCGTGAAGGCCGTGCGAACGATCGTCTCGGCGATCAACAACTGGCTGCGTCCGTCGACACGGCCGGCGCCGGTACACGCTGCGTCGTACACGCCCTGGTCCGGCCACTACGCCACCGCCGCGTCGTCCCGTGCTCCGACCTGCACGTGGGGTGCGTCGTGTGGCATCGGGATCTCGCCACCCCCACCGAAGAAGTCCAACGCGACGACACCCGAGAAGTGGGTGATCTTCGGGTCCGCAGCCGCCCTCGGAGCGGTCTTCCTCGCTTGCCTGCTCCTCACCGAGGGGCTGTGCGGGTTCGCCGCTCCTGAGTTCGGTGCGGCCGAAGCCGGCGTCCTGGCGGGCGACGTCGCTGCGGCGAGCACCGTCGAAGGAGGCGCGGCCACCGGGGCCGCGGAGGCGGGTGCTGCGGAAGGCTTCGGCCTGCCGAAGGGATCGGCGGGCGGTGCTCGCGCCGGCAAGAACTTCACCCCGAAACTGAAGGCGGGCACGAAGGCGAAGGGAAACGTCGGGAGCCCCGAGGCGCCGAGTTACAAGTGCACCTACTGTGGCGAAAACACGCAGACCCCCCATCTCGACCACGTCATCCCGAAGAGCAAGGGCGGCGATGGCGCAGAGAGCAACATCACCCTCGCGTGTCCGCCCTGCAACCTGTCCAAGGGCGCGAAGGACTTGCCCGGCATGGGGCAGGAAGGCTACAACTACAGGGAGTGGATCCCACCGCTCATGCGAAAGGAACCATAGGAATGCCGGACTACACCGTCGTCACGCACGAGAACCCAGTGCTCGGGGTCGAGAAGGTCGTCCGGGTGGAGCTTGATCCGTCGTGGGACCCGATCCGCTACGAAGACTTGACGATCATCATCCTCGACGACGGCCGCAACGTTGTGAGCTGTGTCCCCTTGTTCGCGAAGAATGTACACCTGGGAGACATCATCAATACGGTCGAGAATCCTTCGACCGGACAGCTCGAGTACGGGGGTCGTGTCGACCGGGGACAGTCTTGGGTCTTCAGAATCAGTCCTCGCGATGAAGAGGCTTTCCGCATCGCTCACGACGTCATCCACGAATTCGGCGGTGCCGTCGAGACGTGGGGCTCGATCACAGGAGTAGCGATCCGAGGGGATGCGGCTGCCGACCAGTTCGCGGACCGGTTGCAGCAGCTGGAAAACGACGGACTCCTCGAGTACGACACCGCAGAGCGCTGAGAGGCGGACACGGGACAGCACCCGTTGCGCACGTCCCCCGGGCCCGGGGGAAGTCCGATCGGCGAACGCCGATCTCGACGGCTCGGCGGTCACGGTCAACGATGTGAGCGGAACGAGCTTCCGGCTGTGAGTGCCCCTGCGCCGCCGGTTGTCGCGTTCGAGGCCGACAACCCGCACTCGTCGTTCGCTGCGACGTTTTGGAGGCGCGGTGCCAGCGGGCACCGCGCCTCCCGTCTGTGGTGCACGGTGCGGGGTGTGGTGGCGCGGGGCGCACGATGCGGGGTCCGTCGCCTGGTGCGAGCTTGCACGCTCGGTGCGACGTTGTGGCGCTGCACCGAGCGTGCAACGTCGCACGGGATCGCGAGCGCCGCACCGTGCGTCGAGCACCGGTCTCGTGGAAGTGGGGCGAATGGGCCGGCCGTACGCCGGGTTCTGTCCCGCCGCTTGCACGGCGGTGACGGCCATCTCTCTCGGACCGACGTTGCCGTCGGCCTCCAGCGGTCTACCCGAGGACTCGGCGAGCAGCCTCAGCGTCCTCTGTCTGACCTTGCTCCGGGCGAGGTTTACCGAGCGGATCCGGTCACCCGGACCCCTGGTGGTCTCTTACACCACCGTTTCACCCTTACCGACGTTGCCGCCGGCGGTCTGCTTTCTGTGGCACTGTCTCGCGGATTGCTCCGGGTGGGTGTTACCCACCGCCCTGCTCTGTGGAGCCCGGACGTTCCTCGGCACTCCCGGGGGAGTGACGCGACCGTCTCACCGACCCATTCGCAGGTCCGAGTCTACCGGCCCCGCGCCCGTGTCTCGGCCCGGCCCCGGCCCCGTCCCCGTCCCCGTCCCCGAGGTTCCGAAATCTCGGCATGTCGGCGCGCACGAGGGGTCTCCGTCGAACCTCGGCGAACCGCAGACGGCGAGTCGTGGAACCTCGGCGCCAGCGGCCGGGCGCGTCGAATCGCACCGACGCCGCCCGGTGCACGCCGCACGGTGCGGGCCGGTGGGAGCGGGGTCGACGGCCCGACCGACCTGCGGGTCAGGCGCTGCGGGCAGCCAGGGTCGCGGCACCGATGATACCGGCGTTGTTGCGCAGCGTCGCCGGGATGATCTCCGCCTGCAGGTCGAGCAGCGGCAGGAACTCCTCGTACTGCTTCGACACGCCGCCGCCGACGACGAAGAGCTCGGGGGAGAGCAGGGCCTCGAGCGTCGAGTAGTAGGTCTGCAGACGCTTCGCCCAGTGCTTCCACGACAGGTCGTCGCGCTCCTTGGCAGCGAAGGACGCGCGCGACTCGGCGTCGTGCCCGTCGATCTCCAGGTGTCCGAGCTCCGAGTTCACGATGAGCACACCGTCGTTGATGAGCGCGCTGCCGATCCCGGTGCCGAGTGTCGTGACGATCACCAGGCCGTCCTTGCCCTTCGCCGCACCGAACTGCTGCTCGGCGAACCCGGCGGCGTCGGCGTCGTTCACGAAGTGGATGGCGCGGCCGAGTTCCTTCTCGAACAGTGCCTCGGCCTCGAAGCCGATCCACTTCTTCGAGACGTTCGCGGCCGACATGGTCTTGCCGTCCCGCACGATCGCGGGGAAGCACACGCCCACGGGGACGTCGGCCGCCGGTGCGAGCTCGTCGAGGATCGAGGCGACGACGGCGGTGATGTCGTGGGGCTTCCCGCCTTCCGGAGTGGCCTTCTTGATGCGGTCCGTGGTCAGTTCACCGGACGCGACGTCGACGATCGCGCCCTTGATGCCCGTACCACCGATGTCGACGCCGACTGCGAGGGAGGTCATGAGGTTGTCGTGCCTTTCGGTTGCCTGCCGGAGTGCCCGGTCAGGAAGGGGTGTCCGGTCAGGAGACGGTGAGGAGCTCCGCGCCGCGTTCGGTGACGACGAGGGTGTGCTCGAACTGCGCGGTCCACGACTTGTCGCGCGTCGAGACCGTCCAGTCGTCGGACCAGATGTCGGCCTCGATCCCGCCGAGGGTCAGCATGGGCTCGATGGTGAACACCATGCCCTGCTCGATGACGTCGTCGTACTGCGGCGCGTCGTAGTGCGGGATGATCAGACCGGAGTGGAAGGCACGACCGACTCCGTGGCCGGTGTAGTCGCGGACGACGCCGTAGCCGAAGCGCTTCGCGTACGCCTCGATGGCGCGGCCGATGACGTTCACCTGCCGGCCGGGGGCGACGGCCTTGATGCCGCGCTCGAGGGCGAGCCGCGTGCGGGTCACGAGGTCCTCGACCTCCTGCGACGCCTGCCCGACGATGAACGTGCGGTTCGTGTCGCCGTGCATCCCGTCCTTGTAGGCGGTGATGTCGATGTTGACGAGGTCGCCCTCCTGCAGGACGGAATCGTCGGGGATGCCGTGGCAGATGACCTCGTTGAGGCTCGAGCACAGCGACTTCGGGTACCCGCGGTACCCGAGCGTCGACGGGTAGGCGCCGTGTGCGACGACGAACTCGTGGCCGATGCGGTCGAGTTCGTCGGTGGTCACGCCCGGACGGATCGCTGCGCCGACGGCGTCGATGGCCTGCGAGGCGATGCGGCCAGCGATGCGGATGCGCTCGACCTCGTCGGGGGAGTACGTGTCGCCGAGGCCGTGCTCGTGCGGTTCGACCTTGCCGACGTACTCCGGGCGTTCGATGTCCTTCGGGACGGTCCGGAGCGGGGAGACGCGGCCGGCGGTCAGGTGTCCGTGTTGGTCCCGGGGCATGCCGACCACTCTAGCCGCGGCGCGCCGCGCCGAGCGCAACCGCCCTACGGTGCGGCCCGACGGGGTGGGCGTGACCGCCCTGGGGTGCGGCCCGACGGGGTGGGCGTGACCGCCTGGAGGCCCGGTGCCGGTCCGCCGGGCCGGCACCGGGCCTCCAGGCAGTCACCTGGGTACGGTGGGCGACATGAGCGACGAACGCATCGAGTCCCAGTGGTGGTTCAACGACAAGACCGGCCAGGTCGAGCAGGGTCCGCAGTCCCCGCAGCGCGACCGCATCGGCCCGTTCGACACGCGCGAGGAAGCGCAGCACGCGCTCGACCGGATCGCGGCGAACAACGAGAAGTGGGACGCCGACGACCAGTGACGGCACGGTGACGGACCACTGACGCGTCGCACGGCCCCGCGCACGCCGCGGGACCACTAGCCTGGGACGAGGCCCGCCCGCGGCCACCCGATACACGGAAAGGTCGTGCATGGACAAGCAGACGGACTTCGTGCTCCGCACCATCGAGGAGCGCGGCATCAAGTTCATCCGACTCTGGTTCACGGACGTCATCGGGACGCTGAAGTCGGTGGCGATCGCCCCGGCCGAGGTCGAGGGTGCCTTCGCCGAGGGCATCGGGTTCGACGGCTCCGCGATCGAGGGCCTGTCCCGCTCGTACGAGGCCGACGTGCTCGCGCACCCGGACCCCTCGACGTTCCAGATCCTGCCGTGGCGCGGCGAGGTCGACCCGACCGCGCGGATGTTCTGCGACATCACGACGCCGGACGGCCAGCCCGCCGTCGCCGACCCGCGCAACGTGCTGAAGCGCACGCTGGCCCGGGCGAGCGAGCGTGGCTTCACGTTCTACACGCACCCCGAGATCGAGTTCTACCTGCTCAAGAGCCGTGAGTGGAAGGACGGCGGGCCGCAGCCCGTCGACCAGGCCGGCTACTTCGACAACGTCCCCGGCGGCAGCGCGCACGACTTCCGTCGTCGCTCCGTCCGGATGCTCGAGGACCTCGGCATCTCGGTGGAGTTCAGCCACCACGAGGCCGGCCCGGGCCAGAACGAGATCGACCTCCGCTACGCCGACGCACTGACGATGGCGGACAACATCATGACCTTCCGCACGGTCGTGAAGGAGGTCGCGATCGAGCAGGGCGTCTACGCGACGTTCATGCCGAAGCCGATCTCCGGGCAGCCGGGTTCGGGCATGCACACGCACGTCTCGCTCTTCGAGGGCGACCAGAACGCGTTCTACGAGGCCGGCGGCGAGTACCAGCTGTCCCGGACCGCCAAGCACTTCATCGCCGGTGTGCTCAAGCACGCACCGGAGATCACCGCGGTCACGAACCAGTTCGTGAACTCGTACAAGCGCCTCTGGGGTGGCGACGAGGCCCCGTCCTTCGTCACGTGGGGCCACAACAACCGTTCGGCGCTCGTGCGCGTGCCGCTGTACAAGCCCAACAAGGGGCAGTCGTCACGCATCGAGTACCGCGGCATCGACTCGGCGGCGAACCCGTACCTGGCGTACTCGCTGCTGCTCGCGGCGGGGCTCAAGGGCATCGAGGAAGAGTACGAGCTGCCGGCCGAGGCCGAGCACGACGTCTGGAGTCTCACCGACGCCGAGCGTCGTGCCCTCGGGTACAGCCAGCTGCCGTCGAGCCTCGACCACGCCCTCAGCCTGATGGAGGACTCCGAGCTCGTCGCCGAGACGCTCGGCGAGCACGTGTTCAACTTCGTGCTCCTCAACAAGCGCCAGGAGTGGAAGCGCTACCGCGACCAGGTCACACCGTTCGAGCTCGACACCAACCTCGGCGCCCTCTGAGCGAGCGCACCACATGACCGGTCGGACGACGTCGTCGCGTTCCGAGTTGGCCCGCCTGGGCTTCGCCGAGCTGTCGGAGAGCCTGGAGCGGATCGCCGACCTGGAGGCGCGGTTCGGCTCCGTCGTGCCGCTGCCGGTCAGCGGCACCCCGGCGCTCTGGGGCATCACCGCGGATCCCGACGGTGCGCTGCGGCTGCTGGAACGGCTGTTGGAGCGCGCTCCGGACGAGCTCCGCCCCGTCCTGGCGGACGAGGCCGCGACGGAGCGGCTGATCCGCCTGCTCGGCGCCTCGGTCGGCCTCGGTGAGTTCCTGCACCGTCGCCCTGCCGAACTCGCACTGCTGCTCGAGCCCGTCGTCGCACCCTGGTCGCAGGAGCGGTACACGGCGTCCTTGCTCGAGGCGATCGACGGTGCCACCGGCGAGGACGCACGGATGTGCCTGCGGGTGCGGTACCGCCGGCACCTCGCGCAGATCGCCCTGTACGACGTGCTGCACTCGTCGCCGACCGAGGCGTTCCCGGCCGTCGCTGCCGGACTGGCCGACCTGGCCGGCGCAGCGCTCGATGCCGCGGTCGACGTCGCCCGGCGCGAGGTGCCGTTCCCGGCGGCCGACGTCGCCGCGACCCCGCTCGCGGTGATCGCGATGGGCAAGGCCGGCGCGCGCGAGCTCAACTACGTCAGCGACGTCGACGTCATCTTCGTCACCGAGGCCACCGACGACATCGGCACCGACCGTGCCGTCCTCATCTCGACGCGGATCGCGATCGCCGCGACCCACGCGATCACCGACCTGGCCGCCGAACCCGGTCTGTGGGAGGTCGACGCGAACCTGCGACCGGAGGGCAAGGACGGCGCCCTCGTCCGTACGCTCGACTCGCACGTCGCGTACTACGAGCGCTGGGCGAAGTCGTGGGAGTTCCAGGCGCTCCTCAAGGCCCGGCCGATCGCCGGCTCGGCCGACCTCGGTTCGCGCTACGCCGAGGCCGTCGCACCGTTCGTCTGGAGCTCGTCGGCGCGCCCCGGGTTCGTCGAGTCGGTGCAGCGGATGCGCGAGCGCGTCACCGACCACATCCCCGACGGCGAGGTCGACCGGCAGCTGAAGCTCGGTCCGGGCGGCCTGCGCGACGTCGAGTTCACGGTGCAGCTCCTGCAGCTCGTGCACGGACGTGACGACGAGTCCGTGCGCGTCCGTTCCACCCTCGAGGCGATGGACGCCCTGACCGCCGCCGGGTACGTCGGACGGGCCGAGGCCGCCCACTTCGGTCCGGACTACGCGCTGCTCCGCGTCCTCGAGCACCGCATCCAGCTCCGCCGACTGCAGCGGACGCACCTGATGCCGACCGATGAAGAGGAGCTGCGCGTCCTCGCCCGGTCGAGTGGTCTGGCCACCTCGGCCGCAGCCCTCGAGACCCGGTGGCGCGCGGTCAAGCTCGAGGTCCGCGGCCTGCACGAGCGGCTGTTCTACCGTCCGCTGCTGTCCGCCGTCGCCACGACCGAGGGCGAGATCGTGCTGACCGACGACCAGGTCGTCGACCGGCTCGGCGCGATCGGGTTCGTCGACCCGCCCGGTGCGCTGCGGCACATCCGGGCGCTCACCCAGGGCACGAGCCGACGCGCGGCGATCCAGCGGAACCTGCTGCCGGTGCTCCTGCGGTGGATGGCCGAGGGGCCGGCGCCGGACCGGGCCCTGCTGGCGTTCCGACGGCTCAGCGACACGCTGGGGGAGTCCAGCTGGTTCCTCCGGATGCTCCGCGACTCGTCCGGGGCTGCGCACTCGCTGACCACCGTGCTGTCGGAGTCGGCGTTCCTGTCCGGTCTGCTCGAGCGGTTCCCCGAGGCCGTCGCCTGGCTCGACGAGCCCGAGTCGCTCCTGCGGGCCCGCCCGATGGACTCGTTGCTCGCCGAGATGACCGCGACGACGGCGCGGCACGGCAACGACGTCGACGGTGCGGCGAGCCTGCTGCGCTCGGCGCGCCGCCGCGAGACCCTCCGCCTCGGCATGGCGGCGGTGCTCGGCCACCTCGACGTGGACGCCCTGGGCGCCGCACTCAGCGACGTGACCGAGGCGACGCTCGCCGGGGCCCTCGCGCTCGCCCGACGTGACGCCCCCGCGGACTTCGAGTTCGGGATCATCGCGATGGGCCGCTACGGCGGACGGGAGCTCGGCTTCGGTTCCGACGCCGACGTCCTCTACGTGTACCGCGCGCCGGACCTGGCGACCGAGGTGGCCTCCCGGACGGCACAGACCATCGTGCGCGAGCTGAACCGGCTCACCGAGGACACCGTCCACCCGCTCGACCTCGACATCGACCTGCGCCCCGAGGGCAAGAACGGCCCGGTGGCGCGCACGCTGGAGTCCTACGGCGCCTACTACGCCCGGTGGTCGCTGACGTGGGAGGCGCAGGCGCTGCTCCGTGCCCGTGGCGCAGTCGGCGACGCCCAGCTGCTCCGGGACTTCGAGCACCTGGCCGACCGCACGCGCTACCCGGAGCGCATCGACGAGAACGAGGTGCGCGAGGTCCGGCGGATCAAGGCCCGCGTCGAGTCCGAGCGACTGCCGCGCGGTGCTGACCCGGCTCGTCACCTGAAGCTCGGGCGCGGCTCGCTCAGCGACGTCGAGTGGTTCGTCCAGCTCCTGCAGCTGCAGCACGCACTCGAGTTCCCCGCGCTCCGCACGACCTCGACGCTCGAGGCACTCGACGGTGCCGTGGCCGCCGGGCTCGTCAGCGCCGAGGACGGCGAGCGGCTCGGCGCGGCCTGGCGCTTCGCCTCGCGGACGCGCAGTGCGCTGGTGCTCTGGTCGGGGAAGACGACCGACGTCCTGCCCGTCGACCGCGTCCAGCTCGAGGGTGTCGCGCGGCTGATGGAGTACCCGCCCGGCTCGGCGAGCGAGCTCGAGGAGGACTACCTCGGCGTGACCCGACGTGCACGACAGGTCTTCGAGCGCGAGTTCTACGGCGCCTGACCCAGCGGCGACACGCCCGAGGTCGCGCGCACGGCACGGAACCGAGCAGTCGTCGGAGGTTAATTCCCCGTGTCGCGCGGTGTCCCCCGTTGCGACGACGGCCGTACCCCTGTTCGGACCGCGCCGGTACTGTTACCACGTCGTGACCGAACTCCCACCGGACCTCCAGGCGCTCATTTCCGGTGCCCCCCGACACGCCACGTGACCACCTGCTGACCGGGGCTTTCCGTCGGAGTCGACCCGCGCCTCCCGGCCCCGGTCCACGTGTGTACCGGCGGCCGATGTCGGGCAGGTGGTCCACAGGAGTGCTGTCAGCACGAGGGGGGACCACCGGTCCCGGTGGAGATGGGGACAAGTGTGTACCCCGTAACGCGCTCGTAACGCCCCCGGACGGGGGTCGCGTTGCGCCGGGGTTCAGGTTTCTGCGTCAATGGGGTCACCCGAACCGACCCTGATTCCCCAACGTCGCGGAATCTCCACCTCGAACGTTGAAGCAGGGATCAGTGTTCACCTTCATTCTGCAGATCAGGCAGATGGTCGAAGGCCACCCCGAGTTCTACCTGTTCGCCGTGTACTCCGCGGTGATCTGGTTGCTCTGGTTGGTCAAGGTCGTCATCTCCGCCCGCTACCGCCCGTTCACCGGCACCTTCGTCGGTACCACCAGCGTCGTCGTCCCCGTCGTGGACGAACCGCTCGACCTGTTCCGCGACGTCATCGGTCGCATGGTCGAGCAGCGACCCGGCGAGATCATCGTCGTCATCAACGGCGCCCGCAACGAGGCGCTCGAAGCCGTCTGCGACGAGTTCGCCCCGCTCGTCCGCTGGACGCACACGCCCATCCCGGGCAAGCGCAACGCCGTCAAGGTCGGCACCGAGATGTCCAACGGCGACATCACGGTGCTCGTCGACTCGGACACCGTGTGGACCCCCGGCGCGCTCGAGGAGCTCCTCAAGCCGTTCGCCGACGAGTCCGTCGGCGGTGTCACGACCCGGCAGCGCATCCTCGAACCCGAGCGCAGCTGGATCACGCGCTGGGCCGACTGGCTCGAGAACTCGCGGGCGCTCTACTCGATGCCCGCGCAGAGCGTCCTCGGGCAGATCGGCTGCCTGCCCGGGCGCACGATCGCCTTCCGGCGGAACATCCTGATGCGCGTCATGGACAAGTTCATGCACGAGAAGTTCATGGGTGTGTTCCTCGAGGTCTCCGACGACCGCACGCTCACGAACCTCACGCTCAAGGAGGGCTACCGGACCGTCTACCAGTACACCTCGCTGGTCTACACGGACGCTCCGCTGCAGGTGAAGAAGCTGTTCAAGCAGCAGCTCCGCTGGGCCCGTGGCTCGCAGTACAACACGCTGCGCATGCTGCCGTGGATGCTCGGTCACGCCCCGGTGCTGGCGGCGTTCTTCATCACCGACATCATCCTGCCGTTCATGCTCTTCGGCGTGATCGCCGGCTGGATCTACCGGGCCTTCACCGGGCAGGGCGAGAACCTGTACCAGGGCATCCTGTCGCAGTACGGCTTCTCGACGGGCTTCGTCTACGTCGCCGCGCTGATGGTCGTCTCGTCGGTGCTCAGCATGGCCATCCGGCAGATGCGTCACCTGGCCGAGAAGCCGAGTGACTTCTTCCGCCTGCCGATGTTCATCATCGTGTCGACGTTCTTCCTCATGCCGATCCGGCTCATCGGCTTCTTCCGCCTGGCGCACGCGTCCGGCTGGGGGACCCGCGCCGGTGCCTACGCCGGCGGTCCGATGCAGGAGGACCCGTCCGACGCCGCGCAGCCGTCGTCCTTCGGCACCGAGACCCCGGTCAGCCCGATCGACGCCGCGGACCGTGCTCGGGCCGTCGACGGACGCGTGCCGCTCGGCAGCGACCAGGTGGCCGTGGACCGCGCGTTCGACGAGCTCTTCGGGGCCGACGCCACCACCAACTCCACCACGACCGTGCTCGCGACCCGGCGCGAGGCCGCTGCCGCAGCAGCAGTGCAGCCCGCAGCCCCACGGACCGCCCCCGTGAAGGCCCGCCGGTACAACCCGTACGCCGCGATCCCGTACTGCATCGGCATCGCGATCTTCGTCCTGGAGGCCTTCCTCATTGTCTGACATCATCCGCTCCTCCAGTACCTGGTGGGCGCAGTCGAGCAAGCACGCCCGCTGGACGGCCGTCGGCACGACCGCCATCGTCCTCGCCCTCGCACTCATCACCTGGTCGGTCTGGGTCTCCCCGGCCGGCCCCGTCTCCACCGCCGTGCACCAGGCCCTCGGGGTCACCGCCCCGAAGGCCAAGAAGGTGTCCGCCGCCGAACTGCAGACGCAGCTGGACGCCGCCCAGGACCGCATCTGGGCGCTCGAGGGAAAGCTCGACTCCCGCACCGCCCAGGCCGGGTCGCGTGGCGACCAGATCACGGAGCTCAAGGCGCAGATCGCGTCGCTCCAGTCCCAGCTCGGTGCCGCGAAGGGCTCGGGAGGCTCGTCCTCCGTCAACGCGTCGGGTTCCGGTGCGAACGGGGCCGGCGCCTCGGGCTCCGGTACCGGGTCCGGGTCGGTCGCGTCCGACAACGGGTCGGGCAGCGGCTCCGCCGGTGGATCGGGTACCGGTTCGGGTGGCGGCAACGGTGGGGTGACCAACCCCAACCCCGGCCCCTCGACCGACCCGGGCACCACGCCCGTCGCCGTGCCGACCAAGGCCGAGATCCTCGGGCAGCAGTCGCGCTGGTACGGCCTGTACACGGCGCAGTCCCCGTTCAACTGGGCCGAGTACGACGAGGTCTCCCGGCAGGTCGGCACCGCGTCGAACATGACCGGGTTCTTCCAGGGCTTCGACCAGGCGTTCAACGCGAGTGCGATCCAGCGCTCGTGGGCCAACGGCCGCGTGCCGCTCATGACCTGGGAGACCGCCCCCGCGCAGACCGGCAACGACCAGAAGTACGTCGCCGGCTACACGAACCAGGACATCACCGACGGTGACTTCGATGCGTACCTGACGAAGTACGCCAAGGCGCTGAAGGCCAACGGGCAGCCGATGGTCATCCGTCTCGACCACGAGATGAACGGTTCTTGGTACAACTGGTCCGAAGGTGACGCCCAGCAGAACGCGAAGCAGTCGTACGTGAAGATGTGGCAGCACGTGCACGACGTCTTCCAGGCGAACGGCGCGAACGACTACGTCATCTGGAACTGGGCGCCGAGCCGCATCGACAAGCTCGGCAACGCGAAGTACCAGACGCTCGAGTACATGCAGAACTACTACCCGGGTGCCGACTACGTCGACTGGGTCGGCATGAGCGGGTACTACCGCACGGCCTCCGAGGACCCGACCTTCGCGAACACCTTCGCCGCCACCGTGCAGCAGCTGCGCGAGGTCGCACCGGGCAAGAAGATCCTGCTCAGTGAGATCGGCGCCACCGAGAGCGGCACCACCGTCTCGGGCGGCCAGAAGTCGAAGTGGATCAACTCGCTCTTCGACGCCCTGGCCGACCCCGCCAACGCCGACATCATCGGGTTCTCGTACTTCAGCGAGACCGCGACCACGGTCGTGGACGGCGTCCGCTCCACCAACGACTGGCGACTCAACTCGCGAGCCGACTCCCTGCAGGCATTCGCCGAGGGCATCAAGCGCAACGACATCGACTACGACCTGCAGGAGGTCACGCCATGACCGCGTCCAAGAAGTCGCCCGACCACGCCGACACCCGTCCCGCACCCGTCATCAGCGTCATCGGCACCGGCTACCTCGGTGCCACCCACGCGGCCGCCATGGCCGAGATGGGCTTCGAGACCATCGGCGTGGACGTCGACCCGGCGAAGCTCGCCGCGTTGTCCGCCGGCGAGGTCCCGTTCTTCGAGCCCGGCCTGCCCGAGCTCATCACGAAGCACGTCGCGAGCGGCAAGCTCCGGTTCACCGCTGACATCGCCTCGGCCGTCGCCGCAGCCGACGTCCACTTCGTCTGCGTCGGCACCCCGCAGAAGGCGGGCTCGCACGCCGCCAACCTGGCGTACGTCGAGAGCGCCACCCGCGGCGTCGCCGAGAACCTCACCCACCCGGGACTCATCGTCGGCAAGTCGACGGTCCCGGTCGGCACCGCGGCGCGACTGCGCGGCATCGTCCGCGAGTTCACGCCCTCGGGGATCGACGCCGAGCTCATCTGGAACCCGGAATTCCTCCGCGAGGGCAAGGCCGTCGAGGACACCCTGCACCCGGACCGCCTGGTCTGGGGCGGCGCGTCCGAGGCTGCTGACGCCGTCATCCGCGAGGTCTACGCCGCGCCGATCAGCGAGGGCACCCCGGTCATCACCACGGACCTCGCCACCGCGGAGCTCGTCAAGGTGAGCGCCAACGCGTTCCTCGCCACGAAGATCTCGTTCATCAACGCGATCTCGGAGATGTGCGCGATCACCGGCGCCGACGTGTCGACGCTGGCGGATGCCCTCGGGCACGACGCCCGCATCGGCCGGAAGTTCCTGAACGCCGGCCTCGGGTTCGGCGGCGGGTGCCTGCCGAAGGACATCCGAGCGCTCATGTACCGCGCGAACGAGATCGGGGCGGGCCAGGTCGTCGGCCTCATGCAACAGGTCGACGAGATCAACATGGGCCAGCGTCAGCGGGTCATCGACATGGCGATCGACTCGGCCGGGGGATCGGTGCTGAACCGTCGAGTGGCCGTGATCGGTGCCGCGTTCAAGCCCCTCACCGACGACGTGCGGGACTCCCCGGCGCTCAACGTGGCCGCTGCGCTCCACCTGCGCGGCGCCCAGGTCACCCTCTGGGACCCCGAGGCGATGGAGCCGGCGAAGCGCTCGTTCCCGACACTGAGCTACGCCGCGTCGATGACGGACGCGATCGAGGGCGCCGACGTCGTCCTGGTGCTCACCGAGTGGGACGAGATCATCACCGCCGACCCGGTCGCCCTCGGTGACCTCGTCGGCCGCCGCGTCGTGATCGACGCGCGCAACTGCCTCCCGGTCCACGACTGGGTCAAAGCGGGGTGGACCGTCCGTTCCCTGGGGCGGCCCACGCCGGTCACGGGTGCACCCGTGAGCGTCGCAGCGGGGACGAACGACTCGTTGGCCACGGCTCGCTAGTCACCGTTCGCGAAGCGGGGTCCGTGCCGGACCGGCACCGGGCCTCCAGGCAGTCGCCGCAACTGCCCGACCCGCCGAAGCGACAGATTCCTGCGGATGGTTCGCGGCACACAGTCGCTGTCGCGGAACACACGAGGGCCCCGCACCTGACGGTGCGGGGCCCTCGTGTGTCAGCGACGATCAGACGCCGAAGTACAGCTCGTACTCGAACGGGTGCGGGCGCTGCGCCAGCGGGAGGATCTCGTTCTCACGCTTGTAGTCGATCCAGGTCTGGATGAGGTCCTCGGTGAAGACGTTGCCCTTCGTGAGGAACTCGTGGTCCGCCTCGAGGAAGTCGAGCGCCTCGTCGAGGGAGCCGGGGACCTGCGGGATGTTCTTCGCCTCTTCCGGCGGGAGCTCGTAGAGGTCCTTGTCGACGGGCTCGTGCGGCTCGATGCGGTTCTGGATACCGTCGAGGCCCGCCATCAGCTGTGCGGCGAAGGCGAGGTACGGGTTGCCCGAGGCGTCCGGCGCGCGGAACTCGATGCGCTTGGCCTTCGGGTTGGTGCCCGTGATCGGGATGCGGATCGCAGCCGAACGGTTGCCGGCCGAGTACACCAGGTTGACCGGCGCCTCGAAGCCCTTGACCAGACGGTGGTACGAGTTGATCGACGGGTTCGTGAAGGCGAGCAGCGCCGGAGCGTGCTTCAGCAGACCGCCGATGTACCAACGGGCGAGGTCGGACAGGCCGCCGTAGCCGTTCTCGTCGTAGAAGAGCGGCTTGCCGTCCGACCAGAGCGACTGGTGGGTGTGCATGCCCGAGCCGTTGTCGCCGAAGAGCGGCTTCGGCATGAACGTGGCGACCTTGCCCCACTGGTCCGCCGTGTTCTTGACGATGTACTTGAACTTCAGGATGTCGTCCGCAGCGTGGACCATCGTGTCGAACTTGTAGTTGATCTCCTGCTGGCCGCCGGTGCCCACCTCGTGGTGCGAGCGCTCGAGCTCGAAGCCCGCGTCGATCAGCTTGAGGGTGATGTCGTCGCGCAGGTCAGCGGTCTTGTCGACCGGCGACACGGGGAAGTAGCCGCCCTTGTACGGGGTCTTGTTGGCGAGGTTGCCGCCCTCTTCGTCACGACCGGTGTTCCAGGCGCCCTCTTCGGAGTCGACCGCGTAGAACGACTCGTTCTGGGTGACCGAGTAGCGGACGTCGTCGAAGATGTAGAACTCGGCCTCGGGGGCGAAGAACGCGGTGTCCGCGATGCCCGTCGACGCGAGGTACTTCTCGGCCTTCTTCGCCACCTGGCGCGGGTCGCGGCCGTAGATCTCGCCGTTCCGCGGGTTGTAGATGTCGAAGATCATGATGAGCGTGCGCTCGGCGCGGAACTGGTCCACGTAGGCGGTGGTCACATCGGGGATCAGCTGCATGTCGGACTCGTGGATCGACGCGAACCCGCGGATCGAGGAGCCGTCGAAGAGCTGGCCGACCGAGAAGAAGTCCTCGTCGACGGTCGAGGCGGGGATGTTGAAGTGCTGCTGCACACCCGGCAGGTCCGTGAATCGGATGTCGAGGAACTTGACGTCGGTGTCCTTGATGAAGGCCAGGACCTCGGAGGAATCGCTGAACATGGGGGCCGATCTCCAATGGGTTGGGTGATGTCGGAGGTACCGATCAAGGCACCTCCGACGAGGCTATTGACACGGGGTTTCCCGGACGTGACTGAATTGTTTCGGGCGTGTTACGGGCGGCCGGTCGCCTACGCTTGGGGCATGGCTCGCAGCTCCTCCAGTCCGTCCGCGCCCTCCGAGCACCCCGACGGCTGGCCGGGCAAGGACCTCGGTCTGCCGGAGGAAGGACCCCGCAGCGTCGGGCGGATCGGACGGCGGATCGTCGCCCTGCTCATCGACGGTGCACTCGCCGACCTCATCGCCTACGTGACCGGGGTCTGGTCGCCGGTGAACGGTTCCGGGGACATCGCGCACTCGTGGGTGCAGCTGGCGATCTTCGCCGCGCTCCAGGTGCTCTTCATCTGCCTGCTGTCCGGATCGTTCGGGCACATCTGCGTCGGGCTGCGCGTCGTGCCGATGCGCGGGGGCTACGTGGGGGTGTGGCGTCCGGTCGTCCGGACCGTCCTGCTCTGCCTGGTGGTGCCGGCGCTCATCATCGACCGGGACAGCCGTGGCGCGCACGACCGCATCGCCGGCACGGTGCTCGTCCGCCGCTGACCCCGGCCCGCGCCCGCGCCCGCGCCCGCGCCGGCGCGCGCCGCACCGCACGGTGCGAGGTTGATCACTCCGTGCGTCGTTCCTTCCTCGCACCGAGTGAACAACCTCGCACCACCCGCGGCGACCACCGACCCCAGCGCGCGCAGAACGCCCCCGACCTGGCACGGTCGGGGGCGTTCTGCGTGGTGGTTCGGGGACGGGTCAGCGCGGACGTCCGGCGCGGGCACGCATCGGGTCCATGCCCTTCGGGATCGCGGCGGCGGGGCTCTGCGTGAGCGAGTCGAGGCGGTTCGCGACGGCCAGGACCTCGTTGCGGTTGAGCGACTTCTTGAACTTGTTCATGGCACGGGGGAGCTTGTGCAGGGTGAGGGTGTCGTCGCCGTCACCGACGCTGACCACGTGGACCGCGACGTTCGGGACGATGCGCTGCACCTTGCGACGTTCTTCGTCGACCTGACGCTTCAGGTTGCCGCGCTGGCCCTCGGTGATGAGGACGACGCCGGGACGCCCCACCGCGCGGTAGACCGCGGACTGCGAGCGTCCGTGCACGGCGACGGGCATCTCGCTGGAGCGCCACTGTCGACGCAGCGAGTTGGAGAGCACCGCACCGACGGCGCCGGGCTGGCCCTCGATCTGCGAGTACGCCGCCCGCTCGGCCAGCCGGCCGAGGACGATGAGGAAGAGCAGCACGCCCATCAGGACACCGGCGACGATCCACAGGATCATCGCGAGCCAGTTCTGGCCCGGGAGCACCAGCGCCAGCACGATGCCGAGGACGACGGGGCCGACGAATGCGAGGGCGAACCACCAGACGGACGACGGGTCGGCCCGTCGGGTCATCTGGAAGACCTGGAACATCTGCTTGAGACGCCCCGGCTCCTTCGCCTTCGTGTCTGTGGAAGTGCTGCGTGCCATGCTGACAGGATACGGCCTCCGCGGTCCGGGGGAGACCGCAGTCGGTCCGGCTGTGCGCGAACACGCGTTGTCCACAGACCGGACAGGACGGACAGGAGGCCCGAGCCGCCTCCGCCACGCTCGTCACCATGGACACGAGCACCGACCAGAGCGTCGACGACGCCCGAATCGACCGTTGGGTCGCGCCGGCCGACGACGCTGCCGTGGCGGCCTGGATCGCGGACCGGTGCACCACCGGGCACCGCCACCTGGTCCCCGTCGAGGCGGTGGGCCGCACCGAGGCGGGCGGGCTCGTGACCCTGCTCGACCGCCCACGCGGGACGCCGCTCCCGGTGGCGCTGGACCGCCTCGGCACCCCGACGACCGGGGTCGCGGTGACGCTCTGCGTGCCGCTGCTCGAGCTCCTCGTCGCGGCGGTGGACGGTGCGGTGCGGCTCGGCGTCGCCCGGATCGACGACGTCCTGGTGGACGACGCGGGTGCCGTGGTGCTGTGCGACCGCCCGGCTGGAGCCGTCCGCGACGGGACGGAGCTGCCCGGTGACGATGCTGCACGGGTCCTCGTGCTCGCCGCGCGGGTCGTCTGGGACCGTGTCGACCCGCGAGATCCAAGTCGCGACGACGTGGACGCTGTCCTCCTCGCGGCGCTCGACGGCGACCGCAGCACCGTGTGCGCCGCGCTCGAGGCGGTCCGGGGTGCGGCGCCTCCGCGGCCGTTCCGGTGGACCACACCGCCGGCCGACCTGGTGTTCGTCGAGGCGGACCCGCCGCTCGACCCCACAGGCCCGGCGGCTCGACTGCGCGAGGTCGTCGAGCTCGGCATCCCGCTCGGTGCCGGTCGGCGGTTGCCGCTCCGCCGCGCCGTGGTCGGTGTCGTCGTCGCGATCGGTACGGTCGTCGCCGCGGTGTCCGTGCTCGGTGCCGGAACGGACGCCGGGACCGGTGCAGGTGGTGGTGGCTGACGCGCCCGGACACCCCCGGACGCCCCCGGACGCCGAAGAACCGGAGCGGGAACGGGAACGGCCCCGGCTCCCCACGAGGGGGAACCGGGGCCGTCGGCCGTGGTGCTGGGGTCAGTACCCGAGGTTGGGGGCGAAGTTGCCCTCTTCCAGGCGGTTCTTGACCGCGACCAGGTAGCGCGAGGCGTCCGCACCGTCGATGATCCGGTGGTCGTACGACAGCGCGAGGTAGACGAACGAACGGATCGCGATCGCTTCCTGGCCGTCGACCTTCACGACCGCGGGACGCTTCGTGACGATGCCGGTACCGAGGATCGCCGACTGCGGCAGGAACACCACGGGGGTGTCGAACAGCGCGCCACGCGAACCGGTGTTCGTGAGCGTGAACGTACCGCCCGCGAGCTCGTCGGGCTTGAGCTGGTTGTTCCGGGTGCGCTCCGCCAGGTCCGCGATGGACTTCGAGAACTGCGCCAGGTCGAGCGAGGCCGCGTCCTTGATGACCGGGGTCAGCAGGCCGCGCTCGGTGTCCACCGCGATGGAGACGTTCTCGGACTCCGGGTAGACGATCTCGTCGCCTTCCACGGTCGAGTTGATCTTCGGGTGGGCCTTGAGCGCCTCGGACGCCGCGAGGGCGAAGAACGGCATGAAGGAGAGCTTCGAACCGGTCTTCTCGAGGAACTCCGACTTGTGGGCGTCGCGGAACTGCGCCACCTTCGTGACGTCCACCTCGACGACGCTCGTGAGCTGTGCGGTCGAGGTCATCGACTGCACGGCGCGCTCGGCCACGACCTTGCGCAGGCGGGTCATCTTCTCGCGGGTGCCGCGCAGCGGCGAGACCTCGGCGACGAACGGACCGGACGCGGCGGCGGGTGCAGCTGCACCAGCGGCGGCCGGCGCCTTCGCGACGGCAGCGAGCACGTCCTCCTTCCGGATGCGACCGCCGACACCGGAACCGGTGACGGTGGACAGGTCGACGCCCTGCTCGTTCGCGAGCTTGCGGACGAGCGGCGTGACGTAGCCGGAGGCTGCGCCGTCCTGCGTCGGGTTCGGCACCGCAGCGGCGGTGGTCGCGCTCGGCGCGGCCGGTGCGGGTGCGGCAGCGGCCGGCGCCGGGACAGCGGCCGGGGGTGCGGCGGCGGGCGGCGGAACGGGAGCGGCCTGCGGGACCGGAGCGGCGGCAGGCGGTGCGGACGGGGCCTGCGGGGCCGCGGGCTGCGTCTGTCCGGCGGGGGCCGGCTCGGGCTCGGTGGGCTCCGGGGCGGGGGTCTCGGACTCCTGCTCGGTGCTCGGCTCGGCCTCGGGGGCCTCTGCCTCGGCAGCGGCCTCGTTCGAGGACTCGTCGGACGAACCGGAGTCGGCGGAACCGGAGTCGGACGAACCGTCGCCGATCTTCACCAGCGCGGTACCGACCTCGACGGTCTCGTCCTCCTGCACGAGGATCTCCTCGATGACGCCGGCGACGGGCGACGGGATCTCGGTGTCGACCTTGTCGGTCGAGACCTCGAGCAGCGGCTCGTCGACCTCGACCCGGTCACCGACGTTCTTCAACCATCGGGTCACCGTGCCCTCGGTGACGCTCTCGCCGAGCGCCGGGAGGCTGACGGATTCGCTCATCGGGTGGACTCCTCTTCGCGGGGGGTTGCAGTTGTTGTGGATGTCATTGTCACAGGGCGCGGACTCGTGCGGGTCACAGCGCGTGCAGCGGCTTGCCCGCGAGGTGCATGAACGCCTCGCCCAGGGCTTCGTTCTGCGTCGGGTGCGCGTGCACCAGCGGAGCGATGTCCTCCGGGTACGCCTCCCAGTTCACGGCGAGCTGGGCTTCACCGATGAGCTCGCCGACGCGCGCGCCGATCATGCTCACGCCTACCACGGGGCCGTCGACGACGCGGACGACCTTGACCGAACCGGACGTGCCGATGATGTGGCTCTTGCCGTTGCCGGCCAGGTTGTACTCGTACGAGTCCACCTTGTCGGCGCCGTACTCGGCCTCGGCCTTGGCCTGCGACAGGCCGACGGAGGCGACCTCGGGGTCGGAGTACGTGATCTTCGGGATGTTCTTGTCCTCGATGATCACCGGGTTCAGGCCGGCGATCTCCTCGGCGACGAAGATGCCCTGCTGGAAGCCGCGGTGCGCGAGCTGCAGGCCGGGGACGATGTCGCCGACCGCGTAGACGTTCGGCAGGTTGGTGGCGAGGCGCTCGTTCGTGGTGACGAAGCCGCGGTCCATGGCGACGCCGACCTCGTCGAAGCCGACGTTCTGCGTGACCGGGCCACGTCCGACGGCGACCAGCAGGACGTCGCCGTCGAAGGTCTTGCCGTCCTCGAGCGTCACGACGACGCCGTTCTCGTGCTGCTCGACGCCCTGGAACCGGACACCGAGCGAGAACTCGATGCCGCGCTTGCGGAAGGCGCGCTCGAGCTGCTTCGACATGGATTCGTCCTCGGCCGGGACGAGGTGGGGGAGCGCCTCGACGATGGTGACCTCGGCGCCGAAGGACTTCCAGACGCTGGCGAACTCGACGCCGATGACGCCGCCGCCCAGGATGACGACCTTGTTCGGCACGTAGTCCATGCGCAGTGCGGTCTCGGAGGTGATGACGCGGCCGCCGATCTCGAGCCCGGGCAGGGACTTCGAGTAGGAGCCGGTCGCGAGCACGACGTTCTTGCCGACGATGTTCTGGTCGCCGACCTGCACGGTGTTCTGCGAGGTGAGTCGACCCCAGCCCTCGACGACGGTGATGCCGCGGGCCTTGATGAGGCCCTGCAGGCCCTTGTACTTCGAGGTGATGACGCCCTGCTGGTACTCGATGACCTTCGGGACCTCGACACCGGCGAACTCCGCGATCACGCCGTACTTCTCGGCGTCGCGCGTCGCGTCGGCGACCTCGGCCGCGTGCAGCAGCGCCTTGGTGGGGATGCAGCCACGGTGCAGGCACGTCCCTCCGAGCTTGTCGCCCTCGATGAGCGCGACGCTCATGCCGAGTTCGGCGGCCCGGAGCGCAGCGGCGTAGCCACCGCTCCCGCCACCGAGGACCACGACGTCGTAAGTCTGTTCCGTCACCTGGTGCAACTCCCTCGTGCGTGTCGGGCCGATCGGGCCCTACGTGGACACCGCGGGGGCGGCGTCCGACGGTCGGACCGCGTGGTTCCGGTCCCGTCCCGTGCAGTACCGGTGGGAGGTGCGTCGATGCCCCGTCCCACCGGTACCAAACCTACTACTCGGACTGGAGGTCTTCTGCGAGCGCGATGAGCGTGCGGACCATCACACCCGTCGCGCCCTTGCCGAGCCACCCGTAGCCGCCGCCCTTGTGCTCGGACGGACCGGCGATGTCGAGGTGCGCCCAGGGGATGCCCTCGCCGACGAAGCGCTCCAGGAACTTGCCGGCGAGCAGCATGCCGCCGGCCGGGTTGCCGACCGTGGCGTTGACCATGTCGGCGACGTCGCTGGCGAGCCGGGCGTCGAGTTCCTCGGGCAGGGGCATCGGCCAGATCGGCTCCGACACGCCCTCGGCCACGGCGCGGACCTTCGCGACGAGGTCGTCGCTGCCCATCAGGCCGGTGGTGCGGTCGCCGAGCGCGACGACCTGCGCGCCGGTCAGGGTGGCGACGTCGACGATCGCGTCGGGCTGCTCGAGCGAGGCGGCGGCCATGCCGTCACCGAGCACCAGGCGGCCCTCGGCGTCGGTGTTCGTGACCTCGACGGTCTTGCCGTTCTTGAGGGTGAGGACGTCACCCGGGCGGGTCGCCGTGCCCGACGGCATGTTCTCGGCGAGTGCGAGCCAGGCGGTGACGCGCACGTCGAGGCCCAGGCGTGCGGCGGCGACGGTCGCGGCGAGCACCGTGGCGGCGCCGGTCATGTCGGTCTTCATGCCGAGCATCGACGCCGCCGGCTTGAGCGAGAGCCCGCCCGAGTCGAACGTGATGCCCTTGCCGACGAGGGCGAGGTGCTTCGTGGCGGACTCCGGTGTGTAGCGGACGACGACCAGGCGCGGGGGACGCGCCGAACCACGGCCGACTCCGAGGATGCCACCGAAGCCCTGCTCCTCGAGTGCCTGCTCGTCGAGCACCTCGACCGTCAGGGGCAGCCCCTCGGCCTGCGCGCGGGCGACGTCGGCGACGTCGGCGGGGCCGAGGTCGCCGGCGGCGGTGTTCACGAGGTCGCGGACCAGCGACGCGGCATCGGCCACGATCGCCGGACGGACCGCGGCGTCCGTCGCGGCGGACGGCGCGAGGACCGTCACGCGCTGGTCGCCACGCGTCGGCCCGGTCGTGCCGGCCCCCTTGTGCCGCGTGAAGGCGTAGGCGCCGAGTGCAGCACCTTCGAGTGCGGCCTCGACGAGCACGTCGGTGTCGGTCGGCAGCGCGAGGGCGATCGACGCGGCGTGCGGCAGCTGGCGGACGGCACTGCCGGCGGCCGAGCGGTAGGCGGCGGCGTCGGTCCCGGTGCCGAGCCCGATGAGCGCGATGCTCGCGGCGTCGACGCCGACGGCCGGGATGCGCACGAGCTGGTCCTTGGCGCCCATCGCGCCGATCGCCGCGAGGTCGAGGTCGTCGAGCGCCGAGAACGGCGTCGTGGCCGGCTGGGCGATCGTCGCGGGGGCACCGTCGGCACCGGGCCGGACACCGACCACGAGGACGTCGGCGGAGATCGAGGAGGGGGCGGAGGAGTCGGTGGAGAGCGTCGGTCGGACCATGCTCCAACCCTATCCACGCACTGTTCGCTGTCGGCGTGGCCGTCCCGCGCGGGGGCGTCGGTGGCCCCGCCTAGCATGGGGACGGTGAACCACCCCGAGGAGCTCTACACGTTCGACGAGGCCGCCCCGACCGTCCCGGCCGGGCTGCACCTGGTCGCCGGGCTCACCGGCTTCGCGGACGCCGGTTCGGCCGTTGCCCAGGTCACGACGTCGGTGCTCGAGGACCTCGACACCCAGCTCGTCGCCGAGTTCGATCCCGACGTGCTGCTCGACTGGCGTGCTCGCCGGCCCGTCATCACCTTCGAGCACGACCACATCGCCGCCGTCGAGCCGCCCCGGCTGGCGCTGCACCTCGTGCGCGACGAGATCGGCCAGCCGTTCCTCTTCCTGTCGGGGTACGAGCCGGACTTCCAGTGGAACCGCTTCGTGGACGCCGTCACCGGCCTGGCCGCCCAGCTCCAGGTCGCGGACACCACCTGGGTGCAGTCGATCCCGATGCCGGTCCCGCACACCCGCCCGATCAGCCTGACCGTCTCCGGCACCCGCGCCGACCTCGTCGAGCAGATGAGCGTCTGGAAGCCCGAGACCCAGGCGCCGGCGAACGTCCTGCACCTCGTCGAGCACCGGCTCGCATCCACGGGCGCGCAGGTCACCGGGCTCGTCCTGCTCGTGCCGCACTACCTGTCGGACACCGAGTTCCCCGACGCGGCCGTCGCGGCCCTGTCCGGCATCGCCGCGGCCACCGGCCTCATCTTCCCGACGGACGCCCTGCGCGAAGCGGGTCGCGAGTTCCTCACCCGGGTCGAGGAGCAGGTCGCCGGCAACGCCGAGCTGCAGCGACTCGTCGGTGTGCTCGAGGAGCGGCACGACACGTACATGGAGGGCAACCCGGTCGCGTCGCCGCTCACGGACGTCGACGGCGAGGTGCCGACCGCGGACGCGATCGCGGCCGAGCTCGAGCGCTTCCTGGCGGATCGTCGCACCCAGGGTGACGGCGGCGAGTAGCCGGGTCGGGCCCTGAACGGTCCGGAACGGCGGTCTGGAGGCCCGGGGCGGGCCCGCACCGTTCCTCCCGTCGGTCGTCCGGTCGCGACCAGGACGTCACCAGCGTCGGCGACACACGTCGCGTATCCGGCTCCGCCGGATCGGTAGCCTGTCGGGGTGAACTCCCGTCGCGCGTACCTGATCTGGGGCATCGCGGTGCTCGCCTACGTCCTGGCGGTCGTGCAGCGGTCGTCGCTCGGGGTGTCCGGGGTGGACGCGCAGGACCGGTTCGCCGTCTCGGCGGCGGTGTTGTCCACGCTCGCGGTCGTGCAGATCGCCGTGTACGCCGGACTCCAGATCCCGGTGGGCGTCGCGCTCGACCGGGTGGGGCCGCGCAAGCTCGTCCTGCTCGGCGCCGCGCTGCTCGTGGTCGGCCAGGCCGTCGTGGCCTTCTCGCCGACGATCGGCCCGGCGATCGCGGGCCGGGTGCTCGTGGGCGCCGGCGACGCGATGACGTTCATCTCGGTGATCCGCCTGGTGCCGATGTGGTTCAGCGGCCGGATCCTGCCGCAGATCTCGCAGTGGACGGGCAACCTCGGGCAGATCGGCCAGATCCTGTCGGCGTTCCCGTTCGCCGTGCTCCTGCACGCCGCGGGGTGGACGCCCGCGTTCGGGGTCGCCGCCGCCGCGAGTGCCGTCGGGCTCGTCCTGGCGTTCGTCTTCGTCCGCAACGGCCCCGTGGTCGTGCGGACCGGAACGATCCCACTGCCGCACTCGTGGGGCGCCGCGTTCCGGACGTTCGGGCACGCGTTGCGTCGACCGGGCACGCAGCTCGGGTTCTGGTCCCACTACGTGACGCAGTCGTCCGGCACGGTGTTCTCGCTGCTCTGGGGCGTCCCCATGCTCCGCGGGCTCGGGTACAGCCCCGCCGAGGCCGCCGGCTTCCTGACGATCATCGTCGCCGTCGGCTTCGTCGCCGGGCCGGTGCTCGGGCTGCTGTGCGCGCGGTTCCCGATGCGCCGCTCGAACCTCGTGCTCGGCGTGGTCGTGCTGCTCGCCGTGGTGTGGACCGCGATCCTGCTCTGGCCCGGTCACCCGCCGACCTGGCTGCTCGTGCTGCTCGTCGTGGCGATGGGCATCGGCGGCCCCGGTTCGCTGATCGGGTTCGACTTCGCCCGGACGTTCAACCCGGTCGGTTCCCTCGGCTCCGCGAACGGCGTCGTCAACGTCGGGGGCTTCCTGGCGGCCTTCGTGATGATGTACCTGATCGGGCTGCTGCTCGACGTGATGTCCCGGGTCACCGGCGAGACGGTGTTCGCGTGGGACAACTTCCGGGTGGCCCTCACGGTGCAGTACCTGGTGGTCGGGTTCGGCGTCGCGATGCTCCTGCACGCGCGGCACCGCACGCGCCGGGTGCTCCACGCGGAGGAGGGAATACGCGTCGGACCGCTCTGGGTTGCACTCGTTGCGCGCCTGCGGAAGCGGCACGTGCAATAATGATCACGGACCCACTCAGGACCCCCATCCTGTCGGAGCACTTCGGAGCGCCGATCAACCCGGGGGACTTGACATGGGTCTTAGTGCTGCCCGGAACGGTAGGACTCGACGACGCGGGGGACTGCGGCTCGGGCCCTGGGCGGCGAGGGAGGCCACGACCCCACGAACGTGGCACGACGAGAGAGGTGATCGCATGGCTGCCCGGAGCACGACGATCGATCCCACGAAGGACACTCAGCCCGAAGGTGCTGTGGCAGAGGACGCCACGGACGCCGAGGGAACCGCCGCGCCGAAGAAGCGCGCCACCAAGGCCCCCGCCAAGAAGGCCCCGGCCAAGAAGGCCGCCCCGAAGGCGAAGAAGGTCGACCCCGTCGACGAGGCGAACGAAGCCACCGACGAGCCGACCGAGGACGTCGAGGACACCGACGACAAGGCGATCAAGCCCGACGCCGCCGCAGCGGTCGCCGCTGGCGCGCTCGTCATCTCGCAGACCGACGACGACGAAGCCCCGGTCTACTCGACGACCATCACGGGTGCGACCGCCGACCCGGTGAAGGACTACCTCAAGCAGATCGGCAAGGTCGCCCTGCTCAACGCCGAGCAGGAGGTCGAGCTCGCGATGCGCATCGAGGCCGGTCTGTTCGCCGAGGACAAGCTGCAGCACTCGACCGGGCTGACGAAGCCGGCCGAGCGCGAGCTGCGCTGGGTCGCCCGCGACGGTCAGCGCGCCAAGTCGCACCTGCTCGGTGCGAACCTCCGCCTCGTGGTGTCGCTCGCCAAGCGCTACACCGGCCGTGGCATGCAGTTCCTGGACCTCATCCAGGAGGGCAACCTGGGCCTGATCCGTGCGGTCGAGAAGTTCGACTACACCAAGGGCTTCAAGTTCTCGACGTACGCGACGTGGTGGATCCGCCAGGCGATCACCCGCGCCATGGCCGACCAGGCCCGCACCATCCGCATCCCGGTGCACATGGTCGAGGTCATCAACAAGCTCGCTCGTGTCCAGCGCCAGATGCTGCAGGACCTCGGTCGCGAACCCACTCCGGAAGAGCTCGCCCGCGAGCTCGACATGACCCCGGAGAAGGTCGTCGAGGTGCAGAAGTACGGTCGCGAACCGATCTCCCTGCACACGCCCCTGGGCGAGGACGGCGACTCCGAGTTCGGTGACCTCATCGAGGACACCGAGGCGGTCGTGCCGGCCGACGCGGTGGGCTTCACCATGCTGCAGAAGCAGCTCGAGAGCCTGCTCGACTCCCTGTCCGAGCGCGAGGCGGGCGTCATCCGCATGCGCTTCGGCCTCGGTGACGGCCAGCCGAAGACCCTCGACCAGATCGGTGACACGTTCGGCGTGACGCGTGAGCGCATCCGTCAGATCGAGTCCAAGACGATGGCGAAGCTCCGCCACCCGTCGCGGTCGCAGTCGCTGCGCGACTACCTCGAGTAGGCCGATGCGGTTCTTCATCCCGATCCTGATCGGGCGGATCCTCCGCGCCCTCGCCCGAGCGCGGGGCGGGGGATCCGCCTACCCCGGGTACATCGTGCTCAAGCTGGTGCCGGACTTCCTGCAGCACGTGACGAAGCAGTTCCCGAACGGCGTCGTCTTCGTGCTCGGGTCGAACGGCAAGTCGACGACCACGCACATGATCTCGGACATCGTCCGGGCGCACGGGCTCCGCGTCTTCACGAACCCGTCCGGGGCGAACCTGCCGCAGGGCATCGCGTCGGCGCTGCTGTCCGAGGTGTCGCTGACCGGTCGCCTGAAGGCGGACATCGGCATCCTCGAGGTGGACGAGGCCTTCGCGGTCGAGCTCGCCGGCATCCTGTCGCCGTCCACGGTGACGATGCTCAACGTGCAGGTCGACCAGCTGTACCGGTTCTTCGAGACCGAACGCGTCGCCGACATGATGCTCGACACCGCGGCACTGTCCACGGCGAACGTCATCACGAACCGCGACGACCAGTTCCTCGATGCTTACGCCGCGCGGGCCGGCCAGCGGGTGCTGCGCTTCGGTGCGAGTGCCGAGGTCGTCGCCGCGGCGCCGAACGGCCTGCAGAACGCCGACGACTTCGACCGGCAGGACGCCCAGCCGAACGCCGCCGAATCAGAGGTCGTCGTGAACACCGGTGACGGTGCGACGATCCGCTTCGACGGTGCCGACATCGCGGTGCGCCTGCCCGCACGCGGCCTGCACTACGCGGTCGACGCTGCTGCTGCCACCGCCACGGCCAGCGCGGCACTCGGCACGCAGTTCCGCGCCGACGCCGTCACGAAGGCCTTCGGCACGATGAAGCCGGCGTACGGCCGCGGGGAGCGACTGCCGATCGCCGGTGAGTCCGCCGAGTTCACGATGTTCAAGAACGCCGCGAGTCTCCAGCTCAACCTCGACGCGCTGCCGGACAGCCCCGAGCAGGTCCTCATGGCGATCGACGAGGGCACGCCGGACATCTCCTGGATCTACGACATCGACTTCTCGAAGCTCGACCACGTGGACGTCGTCTCCGGTGACAAGGCCTGGCAGATCGCGATCGCCCTCGAACACGCCGGTGTCCGCATCGGCCGGGTCGAACCCGACGTCGAGGCAGCGATCACGCTCATGGAGCACCTCGGGTCGACGACCAGCGGGACGAAGAACTTCATCGTCAACTACGAGATCATGATGATCGCCCGCAAGGCCCTCGGCCACCCGGACATGGAGAAGACCGCATGACGGCCGACCGGCTGACCATCCTGCACGTCTACCCCCGGCAGATGGGCGTCTCGGGTGACCGCGGCAACGTCGCGGCCCTCGTGCGCCGCGCTGCTGCCGCCGGCCTCGACACCGAAGTGGTCGAGTACGCGCCCGGCGACGACCTGCCCGCGGCGGCCGACGTCGTGGTCATCGGCAACGGCCCGCTCAGCGCGATGCGGTCGCTCGGTGCCGACGTCGCCCGCATCGGTGCTCCGCTCCGTTCGTTCGCGAGCGACGGCGTGCCGGTCATCGCGGTCGGCGGCGGGTTCGACCTGGCGACGAACGAGGTCGTCCCCACCGAGGGTGCTCCGCTCGTCGGGTTCGGCGTGTTCGACGCCCGAGCCGTCCGCGGTGCCGCACGTCGGGTGAACTACTTCGTCCTCGAGACCCGGTACCCGCTGCTCCCCGGCGCGCCGAAGCGCCTCGCTGGCTTCGAGGACCACGCCACCACCATCGAGCTCGCGGCCGGGGTCAGCCCGTTCGCCGACGTCGTGTCCGGTGGTGGCAACCAGGCGGGAGCCCCGGTCGAGGGTGCGATCGTCAGCACGTCGTTCGGCACGCACACGCAGGGTCCGATCCTGCCGCTCAACCCGCAGCTGACCGACGGTGTCCTCGCCGCAGCAACCGCACGGCTGGGTCGCGAGTACGCACCGGACCCGGAGCAGACGGCCACCATCGACCGCTACGCACGCGAAGCGCGCGCGACGGTCGACCGCTACGTCGACAAGGCGTTCAAGCGCATCGCGTGACGCTCACGAAGGCCGGGTCCCGATGGGACCCGGCCTTCGTCGTCTCCGATGGGTGGCAACAATTGCCAGGTTGGTCCGTTGGTGTGCAGGATGTGACATGTTGGAAGCCGACAAAGGAGGCTTCATGCTCACCAACAAATCCGTCCTCGCCCTGGTCGGCGCACTCGTCGTGACACTGACCACTGCCGGAGCCGTCGTCCAGACAGCTCCTGCTGAGGCCGCGACGCCCCGCATCAGTTCGGCCTGCAGTTCGGTGCCGACGACCACGACCGAGTTCGACGGGGTTCCGGGAACGATCTTCTACAAGCGGCTCCAGTGCCTTGGCAGCATGGCCGGGTACTACGGTTACAAGGGGCCGATCGACGGGATCATGGGTCCGAACTCCTGGACGGGCGTCTCCGAGCAGCTCGCGAAGGGCGGGTATTTCCGTGCAGGCGACCTCCACAACTGGCAGAGCCCCGAGATCATCCGGGCACTGCAGCGATGGGCGGCCGCCCACGGCCGCTACAGCGGCCCCATCGACGGTGTCTGGGGGCCGAACAGCTACCGCGGCGCCGCCTGGGCGCTGAACCGCGCGTTCTGAGACGGGCAACAGCAAGACGGGAGGCCCGGTGCCAGCTGGCACCGGGCCTCCCGTCTTGCTGTGCTCGCGCCTTCGCGCGCTACTTCGACTCGTAGAGTCGGCTGCTCTCGTCGTGCCACTCGATGGCGGTCGCCGCGAGCTTGTCCTTGAACTCGGCGCCGTGGTGCGCGCAGAAGAAGAGCTCGCCGCTCGACATGGTGGCTCGGATGTAGGCCTGCGCTCCGCAGCTGTCGCAACGGTCGGCGGCGGTCAGCTGGTGGTTGCTGACTTCGTCGATGGAGGGGTCCTGCACGGTCTGGGTCATTGCTGTGCTCCTCACGGATCGCAGGTGGTGCCGGGTGGTTGCACCATTTCAACACGTGATGCCTGAGAACGATGCATTGTGCAGCGCTGTTTCGCTGAGCGCGGATCGGTTGTCCCCAGTGCGAGTGTCCGCGCCGAGGGTGTCGGTACCGCTCGGTAGCATCGGACGGTGAGCTCCGACTACTCCGCACGCCATCTCTCCGTCCTCGAAGGGCTCGAGGCGGTCCGGAAGCGTCCGGGGATGTACATCGGCTCGACCGACTCCCGCGGGCTCATGCACTGCCTGTGGGAGATCATCGACAACTCCGTCGACGAAGCCCTGGCGGGGCACGGCGACGAGATCGGTGTCGTGCTGCACGCCGACGGTTCGGTCGAGGTCCGCGACACCGCCCGAGGCATCCCGGTGGACGTCGAACCGAAGACCGGTCTGACCGGGGTCGAGGTCGTGTTCACCAAGCTGCACGCCGGCGGCAAGTTCGGCTCCGGCTCCTACGCTGCCTCCGGCGGTCTGCACGGCGTCGGCGCCTCGGTGGTCAACGCCCTGTCCGAGCGCCTCGACGTCGAGGTCGACCGCGGCGGCAAGACCTACGCCATGTCGTTCCACCGCGGCGAGCCCGGCACGTTCGACGACGCCGAGGGCATCGGTCCGGACGCCCCGTTCAGCCCGTTCACCTCGGGCAGTGAGCTGCGGGTGGTCGGCAAGGTGAAGAAGGGCGTCACGGGTTCCCGGATCCGGTACTGGGCGGACCGGCAGATCTTCACCGCCGATGCGCGGTTCAGCACGGACGACCTGGTCACCCGGGCACGGCAGACGGCGTTCCTGGTGCCCGGGCTCGGCATCACGATCACCGACGAGCGCGTGGCCTCGATCGAAGCCGCCGCTGCGCGTGCCGAGGCGACGGGGACCGCCGTCGAGGCCGGCCCGGTCGTCGAGCGCTTCCGCTACGAGGGCGGCATCGGCGAGTTCGTCGAGCACCTCGCGGCCGACACCGCCGTCACCGACGTCTGGCGCGTGCAGGGCACCGGGACCTTCACCGAGACCGTCCCGATGCTCGATGACAAGGGCCACATGGTCTCCACCTCGGTCGAGCGCTCCTGCGAGGTGGACCTCGCGCTGCGGTGGGGCGACGGCTACGAGGCGGTGTTCCGCAGCTTCGTCAACATCATCGCCACGCCGAAGGGCGGCACGCACCAGGCCGGCTTCGAGTCCGGTCTGGTCAAGGCCGTCCGCGCGCAGGTCGAGGCGAACGCCCGCAAGCTGAAGGTCGGGCAGGACAAGCTCGACAAGGACGACGTGCTCGCCGGCATGACCGCCGTGCTGACCGTCCGACTGCCCGAGCCGCAGTTCGAGGGACAGACGAAGGAGATCCTCGGCACGCCAGCGGTCCGCAAGATCGTCGACCAGGTCGTGTCGAAGCGCATCACCGAGATCCTGACGTCGACGCAGCGCACCGAGAAGGCCCAGGCGGCGACCCTGCTCGAGAAGGTCGTCGCGGAGATGAAGACCCGCATCTCGGCCCGCGCCCACAAGGAGACGCAGCGCCGGAAGAACGCGCTCGAGAACTCCTCGTTGCCGACGAAGCTCGCGGACTGCCGGTCGCAGGAGACCGAGGGCACCGAGCTCTTCATCGTCGAGGGCGACTCGGCCCTGGGGACCGCGAAGCTCGCACGCAACAGCGAGTACCAGGCGCTGCTGCCGATCCGCGGCAAGATCCTCAACGTGCAGAAGGCGTCCGTGTCGGACATGCTGTCGAACGTCGAGTGCGCGTCGATCATCCAGGTCATCGGCGCCGGCTCCGGCCGGACGTTCGAGATCGACCAGGCGCGCTACGGCAAGGTCATCATCATGTCGGACGCCGACGTCGACGGTGCCCACATCCGCACGCTGCTGCTCACTCTGTTCTTCCGCTACATGCGACCGATGATCGAGCAGGGCCGGGTGTTCGCCGCCGTGCCGCCGCTGCACCGGGTGGTCGTGGTGAACCGCGGCAAGCCGAACGACACGCTCTACACGTACTCCGAGCAGGAGCTGCAGACCGTGCTGAAGAAGCTCGAGAAGACCGGCAAGAAGTACCAGGAGCCGATCCAGCGGTACAAGGGCCTGGGTGAGATGGACGCCGATCAGCTCGCCGAGACCACGATGGACCGCGCGCACCGGACCCTGCGGCGGGTGAACATCACGCATGCCGAGAGCGCGGCGAAGGTGTTCGAGCTGCTCATGGGCAACGACGTGGCCCCGCGCAAGGAGTTCATCCTGGCCGGCGAGGGTCTGGACCGCGACCGCATCGACGCGTAGCCGCGCGGCGGCGCCCGCCCGAGTCTCGGCGGTGCTGGCCCGAGTCTCGGCCTCAGCGACTCGTCTCGGACTGCGGGCTCCGAGTTCGGTCGCTCAGCCCGAGTCTCGGTGCCGCCAGAGCGACACCGTGCCGCCACCGTGCGCGGTCCGTACCGCCAACGCGACAGTGTCCCGCGAACTGTTGGCGGACTTCTGTCGCTTCCGCGTTGGCGGAGCGAGCGGTCTGGACGGGGCTGGCCCGCGCCTCCCGGCCAGCGAGTCTCGCGGTGGGCGACCGGACTCGGGTGCCGGACCGCGAACGATGTCGCGCAGACCGAGTCTCGGTGCCGCCAGAGCGACACCGTGGCGCCACCGTGCGCGGTCAGTGCTGCCAACGCGACAGGGTCCCGCGAACTGTTCGCGGGACACTGTCGCTTTCGCGGAGAGAAGCCCGCCAGAGCAGGGCGCCGCCGCGCCCTACGCGTCGCCAGCGGTGCCGTCGAGCGCCGCGGCACTGCCCCCGATCGAGCCGATGACGGCCTCGAGCGGCGCCCCCGACCCGTCACGCTTCGACAGCCAGTCGGGCAGGGTCCGCGCGGCGCCGTCCGTACCGACCGCATGCGGGGGAGCGATGCCCGCCCAGCCCACGGTGAGCCCGTCCTCGCCCTTCAGGAACGCGTGCGCCCGGACACCCTGGGTCGCCCGGCCCTTGGCGGGGAACTCGGACAGGGCGGAGACTTTGGCGCGTCCGGAGTCGGTGCCCGGCAGTGCCGTGGAGGTCGTGGACACCGTGGCGACCACAGCGTCGTCGGACCGGGCGACGGACCCGAACCAGATCACCGAGGACCCGGACGCCAGCGCCATGCCCGCGACACCGCCGGCCGGCAAGCCCTGGGCACGGACGCCGGACGCGGGGAAGCGCAGGAGCTGGGCGTTCGAGCTGATGAACACCAGGTCGTCGGACTCGGGTGCCTGGGCGGCGCCGACCACCGCATCGCCGGGCTTCAGGCTGATGGCGACGAACTCGGGCTTGTCGGGCCAGGCTCCGGGGACGACGCGCTTCACGACGCCCTGCGCGGTGCCGATGGCGAGGGAGTCCGACGACGCGCCGGACAGGTCGACGAGTGCAACGACCGTCTCGCCCTTGGTGAGCACCAGGAAGTCGGTGACCCGTACGCCGGCGTCGAGGCGGACCGCGGCGGGCGGCACCGCCGGCACGTCGACGGGGGAGAGCCGCAGAACCCGCCCGGTCGAGGTCAGCGCGCCGACCTGGCCCCGGACGGTGCTCACCACGGCGGACCGGACGGCGTCGTGCTTGGAGCGCTTCGGTACCCGGACGATGCTGAGCTCCGACGTCGGGATGTCGACGCGGATGAGCCGTCCGGTGGTCGAGAGGAGCACGCGGCACGGCGAGTCGGCGACCTGGAGCGACTCCGGGTCGACCGCGGCCTTGCGACCGCCCTTGACGGGGGCGTCGGCCTCGGTGAGCAGGGTGCGGCGGGGGGTGGCGAACTTGTCGGAGACCTCGGTGAGCTCGAGCGCGACCTGGGCACGGAGCCGTTCGTCGGACGCCAGGAGTTCCTCGAGCGCAGCGATGTCGGCGAGGAGCTGGTCGCGCTCGGCCTCGAGCTCCATGCGCGAGAACTTCGTCAGGCGTCGGAGCCGCAGTTCGAGGATGTACTCGGCCTGCACCTCGGACAGGTCGAAGACGTCGCGGAGACGGCTCCGTGCGGCCTCGGAGTCGTCCGAGGTGCGGATGACCTGGATCACCTCGTCGATGTCGAGGATCGCGATGAGCAGTCCCTCGACCAGGTGCAGCCGCTCGCGACGACGCGCGAGTCGGTACTCCGACCGCCGGGTGACGACCGACAGCCGGTGCTGCACGTAGACGTCGAGCAGCTCGCGCAGCCCGAGCGTGCGCGGCGACCCGCCGACGAGCGCGACGTTGTTGATGCCGAAGCCGTCCTCGAGCGGAGTGTGCTTGTACAGCTGCTCGAGCACCGCGGTGGGGTTGAACCCGCTCTTGATGCCGATCACGAGCCGGAGCCCGTGGTTGCGGTCGGTCAGGTCGTTGACGTCCGAGATGCCGACGAGCTTCTTGGACTGGACGCCGTCCTTGATCTTCTCGATGACGCGCTCGGGGCCGACCAGGTACGGCAGCTCGGTGACGACGAGCCCGACCTTGCGCGGGGTCAGGTTCTCGACGCTCACCTTCGACCGGGTGCGGAACGTGCCACGCCCGGTGGCGTACGCGTCGCGGACCCCGGAGAGCCCGACGATGGTGCCGCCGGAGGGCAGGTCCGGCCCCGGCACGAACTCCATCAGCTCTTCGAGGGTGGCCTGCGGGTTCATCAGCAGGTGCTTCGCGGCCTCGACCACCTCGCCCAGGTTGTGCGGCGCCATGTTCGTCGCCATGCCGACCGCGATGCCCGACGCGCCGTTGACGAGCAGGTTCGGGAACGCCGCGGGCAGGACGCCGGGCTGCATGATCTGGTTGTCGTAGTTCGGGACGAAGTCGACGACGTCCTCGCCGAGGCCCTCGGTCATCGCCATCGACGGTTCGGCCAGGCGGGCTTCGGTGTACCGGGCGGCAGCGGGACCGTCGTCGAGCGACCCGAAGTTGCCGTGGCCGTCGATCAGCGGCACGCGCATCGTGAACGGCTGCGCCATCCGCACCAGGGCGTCGTAGATCGCGCCGTCGCCGTGCGGGTGCAGCTTGCCCATCACCTCGCCGGTGACGCGGGCGCTCTTGACGTGCCCGCGGTCGGGCCGCAGGCCCATCTCGGCCATCTGGTACAGGATGCGCCGCTGGACGGGCTTCAGGCCGTCGCGCGCATCGGGCAGCGCCCGCGAGTAGATGACGGAGTACGCGTACTCGAGGAAGGAGCCCTGCATCTCCTCGGAGACGTCGACGTCCTCGATGCGCTCACCGTCGGGCAGGCCGACTGCGTCCGTGCGTGCCATGGCACCTTTCTGGAAGACTCGTTGGAATGGGAACAAGCGTACCGACGGCCCCCGACGCCGCCGCGAACCTCGCCGACGTCTTCCCGAGTTGCCTCGTGGCGCTCGGGGTTGCGGACGGCGCGTGGTCGCGAGACCACGGCCTGGAGGCCCGGATCGCCCTCCGTCCCGCCCGTTCCGCGATCGTCGTCCTGGTCGACGGCCTCGGGAGCGTCGCGCTGTCGGCTCGCGCCGGGCACGCCCGCTGGCTCACGGCCGCCAAGGGCTCCGGCACCGCGAAGAAGCTGCGCAGCGGGTTCCCGACCACGACGGCCGCGGCACTGAGCACCCTGACCACCGGACGGTCGCCCGGCACGCACGGCGTCGTCGGCTACAGCGGCTGGAACCCGGACACCGGCGCCGTGATGAACCTGCTCGGCGGGTGGGACACCGAGGTCCCCGCGGACTGGTTCCTCACCGAGACGCTCTTCACCCGTGCCGCGGAGCTCGGCGTCGACCCCGTCGTCGTCGGCCCCGACCGGTACCGGGCGTCGGGCATGACCGCGAACGTGCTCGGCGGCGCGCGGTACGTGTCGGCGGACACGATCCCGGAGCGCATCGACGCCGCCCTGGCCGAGACCGCCACCGGTCGGTCGCTCGTGTACCTGTACGTGCCGGAGCTCGACTCGATCGGCCACAAGTCCGGGTGGCAGTCCGACCGGTGGACGGCGACGCTCGAGCTGCTCGACGGTGAGCTCGCGCGCCTCGATGCAAGCGGTGCGCCGGACGTGGGTGTCCTCGTCACCGCGGACCACGGTGTGCTCGACGTGCCCGACCACGCGAACATCGCCATCGACCCGCTCCTGTTGACGGACGTCGTCGGGGTGGCGGGCGATCCGCGGTGCCGCCAGCTCACGGTGGCACCGGGCACCGACGTGCGCGGGCTGGTCGGGGCGTTCCGAGCGCGCTACGGCAAGAAGGCGTACGTCGCGAGCCGCGACGAGGCGATCGCCGCCGGGTGGTTCGGTGCGGTCTCGCCGCAGGTGGTCCCGCGCATCGGCGACGTGATCGTCGTGGCGCGCGGGTCGTGGGCGTTCAACGACGACCGCGCGCTGCGTGACGGCGAGGTGCCGAAGCGCATGATCGGCCAGCACGGCGCGATGACCGACGAGGAGACGTTCGTCCCGCTGCGGCTCGCCGGGGCGTTCGCGCAGTAGCAGCCGGCCGCGACCGACCACGCGGTCACCGCCAGCCGGACGGTCGGCTCAGGCCGGGTCCTCCGGGCGGGTGCCGAAGACGATCTCGTCCCAGCTCGGCATCGACCGACGGTTGCGCTTCTTGCGCTCCGCACGGCCCTCGGCTTCGGGCGCCGATGCCGGACGGGCGTCGGCCGACGGCGGGACGGTGTCGCCCTCGGGCTCGTCGTCGAACCCCTGCAGCGGGATGTCGACGACGCTGATCGAGGTTCCGCGGGCCGGCTCGTCGCGCTGCTCGCCGAACGAGGCGGCCTCGCGCTCCCCGCGGCGGCGACGGAGGGCCTCGAGCAGGTCGGCGGTCTCGTTGCCGGGTGCGCGCTCCTCGACGGCCGCCTGGCCGATCCGGGGCAGCGGTGCTCGGAGCGGCGCGCGGTCGGGGACGTCGGGGTTCGTGACGGACTCGTCCTCTTCCTCGACGCGGAAGGCGCCGGAGTCGAAGCGGGTGCCGTCGTCGTGCTGCTGCTCGTACTCCACGGCGCGCAGGCGGGGCGCGATGCCCTCGTCGTCGGTGTGCGAGAGCCGGTGCGCGTCGCCGTTGTCCGGCACGAGCGTCGAGGTCTTCGGGTCGAAGCGCCACTGGGCGTCGTGCTCGACCTCGGCGGCGGTGTAGCGGACCCGGACCTGCCAGCCGCTCTCCGGGTGCTTCCACGAGCCCCAGCTGATGGCGGTGGCCTCGCCGGCCTCGAGCTTCGCGGTGATCGCCGCGCCGAAGGTGTCGGGGGCCTCGTCGTCGACCGGGGTCACCGGGACGCGGTGCGAGGCGTCGAGGACGAAGGCGCGCTCGGCGAGCACCGGGCCCTCGAAGCGTCGGACGTACTCGACGTCGACGTCGAGCGCGGCCGCGACGTCGGCGGCGTCGGCACCGCCACGGATGCGTGCCTGGACGTCCTTGGGGGAGACCCGCTTCTGCGGACCGGCGTCGGGGTTGGCCTGGCGGACCTGCCCCGGCAGGGAGGACGTGACGGGCAACCGGAACTCGGTACCGCCGTCGGTGGCCAGGAGGATCGCGCCTGCCTCGACTCCGATGACTCTCACGTCTTGCATGGTCCAGCCTTCCCAGCGTCGCGTACGGTCGTGCGTCGTACCCCGTGAGTATGCAGTGGTCGCGGACGGTTTCCACGGAGGCGCACGGGCGTGCCGCGGAGTCTGCGAAACAGTGGCGACGGGTGTCGGGAATGTCCCGATCCGGTCACGGGTTGCAGCGCCGTGACGACCCGCCGCAGATCTCGGTTTGCACTCTGGCGGGCTGTAGTGCAAACTGTCGCCGCCGATCACCCGGCGACGACCTCTCGATACGAGAAATGGATGGGCATGGCCACCGATTACGACGCCCCCCGGAAGACCGATGACAACTCCGATTCGGAGTCGATCGAGGCCCTCAAGGAGCGCGTTCCCGACAAGATGTCGGGGGTCGTCGACGATGATTCGGACAACCCCGGCAGCTTCGAACTCGCCGGGCAGGACCTGAGCGACGTCGACCTCGACGTCGTGGTGCTGCCCCCGCAGGTCGATGAGTTCACCTGCGTCGAGTGCTTCCTCGTGAAGCACCGTTCCCAGCTCGACCACGAGTCGAAGCTCGGGCCGGTCTGCGCAGAATGCGCGGCGCTCTAGACGCACCGATGACCGAAGGCCCCGCATCCTCCAGGATGCGGGGCCTTCGTCGTGCGGTGCGGGGCGGACGTGCGCCGGGCCTCCCGGTCGTCCGCAGGGTCCGTCAGGACCGGAGCGCCTCGACCACCTTGGTGGGCTGCCGGACGCTGACCAGCCAGTAGGGCGTCGGGTCGGCGTCGTCGCGGACCTCGACCTTGACGACCCCGCGTACGTAGCCGCGGAAGAGCGTCCACGCTCGCGCGTCGAGCTTCGGGCCGCGCTGCGTGGTCGCCTCGGCGCCCTCGAACGCCTCGACGCTGCCGACGAGAGCGCGGGGGAGGTGCGCCTTGCCGGCGCGGAACTCGCTGTCCGTGACCTCGATGGTGGGTGCGAGTGCCCACAGGAGCACGAGGACGCCGAGCTCCATGCCGATCGCCACGAGCACCCCGGCGAGCACGCTGATGGGCAGGAACACGAGCAGGGTGGCGGGGATGACGAGCGCCGTCGCCAGGTACAGGGCGGGCGGGGCCCAGAGTCGTTCGCGGTACAGGGTCACGGGTCCATTCGACCACGACTCGGGACAGGTCACGGTCGGGTCACGTCTCTGCACTACCCTCGACACGTGATGGAACCAGTCGACGTCCTCTGGACCGGGGAGAACCGCCCCGGACACGCCCACCCCGGCGACGCCGGTGCCGACCTCGTCTCGACCGAGGCCTTCGTGCTGCAGCCGGGCGAGCGCCACCTGGCCGCGACCGGGCTGCGGATCGCGCTCCCCGAGGGGTACGCCGCGTTCGTGGTCCCGCGCAGCGGGCTCGCCGCCAAGCACGGCATCACCATCGTCAACAGCCCGGGCACGGTCGACTCCGGGTACCGCGGCGAGATCAAGGTCTCACTGCTCAACACCGACCGGTCCGAACCGTACGAAGTGCACGTGGGTGACCGCATCGCACAGCTGATCGTCATGCCCGTGCCGCGGGTGACGTACACGCGTGTCGAGGAACTCCCCGACAGCGTCCGGGGCCAGGGCGGCTTCGGCTCGTCCGGCTACGGTGACCGGAGCGGTGCCGTGACCGGCGCCGCCGATGATGTTCAGGAAGGAACGCGCGCATGAAGTTCGGTCGACGCAAGCGTGACGAGGTCGAGGGCGCCGAGGTCGAGGTGGCCGAGGCCGTCGCCGACGAGGTCGAGATCGCGGACACGACCCCCGAGGTCGACATCGCGACGGACGCCGACGCGGACCTCGACGAGGTCGACGCGGTCGCCCCGACGGACAAGTCCGCTCCCGAGGACCGCGCCGAGAACGGCCCGCACGACGAGACCGAGGCGAACCTGGTCCGTCCGTACGTCGACCTGGGCGGTGTGAAGGTCCTGCCGCGCGAGGGCCTGCACCTGCGCCTCGAGGTCGAGGAGGGCTCGCAGCGCGTCGTCGCGGTCGGGCTCGACTACGACGACTCGACGCTGCAGGTCCAGCCGTTCGCCGCACCCCGCTCGACGGGGTTGTGGCACGAGATCCGTGCGCAGATCGCCGAGCAGATCGAGCGCCAGGGCGGTGTCGTGACCGAGGTCGACGGCCCGTTCGGCCCCGAGCTCCGTGCGTCCGTGCCGGTCGCGGTCGACGGCGACGGCGGCACCGCCGGCGTCCGTCCGGCCCGCTTCGTCGGCGTCGACGGCCCCCGTTGGTTCCTGCGCGGCGTGATCGCCGGCAAGGCCGCTGAGCAGCCCGACGACGCGAGCGAGATCGAGGAGCTGTTCCGCAGCGTCGTCGTCGTGCGCGGCACGACGCCGATGCCGCCGCGCGACCTCATCCCGCTGCACATGCCGAAGTCGACGCAGACCGCGATCTGACGACCTGACCCGCCCTGGAGGCACGGTGCCGGAACACGACGACACCCACCGACCCGAGACGGCCTGGTCCGAAGCCGTGCCCGCGTCGGCTGGAACACCTGACGCTGCGTCGGTTGCGCCGTCGTTCTCGGCGCAGTTCCGCGACGCGGTGCAGAACGCGGGCATCGCCCGCGTCGCCCCCGGCGAGGCGCCCTCCGGGCGCGCGCTGCTCGGAGCGGTCGGCGGGATCCGCGGGCTCGCCGAGTCGGTGCTGCCCGGGTTCGCGTTCCTCGTCGTCTACGCGATCACGAAGGAGCTCGTGCCGAGCGTCGTGATCCCGGTCGTCGTCGGACTCGTCTTCGTCGTGCTCCGCCTGGTCCAGCGACAGTCGCTGACGATGTCCTTCGCGGGCATCCTCGGCGTCGCGGTGTCGGCGGGCCTCGCGCTCATCACCGGACGCGCCGAGAGCAACTTCATCCCGGGGATCATCATCAACTCGGTGTGGTTGGTCGGGCTCCTCGTGTCACTGGCCGTTCGCTGGCCGCTCATCGGTCTGGTCGTCGGGTTCCTGCTGCCGGCGAACGAGGACGGCTCGCACGTCGACTGGCGCGCCGACCCGGTCAAGCGCCGCGTGCTGACGGTCGCCACCTGGATCTGGGTCGGACTCTTCGCACTCCGTCTGGCCGTCGAGGTCCCGCTGTACCTCACCGCGCAGGTCGAGCTCCTCGCCGGCCTCAAGCTCATCCTCGGCGTCCCGCTCTACGCCGCCGTGCTCTGGGTCACGTGGCTGCTGGTCCGCACCGTGTTCGTGCGGAGGGACGACGCCGCCACGGTGTAGAGTTGTCTCGACATCAAGAGACTTTCCCGTCCGGCGCTCCGGCGTCAGCGGGATTAGGTTTGCCTTGCTGGTGGGACGGACCACGGCCCGCGATGATGAGGGCAAACCGATCAGTAGGGAGGCGGCACGGTGGCTGCAGTCAATAGCTTCGGCTCGAAGGACACACTGTCGGTTGGGGGTGTCGACTACGCGATCCACCGGATCGACACGGTGCCCGGGCACGAGAAGCTCCCGTACAGCCTGAAGGTGCTGCTCGAGAACCTCCTCCGCACCGAGGACGGCAAGAACGTCACCGAGGCGCAGATCCGCGCGCTCGGCTCCTGGCGCCCCGACGCCGACCCGGACACCGAGATCCAGTTCTCGCCGGCGCGCGTCGTCATGCAGGACTTCACGGGCGTGCCGTGCATCGTCGACCTCGCCACCATGCGCGAGGCGATGGCGGACATCGGCGGCGACCCGAACAAGATCAACCCGCTGTCCCCGGCCGAGATGGTCATCGACCACTCGGTCATCGCCGACCTGTTCGGCAGCACGGACGCACTCCAGCGCAACACCGACCTCGAGTACGAGCGGAACGGGGAGCGCTACCAGTTCCTCCGCTGGGGCCAGACCGCGTTCGAGGACTTCAAGGTCGTCCCGCCGGGCACCGGCATCGTGCACCAGGTCAACATCGAGTACCTGGCGAAGGTCACCTACACGCGTGACTTCGACGGCGAGACCTACGCGTACCCGGACACCCTCGTCGGCACCGACTCGCACACCACGATGGTGAACGGGCTCGGCGTGCTCGGCTGGGGCGTCGGCGGCATCGAGGCCGAGGCAGCGATGCTCGGCCAGCCGGTGTCGATGCTCATCCCGAAGGTCGTCGGCTTCAAGCTCTCCGGTGAGATCCCCGCCGGCGTGACCGCGACCGACGTGGTGCTCACGATCACGCAGGAACTCCGCAAGCACGGTGTCGTCGGCAAGTTCGTCGAGTTCTACGGCGAGGGCGTCAGTGCCGTCCCGCTCGCGAACCGCGCCACCATCGGCAACATGTCGCCCGAGTTCGGTTCGACGGCGGCGATCTTCCCGGTCGACGACGTCACGCTCGACTACCTGCGCCTGACCGGTCGCGACGAGGCGCAGATCGCCCTGGTCGAGGCGTACTCCAAGGCCCAGGGCCTGTGGCACGACGCGTCGGTCGAGCCGGCCTACTCCGAGTACATGGAACTCGACCTCTCCACGGTCGTGCCGTCGATCTCGGGGCCGAAGCGTCCGCAGGACCGGATCGAACTGTCCAAGGCGAAGGACCAGTTCGAGGTCGACCTGAACAACTACACGACCCCGAGCGAGCAGACCGACCTCGACGACGCGGTGGAGGAGACCTTCCCGGCCTCCGACCCGATCGCCGCGGGCTCGACCAACGAGGACACCAACCTGCACGAGCACGTCTACGTGTCGAGCGCCCCGTCGACGGCCTCGGCCCCGACGAAGGTCGCGATGGACGGGGCCGACCCGTTCACGATCGACCACGGTGCCGTCGCGATCGCCGCGATCACCTCGTGCACGAACACGTCGAACCCGTCCGTCATGATGGCGGCCGGCATCCTCGCGCGGAACGCCGCCGCCAAGGGCCTGACCTCGAAGCCGTGGGTCAAGACGACGCTCGCCCCCGGGTCCAAGGTCGTCACCGACTACTACGAGAAGGCCGGTCTCACGACCTACCTCGAGCAGCTCGGCTTCTACACGGTCGGCTACGGCTGCACCACCTGCATCGGCAACTCGGGCCCGCTGCCCGAGGAGATCTCGCAGGCCGTGCAGGACAACGACCTCGCCGTCACCGCGGTGCTCTCGGGCAACCGCAACTTCGAGGGGCGCATCAACCCCGACGTCAAGATGAACTACCTGGCGTCCCCGCCCCTGGTCATCGCGTACGCCCTCGCCGGGTCGATGCACTTCGACTTCGACAAGGACGCCCTCGGCAAGGACCAGGACGGCAACGACGTCTACCTGCAGGACATCTGGCCCGACGCGGCCGAGGTCCAGCAGGTCATCGACGAGTCGATCGACACCGAGATGTTCACCCACGAGTACGGCTCCGTGTTCGATGGCGACGACCGCTGGAAGAACCTGCCGACCCCCACGGGCGACACCTTCGAGTGGGACCAGGAGTCGACCTACGTGCGGAAGCCCCCGTACTTCGAGGGCATGACCATGCAGCCCGACGCGGTGTCGGACATCTCCGGCGCCCGCGTGCTGGCGAAGCTCGGTGACTCGGTCACGACCGACCACATCTCGCCCGCCGGCTCGATCAAGGCGGACAGCCCGGCCGGCAAGTACCTGGCCGAGCACGACGTGGACCGCAAGGACTTCAACTCCTACGGCTCGCGTCGCGGCAACCACGAGGTGATGATCCGCGGCACGTTCGCGAACATCCGTCTGCGCAACCAGCTGCTCGACGGCGTGGAGGGCGGCTACACCCGTGACTTCACGACCGCCGACGGCGAGCAGTCGTTCATCTACGACGCCTCGCAGCACTACCAGGAGCAGGGCATCCCGCTCGTCATCTTCGGTGGCAAGGAGTACGGCTCGGGCTCGTCGCGCGACTGGGCGGCCAAGGGCACGAACCTGCTCGGCGTCCGCGCGGTCATCACCGAGAGCTTCGAGCGGATCCACCGCTCGAACCTCATCGGCATGGGCGTCGTCCCGCTGCAGTTCCCGGCGGGCGAGACGGTCGAGTCCCTCGGGCTGGACGGCACCGAGGTCGTCTCGATCTCGGGGTTGACCGAGCTCAACGAGGGCCGGACCCCGAAGACCGTGCACGTCACCGCGACCCCGAGCGAGCACTCGCCCGCCGGCAAGCAGCCGGTCGAGTTCGACGCGGTCGTCCGCATCGACACCCCGGGTGAGGCCGACTACTACCGCAACGGCGGCATCCTGCAGTACGTGCTCCGGTCGCTCGTCTGAGTGACGTGAGCACGGGTCGCTGACGCGACCACACGACGGACCGGAGGCCCGTGGCGACACCGCCACGGGCCTCCAGTCCGTCTGCCGGTCACGCGGATATGGTGGGGGATCAGCCCCACGAAAGGAGCGCCCGTGAGCCTGCTCAGCAGCATCACGTCGCCGCGCGACCTGAAGCGTCTCTCCGACGTGCAGATGACCGAACTCGCCGCCCAGATCCGCCGGTTCCTGGTGGCCGAGGTCGCGAAGACCGGTGGGCACCTCGGGCCCAACCTCGGGGTGGTCGAGCTGACGCTCGCGATGCACCGGGTGTTCGACTCGCCGAACGACCCCTTCGTGTTCGACACCGGGCACCAGTCGTACGTGCACAAGCTCGTCACCGGGCGGCAGGACTTCTCGAAGCTCCGCGAGCGAGGCGGCATCGCCGGCTACCCGCAGCGGAGCGAGTCCGAGCACGACATCGTGGAGTCGTCGCACGCGTCGTCGTCCCTGTCGTGGGCCGACGGGATCTCCCGCGCGTTCGGGCAGACCGGACAGACCGACCGCACCGTCGTCGCGGTGGTCGGTGACGGCGCCCTCACCGGTGGGATGACGTGGGAGGCGCTCAACAACATCTCGGACGACAACGACCGTCGCCTGGTCATCGTCGTCAACGACAACGGCCGCTCGTACGCTCCGACGATCGGCGGCATGGCGCGGTTCCTCAGCTCCATGCGCACGCGGCGTGAGTACCGGGCGCTCTACGAGACCTCCCGGGCCGTGGCCGACCGCTTCGGCGCGCCCGGCCGGGCCGTGTACCGCGGGATGCGCGGGGGGCTCCACGGGTTCCTGTCGCGCTTCACGAACAACGAAGCGCTGTACTCGAACCTCGACATCAAGTACATCGGGCCGGTCAACGGACACGACCAGCGTGCGATGGAGGCAGCGCTCCGGCAGGCGAAGGCCTACGGCGCCCCGACGATCGTGCACGCGATCACCGAGAAGGGCCACGGGTTCGAGCCCGCCCTGCGCGACCAGGCCGACCAGTTCCACGCCGTCGGGCACATCGACCCGGAGACGGGGGAGTCGCTCGACGCCGCGTCGGGTCCGTCGTGGACCTCGGTGTTCGCGTCGACCCTGGCTTCTGTGGGCGATTCGGACCCCCGTGTCGTCGCGATCACGGCTGCGATGCTCCGGCCGACCGGACTGCACCTGTTCCAGGAGCAGCACCCCGACCGCGTGTACGACGTCGGCATCGCCGAGCAGCACGCCGTGACGACCGCTGCGGGTCTCGCCTACGGCGGCCTGCACCCCGTGGTGGCGCTGTACGCGACCTTCCTCAACCGCGCCTTCGACCAGGTGCTGATGGACGTCGCGTTGCACAAGGCCGGCGTCACGTTCGTGCTCGACCGTGCCGGCATCACCGGGCCGGACGGGCCGTCGCACCACGGCATGTGGGACCTCGCGCTGCTGCAGGTCGTGCCCGGCATCCGGATCGCGGCGCCCCGTGATGCGGCGACCCTGCGTGAGGAGTTCCGCGAGGCGATCGCCGTCGACGACGCCCCCACCGTGCTCCGGTGGTCGAAGGGCCAGGTCGGGCCGGACATCCCCGCCGTCCGTCGTCTCCCCGACGGTGTGGACGTGCTGCACGCCGCTGCGGACGGCGTCGAGGACGTGCTCTTCGTGGCCGTCGGCTCCATGGTGCCGACAGCGCTCGAGGCCGCGGCGCTGCTCGAGGCGCAGGGCATCGGCGTCACCGTCGTCGACCCGCGCTGGGTGGTCCCGATCCCGGGCTCGCTCATCGAGCTGTCGCGGACGCACCGGCTCGTCATCACGCTCGAGGACGGTGTGCGCGTCGGCGGCGTCGGGACCCGTCTCCGGCAGGACCTGCGGGCAGCCGGGGTCGACACCGGCGTGAATGAGCTGGGGTTGCCGGACGAGTTCATCGACCACGCGACCCGGTCGCAGATCCTCGCCGACGTCGGGCTGACGGCGCAGGCGATCGCCCGCGACGTGATCGACCAGGTCGTCGGGACGAAGCTGCCGCAGGCGAAGCCCGCGCGGTCGCGGGAGTCCGCGGACCGCTAGGCGGGGCGTGTGGCGCGTGGTCGGGCGTGCGGGGCGTGCGGCAGTCCCGCGTCGCGCCCCCGCGCGGGCGGGGGGG
>NZ_JADKSA010000003.1:51119-694950 GCF_015350945.1 Curtobacterium sp. VKM Ac-2884
CGCGCCCCGAGGAGTCGGGGCGCGACGCCCGCCTCGGGGCGCGACACTCGCGCCGGCTAGCGGGAAGCGGGGCCGACGATCAGCGGGTCGTGGAAGCTCCCACCGAAGACGCGCTCGGACGCCCCACTGCGGTCGAGGTACGGGCTGATCCCACCGGCCTGGAACGGGTAGCCCGCACCGAGGATCAGGCCGAGGTCGATCTCCTCGACGTGCTGGACGACCTCGTCTTCGAGCATGCGGTGCAGCTCGTCGGCCAGGGCGTCCTCGAAGCGCTGCTGCATCGCGGCGGCGTCGACGGGCGTCGCGTCCTTCTTCGACGGCGCGACGAGCTTGACGGCGGCGGGGTCGTACCCCGTCGCGTTGCCCTTCTTGTCGCGGGTGAGGATCTTCCCGTGCTCGGCGATCTTCTTCAGCCCGTCACCGGGGTAGAAGCGCTCCGGCCACGCGGCGTGGTGCGAGTCGAGCACGTGCGCGCCGACCGGCAGTCCGACGAGCTCGAGCAGCTCGAAGGGCGACATCGGCAGTCCCAGCGGCGCGGCACCGGCCGCCACGACGTCGAACGAGGTGCCCTGCTCGACGCCGCGCATGGCCTCACCGAGGACCCGTGCGAGCACGCGGTTGACGACGAAGCCCGGCTGGTCGGCCGTGATGATCGCCGTCTTCTTGAGGGTCTTCGCGACGGCGAGTGCCGTGACGAGCGTCTCGTCGGAGGTCTCGGCGGTGCGGACGACCTCGAGCAACGGCATGACGGCGACGGGGTTGAAGAAGTGGAACCCGACCAGGCGCGACGGGTCGGACAGCACCGAACCCATCTCGGAGACCGACAACGACGAGGTGTTCGTCGCGAGGATGGCATCCGGGGCGATGACCTGCTCGATCTTCCGGAAGACCTCCTGCTTGACGGTCATCTCCTCGAAGACGGCCTCGATCACCCAGTCGGCGTCGGCGAAGGCGTCGTAGGACACCGAGCCGCTGACGAGGGCCGTGATGCGGTTGGCGTCGTCGGGGGAGATCCGGCCCTTGTCGAGCAGCTTCGCGACCTCGCCGCGGATGCGCTCCACGCCGGCGTCGACGCGGGACTGGTCGACGTCGGTGATCACCACGGGGACGCCGAGGCGTCGGGCGAAGAGCAGCGCGAACTGCGACGCCATCAGCCCGGCGCCGAGGACACCGACCTTCGTGATCTTCTTCGGCTCGACGCCCTGCGGAGCGCCGACGGGCTTCTTCGCACGCTTCTGCACCAGGTCGAACGCGTACATCGACGCAGCGAACTGGTCACCGGAGAGCAGGTCGGCGAGGGCGTCGTCCTCGTCGGCGAACCGTTCGTCCAAGGACCCGCCGCGAGCGGCGGCCACGAGGTCGAGCGCGCGGAACGGCGACTTCGGCACCGTCCCGATCTTCGACGCGACCTGCCCACGGGCGACCTTGACGACCGTGCCCCATGCCGCCTTCTCGAGCATGCCCGGTTCGTTGGGCCGCTTGACCGACACGCGACCGGCGATGACGCCGTCGGCCCACGCGACGGCCGACGGCAGGAACGTCACCGACGGGATCAGCGCGTCGCCGATGCCGATCTCGACCGCAGCCGGACCGTCCATCAGGCGGTTGTTCTTGAGGGGGTTCTCGACGATGACCCGGAGCGCGCGCTCCGGACCGATCAGGCGGGGGAGCAGTGTCGCGCCGCCCCAGCCCGGGATGATGCCGAGGAAGACCTCGGGCAGGCCGATGCCCTGCGCCGCGGACGAGAACACCCGGTAGGTGCAGTGCAGTCCGATCTCGAGCCCGCCGCCGAGGGCGATGCCGTTGATGAACGCGAACGACGGCACCCCGAGGTCGGACAGCTTGCGGAGGGTGGCGTGGCCGAGGGCCGCGAGGTCGTGCGCCACGTCCCGCGACGGCACGGACGCTGCCTGCGAGAGGTCGGCACCGGCAGCGAAGCAGTACTCCTTGCCGGTGATCGCGACTCCCTGGATCGTGCCGGCGGTCGCCTCGGTCTTCAGGGTGTCGAGCACCCCGGAGAGTTCGCGCAGCGTGCGCGGCCCGAGGGTGCTCGGACGCTTGTAGTCCTTGCCGTTGTCGAGCGTGATGAGCGCCAGGGTGCCACCGGAGGGCATCGTGACGTGCTTGACGAACGAGTGGGTGACGACCTCGTCCTCGCTGAGTTCGGACAGACGGTCGGTGTCGACGGTGGTCATGCTCATGCCCCCTTCCGAGCCGAACGTGCTGCGGACTTGCTGAAGCCGGGGTTCTCCCAGATCACGGTGCCGCCCTGGCCGAGTCCGATGCACATCGTGGTGATGCCGTACTGGACGTCCGGGCGCTCGGCGAACTGCGCGGCGAGCTGGTTCATCAGGCGGACACCGCTCGATGCCAGCGGGTGGCCGACGGCGATCGCGCCGCCCCACGCGTTGACGTTCGCGGAGTCCTGCGCGATGCCGTAGTTGTCGAGGAACGCGAGCACCTGCACCGCGAACGCCTCGTTGATCTCGAACAGGCCGATGTCGTCGATCGACAGGCCGGCCTTCGACAGCGCCTTGTCGGTCGCGGGGACCGGGCCGACGCCCATGACCTCGGGCTCGACGCCGGCGAAGGCGAACGAGACCATGCGCATCTTCGTCGGCAGGCCGTGCTCCTTGGCACCCTCGGCCGAGGCGAGCAAGCTCATGGTCGCGCCGTCGTTGAGGCCGGCGGCGTTGCCGGCGGTGACCCGTCCGTGCGGGCGGAACGGCGTCTTCAGCGCGGCCAGTGCCTCGAGCGTGGTGCCCGGACGCGGCGGCTCGTCGGTGCTGATGACGTCCCACCCGTCGCCCTTGTTCACCTCGACCGGGATCACGTCGGGCTGCAGCTTGCCGGCGGCCCACGCTGCGGCGTAGCGCTGCTGGGACTGGACGGCGTAGGCGTCCGTGCGGTCCTTCGTGATCGCCGGGAAGCGGTCGTGCAGGCGCTCGGCGGTGGACCCCATCACCAGCGCGTCGCTCGACACCATGCGTTCGGCGATGAACCGCGGGTTCGGGTCCGAGTTGAAGCCCATCGGGTGACGCCCCATGTGCTCGACACCTCCGGCGATCGCGATGTCCGCGGCGCCGAAGGCGATGGCACCCGCGAGCGTCGTGACGCTCGTCATGGCCCCGGCGCACATGCGGTCGATCGCGTACCCGGGGACCGACTTCGGCAGGCCGGCCAACATGCCGACGGTGCGGCCGAGGGTCAGCCCCTGGTCACCCTGCTGCGTGGTCGCCGCGACGGCGACGTCGTCCACCGCTGCGGTGTCGAGCGAGGCGTTCCGGTCGAGCAGTCCGCGCATCGCGTGCACCGCGAGGTCGTCGGACCGGGTCTTCCAGAACACCCCCTTCTCGCCGGCTCGTCCGAACGGTGTCCGTACTCCGTCCACGAACACGACGTCTGATGCCTTTGGCAATCCGGGCCTCCCAGATCCTCATCGATCGGGCCGGAACGCTGGTCGCTCCGGCCGGCCGGGCCTCGCCCGGCGACGCTCCCGACGCTATGCCCCCAGGCTGGGCGGCCGCATGCCGGTTGGGCGGTTCCTACGACTCGACGTCGTCCGTCGGCGCGGGCTGCTGTGCAGCAGCGACAAAGGCCGACGCGATGATCGAGGCGAGTTCCTCCACCTGCCAGGGGCGGGCCTCGTGTGCGGCGAGGGCGGCCCCGACCAGCTCGGTCGATGGCGGCGACGGCGGTGCCCACGAGACCACACGCAGGGTCTCCGGCGTGAGCAGGTTCTCGAGCGGGATGTCGAGCTCCTCGGACCGCTTCGTCACCGCGGCCCGTGCGGCCTTGTACCGGCGGTCGGCCGCGGGGTTGCGGTCGGCCCAGGCGCGGGGCGGCGGGAGTGTCGCCTCACCGGATCCGCGGAGCTTCGGCAGGTCCTCGGTCGTCAGGCCCTCGTCGACCGCGGCCCACCAGCGGTCGAGCTCGGACCGGCTGGCGCGACCCGTGAACGCCTTCAGAGCGCCGAGTTCGGTGCGCGACGACGGTGCGGCGGCTGCCGCCGCGACGATCGCGGCATCGGGGATCGTGCGCCCCGGAGCGATGTCGGCGGCGCGGGCGTACTCGTCACGGGCAACCCAGAGCGACCGGGCGATCGCCAGGGCGCGGGCACCACGGAGGGCGTGCATGCCGGACAGCCGGCGCCACGGCTCGGCACGGACGGGCTTCGGGGCGCGGTGCAGCACCGCGTCGAACTCCTCTTCCGCGATGCGGGACTTGCCGGCCTCGTCGAGCTTCGCGGCGAGGGCGTCACGCAGGTCGGGCAGGAGTTCGACGTCGAGCGACGCGTACACGAGCCACGACTGCGGCAACGGCCGGGTCGACCAGTCGGCTGCCGAGTGCGCCTTGGCGAGCGTGATCCCGAGCAGCTGCTCGACGACGGCGCCGAGACCGACCCGGGGGAACCCGGCGATGCGGGCTCCGAGTTCGGTGTCGAAGATGCGGGTCGGGACGAGACCCACCTCCTGCAGGCAGGGCAGGTCCTGCGAGGCGGCGTGGAACAGCCACTCCTCGTCGACGATGGCCGCCTGCAGTTCGGAGAAGTCGCCGATCGGGATCGGGTCGAACAGGAACGCGCCGGCACCGCGACGGAACACCTGGATCAGGTAGGCGCGCTGCGAGTAGCGGTAGCCGCTGGCGCGTTCGGCGTCGACGGCGACGGGCCCGTGACCGGCGGCGATCGCCGCGACGGCCTCGAGGTAGTCGTCGCGCGAGTCGATGACCTTGACGGCCTCGTGCGAGTCCTCGAACGCGGGGTCCGGTGCACCGGGGGTCGAACTGGCGGGGTCGGTCACTTGGCGAGCCTCCTCGGGGCCAGCAGGGTCACGCCGTCCGAGGCAGGAGGCAGACCGGCGAGCATGGCGACGATGTCCTGCCATGCCTGGACGTGTGCGGTGAGGTCGTCGCCGCGGGGCGTCCACGACGCGCGGAGTTCCAGCTGGGCGCCGTCGCCCTGTGCGGCGAGGTCGCCGTACCCGCGGGAGATGATCTTGGTGGCCGTGCCCGAAGCGTGGTCGTACTCGGCGCCGTGCGTCGCGAGCGCGTCGACGAGCCAGCTCCACGTAACGTCGGCGACGAACTCGTCGACACCGATCTCGGGTTCGAGTGGTGCTTGCGCGAACGAGACCACCCGGAACGCGCCGCCCCAGCCCTCGGGTTCCTCGGGGTCGTACAGGGCGATGAACCGTCCGGTGCCGAGGTCCGACTCGACGCCGTGCGCGGTGCCGGACACGTCCGCCGCCAGGGCGATCGAGAACGGTGCGATCCGCGTGGGCGAGGGGATCTCGGTGACGGTGGTCTCGGAGCGGCTGCTGCCGGAGGACACGAACGCGCGGAGCCGCGCGAAGGCGTCGGGCTCTCGGGTTTCGGACACACATGCAGACTAGGCTCCGGGCCATGTCCCGATCCGCGCGACCCGCCGAGGACGTCGTCCAGGAGACCGCACGATCGGCCGGCTTCATCGCCCTCGGCGCCGGGCTGGCCGCCGCCGCGGTGGGGACGGCCGTCATCGGTGGCTTCGTCGCCGCCGTCGCCCGCGCCGTCGTCACCCCGGACCGCAAGCGCACCGAACGCGTCCCGATCCACGCCGTCGACCCGGTCCGGATGACCGTGACCATCGAGCGGACCGCCGACACCGAGCTGCAGGGTCGGTACTCGCTCTGGTTCGGCGCCGGCACCGGTCACATGCGCGTCGGCGAGGTCCTCGGCACCACCGACACCACGGTCACGCGCCGCATCATCGCGATCGACGCCGGCGACCCGACCGCTGCACGCCGCGGACGCTGGGGCGGCTGGTTCTACCTGACCCCCGGCGAGCTCGACGTGCCCGTCGAGGACATCGACATCCCCACCCCGAACGGGCCCGCACCCGCCTGGGTCGTCCGTGCCGACGACCCGGACGCGCCGTGGGCCGTCCTGGTGCACGGCCGCGGCGTCACCCGAGCCGAGACGATCCGCGCCGTCCCCGTCTTCCGCGCCGCCGGCTACTCGGTCGTGCTTGCCTCGTGGCGCAACGACGGCGTCGCTCCGCCGAGCGTCGACGGTCGCTACGGCCTCGGCAGCACCGAGTGGGAGGACATCGACTCCGTCCTCCGGTGGCTCAGTGCCCAGAACGCGCAGAGCGTCGTGCTCATGGGCTGGTCGATGGGCGGTGCCGTCGTGCTGCAGACCCTGCTGCGCTCACGCTTCGCCGGGCTCGTCGATGGCGTGGTGCTCGAGTCACCCGTGGTCGACTGGCACGCGGTGCTCAAGTCGCAGAGCCAGCTCATGGGGTTGCCGCGGCCGGTCCGCAAGGTCGCCCAGCGTCTGCTCCGCACCCCGGTGCTGCACCGGCTCGCCGGCCTGCAGCAGCCGGTGGACCTGCGGGAACTCGACATGGTCACCCGGTCCGCCGAGCTGACGGTGCCGATCCTCCTGCTGCACAGCGACGACGACGGGTTCGTGCCGTCCTCGGCCTCGCACGACCTGGCACGCGCACGGCCCGACCTGGTGCGGCTCGAGGTGCAGACCACGGCCCGGCACACCAAGCTCTGGAACCACGACGCCGACTGGTTCGACGCCCGCATCCTCGCGTGGCTCACCGAGGTGGTCCAGCGTCGCGGGGCGGCCAGCGCGCGGTAGACGCGATCGGAAAGCGGACGGGAGGCGCGGTGCCAGCTGGCACCGCGCCTCCCGTCCGTCCGTCCTTGCGTCCGTTCGGTCGCATCGTGAGCAGAAATGGTCGGATCACCGTCGCGCACTCGACCCGTTCTGCTCACGAAGCGGCCGGTGTGGCGCGGCATTCGTCCCGTTCGTCGTCTGCTGTCGTGGCCCGAACTCCTCGAGACGCGTCGCCGGTCGGCCGGGGTGCGCTGGGCCGTGCGTCCGGTCGAAGGCATCGCTCATCGTCGTGAGCGGCGGTCGGACCGTCACGGTCCATTCGCCACTGTCGAACGCGTCGATCCGGACGACCAGGTTCGACCCGTCGGCCAGGTCCGAGCCGGGGAGGTAGCCGAGGAACACGCCGTCGATGAGCTGCCGCATGCTGTCAGCGATCTCCATCGCCTCGGCATGGCTCAGGATGAGCCCGGGTTCCGCCGCCGCGTCGACGCGGCGTTCGAGTGGGAGCGCTTGGACCGGCTTGTCAGAGGACGTGACGGCGTACAGGGTCGTGAGGACCCAGACGAGCTCTGGTGAATGGAGTTCTGGTGTTTCGAGCTCTGAGAAGAACTGCACCAGGTCGGGCAGCACGATGCGAGCAGCGGGGATGCGGTAGGTGACCATCCCCAGGTCGCTCGGCACTGTCGTGGTCATCCGTTCTCCTCGGTCGTTCCTGTCCGGGGCGAGAGCCCGCCGACGCTCATGGCGGCGAGGACGTCGGTCCTGCAGGGCGTGAACGCGGTGATCGCGACCGCGGCGTCAGCCTGCACGGTGCAGAACCCCGGCTGCTCGGCGCCGAGCGGAACAAGCGCACCTGCGAACCCGTCGAGTCCGCGGATGTCGAAGCCCTTCTCCGCGGCCGTCGTGTACTTCGTCAGGAAGGTCCGTGCCGTCGACAGCGCGCCCTGCTCGAAGATGCGGACCCGTTCCTCGGCCGGACACTGCGATGCCACCTCGAGCGCCAGTTCCACTCCCGGGGCGTTCGACGCACGGAGGCGCGCATACAGCTCCTGGACGGTGATGTGGACGAGCCTGACGGAACGGTCGATCGCCGTGGCTGCCACGAGCGTTCGGTCCGTCGCGCGCAACACGACCGTCACGAGTTCATCGCCGTGCTCGACCTGACAGATCAGGACGAGCTCGTCCCCGAGGGCTAGGAGCGGGTCGATGAACGGTACGAGGTTCGGCTCCTGCTTCGAGTAGGTCCGCCGGATGACCGCTGCGAACGACCGTGCGGACACGTCGGAGACGAACACATTCGTGTCCGGCCCGACAGCGGCGAGGATCTCGACGACACGGTCCGGCAGGTCCACAGTCGTTCCGGTGGTGACCGCTCGGAGATGACCGATCGAGATCTCCGGGGGCGCGTCCGTCACCGTCGGATCTCCGCCGACGATGGGTTGTGTCGGTTCCGGACCTCGTCTGGTCGAGGCATCTGGCTGCGCGGCCATCGTCAGCTCAGCTCAACCGTGCTCGATCGGAGTGCCGTCACCAGGTATCGAGATGAACAGGTTGCCACCTCCGAGAGCGGTCGCTCTGACCGGCGGCGTCTCAGGGCCGGAGTAATGCCACGATTCGTAATCGTCGTCCGGTTCTGCTCGAAGAGTCGTTCCCGATGAGAATGTGATTTCGAGCGCACTTTCGTCGATCCGAGCTCCCGTGACGTTCTGTGTGTGGAGATGGAGAGCGGGGAGCAGGGAATCCTTGTCTTCCGGATCCACCGAGACCGTCACACCATCCGTATCCCTGATCGCGAAGGTGGTCTCGAACGAGACCATGCTCCGGTTCGAGAACGCGAGAGTGAGCCTGAAGTCGATCCAGATGAGGTCGACAGTCTCGCCGACGAGTGCGAGGTGAACGTCATTTGCGGTCAGTTCGGCCATCCGAGGTACTCTCCCTGGTGCTCACTGGGAACATGGCTGTCCGGCTTTGAGCCGGGCTTCCCCGTTCGGGGATCGATCCATTGCCCGTAGTCGTTGCTGTAACGGCTGTAGCCGTTCGGATACCGTTCGGTGGGTTCCATCACCCGGATCATGTTGGCATCGTCGTGCATGCCCGGGTTCGCTGCAGACGCAGGATCTTGCGCAACGAGCCCTCGGTTGGTCCGCGCCGGTCCGATGTCCCAACCAGCAGGGATGTCGTAGGCCGTCCCCTGTGGCGTCACGACGAACGTCTTCCCGCTCGACGAGAGGACGTTGACAGGCGGGGTCGGCGTGAGGTCGTCCAACTTGTTCACCGCGGTCGGCAGGTGGACCTTCGACATGGTGCCGCCGGTGGCCGCCGACGTCGCCGCACCCTCGGCAGCGTTCCGGAGCAGACCACCCGGGGTCACCGGCTGGCCGCTCACCGCGTAGTTCGCGACGTTCTCGACCGCGCCTTCTGCCGCGTTGCCGAGCAGGTGCTTCCCGATCAGGGCTCCGGCGCCACCGCCGACGGCACCGAAGGCCCCGCTGACGGCGACCTGGCCCCAGTTCACCTCGCCGGTGGTGGCCTTCTGGATGATGGTGTCGGCACCGGCGCTGATGAGCATCATGCCGACCGGACCGCCGACGCCGGTGGCGAGAAGCACACCGCCCGCGACGACCATCGCGCCGCCGGCGACGTACTCCCAGTTGTCCGCGAACCAGTCACCGGTGGCCGCAGCGGCCCGGGCGAGCGGACCCTGTTCGGCCGCCGCGTAGGCCTCCAGCTCCGCGTCGGTAACGGGCGCGAGGCCGAGCGGGTCGATGGCGTGCAGCGGATCGTTGCCGGCGAACGAGTAGGGGTTGCCCGCCCCGGCTGCTCCGGCGGGCGCGGTGACCGGGTCGACGGACAGGAAGCCGCGCGACGACGAGTCGTAGGCGCGGGCACCCATCCACTCCAAGCCGGCGACCTGCAGCGAACCGTCGGCACCGAGGGCGATCCCGCCGGGCAGGCCGGAGCCGCCGAGGTCGACGAGCGTCTGCCACGGGTCGGTGTCGTCGGCTGCTCTCGTGGTGCGCCGACCGCTCGTGGACCAACCGCCGTCCACCCCGGTCAGGCCGCCGGGAGCGCGGACGACCGGTGTGTCACCGACTGCGAGGAGCGTCGGCGCGAACGCGGCGGTGTCCCAGTCGATCGAGACGCCGTCGACCTTGGCGAGTTCGCCGAGGGCGTCGACGTGCAGGTCGGTCGTGGTGCTGCCCGCAGCAGCAGTCTCGGTCACGCTCGTCAGGCGGCCCTGGGGGCTCCAGCCGTAGCGGGTCGTGCCGTTCCCGGGCCGGACCGCCCGGGTGCGACGGCCGGCGCCGTCGTACGCGTAGGTCGTCTCGCGCGACCCGTCCGCGGTGTCGACCCGGGTGAGCTGCCCGGCGGAGTCGTACGTCGACCGTCGGGCGGAGGACTCCGTCCGCTCGTCGACCAGACGTCCGGCGACGTCGTAGGCCCAGTCGGTTCGTCGGCCGTCGTGCACGGCCGCGACCAGTTGGGCCGCGGCGTCGTGCTGGTACGTCGTGCTCCCGCCGGGGCCGTCGACCCGGGTGATGCGCCCGTCGGCGTCGCGTTCGATCGTGCTGGCGTGCGTGCCGTCCGCGTCGATGCGCGCGTGCCGGACCACGTGTCCGTTCGCGTACTCCCAGGTCTGCAGCTGATCGCCGGCGCGGGCCTGCAGGAGCCGCCCCGCCGCGTCGTGCTCGTACCGGACTTCTCCGAAGGCCGAGTGGTCGACGCGGACGACCCGACCGGTGGCGTCGTGCGCGTACCGGGTCGTGGACCCGTCGGGGGACTGCACCGAGGTGCGGAGACCGTCGGCATCGTGGGTCCACCGCGTTTCGCGCAGGCCGGAGGCGCGTCGGACGAGCTGGCCCAGTCGGCTGAACTCGAGGACGTGGGTGGCGGGGGAGTCCGGGCGGCTTTCGTCGGTGATCGTCACCGTGCGAGCACGCGCATCGCGGTCGATGCGGCCGATCAACCGGTCACCGGCGTACTGCGCGGATTCCCGACCGGCCGCGTCGTACTCCCACCGCAGGACGCTCCCGTCCGAGTCCGTCTGGGTGAGCTGTCGTCCGGCGGCGTCGTAGGTCGCCGTCGTCGTGCGCCCGAGCTGATCCGTGGACGAGGCCACCTTGTCGAGCTGCGTGTACGTCCGGACGGTCACGCCACCCAGCGGATCGACGGTGCGGATGAGGCGTCCACGCTGGTCGTACTCGTAGCGGGTGGTGCCGCCGAGCCCGTTCACCGCAGCGACGAGCTGTCCGGCGGCGTCGTACCGGAAGGTCCGCTGGCCGAAGCGGGTGTCCCGCGCCGAGACCACGCGACCGACCCGGTCGTACCGGTGCCGGACGGTGCCGACCCCGGGGACGTCGGCGTGGACGACCCGGCCCTGGCGGTCGTACTCGGTGCGTGCGACCTCGCCGGTCGGCAAGGTGCGCGCGACGACCCGCGAATCGGCGTCGTAGGTCAGCGTGGTGCGTGCACCGGCGGGATCGATCGCGGAGACCGGTCGGCCGCACGCGTCGTACTCGTACCGGGTTGTGCGGCCCGCCGGGGTGGTGACGGCGACGACTCGTCCGGCCAGGTCACGCTCGATCCTGGTGAGCCCACCGTCCGCGTTGACGAGTTCGACCGGTCGGCCGCACGCGTCGTACGTCGTCAGCTCAGCAGAGGAATCCGCGTGCTCGAGCCGGGTCGGACGCCCGAACTCGTCGGTCGTCACGGACACGGCGTCGAAGGCGTCGCGGACCGTGGAGACGCCGTCCGCGCGCGAGCGCCCGACCTCGGTGCGGACACCGGTCGGGTCGACGGTGGCGCCGAGGGCTCCGACCGCGTCGTACACCCGCTTCCAGGTGCCGCCGGCCGGGTCGACCACGGCTTCGAGCCGCGAGAGCGCGTCGTGCACGAACGCCCACTCGGCACCGTCGGGCAGGGTCATCGACGACACGTTGCCGAAGGCGTCGAAGTCCTTCGTCACGACGCGACCGAGGGGATCCGTGGTGGACACGATCTCGCCGTGTGGACCGTGGGTGACCTCGGTGCGGGCACCGGTCGGATCGATAGTCGCGGTGACCCGGCCGCCGTCGCCGTGCTCGAACCGCCACAGTCCGCCGTCCGGATCCTCGCGCGCGGTGAGCAGCCCGGCGTCGTCGTAGCGGTACCGGGTCCGGTGGCCGAGCGGTGTGACGGCCTCGACGATCCGGCCTCCGGCGTCGCGGATCAGCCGTGCGGTGTCACCCACGGCGTTCTCGACGCCGACGAGCTCGCCCGATGCGTCGTGGTGGAACGTGACGATGACGCCCGTCGGATCGGTGGTGCGGACGAGCAGGCCGTCCTGCCAGTCGAGCACGGTGCGACCGCCGACGGGGTCGACGATGATCGACGGGTTCCGGTCGTCGCCCGCGTACGAGTACTCGACGACCCCGCCGTTCGCGGTGACCACGGTGGTCAGTCGGTCCTGCTCGTCGTACCCGAAGGTCAGATCGGCGCCATCGGGGGTCACGGTCCGGACACGGCGCCCGCGGTCGTCGTACCCGTGCACGGTCACCTGCCCGTCGCGCTCGGTCACCGAGACGAGGTTGCCGTGCGGGTCGTACGACATCGACTGGCGCTGCCCGTCGGTGTCGATGATCCCGACAACGCGGCCCTTCCGGTCGGCGATCCAGGTGTTCGCGTGCTCCCCGTCGACGTCGGAGACCGAGGTGACCCGCCCCGGCAGGTACGCGAACCGGACCCGCCGACCGAAGGGCGTGCGCTGCTCGACCACCCGGCCGCGGTCGTCGTAGGTGTTGTCGCACTCGACGACCCCCGTCGCAGCGGTCACCCGGTCGATCAGGCCGTCCGCGTTCCAGCGGTACCGGCGACTGCCGACGGCGTCGGTCGCCCGGACCAGCCGGCCGCCCTCGTCGTAGTGGTACTCGACGCGGCGCCCGTCCGACGCCGTCACGGACGCCACCCGGTCGCCGCCGTACTCGATGTCGACGAACCGCCCGAACGCGTGCGCGAGCCGCGTGATCCGATCGTGCGCGTCGCGTCGCACGGTCACGGCGGTGCCCGCTCCACGCGCACTGCTCAGCCACAGTCCGGACGGCGTGAACGCCCACCTACCGCCGGCGTTGTCCCGCACGACGAGCGAGTCCTGCTCGGCCCGGAGCCACAGGTCCTCGCCGACGCCGCGGCTCCACCCGTCCCCCTGCCGCGGGAAGTCGACCTGCCGGCCGTCGTCGAGCACGACCGACGCAGCGTCGTCACTGACCTCGAGCCGGGTGTCGAGGATCGAGGACCACCCGAGCCCGAACACCCCGGCACGACCGTCGAGCGAGTTGTACATCCGGGTGAGCCGGAGCGACGCCGCCTGCCCGGCGAACGACAGGTCGGTCTCAGGCTCGAGGAAGTTGCCGGTGGCCGTGTTGACCGGGTCGTCGGCGAACCCGTTGGTCGGGGGCGTCCCCATCGCCGTGAACGGCCCGATGGTGAAGTCGTCGCGACCGGCGTCGATCCCCGCCGAGGACAGCGCGGCCGCGATCGCCGCGTCCGACAGCGTCGCGGGCCCGGCACCGCCACCGGCGGCCTCGAACTGCGCTGCGACGGTGCCCGCCCAGTCGGCGTCCTGCGCGTTCGCGGTGAGCCAGTCGTTGACGGCGGTCAGCAGCGACTGGGCGTTCAGCGTGCCCCAGCAGGGGTTGCACTCTGCCTCGTAGTCGCTCAGGGCGTTGCGGAACGTGGAGACGGCACCCGACAGGTCAGAGTCGAGCGTGCGGGTGTTCGCCTCGAAGGAGCGGAGGTCTCCGGGAACGGCCGACGACGTCCCACCGCTGGTCCCACCACCCGCGGGGATCTCGCGCCCCTTGACGCTGACCTCGTCCGCCTGCAGACGCGGCTCCGGTTCCGGCGCCGGGGGCTTCGGGTCGTCACCGCCGCCGAACCACGTCGAGATCTCGTGTCCGGCGCCGACGAAGAAGTTCTCCTCGCGTTCACGCTTGCGGGCGTCCCACGCCTTCGCCTGCTTCCGCCGGTCGTCCTCGTCCTTCGCGGCGTCGCGGAGCTGCTGCACGAAGCCCGACAGGCTCTGCAGCGCCTCGACGAGCTTGGTCGCGCTGCGCGCGCCGATGTCGGCGTTGTCCGCGAAGACCTCGGAGAAGTACCCCCGGAACTCCGCACTCGCGGTCGTCACCGATGACGACCGCGACCCGGACTGGCCGCCGATCGACGACGCGAGCGCCGTCGAAGCCGACTTGAGTGCATCCGCTGCGCTGTACGAGTAGCCGGTCGGATCGTTCCCGTGGATCTTCGCCATCGTCATTCCCCCCTGGTGCTGACCGCACCATCCTGGCACGGATCCGGACTGAAATTCCAGAGGATGGCATGCGTGCCGAGGGGAGATGGACGGGAGGCCCGTGGCGGATCCGCCACGGGCCTCCCGTCCGCTTCCCGGTCGCGTCTACGACACCGCAGCCTGCACCTGACGCTGCACGCGTCCGAGCATGCCCACCATGCCGCGGATCCGCAGCGGACTGACCGCCTCGGACAGCCCGATCGTCAACGGGTAGTCCGCCGGCACGGCGAGCACCTGCGCTGCCGTCAAGCCGCTCAGGCCCTGCGCGAGGATCGAGGCGAAGCCGCGCGTGGTCGGTGCCTCGCGCGGGGCGGTCGCGTGCATGCGGACGACGTCGGGTGCGTCGCCGTCCTCGCCCACGGTCACCGTGATGAACACGGGGGACTGGCACTCCTCGACCCGTTCGAGTTCGTCCTCGTGCCCCTGCAGCCGTTCGGGCAGCGCGGGCAGCTCGTTCGAGAACTCGAGGAGGAGCTGCAGGCGGTCCTTCTGGCCCAGGGCGAGGAAGTCGTCGCGGATCTCGGCGAGGGTGGCGGGGAGTGTGGCGTCGTTCATCGGTTCGGAACTGTACCCGGCTCCGCGCCCTGCACGATCGGGACACGGACGGCGCTGCCCCACTCGGTCCACGAGCCGTCGTAGTTGCGGACGCTGTCGTAGCCGAGCAGGTGCTGCAGGACGAACCAGGTGTGGCTCGACCGCTCGCCGATGCGGCAGTACGCGATGACCTCGTCCGCATCGCCGATGCCGGCGCCCTCGCGGTAGATGGCGTCGAGTTCCGCGCGCGGCTTGAAGGTGCCGTCCGGTGCGGCGGCGGTCGCCCACGGGATGTTCACCGCGGTGGGGACGTGGCCGCCGCGCAGCGCTCCTTCTTCCGGGTAGTCGGGCGCGGTGGTGCGGGAACCGTCGTACTCGCCCGGGCTGCGCACGTCGATGAGGGGCTTGCCGAGGTGGGCGAGCACGTCGTCCTTGTAGGCGCGGATCTCGCTGTCGATCCGGTCGACGACCGGGTACTCGGCCGGCGTGACGACGGTCTCGTCGGTGGTGAGGGCGCGGTCCTCGGCGATCCACTTCGCACGGCCGCCGTCGAGCAGGCGGACGTCCTCGTGGCCGAACAGCGAGAAGACCCAGAGGGCGTAGGCGGCCCACCAGTTGTTCTTGTCGCCGTAGAGCACGACGGTGGTCTCGCGGCCGATGCCCTTGCTGCCGAGCAGTTCGGCGAAGGCCTCGCCGTCGATGTAGTCGCGCTGCACCGGGTCGTTGAGGTCGGTGTGCCAGTCGATCTTGACCGCGCCGGGGACGTGGCCCGTCTCGTAGAGCAGGACGTCCTCGTCGGACTCGACGACGACCAGGTCGGGGGTGTGGGCGTCCAGTTGTCCCTGCAGCCACTCGGTGGAGACGAGACGCTCCGGGTGGGCGTAGGCGGTGAACTTCTCGGACGGGTCGACCGGTGCGGTCATGGTGGGCTACCTCCAGGTGGTCATCCGGCACCGGACTAGGATCGGTCGTCGGTGCCTGTGGGCAACGGTACGCGGACGTACCGTGCCCCAGCCGCAACGTGACACCGCACGACTTGCTTCCCGGAAGGGCCTCCTGTTTGTCCACGAACACCGCGCCAGCGCACCTCGTCGACCGTGACCCCCAGGTGACCCCGCAGCAGATGGCCGCGGCACTCGTGCCACCGCCCCAGTTCGCGGACGCCTCGTTCGACTCGTACCGGCCCGATCCGGACTACGCCTCGCAGACCGACGTGCGCGACGCCGTCGCCGCGTTCGTCGCGGCCGGGCCGACCGACGCGCCACGTCGTGGGCTGTTCGGCCGCCGCAAGCAGTCGGTCGAGCCCGCAGCGAAGTCGGGCGTCTACCTGGACGGCGGGTTCGGTGTCGGCAAGACCCACCTGCTCGCCGCGGCGTACCACGCGGCCTCCGGACGGAAGACGTTCGGCACGTTCATCGAGTACACGGCCCTGGTCGGCGCGCTCGGGTTCCAGGGCACGGTCGACCTGCTGCGGGGGACCGCGCTGGTCTGCATCGACGAGTTCGAGCTCGACGACCCGGGCGACACCATGGTCATGACCCGCCTGATCAAGGAGCTCACCGAGACCGGCACCCGGTTCGCCGCGACCTCGAACACGCCTCCGGGCGCGCTCGGCGAGGGACGGTTCGCGGCGCAGGACTTCCTGCGCGAGATCCAGGCGATGTCCGACCGGTTCGACACGATGCGGATCGACGGGCTCGACTACCGCCGCCGCGCGGTCGACGAATCAGCCGGTGTGGTGTCCGACGTGGCCGCGGCGCTGCCGGCCGGAACCGTCACGCTCGACGACTTCTCGGCCGTGGTCGCGCACCTCGGCTCGGTGCACCCGTCGAAGTACGTCGCGCTCGTCGAGGACCTCGACGCCGTCGGGCTCACCGACGTCCGGGCGTTCACGGACCAGACCGACGCGCTCCGGTGGGTGGCGCTCGTCGACCGGCTGTACGACGCCCAGGTCCGGATCGTGGCCTCGGGCACGCCGCTCGACCAGGTGTACCCCGACGCCATGCTCGACGGCGGCTACCGCAAGAAGTACCTGCGCGCAGCCAGCCGTGTCGTGGCGCTGAGCCGCGCCCAGGACTGACGCCCACCGCCCGGGGCATCCGCTGACCGGTCGGTGCACCCCCTGTCCAGGGGGCATCGGGCCGTGCGAAACACGACGTTTACAAACCGCGCCGTCGCGTTACATCCGCGAAACACATCGTGCCCCCTCGTGAAACGTCACCTCGCCAGACTCGGTGTCACCCGAGGCGGTCCAAGAGCCGCTCGTGCAATCGAGAGGTGAACAGATGCTTGATCAGGGCAACACGACGTTCGTGTTGGTCATGGCGGCGCTGGTGTTGTTCATGACACCCGGCCTGGCCTTCTTCTACGGCGGCTTGGTGAAGGCCAAGTCCGTCATCAGCATGATGATGATGTCGTTCGGTGCGATCGCACTCGTGAGCGTCCTGTGGGTGCTCTACGGCTACGCGATCGCCTTCGCCAACCACGGTGACGGCACGGCGGTCTCCGGTGTCGTCGGGTTCTTCAGCATCGACTGGAACCAGATCGGCCTCGGCCAGGCCTTCGAGGAGGCGCAGTCCTCGAACATCCAGGCGGCGTACCCGTCGATGGCGTTCGTCGGCTTCCAGGCCACCTTCGCGATCATCACGGTCGCGCTCATCTCCGGCGCCATCGCCGACCGCGCCAAGTTCGGCGCCTGGATGGTCTTCGCGGGCATCTGGGTCACCGTCGTCTACTTCCCGGTCGCCTCGTGGGTCTTCAACCTGACCTCGGGTTGGGCTGCCACGTGGGGCGTCATCGACTTCGCCGGTGGCACCGCGGTGCACATCAACGCCGGTGCAGCAGGTCTCGCCCTGGCGCTCGTCCTCGGCAAGCGCGTCGGCTTCGCCAAGGGTGCGCACAAGCCGCACAACCCGCCCTTCGTCCTGCTCGGTGCCGCCATCCTGTGGTTCGGCTGGTTCGGCTTCAACGCCGGCTCCGAGGGCGCTGCTGACGGCATCGCCGCGATCGCCTGGGTCAACACCCTCGCCGCACCGGCTGCTGCCATCCTCGGCTGGCTGCTCGTGGAGAAGCTCAAGGACGGCAAGGCCACGTCGGTCGGTGCCGCCTCGGGTGCCGTCACCGGTCTCGTCGCGATCACCCCGGCATGTGCCAACCTGACCCCGGGCTGGGGCATCCTGCTCGGCTTCGTCGCCGGCATCATCTGCTGCTTCGCGATCGACTGGAAGTACCGTCTCGGCTTCGACGACTCGCTCGACGTCGTCGGTGTCCACCTGGTCGGCGGCATCGTCGGCACGCTGTACCTCGGCTTCTTCGCCAACGACACCGGCCTGATCTACTCCGGTTCGTTCGAGCAGCTCGGCAAGCAGGCCACCGCGGCCCTGGCCGTCGGCATCTACTCCTTCGTCCTGGCGTTCGTCATCGGCTTCCTCATCGAGAAGACGATCGGCTTCCGCGTCAAGACCGAGGACGAGGTCGCCGGCATCGACACCGCGGTCCACGGCGAGGAGGGCTACGTCCTCTACGAGCAGACCGACGACTCGCCGGTCTCGGTCCGCTAGCCAGTAGACGTAAGCACCACCAGCACCACCCGCACGACGACGGGCCCCGCGCACACAGCAAGCGCGGGGCCCGTCGTCGTGCTGTCGGTCCTCGCTCGTCGGTCGTCGGTCGTCTGTCGTCTGTCGTCTGTCGTCTGTCGTCTGTCAGGGTGGGGGCATGACGACGACGTCGACCCTCACCAACCTGCGCGAGGTCGGGGGACCGGGCCTGCAGCACGCCCGACCCCGCACCGTGTACCGCGCCAACACCGAACGCGTCGGTGCCGACGCCTACCCGCACGGACTCACGGCCGTGGTCGACCTCCGCCGTGACGACGAGGTCGCCCGCGTCCCGCACCCGCTCGGCACCACCGACGGCTACCGGCTCGTCCCGCTGTTCGACCCGTCGACCGTCGAGTCCGGCGCCCAGGCCGTGCAGCTCGAGGAGCAGTACATCGACTGGCTCGAGCGCCACCGCACCGGGATCGCCGCCGCGTTCCGCGCCATCGCCCGGTCCGACGGCGACGTGCTCGTCTGCTGCGCGGCCGGCAAGGACCGCACCGGCGTCGTCAGCGGACTGCTCGCCCGGCTCTGGGGTGCGTCGATCGAGGCCGTCGGCGACGACTACGCCGCCAGCGCTGTCGGGCTGGCGGACCGGTTCGCCGCGGAACGTGCGGTCAGCACCGCCCCCGAGGCCACCGCCATCGCGCAACGGTGCGTGCCGGAGACCATGACCACCGTGGTCCGGCACGTCGAGGCGCGGTGGGGCAGCGTCGCCGCGTACCTGCGCTGGGCCGGGCTGACGGACGCGGAGATCGCAGCGCTCTGACGGGCGGGCGACGTCCTGTCGGCTCACCACGTGCGGTGGTCGCAACGGCGGACGGGAGGCGCGGTGCGCGTCCGACGCGCACCGTGCCTCCCGTCCTTGGCCCTGATCGCGGGCCGTGGTTCCGGCCCGTTCCGTCAGCTCACCAGGCGTAGTCCTCCGGTGAGGTCTTGTGCCCCGGGAAGATCTCGTCGAGCCGGTCCAGCGCACGCTGGTCCAGGCGGATGTCGACGGCGCGGACCGCGGACTCCCACTGCTCCATCGTGCGGGGGCCGGTGATCGGCGCGGTCACACCGGGCTGGTGGAGGAGCCACGCGAGGGCGAGCTCGCCGGGCGTGTGGCCGAGCTCCTCGGCGAACGACTCGTAGGCCGTGAGCTGGTCACGGTGCCCCTCGACGTACTCGGCGCTCCGACCCGACAGGCGGCGGGAGCCGTTCTCGGTCTTCTCGATGACACCACCGAGCAGACCGCCCTGCAGCGGCGACCACGGGATGACACCGAGGCCGTACTCGCGGGCGGCGGGCAGGACCTCGCGCTCGATGTCACGCACCACGAGGTTGTAGATCGACTGCTCGCTCACCAGGCCGAAGGTGTGGCGGCGCTTCGCGGCCTCCTGCGCCTGGGCGATGTGCCAGCCGGCGAAGTTCGACGACCCGACGTACAGGACCTTGCCCTGCTGCACGGCGACGTCGATCGCCTGCCAGATCTCGTCCCACGGGGTCGCACGGTCGACGTGGTGGAACTGGTACAGGTCGATGTGGTCCGTCTGCAGGCGCTGCAGGCTGGCGTCGAGCGACTGACGGATGTTGAACGCGCTGAGCTTGCCGCCGTTCGGCCAGTCGATCATGTCGCCGTAGACCTTGGTCGCCAGCACCGTCTTCTCGCGACGGCCGCCGCCCTTCGCGAACCAGCGGCCGATGATCTCCTCGGTGGCGCCCTTGCCCACCGAGCCGCCGTAGCCGTTGGCGGTGTCGAAGAAGTTGACGCCGAGCTCGTGGGCCCGGTCCATGATGGCGTGCGAGTCGTCTTCAGTGGTCTCCGGGCCGAAGTTCATCGTGCCGAGCACTGCTCGTGAAACCGACAGCCCTGTCCGTCCGAGGTGTGTGTAGTCCATGGGTCCGGTCTACGCGCTCCGAGGGGCACCCTGCCAGGCCCTGGGAGTACCGGTTCTGCATGCTGGGCTGTATCGGTCTGCTTGCTGGGATGCATCGTTCTGCATGGTGCGTGGCTGCATGCCGTCCGGGGCATGTCCGCGCTCCGGGGAGGAGTACCGTGACGACGGTGAACACCCCAGCACTCCGTGGCAGCCGGATCCTCGGGTTCGGTCACCACCAGCCCGAACGCATCCTGACCAACGACGAGCTCTCGACCATGGTCGACACCAACGACGAGTGGATCCGTACCCGGACCGGGATCCAGACCCGCCACATCGCCGGTCCGGACGACAGCGTCACGTCGATGGCGATCGAAGCGGGCCGCAACGCCCTCGCCGACGCCGGTGTGTCGCCCTCGGCCGTCGGCCTCGTCATCGTCGCCTCCACCACGCACCAGGACCGTGCGCCCTACACCGCCGGTCGGGTCGCCGCCGCGCTCGGGATGACGAACGGCCCGGCGCCCATCGACATCAACACCGCGTGCAGCGGGTTCGAGTACGCGCTCGCCCTCGCCGACCAGTCGATCCGCGTCGGGTCCACCGACGTCGCGCTCGTCATCGGGTCCGAGACCCTCTCCGCCATCGCCGACTGGACCGACCGGTCGACGTGCGTGCTCGTCGGCGACGGGGCCGGAGCCGCCGTGCTCGGCGCCGCCGACGTCCCGGAGATCGGGCCCGTGTCGTGGGGCAGCGTGCCGCACCTGCTCGACGCGGTGCGGGTCGAGGGCTCGCCGGGTCGGTTCAACCAGGAGGGCCGATCGATCTACCGCTGGGCCATCACCGAGGCCGAGGGGCACGCCCGCAAGGTCGTCGAGGCCGCCGGGCTCACCATGGACGACATCGAGGTGTTCGCGTTCCACCAGGCGAACCTGCGGATCATCGAGCCGCTCGTGACCGCACTCGGCGGGGAGTCGAAGTTCGTCATCCGCGACGTCGTCGAGTCCGGCAACACCTCGGCCGCCAGCGTGCCGCTCGGGTTGTCGAAGGCATGGGCGCGTGGCGACCTGCCCGAGGGCGTCCCGGCGTTGCTGTTCGGCTTCGGCGGCGGGTTCGCGCACGCCGGTCAGGTCGTCAGGACGCCGGTGCGGTCGTTCTGATCGGGCCTCGGTCGTTCTGATCGGGCCTCGGTCGTTCTGATCGGGCCTGCCGCCCGGTTCAGCGCTCGGGCGTCTCCGACCAGAGATCCTCGTCCTTTGCCGAGCCTCGACGCCAGCCGAGCTGCTTGGGCTGCTTGGGCTCCTTCGGCTGCTTGTCCTTTGGCTGCTTGTCCTTCGGCTGCTTGTCCTTCGGCTGTTTCTCCGGCTTCGCGGGCTTGGGCTCGAGGACGATCGGGAAGTGTGCCGACGGCGGCCCGAACCCGGTCCGCGAGGCCTGGATGACCTTCCGCCCGAGCGCGTGGTTGCCGAGCCCGCCGACGGCGGCGCCGATGCCGAACGGCAGTGCACGGCCGAGCACCGACGTCCCCTGGCGCACTGCGAACCGCTTGATGAACTGGTCGCGGACCTGCCCGCCGAGGCCGTTCACGACCTGCTTCGGCAGGGACGAGGTCACCATCTCGCCCCAGAAGGCCGTGCGTGCCTGACCGCCAGCGATCTGCCCGCCGAGCTGCTTGATGAGCTGTGTGCCCGGAGCACCGAGGATCATCGCCATCACCAGGGTCCGTGCCCGTTCGGGGTCGTCCAGGGCGATGCCGTGCACCTCGGTCACCGACTGGGCGAACAGCGCGGTGGTCTCGAGGAACCCGACCGTCTCCGCGCCGCTCAGCCCGAGGGCGGCCACCATCCCGACGCCCGGGATGACCGCACTCGCACCGACCGCTGCGCCACCGGTGGTGACCGCGGTGAGGTACTGCCGCTCGAGGATCTGGATGACCTCGGCGGGGGTGGCGTCCGGCTTGCGTCGGCGGATCGCGTTGACGTGCGCCACGACCACCGGGCGCTGGACGCTGATGGCACGGTCGAGCCACTTGACCCACCCGCCGGGTTGTTGCGGCTGCGGGGTCCGGGAGTCGTCGGGCATGGGGGAGACCTGGGCGTTCGGCAGCGGCACGATCGCCTGGTCCTTCGGGGAGCGGGCCATGCGCTCACCGTACGCCGGGCATGTGGGAGGCTCGCTGGATGGACATCGACGGCGCGCCCGATCAGGCGGACACGGCTCGGCGGACCTCCGGGTTCCTGACGGTCGCCGATGTGCGCGGCTTGCTGCCCGAGGTCGTGGTGCTCGACCCCGGCTCCGTGCTCGTCGGCGCGGACGTCACCCTTGCAGCCGGGGTGGTGCTCTACCCCGGAGCCGTGCTCGAGACGCGTGCCGGGGGTTCGATCACCGTCGCATCCGGCACGCGGCTCGGTCCGGGCCAGGTCACCGTCGTCGCCACCGCGGCCCGCGTGACCATCGGTTCCGGTGCCGAACTGGGCCCGGGGCCCGTCACGATCACGGCGACCGGGGTGGACGTGCTCGTGGGGGACGGCGCTCGGTTGTCGGGCGGCTGCCTCGTCGAGGGCCCCACCGAGCTCGGCGCCGGTGCCCAGGTGCTCGGGACGGTCGCCGTCCGCGACGCCGAGCTCGCAGCCGGGGGCGACCACCGCGAGCCCGACCCCGATCGGCGTGGCGGTGTGGTGAAGGGTGTCGGGCGGGTCCACGGTGTGCGGGTCGGTACCGGCGAAGTGATCGTCGGCGGTGGCGTGCCGAGTGCACCGCTCGTGGTCGAACGGCAGCGTGCACACCACCCGGAGGCGCCGAGCCGCTGATCGCGGCCAGGCCCTCGGAGCCGCTCGCCTGTTCGTCACCGGCACGGGACACCCGCCCGGCGGAGTGCTGCACGCACGCGGTCGGGCTGCATGAGGTCGGCCCACGACAACCGGATGACGAACCGGACCTCGGGGAACGACCGGACGAAGTCCTCGCGACGCTTCTCCCGCCAGTGCGCCTCGGCGGTGCTCCGCCCCTCGAGCATCGTCGGGTCCTCGTACTTCGCGCGACCGTCGACCTCGACCACGACGCCCTGATCCGGGAACCAGAAGTCCACGACGGCCGTCCCACCTCCGGTCCGTCGGAACTCGTGCTGCTGCACCGGCTCCGGCGCGCCGACCTGCCGGAAGCGCACCCGGCACACCGACTCCGCCGGCGACCCCGACAGCGCCGACCCCATCCCGATCGCCACCCCTGCCTTCTCGGATCCCTTGCGCTCGTGGGCCGAGAGTTCGTCCCGGAGCATCTCCGGCAGGACCCGTCGCCCGCGCAGCGCCTGATCGATCATCGGTACGGCCTGGTCCAACGGTGCGGTGGCCGAGAGATCGACGAGCGTCCGGACCAACGACGTCACCGGCGCCCCGTTGATCTCGATCGGCACGGTCGGCGGCGTCCCTGCCCATCGTCCGGCGGAGTCGTCAATCGCATGCCCCGGCCTGACCCGGACAAGCGCCGTCGTGTCCGGCCGGGTCAGCCGAGGGTCGACGACCTCGACTCGGTCGGGAGCCGCTGCGGTGAAGGGCAGCCCGTGCACGGTTGCCGCGGAGGAGTGGGAGAACGCCCGGGGCAGCCGGACCGACGGGACCGTCGCCCGGACGAGCAGGAGCAGACGGTCCTCGCTCCGCAGCCCCTGTACGAGCGCCGGATCGACCAGCACACCGGGCCGGATCGAGGCGAGTGAGCCGCGGTGCACACGACGCTGGAGCGCACGCCGTTCCGCGCTCGGATGGTCGCCGGTGCGGATGAGGGGGATGTCGAGGACTCGGTCGTTCATGCCTCAACGATCGGTGGTGCGAGCCCACCACGTCGGTCCGGAGCGACGATCTGTGGGAAACGAGCCGGGCCTCCAGTCTGTGGAGGGATGAGGCGGACGCACGGCGCAACAACATCGATGTCGCACGACGTCGATGTTGTCGTCCGGCCGCGCATGCAACTGTTGCGCACGCGCGGGTGCGACGAACTCGATGTCGTACGACATCGAGGATGTCGTTCGGGGTCGACCGACGACAGGACCCAGCCGGGATCGGTGCCCCGGGCCGAGGGCGTACGCGTGTTCGAAGCTGGACCGACCCCGTGCAAGGTACGACAACATCGATGTCGCACGACGTCGATGTTGTCGTCGGGCCGCGCATGCAACTGTTGCGCACGCGCGGGTGCGACGAACTCGATGTCGTACGACATCGAGGATGTCGTTCCGAGTCGACCAGGCAGCGGAAACGGGTGCGGCCGGCCGGCACCCCCGCAGCACCTACGCCCGCGCGAGCTCCGCCCGCAGCGGCAGGTCCTGGTCCTCCAGGATGAGCTGCGCGCCCACGGCGGTCCGGGCGTTCACGACGATCGGCGCGAGCAGGTTGACGGTCGTGCCCGACGCGCCGGGGTTCGCCACCACGAGCAGCACGGCGTCGGCGGGGTCGGTCAGCTCGAGCCCCGCGGCCTGCTCGTCGGTGAGCTCGGGCGAGTACGACGGCAGGTGCACCGCGGCGTCGAGCACGAACAAGCGCGAGGAACCCCCGACGAGGGTGAACAGGCCCTCGGCGCCGTCCACCGGGGTCAGCGTGAAGACCGGTGCGGGGGACAGGCCGAACGGCGGGACGGCGAAGGTCAGGGAGATGCTCATCGGAGGTAGTCCATCAGGGTCGGCTGCAGGACCTTCGCGGTGACGGCGAGGGCTGCCTGGTAGTTGGTCTGCTGCACCTGCAGGTCGAGGACGGCCTTGGCGAGGTCGACGTCCTCGATGCCGGCGCGGCGGTTCTCGAGCGAGACGGCCGCGGTCTTCAGCGAGTCCTGGGCGGCGAGGGCGGTCGCGTGCCGGACACCGACGTCGGCCTGGGCGCCGCGGACGGCCCCGAGCGCGCCGTCGACGTCGTTGATCCGCGCGTTCACGTTCACCCCGTTCTGCAGGTCGCTGACGATGGAGTCGAGCACCCCGAACACGGACGACGCGCCGGTGCCGAAGACGTCGGCCCCGGCGGTGTCGACGCGCACGGTGGTGCCGTCGCCGATCCGGCGGGAGACGTCCGTGCCGGAGGCAGCCCACCCGGTCGTCGGGTCGTACGCGGCGGCGGCGGTCGAGGCACCGGCGAAGACCGAGCGGGTGCCGTAGGTCGTGTTGGCCCGTGCCTCGAGGTCGGACTTCAGCGACTGGAACTGCGTGATGAAGGCGTCGCGGTCGGTGTCGCTCATGGTGCCGGAGTTCGCCGCCTGCACGGTCAGGTCCCGCACGCTGTTCAGCACCGAGTAGACGCTCGACAGGGCGCTGTCGGTGGTCGCGAGCCAGGCGACGGCGTCGTTCGCGTTGCGCGTGTACTGCGCGGCGGCGGCCTGTTCCTTGCGCACCTGCATCGACGACGCGGTGCCGACGGGGTCGTCGGACGGCTTCTGGATCGCCTGCAGCGTGGTGGCCTGCTCGGTCAGCTGCGCCACGCGCGCCGCACCGGTCTGCAGCCGTGCCGAGGCCGCGGCCATCGACATCTGGGTGGTCACCCGGGTGATCACGATCAGCCCCTCCCGACGAGTCCGACGCGGTTGATGATGGTGTCGAGCATCTCGTCGACGGCGGTCAGGACGCGTGCCGCGCCCTGGTACGCGTGCTGGTAGCTCAGCAGGTTCACGTTCTCCTCGTCGAGGTCGACGCCGGCGCTCGACTGCTGCTGGGTGCGCGCGTTGGTCAGGGCGAGTCCGGTGAGCGTCGACTCCGTCGCGGCCGACCGGGAGGCGGTGCCCACCCCCGCCACGAACGTCGCCCAGGTCGTGTCGGCGGCCCCAGGGCCCGTGCCGAGTCGCGAGAGCGCGTCGGCGAACGAGTCGTCGAGCTGCCCCGCCGCGTTCCGCGTCGCCAGGCCGCTGCCGTCCGTCGGGACGACCGACAGGCCCTGCGCGGCGGGGACGCCCGCCGCGAGGGCGAAGAACGCGGTGCCGGCGGTGCCGGCCGGGGTCGTGCCGGTGGCATGGACGGCGTTGACGGTCGCTGCGAGCTGGGTCGCGACGGCGTCGTAGGACGCTGCGGCCTGGGCGAGCGGGCCGCCCGTGCCGTTCCCGTTCGCCGGGGCGAGGACGGCGAGGGCGCCACCGATCGACCCGCCGCTCAGGGACACCGCGCCGGCGCTGCCGGAGGTCCAGGTCAGGGTGACCGCGGCGCCGTCGGCGAGGCGTTCGCCACCGCCGAGGGCGACGGCGCGGGCGTCGGTGCCCTGCACGAGCGGGTTGCCGCCGAGCAGCACGTCGACCGTTCCGTCCGCGTTGGTGCGGGTCGTCCCGCCGGCGAGCGTCGCGATCTGCTCGGTGAGCTGGTCGCGTTGGTCGAGGAGTTCGTTGGCGTTGCCGCCGGAGGCCAGTGCGGTGCGGATCCGCCCGTTCAGGTCGGCCACCTGCTTCGCTGCGTCGTTCAGCTGGGTGACCTGGCCGGCCGCGGTGCCCCGGACCGAGGACCACTGCGCGTCGACGGCCTTCGACCCGGCGGCCAGGGCCGCGGCGACGGTGCCCGCTGCGCCGAGGACGGCGCTGGCGGCACCCGGGTCGTCGGGGTGACTGGCGAGTTCGCTCCACGACGACCAGAAGGCATCGAGCTTGGCGCTCAGGCCGTCCTTGCCGGGCTCGTGCAGGCCGGTCTCGAGGGCGGACAGTGCCGTCGCACGGGCGTCGGCGTAGGCGGAAGACCCCGCGGCGACCCGGACGCCGACGTCGAGCGTCAGCGATGCTAGGCGGGCGATGCCGTCGACGGAGACGCCCTGACCGGCGAGGGCGGCGGTGCCGCGCATGAACCCGGTCTGGGTCGCGGGGATTGAGTTCTGCGTGACGCGCTGCCGCGTGTACCCGGCGGTGCCGGCGTTCGCGATGTTCTGGCCGGTGACGTCGATGCCGGCGCGGGCGGCGGCGAGGCCGGAGTACGCGGTGGCGAGGGAGCCGAAGGTGCTGACCACGGGGTTACAGGGTCCCCTCGAACAGGCGGGCGCCGTCGGAGCCGGAACCGGAGGTGCCCGAGGCGTCGTAGGTCGCGGCGGTCGTCACGGTGCCGGCGAGGGTCTCCTCGGTGGCCTGGGCGGCAGTGCGCAGGAAGCGGTCGTTCTCGTCGCGCAGGGCACCGATCTGGGTGGTGAGCTCGACCATCGCGGTCAGGTGCGCGGCGAGGATCTCACCCCACGGGCCGTTCGGCGCTGCGGCGACGACGTCGCGCAGCGGTGCATCGGCGGGGACGCCCCACTCCTCGGCCACCTCGGCACTCGACGCGGCGCGCTCGAGTCCGGTGCTGCGGAGTCGTTCGAGGACCTGCTCGACCTCGCGGCTGGCGTGCGACACCCAACGGGAACGGCCCGCGGTGAGCAGGAGCTGCTCCTCCTCGAGCTTGAAGGTGAGCAGCTCGAGCAGTTCGCGTTCGCGCCAGAGCACGGCGGACAGGTCGTTCACGCTCATCAGCTCCTCCCGTGTGGGTCGTCGTCGGGTGTTCGGGTCTTCGGGTCCACCATCCGGCGGACACCGAGACCTATCGACCCGACGGCGGTGGTCGTAAGCGGCGGGGGACGTGACCTGCGAGGCGGACGTCCCCCGGGCCTCCCGGAATGTCGGGAAACGCACCCCGTCCGGGGGGCGGGAACGGTCGTTCTACGGGTCGGGTCCCCCCAAATGTGGACCGGGAAACACCGCGAATGCCCCCGCACTGGGGACGGGTGAACCCCTGTTCAGGACATTGCCAGCCGATACATTCAGAACGCAACACGAGGGCGACCTCGAACCGCGTCACAGGGGCGCGGGGTGCACCGCTCGGAGGGAACCGGGCGGGTCTTCGGCGTACGCACCGGCCATCCGAGGCCGGCGTCCGTCGTGCCCAGGGACGGGTGAGTCGAGACAGTCACGTCAGGTCGATCAGGGGATCAGCATGGACCGCACCGCACGCAACGCGATGATCGTGGAGCACCTCCCGCTCGTGGGCTACATCGTCGCGGACGTCCGCTCCCGTGCCACGCACCTGGACCGCGACGACCTCGCCGCCGTCGGCTCCCTCGCCCTCGTGGCCGCTGCCGACGCGTTCGACCCCACACTCGGCGTCCCGTTCGGCGCCTACGCCCGGACCCGGATCGCCGGAGCCCTCGCCGACGACATGCGCTCGGCCGACTGGGCGTCTCGTGGCACCCGGAGGCGGATCCGCGAGACCCTCGCCACGCAGGAGGCCCTGTCCGCCCGACTCGGCCGGAGCGTCGGCGTGCAGGAGATCGCGGACGCGATGGGTGTCGACCGGCAGACCGCCTCGGACGCCATGAGCGACGCGGCCCGCATCGTCGCGCCCCTCGACGAGACCGTGCACGACCTCGTCGCCGCGGACCTGCCGTTGCCCGGCGACGACCTGCTCGAGACCGAGAAGCGCCGCTACCTGCGCGCAGCCGTCGAGGCGCTGCCCGAGCGGATGCGCTTCGTCGTCGAGGCCGTCTACTTCGGGGACCGCTCGGTGACCGACGTCGCCGCGGAGCTCGGCATCACGCACTCCGCCGTCTCGCAGCAGCGCTCCGAGGCGATGCGCCTGCTCCGCGACGGACTGGCCGCCCACTACGGGGACGGCGGTGCGGCCGCCGAACCCGCCTCGCGCACCACCGCGGCTCGCCGGAGCGCCTACCTCGCACGCGTCGCGTCGAACGCGGCCGCCGGCGTCGCACGTGCCGTCCACGACGCGACCGCGCCGGTCGCCGTGGCGGCGAGCTGAACCGTCGACGGGTATTTCCGTCGATTCCCTAACGACTCCCGGCACCCGGTCGAGAGTCATCCACGTCAGCCCACGGACGGGCTGTAGTACGACCCAGCATTCACGGAGGAAACCACCATGGGTATGTCCATCAACACCAACCTCTCGGCACTCAACACGTACCGGAACCTCAACTCGACGCAGAACGACCTGTCGAAGTCCCTCGAGAAGCTCTCGTCGGGTCTCCGCATCAACCGTGCTGCCGACGACGCGGCCGGTCTGTCGATCTCCGAGGGGCTGAAGTCCCAGGTCGGTGGCCTCACGGTCGCCGCCCGCAACGCGCAGGACGGCATCTCCGTCGTGCAGACCGCTGAAGGTGGCCTCACCGAGACCCACTCGATCCTCCAGCGCATGCGCGACCTGGCCGTCCAGGCCGGTAACGACTCGAACAACGAGGACTCGCGCAAGGCGATCACCACCGAGGTCGGCGAGCTCACCAAGGAGCTCACCCGCATCTCGCAGTCGACCAACTTCAACGGCATCAACCTGCTCGACGGCTCCGCCGGCACCGCAGGCGTCCTGAAGTTCCAGGTCGGCGCCAACGGCGACGCGGCGAGCCAGATCGACGTCGACCTGTCGAAGTCCAACGTGGAGTCCGTGTCGACCGCTGTCGGCGCCCTCACCTTCGACAGCGCGACGAACGCTCAGGCCGCCATCACCGCGATCGACGAGCAGATCAAGTACGTGTCCTCGGCACGTTCGAGCATCGGTGCTGTCCAGAACCGCTTCGACCACGCCATCAACGTGACGAACGTGGCCAAGGAGAACCTCACCGCTGCCGGTTCGCGCATCACCGACGTCGACATGGCCGAGGAGATGGTCAAGTACACGCGCGACAACATCCTCAGCCAGGCCGGCACGTCGATGCTCGCGCAGGCGAACCAGAGCACGCAGGGCGTGCTCTCGCTCCTGCGCTAGCACCCACGACGCCGCCTTCCGGGATCGTTCAGGCTTCCCGGGAGGCGGCGTCGCCCTCCTGACCATCCCCACGACGCCAGGGAGTGTCGACGATGTCATCGTCCGTGTCCTCGAGCACCAGCCTCGCGATCGACGGGCTCGTCAGCGGGCTCAAGACGACCGACCTCATCAACTCGTTGATGAGCGTCGAGGGCGTGCCGCAGACCCTGCTCAAGAACAAGCTCACGAGCACCAACTCGTTCATCTCGTCACTGCAGACGATCAACGGCTTGGTGCAGGCCCTCGCAACGAAGGCGAAGGACGCCGCCAAGGCGACCTCGCTCGACCTGTTCACCGCCACGAGCTCGTCGTCGGGCGTCACCGCCGTCACCGGCACGAACGCGAGCGCCGGATCACTGACGTTCAGCGTCGGCTCGACCGCGTCCGCCCAGGTCGGGGTCACCGCCGCGATGTCCACGTGGTCGGCCGCTGCCGAACCGATCACCCTGGTGGGTGCCGACGGCACGAAGACCACCGTCACGCCCTCGTCCGGCTCCCTCGACGACACGGTCTCGGCGATCAACAAGTCCGGGGCCGGCGTCACCGCCACGAAGGTCGCCGCGGGTGCGGCCGCCGACGGCACCAAGCTCTACCGGGTGCAGCTGACGTCTGCCAAGACCGGGGCCGCGGGTGGTTTCGAGGTGTACCGGGGGACCGCCGACCAGGTGACCGCGGGCACCGCGACGAACGTGCTGGCCGAGGTCGGCGCCGCGGTCGTCGCCCAGGCGAAGGACGCCAGCGTCACACTGTGGGCCGGCACCGCCGCCGAGCAGACGATCACGAGTGCGACGAACACGTTCACCGACCTGGTCCCCGGGCTCAGCGTCACCGTGTCGAGGGCCTCGACGGACCCGGTCACGGTCGGCGTCGCGCAGGACACCACGAAGGCCCAGTCCGTGGCGTCCGGACTCGTCGACGCGATGAACGCGGTCTCGGCCTACTACAAGACGAACACCGCGGTGACGAGCACCACGAGTGCCACCAGCGGGTCGACGACCACGACCGCCGGGGTCCTGATGGGCGACGGCACCTCGCGCGACGCCGTGCAGCGCCTGGGCAGCACCATGTCGGCGCCCGTCGGCGGGAAGTCGCCGTCGTCGATCGGCATCTCGATCACCAAGGACGGCAGCTTCACCTTCGACGCGGACGTCTTCCAGAAGGCCCTCGCCACCGACCCCGAGGGAACGCAGGCGATGCTGTCCGGCGTCGCCGCGAACGTCGGTGCCGCCGCCACCGCGGCGTCCGACAAGTACGACGGGTCCATCACCACGACGATCACCGGCCAGCAGGCGGTCGCCAAGGACCTCAACACCCAGATCGACAGCTGGACCGACCGACTCACGATGCGCCGCGCATCGCTCCAGACGCTGTACTCGTCGCTCGAGACCAGCCTCAGCAAGCTCCAGTCCCAGTCGAGCTGGCTCGCCAGCCAGCTCGCGGCGACGACGAGCTGACGGGATCACCATGACCTTCGACTTCCAGGCCGCCGCCTTCCGCCAGGCCGCGCAGCCCCGCACCGTGACCGACCAGCGTCGCGCGCAGTACACGAACGAGGCCGTCCTGTCGGCCACCCCGGCGCAGCTCGTCACGATGCTCTACGACCGGCTGCTGCTCGACCTGCACCGCGCCGAGGCCGCACAGACCGGCGCCGACTGGGACACCGCGCGCGAACAGCTGCTGCACGCGCAGGCCATCGTCGGCGAGCTGTCGTCCACGCTGCGGATCGACGTCTGGGACGGTGGTGAGGGCCTGCTCGCCGTCTACAACTACGCGTCGACGTCCCTCATCACCGCGAACGTGCACCGTGACGTGCAGGCCACGCGCGACTGCATCCGGATCCTCGAACCCCTGCGGCAGTCGTGGCACGACGCCGCCGCGGCGCTGCCGGCGACGCCGGCACGTCAGCAGGCGACGGGCGGAGCCCTCGGTGTCGCTTGAACCGGCACCGTCGCGTGAAACGACACCGTCGCCTGAGCAGGAGGTGTCGCCCGAGCAGGTCGACCACCGCCTCGCCTGGGAGGCCCTGCTCGACTCCCTGGAGCACGACGCCGCCCGACAGGCGGCCGACCCCACGGCCGTGGTGGGGTGGTCGGAGCCGGCCGGGCTGGGTCCGGTGCCGCGCGCGTTGGTGGGGCGTGCCTCCCGGCTGCTCGCTGCGCAGCGCGACCGCATCGCGGAACTGGAGTCGGACCGGCGGGCGACGCTCGAGCACCTCGGTGCGCTGCGCGCCGTCGACGCGACCCGCGAGCCCCGCGGCGCGGTGTACCTCGACGCGTCCGCCTGACCCGCGCGCGCTCTCGACCCGGAACGACATGCTCGACGTCGTACGACAACGAGGATGTCGATGCCCCGCGAGCGCAACACCGGGCGGGCGCAAGGTGCGACGAGGTGGTCGTCGTACGACAACGAGGATGTCGATGCCCCGCGAGCGCAACGGCTTCCACTGTGGACGACCAGCGTCGGCAACGTGCGACGAGGTGGTCGTCGTGCGACGACGAGGATGTCGTCGGACCGCGGGCGCAACTATCTGCGCGCGCAACGTGCGACATCGTCGACGTCGTACGACATCGATGGTGTCGCTCGCCCGCGCGTGCAACACCGGGCGCGCGCAAGGTGCGACGAGGTGGTCGTCGTACGACAACCAGGAAGTCGTTCTGCATCGGACGAACGCGCCCCAGCCACCCCCGTTCGGGGCGAGGGCTAACGCGGCCGGGGACGGGCACCGATAGCGCCACACGAGCACGGATCGCTCACCAGTTCGGCCACGGATCGGCCACCACCGCACGGCGACGTCCCATCGACGACGCCTGACGAGGGGACCACCGTGTTCGATTCCGTGACGAGCGTCGCGCTGCAGAGCGCACTCGACGGCCTGTCGATGCGCCAGAAGGTGATCGCGAACAACATCGCGAACATCAACACGCCCGGCTACCACGCCGAGAAGGTCCAGTTCGAGGACGCCCTGGCGAAGTCGATCACCGACGGCAGCGGGGACACCGCGCCGACGGTCGCCCGCAGCCTCGAGCCGACGAACACGAACGGCAACAACGTCAACCTCGACGAGGAGACGCTCTCCAACGTCGACACCGTGCTCCGGTACCAGTTCGCCACGCAGGCGATGAACTCCGAGCTCACCAGCGTCCGTGCGGCGATGCGGACGAACTCGTGACGACCTTCGACGCGATCGGCATCGCGAGCACCGGCATGACCGTGCACCGGAAGTGGCTCGACGCCGTCGCCGACAACATGGCGAACGCGAACACCGTGAAGTCGATGGACGACACCGCGTTCCAGGCCCGCTACGTCGAGGTGCAGGAGGGCAACGGCGTGTCCGGCGCCTACGTCAAGGGTGCCGCGTTCGGCAGCGCCGCCGGCCGCGTGACCTACGACCCGGACAACCCGCTCGCGAACGACGAGGGCTACGTCCGCATGCCGGACATCGACCTCGGCACGCAGATGGCGGACCTCATCATGGCCCAGCGCGGCTACCAGGCGAACGCCGCCGTGGTCGACCGTGCCAAGACCGCCTACGAGGCGGCACTGCAGATCGGGAAGAACTGATGCCCATCGACGCCGTCAACGGTGTGACCACCAACGCGATGACGAACGCACTGACCAGTGTGTCCGGCACCTCCAGCGACGTCGCCGGCACCGCCGGCGCCACCAGCACCGACGGCAGCGGGTTCGCCGCCAGCCTCGGGAACGCCGTCGACGGGTTGCAGGCGCTGCAGAGCGACTCGAAGACCCTCGCGCTCAAGGCCGTCACCGGGAACCTCGACGACATCCACGACGCGACCATCGCCGCCACCCGCGCGCAGGTCACGCTCGAGCTCGTCTCCGCCGTCCGCAACAAGGGTGTCGACGCGTTCAACGAGATCATGAGGATGCAGGCCTGATGCCCGTCGCCGTCAAGAACGTCTTCGCGCGCCTGTCCGCGTACGTGAAGGGCTTCTCCGCCGCCCAGCGCACCATCGCGATCCTGGTGATCGCCGCGCTCGTGCTCGGTGGGATCGCCCTGGCGTCGTGGCTCGGCAAGGCGTCCTACGCGCCGCTCTTCACCGGGCTGGCCGCCGCCGACGCGAGTTCCATCACCGACCAGCTGCAGACCGACGGTGTGCCGTACCAGCTCACCGACGGTGGCGCGACGATCCTGGTGCCGCAGGCGCAGGTGTACTCGGAGCGTCTCAAGGCCGCGTCGAACGGGCTGCCGTCGTCGAACGAGGGCGGCTACTCGCTGCTCGACCAGATGGGCGTGACGAGCTCGGAGTTCCAGCAGGACGTCACCTACAAGCGGGCGATGGAGGGCGAGCTCGCCAAGACCATCGGCGCGATGGACGGCGTGCAGACCGCGACCGTGCAGCTCGCGATCCCGGAGAAGTCCGTGTTCGTGTCCGAGGAGAAGGACCCGACGGCGTCGGTGTTCATCGCCACCGACAACGGCACGCAGCTGAGCACCGACCAGGTGCAGGCGATCGTGCACCTGACCAGCGCCTCGGTCGAGGGCATGCAGACCACCGACGTCTCGGTCGTCGACGCCGAGGGGCAGACGCTGTCCGCCGTCGGGACCGGTGCGACCGGCAGCGGCGCCGACCAGGCCGCCGACTACGACGCCGCGACGAGCAAGAAGATCCAGGACCTGCTCGACACCACCCTCGGGGCCGGCAACGCGACGGTCGTCGTCTCCGGCACGATGAACCAGGAGTCCGGCACCCGCACGTCGGAGAGCTACACGTCACCGACCTCCGGTCCGGTCGCGCTCAACGAGTCGAGCACCACCGAGCAGTACGGCTCGGGTGCCGCGGGCGCGTCGAGCGGCGCGACCGGGGTCCTCGGCCCGGACAACATCGCGGTGCCGAACGGCACCGCCACGAGCGGCACCGGTGACGGCGGCTACACCAACGAGTCGGCGACCAAGAACAACGCCGTCGACCACACCACCGAGACCACGCAGATCCCCTCGGGGTCCCTCGACCGGCAGACCATCTCGGTCGCGCTGAACTCGAAGGCCGACGCCGTGCAGAACGCGAACCTGCAGAGCATCAACGACCTGGTGTCGGCCGCCGCCGGCGTCGACCAGAACCGCGGCGACCAGGTCAAGGTCGCGATGATGGACTTCGACACCAGTGGTGCCGACCAGGCTGCGAAGGCCCTCGAGGCGCAGCAGAAGGCCGACCAGCAGGAAGCCCTGTGGTCGTCGATCCGCACCGCCGGCATCGTCATCGGCATCCTGCTCGCGCTCATCGCGGTCGTGTTCGTCATCGCCCGCCGCAGCCGGAAGCAGGAGCGCGAGGCCGTCGACCTCGGGGAACTCGACGCCTTCGCCGGTGAGACCTTCCAGCTGCCGCTCGCGATGGACGGCGCCGCCGACCGGGCGACCCTCGGCGCCGGCGACGCCCCCACCGCCGTGCTGTCGACGATGCCCGCCGGTGACCCGCCGACCGAGGTGCTGACGACCGACGAGATCACGGCCGAGCGCCGCCGACAGGACATCTCCGCGCTGGCCGAACGCGACCCGAAGCGCACGGCCGAGCTCCTGCGCGGGCTCCTCGACGACCGGGCACCGGTGTGAGCGCCCTGATGCCGAGCGGCAGCAACGGCAACGGCAACGGCCCGGGCACCGGCAAGGGTTCGAACGACCGTGCGCTGACCGGCGCCCAGAAGGTCGCGCTCATCCTCATGCAGATGGACACCGACCGCGCTGCCGAGGTGATGAAGCAGTTCACCGAGATGGAGGCCGAGGAGATCTCGGCCGAGATCGTCCGGATGCGCCGCGTCGAGGACACCGTCGTCGACCAGACCATGTCGGAGTTCCACCGGATCACGATGAGCGGCCGGCTGCAGAAGCGCGGCGGCAAGGAAACCGCCCTCGGGCTGCTCGAGGCGTCCTTCGGCGCCGAGCGCGCCGCCGGCGTGATGGACCGGCTCGCCTCGAACCTCGCCGGCCAGTCCTTCGACTTCCTCGACGACGCCGAGCCCGGGCAGGTCATCACCCTGCTCGAGGGCGAGCTGCCGCAGACCATCGCCCTCGTCCTCGCACACCTCAAGCCCGGTCAGGCGAGCGCCGTCCTCGCGGGTGTCGACGAGCGCGTCCGCACCGACGTCGCGCAGGCGTTCGCCACGATGGGCAGCGCGACCCCGGAGGCCGTCGGGATCGTCGCCGGTGTCCTGCGGCAGCGCGCCGGCGCCGTCGTGTCGCCGCGCGAGAGCGTCGAGGTCGTCGGGGGCATCGCGCCCCTGGTCGACATCATCAACCGCTCCGACGTCGCCACCGAGAAGGCCGTGCTCGACGGGCTCGAGGCCCGCGACCCGGAGCTCGCCGAGGACATCCGCTCGCGCATGCTCACCTTCGAGGACATCGTCAAGCTCGAGTCCCGCGACATCCAGCAGGTGCTGCGCGGCATCGACTCGAAGCTCCTCGCGACCGCCATGAAGGGTGCCGCCGGACCCGTCGTCGAGACGATCCGCGCGAACGTGTCCGAGCGCAACCGCTCGCTGCTCGACGACGAACTGCAGGCCATGGGCCCGGTCCGCGTCTCGCAGGTCGAGGAGGCGCGTGCCGAGGTCGTCCGTTCCGTGCGCGAGCTCGAGGCGCAGGGCGTCATCACCGTGCACCGTGCCGAGGAGGACGAGCTCGTTGACTGACACCACGACCGCCGGCACCGTGCAGCGCATCGCGTTCCCCGCGATCGGCACCGCCGCCGCGACCGACCGCGCGTCCGGTGCCGACGTCCGCGGCCACGCCGCCGGCTACACCGCGGGACTCCGCGCCGCACAGGCCGAGACGGACGCCCTGCGCGCCCGCCTGCAGGCAGAGCACGCCGCGCTGACCGCGTCGCTGCGCGCGGACACCGTCCGCCGCATCGCCGTCCTCGACGCCGCGACGAACGCGATGCTGTCCACGGTCGCGCCCGTCCTCAGCGACGCCGAGGCCTCGGTCGCCAGCGCGGCCACGGACCTGGCCGAGGCGATCGTCGGGTACGAGATCCGTGCCTCCCGTCCGGCGGTCGGGACCGATGACGGAGGGGAGGCCCGGATCACGTCCGGCGCCGAGACCACCGTCCGGCGGGCACTCGCGTCCATCGACCGCAGCGTCCCGGTGGCCGTCCGGCTCAGCCCGGCGGACGCCGCCCGCGTCGCCGACGTCGACCTGCCGGTCCCGGTGGTCGCGGACCCCGCGCTGCGGGACGGCGACGCCGTCGTCGACCTGCCGAGCGGCATCCTCGACGCCCGGATCGCCACCGCACTCGACCGCGCCCGCACTGCACTGGGTGTCGAGCTGCAGGGGGTGTCCGCGTGACCGCCACGCTGCTCCGGCCCCGCGGGCTCGACGACGCCCTGCGGCAGGCCGCACCCCAGCGGGTCGGCGTCGTCACGAGTGCTGTCGGCCTCGGCCTGACGATCGCCGGGCTCGACGCCCACGTCGGTGAGGTCGTCACGGTCGGACCGGAGAGCGGCGTGCAGACCGCCGTCGAGGTCGTCGCGACCGACGCCACCGGCGTGCGCTGCATGCCGCTCGGCCGCCTCGGCGGCGTGACCGCCGGCACCCCCGCACGCCCCACCGGCCGGCCGGTGCTCGTGCCGACGGGTGCCGGGCTGTTCGGCCGTGTGCTCGACGGGCTCGGCCGGCCGATCGACGACCGCGGACCGCTCGTCGGTGCCGGTGGTGAGCCCGTCGACTGGGTGCCGCTCGACCACGCGACCCCGAACGCGATGGCACGCACCCGCATCGACACCCCGATGCAGCTCGGTGTGCGGGTGCTCGACACCCTCACCACCGTCGGCCGTGGCCAGCGCATGGGGCTCTTCGCGGGCTCCGGTGTCGGCAAGTCCTCGCTGCTGTCGATGATCGCTCGGGGGAGCGACGCCGCCGTCAACGTGATCGCACTCGTGGGGGAGCGTGGCCGCGAGGTGCGCGAGTTCCTCGAGGACGACCTGGGCCGCGAGGGCCTCGCCCGCTCGATCGTCGTCGTGTCGACCTCGGACGAGCCCGCCCTCATGCGTCTGCGCGCCGCGTTCGTGGCCACCCGCATCGCCGAGTCGTTCCGCGATGCCGGCCAGGACGTCGTGCTCATGATGGACTCGCTCACCCGCGTCGCGATGGCGCAGCGTGAGATCGGACTCTCGGTGGGGGAGCCGCCGGCCACCCGGGGCTACCCGCCGTCGACGTTCTCGGTGCTCGCCGGACTGCTCGAGCGTGCCGGGACGGACCGCGTCGGCAGCATCACCGGCATGTACACCGTGCTGGTCGACGGCGACGACCACAACGAGCCGATCGCCGACGCCGCCCGCAGCATCCTGGACGGTCACGTCGTGCTCGACCGGAAGCTCGCGATCACCGGGCACTTCCCGTCCGTGGACGCCCTCGGCTCGGTGTCCCGTGTGGCCTCGAAGGTGACGGACCCCGCGCAGCGCGGTGCCGCGACGACCCTCCGCAAGGTGATGGCAGCACGTGCCGCCGCCCAGGACCTGCTCGACGTCGGCGCGTACCAGCGCGGCTCGAACCCGCTCGTCGACGCCGCCGTCGACCACCAGGGCGCGATCGACGCGTTCCTGCGCCAGGGGATGGACGAGCGGGCGACCGCCGACGCGTCCTGGCAGCGACTCGGTGGTCTCGTGCAGCAGCTGGGGGTGTCGTGATGGCCCGCCGGTTCCCGCTCGCGGGGCTCCTGCGCCTGCGGCACACCGAACAGGACCGCGCCGCCGCCTCGCTCGCCACCGCGAACGAGCGCGCGCGCGACGCCGCCGACGCCCGGATCGCCGCGCGCCGCAGCCTCGCCGACGCCGAGGGCGCGCAGCCGATCGAGGACGCCGCCACCCTGAGCGCCGTCGCCGCTGCGCGTGCTGCGACCCGCGGGATGCTCGAGGAGCTCGACGCCGTGGTCCGGACCCGTCGTGCGGACGCCGACCGTGCGCAGGACGAGTACACCGCCGCACGACGTGCCGCGGTCGGCCTGGAGAAGCTCGAGGGCAAGCACGCCGCCGAGCAGGCCGCCGAGGAACTCCGCACCGAACAGAACGCCCTCGACGAGATCGCGGCACGACGCCGCACGGAAGGTGGTGCCCGATGAGCGTCGAAGCGGTGCTCTCCCGGATCTCCGAGATCCGTTCCCAGATCGACACCCTGCGCGGTGGCTCGGCCGCGGCGACGAGTACGTCGTCGTCCGCCGGGTCGACCAGCGCGTCGTCGAGCGCGTTCGCCGATGCCCTGGCCACGGCGACCGGGACCACCGGCACCGGGACCGCGACCGCTGCTGCCGGCGCTGCGGCGGCCGCGCGCAGTGCGCCCGCCACGTCCGTCGACGCCGGCGCGGGCACGCTCGCGACGGGCAGCGGCGCCACCGGGTCCGACGTCGTCGCGGACGCGAAGAAGTACCTCGGCGTGCCCTACGTGTTCGGCGGCACCACGACCGCCGGCATGGACTGCTCGGGCCTGGTGCAGACGGTGTTCAAGGACCTCGGCGTGACCATGCCCCGGGTCGTGCCGGACCAGGCGAAGATGGGCGTCGAGGTCGGCTCCCTGAAGGACGCACAGCCCGGCGACCTGATCATCCCGAAGGGCGAGGGCCACGTCGTCATCTACGTCGGCGACGGCAAGGTGCTGCACGCGCCGCGCCCCGGCAAGGACGTCCGCATCGTCGACAACTGGTACTCGGACGCCGACATCGCCACCATCCGCCGCATCGTGCCGGCGCAGGCGTCCGCAACCACAGCGACGACCGCGACCACCGCCGCGAGCAGCGCCACCGACCTGCAGACCGCCGCGCTGCTGTCCATGATGCAGTCCGGGAGCGCCGCATGAGCCTGACCATCGCCACCCAGCCCGTGCCCGCTCCGGCGAGCAGCGTTGCGCCCGCCCGCGCCACGTCCGACGCCGGGACTGCCAGGGCGTTCGACGCCGCGTTGTCCGCGGCCGCCGCGACCGATCGTCGTACCGGTGAGCGCGCACCTGCGCGCCGGGACGACTCCCGAGCAGTCGACGACACCGCTTCGACCACGTCGCCGAACGCTGCCACGACCAGCACCGGGACGGACGTGGCGGCTGTCGCTGACGGCGCGACCGGTGTCGCCGTGGAGGCCCAGGCGTCCACGCTCACGCTCCCGCTCGCGGGGACGGTGCCCGCCCCGGTCCCTCCGGTCGCGGTGACGACCCCTGCCGCGACGGTCACGCCGGCGACGTCGACCGCGCCCGAGCCGACGGCGCAGGACGTCACCGCGGCGCCGACGACGCCCGCCCCGGAGACGACCACGCCGACGACGCCTGCTGCCGTCTCCGCCGTCGCCACCGGGGCTGCCACTGCCACGGGGGCCGCGCTCTCGCCGTCGGCCACGACGGCGCCGTCGGCCAGCACCACGGCGTCCGTCGCATCCGCCGCCGTACCGGCACCAGGCACGACCGCCGATCCCACCGACGGGTCCGCACCGTCACCGGCGTCGGACATCCCGAGGCCCGGCACCCCGTCCGGCGGGACGACCGGCACCGGCACCGGCACCGGCACCGGCACCGGCACCGTCGGAGTCACGAGCACGAGCAGCGCGCCCGCTGCCACTGCCGCCGCGGCCGCCGCGACGCTCCAGCCGATCGCCGCGGCAACCCAGCCCACCCAGCCCACCGACGGCTCCGCGACCACGACCCCGGCCGTCGTGACGGTGGCAGCGGCGACCGCCGCGCGGGGTGGACAGACCGGCCACGGGACGGACCAGCAGGGATCGACGGCGGGTGATCCGGGCCTCCCGGCAGTCACCACCACGCGCGGCGGCGAGACGCCCTTCGTCCTGCCCTCCACGCCGACCGCCGCGCCCGCCCCGGTCACGGCGGCCGCCGCTCCGTCGGCCACGCCCGCGCCCCTCGGGCAGCAGCTCGCGCGACCGGTGTTCTCGCTCGCGCAGGCCGGGCCCGGGGAACACGTCGTCACCGTGCAGGTCGTGCCGGACAGCCTCGGACCGGTCACGGTCCGCGCACACGTCACCGCGCACGGCATGCACGTCGAGCTGTTCGCGGCGTCCGAAGCGGGACGCGACGCGGTCCGCCAGGTGCTGCCGGACCTGCGGCGCGACGCCGCCGGCACCGGGCTGAGCACCACGCTCGACCTGTCGTCGCAGAACCACCCGGGCACGTCGGCGGGTCGCGACCAGCGACCGGCCGACGGCCGCCTGCGTGCCGACACCGGCCTGGAGGCACGGCGCACCTCCGCCGCGCAGCCCGCCTCCGCAGCCGCCACGTCCACCTCCACCATCCGCACCGCGGGACTCGACGTCCTCGCCTGACCGGCTCACGAACAGGAACGCAACCATGCCCATTGACGGCATCACCGGCAGCGTGGACCAGGCTGCCCAGGCCGCGGCCCTCGCCGCGAACTCGACCGCGAAGAAGTCCCAGACGATGGACTCCGAGGTGTTCATGAAGCTGCTCGTCACGCAGCTGCAGAACCAGGACCCGTCGTCGCCGATGGACACCAACCAGATGATCAGCCAGCAGACGCAGCTCGCGATGATGGAGCAGATCACCAACCAGACCACGACGGGGAACGAGAACTTCTCGCTCCAGATGCGCATCGCCGCCGCGAACCTCGTCGGCAAGCAGGTCAGCTACACCGACGCTGCGACCGGTACCGCCGTCACCGGGACCGCCTCGGCCGTGTCCTACGCGAACAGCGTGCCCACGGTCACCGTGAACGGGAAGGAGGTCGCTCTCGACGTGATCTCCGGCATCACCACCACCGCTCCGGCTTCCTGACACCGCTCCTTCCCCTCCTTCTTCCTGCTCTTCTTGCCTCTCCGAAAGGACGCACCATGCTCCGCTCGCTCTACTCCGGGATCTCCGGCCTCCGCTCGCACCAGCAGATGCTCGACGTCACCGGCAACAACATCGCCAACGTCAACACCGTCGGCTTCAAGGCCTCGTCGACGGTCTTCCAGGACACCCTGTCGCAGATGACCCAGGGTGCCGGCGGACCGCAGACCGGTGTCGGCGGCACCAACCCGGCGCAGATCGGCCTCGGCGTCCAGGTCGCCGGCGTCTCCACCAACTTCGCGCAGGGCTCGGCCCAGGCCACCGGCAAGGCCACCGACCTGATGATCTCCGGCGACGGCTTCTTCGTCACCCGCCTCGGCAACGACACCGTCTACACCCGCGCCGGTGCGTTCGACTTCGACGCGAACGGCCGCCTGGTCACCGCCGACGGCAAGATCGTGCAGGGCTACCCGGCCACCAACGGCGTCGTCAACGACAACGGCGGCCTCGCTGACATCACGCTCCCGCTCGACGCCGCGGCACCGGCCGTCCGCACCACCTCGGCCTCGGTCGCCGGCAACCTGCCGTCCGAGACCGCCGTCGGCGACACCATCACCCGCGAGGCCACCGTCTACGACGCCTCGGGCGCCAAGCACACGATGTCCCTCGCCTACACGCGCACCGGCACCGGCTGGGACGTCACCGCACGCAACGGGCAGGGGACCACCACAAACGGGTCGCTCACGTTCGGCACCGACGGCAAGCTGACCTCCGGCGGTGCCCTGACGGTCGGCGGCATCGCCGTCGACATGGGGGAGCTCACCGGCTTCGCCTCGCTCAACACCGCGTCGATCGGTTCGCAGAACGGCCGCGAAGCCGGCGCCCTGCAGGGCTACGCGATCTCGAAGGACGGCACCGTCACCGGCACGTTCTCGAACGGTGCGTCGCTCGCCCTCGGCCGCATCGCCCTCGCGACGTTCGCCAACCCGGCGGGCCTCGAGAAGACCGGCGCCTCGGGCTACCGTGCCACCGGCAACTCGGGCACCGCGACCGTCGGCGGTCCCGGCTCGGCCGGCGTCGGGTCGCTCGCGGCGGGCACCCTGGAGATGTCGAACGTCGACCTGTCGCAGGAGTTCACGAACCTGATCGTGGCGCAGCGCGGGTTCCAGGCGAACGCGCGCATCATCACGACCTCGGACGAGGTGCTGCAGGAGCTGACGAACCTGAAGCGGTAAAATTGCGGGAAAATCCCGTGTCTCCTACCCAGGGGCGTCTCCGCATATGTGCGGGGACGCCCCTATCTCCTTGGCCTGAACTGCGTGCATACTGACCCCAACGAGGAGGTCAGGGATGACACGTGTGGGACTGCACCACGGCGGCGAGTGGGACAACGCCACCGTGCGAGGGGTCCTCGAGGTCGACCCCCTGGACGTGAAACCCCTCGAAGCGCCAGCTCTCAGCGTCGACGGCCTGCTCGAACCCGACGCCACCGCATGGCTCCGGCACGTCGCCTCGCGATCGTTCCGCAACCGAGCCACCACCACACCCATGACGCGAGCGCAAAGCCTCCGCGGCTTGCTCCAATTCCTCACCGAACGAAACGTTTCACTCCGCGGCGCCACCAACCAACACATCCTCGAATACATCAACAGCCGAATCGACGGACCCCACCGCGTATCTGGAAACACCCTCGCGAACGACCGGACTGCGATCAAACAGTTCTACGAATGGCTCCGCGAAGAGCACAACGTCCCACTCCCCATCACGATCGACCAACTGAAGAGCCCACGCGGCCCCGTATCCTCCATGCGGGAAGGCCGCGGCATCCCAACCGCAAGCGCAGCATCAACCCCACTCGAACCGCCACAGCTCGACGAACTCATGGCCGCCGCAGTCCAATACGGCGCCAACCAAGCACCCAACGGCAGCTACACCGGAATACGCGACGCCGCCTTCATCGCCCTCGGCGCCGCCTGCGGCGGACGCGCCAGTACACTCACGCACCTCACGACCTATGAGATCCCCACCGCACCGCGCAAGAACAGCGACCGCGACGAAGGCGACCTCATCAGCATGCACCTTCCAGCAGCATTGTCAAAAGTCAATCGAGAAGTGCGACTCCCGGCGTTCCGCCACCATCTGGACACCGTGCGCGCATTCATCGACCCGAAGAGCGGGGCACGCAGATTCCAAATCACCGACTGGCGGCCAGATGACCCCATCACCATCGCTGTCGAGCCCACCAAACGATTCCACGGCATCATCGACACCGACGGCATCGCCCGGAGCTTCAACGAGATGACAGCGGACGTCCGCCGCCGTCTCCTGAAGCCCAACGGTGAGCCCGCAATGATCTTCCTCACCGCCCACGACGGCCGGCCCCTCAAACTCGCAACCGCCCGAGAAATCACCGGCGACGTATCAATCATGGCCGAAGCGGACGCTGCTCGCCGAGGCGGAGACTTCCCCCACGTCCACACCCACGACCTCCGGGCGACCTACGCCTCGCCGCATAGCTCCCCATGTGACTGACAACACGCTCGAGAACTCGCGCTCCAACGCGGAGACCGCAGCCAAGCCCCTCACGCTGACCGACGCCGCAGAACTCCTCGCGCAGATGACCGTCGGTAGCGTCCTCGTGGTCAGCGAGACTCGCGGCAACGCTCGCTTCGTCCTCGTCCGCACGGAGCACCATGGACGTCCGCGCTGGTGGAGTGCCCCTCTCCAAACCGCCCCCTTCGTCAGCGACGCAATGTTCGACATCGCCGACCTCCTCGGACACTCCGCCGCCCACGCGGTGCTCGTGGGGACAGACCCCGACCGTTCGTTCGATCTACCCGACAACGCACTCGACGGCCCATACAGCTACACCGCCCGAGTACCCACCTGGCGTGGTGAGCTGCTTCTCGATCTCGGCCGCACAGCGCCAGATGGAACGGTCCTCACCATCTACGCCGACGCGCAACCCTTCGCCGTCGTGAGACCGGGTCGAGATTCATGGAGCGTGGCCTCGGAGGGCTCGACCGCCCTACTCGCCGACGAGGCGCGGCAAGCTCTTGTGGCGCATCGGTGCACGCTGTTCAGAGCTTGACAGTGCGGATCCGCTCGACCGCTCCTCGGCTCTATGCCGCACCGAGCTCCTCCAAACCCACGCCGCGAGTTTCGTCTCGCCTCGGCCCGCTTCCACCTAGACAGCGTCACGAGTCATGCTCCGCGCAAGCGCATCATCCCGACGGATCAGCCTGTCCGGTAGCTGGAACCAGGCGTACACCGGCATCGGCTGCTCAAGCTGCCGCACGTCCGCCCCACGTGCCGCTTTCTCCAGCGAGAACGGCTGCGGCGGCACTCAACGAATCGAACGACGACGACTTACGGGACGGATCGTACGAGAAGGCACCGACGCTGATGGCGCGGCCGTATGGCGCACGCGAAGTGAGATTCGGTCCGGACCACCTATGTGCGACGGAGCTGCTCGCCGCCACGTACGTCGATCGTCACAGCAGCCTGAGGCAGCGACGCGACCAGTCAAGGACCGGCTTACGGCACCGGATCGTGCCGCGTCTCCGAATCCCTCCAGCGGGCGACGATTGCGCACCGATGTCGCACCGACCCACCAACATTGAACCGTGACCGATCCCGAGCCCGATGAATCAACCCTGCCGCCGCAACAGATCCACCTCGTCGGTGGTACCAACTTCTCAACCTGGCCCGATCTCAAGTGGGCCCGGGGGAACACCCACGCGAAGGCGCTTGAGGCCAGTTTCGTGGAGTGGTCGGCGAGTGCTCCGGTGACGGTAGAAGCCGTCCTGCGCGAGGACCGTCAGGGGCTCGATTTCGTAGCGCGCGTCCCCCGCGGTATCCCCAAACACGAGTGGTCGCTAATGCTCGGGGACGCCCTGCACAACTTCCGGAGCGCTTTTGACGCCCTCGCATGGGGCATGGCACATTTCAACGACGCCCAGCCCACGAAGCCCAAGGCGATCTACTTCCCGATTTGCACCGAACCGAAGCAGTGGAACGACGCGCTGAAGTCATGGGTGGGCGAACTTGATCCGGAGTTCCAGCACCGACTCCACATCATGCAACCGTTCAACTACGTGCCGCCCGGCATGCCATCGGTGCTGAGAATGATTCACGATCTTGACATTCAGGACAAGCACAAGGACTTCCTGACCGTCTCAGCGGACATGAACGGGCTTGCCCTCGACGGAGCAATCTTCAAGTACGAAAACGCGGACGTTGTGGCGACACCACGCATCGAGATGAGGACGGATGTGAAGTTCGCCGATGGCGTCGTGCTCGGGACGTTGCATGCCGGTGCGACTGTCGAGATGGCGGGCCAGGTGTTCCTGCGCCCGACGATGCAAGTTCAGCTGACCTGGGAGGGCCGAACCTATGACGTGGGGACCATGCTTCCACAGTTCATCACCGAGGCGCGGCGGTGCCTCGACATCTTGATGCACGGGCTCGCTCCTGTGGACGACCCCGACGGCGAGTGGTCGGAAATGGATGTGAAGGTCGGTCCGGCACCGCAGTGAGGTGCTCGGTCAGCCACCGGCTATCGGGCGCTTTACTGATGACGCACCTCGTGGGAACTTGGGACGATGCAGCACAACGACGTGGCGCTAACGTGGCGTTCAGCCATCAGTGACGAAGAGCTTGCGGACCTCACCGCGGCACACGGAGGTTCGCCTGAGATCGGCTGGTGGGATCGGGTGAGCCGACACTCCCTCGGATGGGTTGCGGGCAGAGACTCGCAGGGAGCCCTTGTCGGCTTCGTGAACGTCGCTTGGGCTGGCGCGGACCACGCGTTCCTCATCGACACGAAGACGCATCCCGCACATCAGCATCAGGGCCTCGGCACTGCTGTCGTCAGGTATGCCGTGGAAGCTGTCCGCTCTGCCGGCTGCGAGTGGTTGTTCGTCGACTACGGCGAGGACATGGTGCCGTTCTACGAGAAGGCTTGCGGCTTTGCTCCCACCCACGCAGGGCTCATCCGTCTGCGCTGACGACGCGCCTCGATAGCCGATCGTCAACTGAACGATGTGCAGGGCCGGAGGTGCCCCGCTACGTCGTGAGGATCCAGAGGAATCCGAGTACGGCGAGAACCACGCCCCCGATACACCCGGCGACCCCGATGAGAGTGGCGATCTGAGCGAACGTGCGAGCAGCCCCTTCGGTGTAGAACCGGTCCTGAGCCGCGGAGGCCAGGAGCGTGGCCGCGACGGCGACCGGGAGCGAGGTGATCCACGTGAGGCGCAGAAACTCAGTGGCACCCACGACTTCCGGGGCTCGGGCTCGAGGCACCCCTCGGCCGTCTGCCGGGAACGCGGCGTCCATTCGGGCAAAGTGCAGGTACACGACCACACATAAGAGAGCACACGCAGCCAAGAGCACGAGAGCAGCGCCCGGCAGGGCCCAAACGATCACTCGCTCCCGCATCCCACCCCTCACGCCTTCAGCCTGCCAGACCGATTAGGGCGAATCATGGCCGAGAGGGCGAGGAGCTGCGTGCCGAATGCGTCCGGTAATCGACCGGCTATCGAAATCGCTGTAACGCTGACCGCGTCGTCCGATATCCGCCAGAAACTGAAGCGCGGCTCGGCTGAACTGAGCAGGTGAACAACAGAACCACGCAGGCCGCCGCCTTCCACACGCTCCACCAGGACTTCGCACAGCCGCTCCTTCTCGCCAACGCCTGGGACGTAGCAAGCGCCCGACTCGTCGAGAGTGCGGGTGCGCCAGCCATCGCTACCACCAGCGCAGGTGTCGCATGGTCGCTCGGTCATGCGGACGGTAACGCGCTCGGGCGCGAGGAGGCCGTCGCGGCAGTCTCTCGGATCGCTGGCGCGGTGACTGTGCCGGTCACCGCTGACATCGAGGCCGGCTACGCCGACGACGCAGACGGGGTGGAACACACGGTCGACGCAGTTCTCGAAGCCGGTGCAGTCGGCATCAACATCGAAGACGGCGCACTGCCCGCAGCTGAGCTCATGGACCGTATCGGCGCGGCTCGACGTGCAGCGGGTCGTGCTGGGGTACCGATGTTCATCAACGCGCGGACGGACGTGTACCTCGCCGGCCTGGTCTCGCCGGAGCAGCGCTTCGCTGAGACCCTCCATCGGGCACACCGGTACCTCGAAGCAGGAGCAGATGGTGTCTTCGTACCCGGAGTTGGCGATGCCGACACGATCAGAGCGCTGGCTGAGGCAATCGACGGCCCGCTGAACGTGATGGTCGGCCCCGGCTCCCTGACTGCCGCGCAGCTCTCAGAACTCGGAGTGGCCCGCGTGAGCGTCGGTTCGGGCATGGCGCAGGCCGCGTACGAGATTGCTCGATCGGCCGCTATGGAACTGCTGACTGCCGGCACATACGGGTCCTTGACGCCGGCCGTCGACTACGGCGAGCTGAACTCGCTGTTCTAGCGAGGTCCGCGACGAAGGAAGAGGACCAACGTCGAGTGACGTTGGTCCTCTTCGCTCCTTGCATGTCTGCCTCGGCTAATCCAAGGGTTGATGGTGAAGGTCTCGGCGACCGATCGGCTACCGGGCGGGCCGGGGTCGTCTTGGCGCGCGGATAAGGGATCACGAGCAATCCGTTCTACGGTGTTGCAATGACGAGTGACGTCGAGGGCGGGCCTGGCTGGGTCATTCGGGGCGCTGACCTTCGGCCAGCGATCACCGATCTCGCGAAGTTCCGTGACGGCATGGCAGGTGACCCGCTGGTTGCAGTCATTGAACTGTTGTGGACCGGTCACGCACAGAACGCCCTCGAGCGCCTCGAACGACTCCCAGAGAGCATGCGCGTGAGAGCACTGGTCGCAGACTGCAAACGTGATCTGGGGGATCACCTCAGCGCGGTCCGGGAGTATGACCGACTCGTCGCGGAGTGCGCCGGAACAGCCCGGGAGGCCGTCATGCGGCAACACCGAGCGAAGGCGTTGCCCGCCGCCGGCCGCACGGACCGAGCAATCGAGGACTTCCGTCAAGCGGTCGAGCTCCGACGCGGACACGACACCGCTCTTCTCGCCTCAGCCGAGCAAGGTCTCGCCGCGGCCCAAGCAGCCACACTCCGGCCACCGCTGGCGTAGCAACCTGTCTCGCTGACGGATCGGCTACCGGACGTCGGTGTCCTCTGGCGCATCTCTGCGACGGCGGATAGCTCGGAGAACCGCTCTCCAGCTGGTGAGGTACACCACGAGGCCGATTGCTATGGCGATCGTTTGCGGGGCGCCGACGAGCACGAGTGCCACCGCTGCGAGGAGCGCTGCCAGAAGAGCGCCGACGAGAAGCAGGGTCTGGAAGTTGCGCAGCCGCCGCTCGGCTCTGGTCGCCCGCATGTTTCGAATCTAACGAAAGCGTCCGTCAGCCAATCGGTGAGCGGTCGGCTGCGAGTCGTGCGCAGTCACGCAAGGGGAAGGCTGCTCGCGCTACACGGCGCCCTCGGCTCGGCCGGCCCGGTCAGGTTTAGCGGCAGGTCGCCTGGGTGAACTTCGCCCTCGAGACGCCGCTGCGGGTGAACGTGAACTCGAGCGCACCCGTCTCGCCCTCACCGAGGGCGTAGAGGGTGTCGTTCGACGACGCGACGACCGTGCCTGCACTGTCTAGGCCGTTGACGCCAACATAGACGCCTGACGGGCAAGCGTCGTACGCGTAGACCTTCGCCTTGAAGCAGGAGCCGAACGAGTACTCGCAGCCACCCTCGAAGCCGTCGTCGCCTCGGCTGAGCCACTTCAGCGCGATGCCGGACCCGGCGTCCTTGAACCCGGCCGGCAGGTCCGGGGCGGCCTCCACCAGAGCCGTGTCGTCGTCCGGTTCGGAGGCGGTGCGGGGCTCCGTGTTGTGAGAGTCGACGCTCACGGCGACCATTGTGACGATGAGGGCGAGGGTGGGTATGGCAATGATGGTGAACCACCAGCCCACGGGAAGGATCTGACGGGACTTCCTCACCGGGCGGGGCTGCTCGATGGCCTCGAACCCGCCGTCACCCTCGTTCAACCAGGTACGGCCGGTCCAGTACCGCCACGTGTTTCGCTTCCACCCGTGCTCGTGCCAGCCGACACGGCGAACGTTGTTGTTCGCCGCTGTCGTCGCACCAGGATCAGGGGATGCCACCGCGGCCGGCTCCGCCTGGGCTGGGTACTCGCGCGGTGCGGCCACCGTTGCTTCTGCCATGGAAGACACCTCGGCGCCGATCGTCTCGACGTCCTCCCGAATGGCGCGCTCGACGATCCACTCCGAGCCGTCCCAGTAACGTTCGCGGCCAGCGACCACTGAGGGGTACCAGCCAGCAGGCGCAGCAGGTGGGGCATCGTCGTCGTGCACAGGAGCCTTTCACAGAGGGAACCGTGCAAGCCTAAGAGACGCGACAGGCGCTCAATACCCCTGTTTCGGGGCGTCGGGCGGCCGCAATGCTGAGCACAGGCGGGGCCATGGCAGCGCCCGTCCGGTCATCGACCGGCTAACGGGCACGTTCCGGAGCACAGAGGCGATCCGATCGGACCGCGATAGTAGGGTGCCGACCGTTATGACCCGGAAGTGTGGGTGTCGAAGGAGGCGGCATGATCGCGGAGCTCAACAGACTGGTCGAACTGATCGAAGGTCGCCTGAACGACAACCTCGACGTTGCATCCTTGGCGAGGGAACTCGGCACGACGGAGTACCACCTCCGTCGAATGTTCTCGTCACTCGCTGGGATGCCCCTGTCGGAGTACATCCGGCGTCGCCGAATGTCAGTCGCGGCAGCGGATGTCCTCGGAGACGGAAACCTGTTGAGCATCGCGGTGCGGTACGGCTACGGCTCCACCGAGGCATTCGGTCGAGCGTTCCGATCAGTGCACGGTGTCAGCGTCGGCAGCGTCAAGCGAAATGGCGGCCCCCTTCGAACGCAACCGCAGCTCAGGTTCCGCCTGACCGTAGAAGGGAACATCACCATGGACACCCGCATCACCGATCGACCGGCGTTTCACCTCATCGGCCACGCCATCCGCGTGCCCCTCATCCACGAGGGCATCAACCAGCAGATCCAAGCCCACATCGCCTCACTTCCGGCAGCAGAACACGCACGCCTCAAAGCCCTGAGCGACACCGAACCGGCCGGCCTGCTTCAGGTCAGCGCCGACGTCGACCCGGACTACACCGAGGGGAGCGAACTGACCTACCTGCACGGAGTAGCCGTCACGGGGAAGGCGCCGATGATCGGAGATCTCGACACGATCGAGGTTCCGGCCGGCACGTGGGCCGTGTTCCACACCGAGGGCGAGTATCCGGCTGCGCTGCAAGAGGCATGGGCCGCGACCGCGACCGGGTGGTTCCCGTCGAACCCCTGGCGGCTTCGGCCTGGACCGTCCATCGTCGCGGTACTCGACCGCGCCGGCGACTTCAGCACGGCCACCTGCGAGCTCTGGCTCCCTGTCGAGCGCGCTTAGTAGAGAAGGACCTGTCGGCCGTGGGATGCCGGCAGGTCCGCCGCCCGTTGATGGATCGGCTACCGGACGTGATCACGACACGGATTGGTGCGAGAACGACGACACCGAACGAAGCTGCTCACAGGTAGACCTCGGCAGCTACCACCCAGTGCGCCCGTATCGATAGCCGATTCCCCCAACGGGCGCAGTCGCAGCCCTAGGCCGCTGTCGCTTCGTCAGACTAGCTCCGGCACAACGCCGCCCGCCGATACATCAGTCGATGTCAGCTTGAACTTAAGGGCTACCCTTCCGCCGCGCCGTGTCCAGTCGGCCGACCCAAGGGACAGGGCAGCTAGAAGCGATAGCGGTCAGTGCGTGAGCGCCCCGAGCGCGTTGGGCCAGTCGACGTGCCCAAGAGCTTGCGCGAAGTCCACCGAGCTGGACGCGTTTCCGATCTCGTTCTTCGTGCGCAGGTCGAATATCAACACAACGTAAGCGTCACCTGCGACACGCTCCGGGCCGTGAAAGTCGAACCTCAGCGGATGCCCATCGATCGACCCGAAGAGGGATGAAAGCACTGCCGGGATACGCACCTGCGCGGCGGCCGGCGTGAACGTCGCCCCGTAGGGCGCCAGCTCACCGGAGATGGCGGCTTCAAGTCCTGAGGTCACCATGTTGCCGTACCTTTCAACGCTTGCGGCTGCGTTTGATTCGAGGACACAAGCATCATCCTTCAGTCACCCATGGCTGCGGGGACTACCGCTTGAAGCTGTCGGCACTTACTCAGGGTCGCCCGCTTTTGCAATCTCCTGCAAGGTGGACGCCGAGAGGTTGCTGTCGAGCGCGCGACGCCGATCCAAAGCGCGTGGTCGGTCAGCGATCAAGGACTGAGATGAGCGTGCGCCATCGATGGAACGTCAGTTGTTTTGAGCGGGTTTCGTATGCGCGTTGGTGCGGACGGACGGCAGCTTCCGGTGGTCCTTGACCAGGGAACGGGTCTCGCGGATGCGGCGGTCGATGCCCCACTTCGTCACGAGGGCCAGGCTCTCGCGCACGATGTTGCCGCTCATCTTCGAGACACCGAACTCCCGCTCGGTGAACGTGATCGGGGTCTCGACGACGCGCAGACCCGCCTCGAGGGCACGCCAGCACAGGTCCACCTGGAAGCAGTACCCCTTCGACGCCACACCCGCCAGGTCGATCCGCTCGAACGCCCGCGAGGTGAAGACCCGGAACCCGCCGGTGGCGTCGCGGACGGCGATGCCGAGGGCCAGGCGCGTGTAGAGGTTGCCGCCACGGGAGAGCAGTTCGCGGTACCAGGGCCAGTTCTCGACCTTGCCGCCCTTGATCCAGCGGGACCCGAGCACGAGGTCGTTCGTGTCCGCGAGCTCGAGCATCCACGGCAGGTACTCGGGGTGGTGCGAGCCGTCGGCGTCCATCTCGACGAGCTTGGCATAGCCGTGCTCGAGGCCCCACGCGAACCCGGACAGGTACGCGCCGCCGAGACCGTCTTTCACCGTGCGGTGCATGACGTGCACGCGGTCGGTCTCACGGGCGATGGCATCGGCGATGTCACCGGTGCCGTCCGGTGAGTTGTCGTCGACGACCAGCACGTGGACGTTCTCGTCGGTGGCGGCGAGCGTGCGCTCGACGATGGGACGGACGTTCTCCGCCTCGTCGTAGGTCGGGATGATGACCAGGGTCTCGCTCATGGTGCTCCTTGCTCTTCCGCCGCGGGGTGACAAGGGGACGGTGAAGTGCCCGAGATCATCCCGTTCGCCACAAGGGACGATGAGACACCCGGCTTCACCGGGAACCGCAATGGTTGAGGATGATGCCGACCCCGAAGCCGGCCGCTGTGCCGACAATGACGAACCCCAGGAAGGTGGCGACGAGAGCCACAACGATCTGCCATCGCATCCATGGCTTCCAGGAACCGCCGAGAAGTCCGCGTACCCAGTTGGTCATTCTCGGCTGTTCGAGCGTGAACGTGTCTGGATTGTGAGTGGACACGGTCCACGGGCCGGTCCCGTCGGGTGCGTACAGCCATGGGCCGGTTCCGTCGGATGCGTAGGCGTAGCGGAGGGTTCTGGGGTCAACCGGAGGCTGCTCCGACGGTTGAGCATCGCGTTCGGTGCTTTTGTCGCGGCTTTGAGTGCTGTGCGGTCTCGGGGTTTGCGGGGGTGATGGTGTCATCGCTGGTACTGCACAATCCAGGTGCGGGTGCGCTGCCACGTGTGACGCTGCTGGTAGCCGGCATGGGCGAGTGCCTGCGTCACGATGGTGCGGACATCGGGTTTGACGGCGGTGAGCAGCCACACCACCTTTGCTGCACCGACCTCGTTGCTGATATTCGGCAGCGGTCGTTGCGTTTCCCACAGGCCAGCTGACTTACTTGCCGGGACCACCAGGAGCGGATCGCGCAGTCCGGAGAACGCTGCCGGGTACGTCTCCGCGATGATCCTCGAGGTGGTCAACGGATGCCGCTCAAGGGGTCCGAAGACCACGGCGTCTTCCTGCCCAGCGGGCTCCTGAGTTCGGTGCGCGGCGATGACGGCGGCGGCTTCGTTCCAGGCGGCGTCATCCTTCGCTGCGACTGTGCGCTGTTGCACCCACGTTGGCGCCGTGAGCACCGCGGCGACGATGGTCGCCGTCGCGATGGCGCGTCGGGCGTACTGAGTCGGCACGGCGGTGAGTGCAGCACCCATGCAGAGCGCCACCGCGGGTGCGGTAAACGCTGCGTACCGCGGGGAGTACAGCGGGTTCGTCACCAACGACGCGGCGATCAGGCCGACGGTGGGAACGAGCGCCCAAGGCAGCGCGACCACGAGGAGCCGCCGGCCAGTGTCGTTCCGGCGCATCAGCACGACGCCGGCCACAGCGAGGGCGCATCCGAAGACCGCAAAGCCCGGGTTCTTGGTGAACCACTGCGTCATCAGCACCTCTTGGATCGTGTGCGCGCTTATTGGATTGATCCAGGCGATCTGACGATCCTGGCCCGCGGATGCCGTGGCGAGCGGCAGCAGTGCGCACGCCGACAGGGCAGTTGCGGCGACCCAGCTGAGGAGCACCTTCCGGCTGTCTCGATCACGGCCAGAGCGCCGCAGCAACGGGATCCCCGCCGTCACACCGTGACCGACCGTGACCAGCGCCAAGTAGAGGAACACCGCGCCGCTGAGGATCGAGATCGCCGTGTACACCACCCACCACGGCCACGACCGGGCTCCCTGTCGGGTGCGATCACGGGCGGCGACGAAGAGGATCGTCGCTCCGACTGCGAGGGCGGTGTCGATGGCGAACGACCGCCCTTCCGACCCCATCCACGTCACCCGTGGGAAGAGCGCGAAAAGGACTCCGGCGATGAGACCGGTCCTCGGGCTGGCGAGTGTGCGTCCGAGGACCACGAGCAGTGCCGCGGCGACACCGATCGCGAACGCGGAGGGCAGACGCAGGGTGAACGGCGTGTACCCGACGAGCGCGAACCAGCAGTGCATCACGGCGTAGTACGTCGCGTGGACGACGTCGACGTGTTGCACCTCGCGTGCCAGCGCCGCCCAGGGGCGGGTGGCGGACACGACCGTCGCGGCCTCGTCGTACCAAACCGACGGCACCCAGCTGAACGCCGCCGCCACGGACGTGGTTCCGACACCGACCAGGGTGGGGACCACCCACAGCCGTACCGGCCGGGCGCGTGTGCTGCGCACCGGTACGACACTCCGCTCCGCGACAGCGGTCATCGGTCTCGCGCCTTCCCCACGAGTGATCGAGGCCGGAGACCGGCAACAGCGGTGGGGCCGCGACGTGACCCTGCTCGACCCGCCCCGATCTGTGTCAGCGCGATGTGACGCACGACGGCCCAGACTGCGGACGTCCACACGATCGCGGCCAAGACGTCAGTCGGGTAGTGCACGCCGAGTGCAAGTCGGGAGGTCGCGACCACGACCACGACAACGGTCCCGACCGCGGCGACCTGCACTCGAGCCTTGCCGTGCGTCACGGCGACGAGTCCGAGCACCAGAGCAGTGACCAGCGCGACGTGCCCGGACGGGTACGACCAGCTCTCCACCGCGTGGTGCACGCCGGCGAGCACTGGGCGAGGCCGCTGCACCAGCAACTTGACCGGCTCGACCGACACCCACGACACCCCAGCGATCGCCACGAACTGCATCGCGGCGACACGATCGGACCGCCACCAGACGACCGCTCCGATGGTCACGAGGATCGCAAGACCGCCCGCGGGCTCGAGGAGCACGCCGATACCGGACGCGATGAGCAGCGCGGTCGGCGTCAGGTGTTCACGCAGCAGCTGGTCGAAGCCGGTCTCAGCAGCTCCGACACCCGGAACGGCGGTCAACGTGAGCCCGATGAACACTACGATCACCGCTGCAGTGAACGCCGATCCGAGCTGCCACAGTGCGCGGTCACCCCGCATCGGACAACCGCTCTTGATCCGCTTCAGTCGCTACGGCGAGCAACGCGGCAGCTGCCGCCGTCGCCACAATCAGCGCAGCGACAGCACTGGCACCTACCAGCAATCCAACAGTCATGTTCGTGACCTCCGAACAGCAGCCTCGCGTCGCCGCTCCAAGGAACCACCCAGATGCGCCCTGTCCCGACTCTGCTGCCGCTGACTTGCTTCTGCGAACAGCGGCACTCCTGGTGACGGCGCGGATCCTCATCGGGAGAATGGCTGACGCATGGTCGACCTGCGCCTCATCGGGACTGACCCACGACCATCGACCGCGCAGCCGGGCTCCTGATCGGTCTGCCTTTCCTGTTCCGCCGACCAGCGCCGCTCACGGGATTGCTGCGCCCCCACTAGCGGCGGTGCACTCCGCACCGAAGCATCATCCACAGCGCACTGCCCGGGGACACTGCGAGGCGTCCGCCGTCCCTTCAGATGACGTCACACAGACACAGACGGCTCCGGTAGCTGACGGGCGAGCCCAGAACGTCCCGGACGGTCCTGCACGATCATCGCCAAGGCCGGGCGTCAGCGGATCGCTACGACGTCCGGCCGGGTCTGCACCGGGCCGAGCCAGCGCGTCACGAGGACGGCGGTGATGCTTCCCGTCGCCATGATCGCCGCGAGGACGACGATCTGGAAGCGCCCGGCTTCGAGGGGAGAGACGCCACCGAACACGGCGCCCACGAACGCGCCAGGGAGGGTGACGAGTCCGGTCGTCTTCGTCTGGTCGACTGTCGGTATCAGAGCGGCGCTCACGGCGCGACGTACCAAGTCCGCGGTGGCGCGGCGCGGTGTCGCTCCGAGCGCGAGCCACCCCTCGACCTCGTCCCAGCGATCGTCGACGAGCTCGCGGAAGCGACGGCCGGCTATGGTCGCGATCGACATCGCGTTCCCGATGACGATGCCGCCGACCGCGAGGGCGTAACGGGGTGAGAGCGCGATCGCTCCGCTCCCGAAGACGACGACCGCGCTGACCAGGATTCCGGCTGCCATCGCCCCGGCGACCGGCAGCACCATCGTCCGGAGGTCCCCGAGCCGCCGAGCCGACGTGCAGGACGCGACGAGGAACATCACTCCGAGCGCGAAGCCGATCAGCACCGGCGATCTGATGACACCGGTGAGCACGAGGCTGATGGCCGCGAGCTGCAGGGCGCCGCGCACGATCGCCGCCGCCGGAGCCCACGGCGCTGATGCGCGAGCAGCAAGCAGAACGACCGTCGCCACCGCGACGAGAGCGAGCACACCGAGCAGGGTGCGCACCAGGGCGTCCGCGGTCACGCCTGCTGCTCAATCATCAGGTGCACTGTACGGCCGGCACGGTGTCATCCGTCGAACGCCATGCGTCGCCGACCGCGCTGATGACCCTGGTGATCGGATCCGTGATCTGGTTCGCCGGCGATGGGATGCTGGTCTTGCTCAGCGGTCGCTGCTGATGGGCTGTTTGTTCTGGTTCGTTCGGCTGGTCCGCCGCTTGCGGACCACCCCGATCAGGATGGGCAGGATCGAGACGATGACGATGACGATCATGAGGACGTCGATGTTGTGCGCGACGAACGGGATCCCGCCGAGCAGCACGCCGACCGCGGTGAGTCCGCACGCCCAACCGACCGCACCGACGATGTTCCACAGGATGAACCTCCGGTAGTGCATGTCGGCTGTTCCCGCGGCGAGCGGGACGTAGGTCCGGACCACCGGCACGAACCGGCCGAGTACCAGGGACAGGCCACCCCACCTGGTGAAGAACGCTTCGGCCTCGTCCAGCCGAGCGGTCGTGAGGACCCGTGCACCGTCACGGAAGAGTCGGCGGCCGAAGCGTCGACCGATCCAGTAGCCGACCTGGTCGCCGGCGACGGCAGCGATCGACGCGACGACCGCGACCTGCCATGGTGCGATGCCCAGCGCGGCGCTGGTGATCGCTGCGGTGACCAGGAGCGAATCACCGGGGAGGAACGGGAACAGCACCCCGGACTCGATGAAGATCAGGACCGCGATCCCCGCAAGGACATAGGGGCCGAACGCGTGCAGGACGGATCCGGCGTCGAACAGGTGGACGGCGAGCGGGACGGTGGACATCAGTGCCTTTCCGGCTGGGTGCGGGCGAAGGGGTCTCGGTCAGCGGGACCAGGCGATCACGACGAGAGCTGCTCGTGGGCGTCGGTGCGCACGCGTTCGTGGCGGCCGACGGAGATCCATGCGATGAGCGCTGCGATGACGGCGAGGAAGACGATGCTGGTGGTGATGGTCCCGATGCCGAGTCCGCCGTCGTGCGTCGGCTGGGAGAGCAGGTCCCCGGTCGAGGCGCCGAGCGGGCGGGTGAGGATGTACGCGATCCAGAAGCAGGTGACGGCACCGCGACGGCCGATGAACCAGACGGCAGTGACTGTCGCGATCGCTGCCGCGAACAGCAGCAGGGACGGCAGGTAGCCGAGGCCGGTCTGCTCGGCGATGAGGTCACCGGCTGCGGTGCCGAGAGCGAAGGTGAACAGGATCGCCAGCCAGTAAAACGCTTCCCGCCTGGTGGTGTCGATCTTGTGGATCGAGAGCGTGCGCTCGCTCCGGTACCAAACGATGAACACCACGGCGAGAGCGACCGCGAACACGGTCGTGCTCACACCCAGCGGAACACCGAGCCCGTCGGTGAGGTTGTCCGTGATGCAGGTCCCGACAATGCTGATCAGCACGACCGTGACCCAGTACGTGACCGGCCGGTAGGCCCGCGCCCGGAACTGCAACACCAGGAACACGACGAGCACTGCGGCCATCACGGCCGTCGTCAGCGGGAGACCGAACCCGAGGGTGTCGCTGAGCAGATCGGCTGCGGTTTCACCGACGGTCGTGGCGAGGACCTTGATGATCCAGAACGACGGAGTGGGGTCGGGGACCTTGTTGCGCAGTGGGCGGGGCCGGGCGGTCAGCTGGGTCATGGCGTGCTCCTCGTCGTGCCGTGGGCCTCGAGCCCTGGTCGGTGCAACGACGGTATGAAAGGGCCTGCAAGACTTCACCAAGAAATCCGGATGGCCCGATTGGATCCGCTTCCTGGGCGTTTTCTTGCACTGAGTGACGAAACCTGGACCGGTGCTTTTCGTCGGCGGTCCCGATCTCGATCTCGATCTCGATGGAGCGCCAACCGGCCGGACGTCGATAGCAGGAACGGAGAGACCAGATGAGCAGCACACCATGGCATCGACTCATCGATGCCACTGCACGTTGGTCGCTCCGTCGTGCACCGGACCGGGATGCGGATCGACTCGCCTCTCAGCGTTCGGTCATTGGCATCGCCGTCCGCGTCGCGGCAGTGTCAGCCGCGTTGGTCGTCGGCATCATCGCTCTGGTCGTCGCGTACGTGCTCTGGCAACTCACCCCCGGACAGCAACGCGAGCAGCCCGGTCCGTTCGACGTGCACATCACCCTGGACACGCTCGATCTGACGGTCGCGATCATCGGGGTCGGCGGGCTCGCGATCGTCTTCGCGGGAATCGCGTCCTGGTTGATCGCGCGTCGCGCGGTCCGCCCGCTGACTGAGGCGTTGCGCGTGCAGCGGACGTTCGTCGCCGATGCCAGCCATGAACTTCGCACACCGCTCGCTGTCCTCCATGCCCGCGTGCAACGACTCCGCATGCAGACGCCCGTCGACGATCCGCGCCGCGTCATCGTCGACGATGTCACCAGCGACACGCGGATCCTGATCGACATCGTCAACGACCTGCTGGAAGCCGCTGCAGGCACGCCTTCCGAATCGGGTGTCGCGCGCCTGGAGGTGGGACTATCAGGGCTGCGTCGTGACATGAGCGTGCTTGCCGACGAGCGGCAGGTGCGTCTCTACGTGATCGACCACAGCGCCAGCGTGGGCCTGACGCCGACACAGCTGCACCGCTGTCTCGTCGCGCTCACGGACAACGCCATCGGCCACACCCCACCGGGCGGCACCGTCACCGTGACCACGACGCCGGAACACGACCGCGTGTGCGTCCGCGTGCAGGACGACGGCTCCGGCATCTCCGGGATCGAACCGACGCGGGTGTTCGACCGGTTCGCACACGGCACCGGCCACGGCGCGGACTCTTCCGGAACCCGCACAGGGAACGGCATCGGGCTTGCCCTGGTGCGTGAGATCGTGGTCCGCGCCGGCGGTGACGTCACCGTCGAATCCACTGGTGATCACGGTACCGTCTTCGCGCTCCGTATCCCGACGGTTCACGCAGCGACGTCCGTGCCGACCATCACTCGTCGCGCGGGCGGAAGATGATCGCCATGAGACAACGGCTGCTCCTCGTCGAGGACGACCCCAGGCTCGGACCGCTCGTCGCCGAGGTACTCAGCGACGACTGGGATGTCGTCCTCGCGTCCGACGGTGAGCAGGCACTCGTCACGGCAGTGGAACGGTACTTCGACGTCATGGTCGTCGATCGACGGCTCCCCGGCATGGACGGCACCGAGTTCATCAGCGCCATCCGGAGCCGGCGGATCAGTACCCCGGTGCTCATGCTCACCGCACTCGGCGAACTCCACGACCGCGTGTCCGGTCTCGACGCCGGAGCGAACGACTACCTCGTGAAACCGTTCGAGTTCGACGAACTCGCCGCCAGACTCCGGGCACTCACCCGCGACTACACCGGCACCGGAACCGGCGTGGAGATCGGAGGCTGGACCTTCTACCCCGACGACCACAGCATCCACTCGCCGTACACCGGTCGGGTCCTCCTCACCGAGAAGGAAAGCTCCCTGCTCCGGGTCCTCGCCGCTGAACCCGCGCGCGCATTCTCGCGGAAGCACCTGCTCTCCGCCGTCTTCGAACACGGCGAGCAGGAGAACACCGTCGACACGTACGTGCACTACATCCGGCGGAAGACCGACCGCGACCTCATCACCACGATCCGCGGCACCGGCTACCAGCTCGGCACGCCAACCTGACCTTCCCCACACCAGCCGCCAGCACGGCGACCTGAGCGTGTCCGCTGACCGATCCCCTACCGGGCAGGACCGCCAGGTGCGGAGGTGAGCAGGCGACCCTTTTCCGTGAACGGTCAAGGCGATCGCGGACCCGGCGCGGCTCCGGCTGATCTCGATGGTCGCCGCGCACGACGGCGCCGAGGCATGCGTGTGCGACCTGCAGGAACCGCTCGGCCTGTCGCAGCCGACAGTGTTGCACCACCTCAAGGTCCTCGTCGACGCAGGGATCCTCCGCTGTGAGAAGCGCGGCATCTGGGCGTACTTCTCCCTCGTTCCCGGCGCCCTCGACACCCTCGACACCCTCATCACCGCACCGACGAAGTAGGCGTTGGGCGAGCCCAGCGGATACTTGTCGCGGAGAATAGTGCGGAATTCGTCGGCCCATGGGAGGGCCGTACGGGCTTCGCGCTATGTCTTCGGTGTCCGCGACGTACGATTCGAACTCGGCTTCCAGCGGTCATTCGCTGATGACGGCGTTCTCGAATCCCGGTTGAGGTTTCCGTAGGACGTTCGGCCCTCCTCGTGCTGCTGTCAGTCTCGTACCGTCCAGGTGACGGCGTACCCAATCGTCGAATCGCGGAGAGCGGGCGCATCCCGCGAGGAGGAGACAACATGACCAGGTACACCGTTGCGATCGATGAGTCCCCAGCTGGTTGGAAGACCGTCGAGTGGGTCAGCACGTGCGTCGGCCAGCCGACGGACAGTGTTCGGCTGCTGACCGTGAGCGAGTTCTACGGGGAAGCATTGACCCGGTCGGAGCAGCGATTGCATAAGGCTGCCGCGTTCCTGCGCAAGGCGCACCCGGACCTTGTGGTCGAGGAAGACGTGACGGGGGGCCCGACCGCGGACCGGCTCGTCTTCGATGCCGGCGACGGCGATGTCCTGGTCATCGGTGGCAACCAGGTGCACCGGTTCCTCTCCGCGCTGTCCGGCCGGGTCGCGGAGCGGGTGGTCGCGCACGCGGTGACGCCGGTCGTCGTCGTCCCCGAGCGTTGGGTCGCAAGTACAGGGCCGGTGGTGGTCGGTGTGGACAGCCGCACGGCCGCGTCCGCGCTCGCCTTCGCCGCGGATGTCGCGTCGCAGCAGGGCCGAAGGTTGGTGTTCGTCCGCGCGTGGGAGCTGCCGTCGGTGGCGTCGCCGTACGGGATGGTGTACCTCGACACGGACCGGAAGCTGTGGGAGCACGAGTCGCAGCTGGAGCTCGACGCAGCAATCCGCGCCGTCAGCCGCTCGCACCCGGATCTGGTCAGCCGTGCGGAGATGCGACAGGGGTCCCCGCGGCATGTGATGCTCCGCGCTGCGGAGGAGGCATCCCTCGTCGTGGTCGGTCGGCGTCACCGCACGGCGATCGGTGCGTTCTTGCTCGGCTCGGTCGGTGAGACCCTGATGCACGACGGGCAGACGCCGGTGTGCATCGTCCCACCGTTGCGTGTCGCTGCGATCCGGCGCGAGGCTGTCGCTCAGACGACGTCCAGACGGGCGTAGTCGGCTGGTATGGCCGCCGCTTAGGCGGCGCGGAAGGTCCCGCGGTAGCGGGACCTTCGTGAGTCAGCGTGCTTGGTCGAAGAGTCGCCCAGTGACGCTCGTGGGCGTGATCGTGATGTGATGTGTCTTTGCGGGGGCGAACATGGGACGAATCTCGCTGCCCGCGGGGGTGGGGGCGGTGATGGTGGCGTGGCCGCGGACAATGACGCTCCATGCAGTCCACCCATCGTGGCCGTCGGCTTCGAACACCACTGATTCGTTGACGTCAGCTGCTGCGATAAGCGCCGTGCTTGCCGTCGCGAAGCTGATGACGCGTTCCTGGGCCGCGTAGTTCACGGGGCGGATATCGATGGCACTGTCTCGGATGAAAACGATGCGGCCGGTGCGGGAGTGCTGCAGCCATGACCAGCACTGGTCAGGTTCGAGCAGCAGCGTCACCGGGAACGTGTTCGGCGGGTTGGAGGTCGGCATCGGGTTGCCTTTCAGTTCACGGGTGGAGTGATGGTGTTCGTCGCGCCGTAGACGGCTGCTTGGGTGCGTCGTGCCATGCCGAGTTTCGCGAGCAGCCCGGAGACGTAGTTCTTCACGGTCTTCTCCGCGAGGTCTAGGCGTTCGGCGATCTGCCGGTTTGTGAGCCCGGCTGAGATCAGCGTGAGGACTTGCCGTTCCCGCATGGACAGGTCGGGGTCGGTGCTGGGCAGAGCGTGCGCGAGTCGGTCGCCGACTCGCGCTGTCAGCGCTTCCGGGAGCAGCCGCTCGCCGGCGGCGGCGCGGCGGATGTCGCTGACGAGGGACTGTCCGCGGATGTCTTTCACGACGTAGCCGGCGGCGCCGGCGAGGACGGCACCCTCAGCCGCGGCTTCGTCGTCGTATGCGGTGAGCATGAGGCACGCGATGTGTGGGAACGCGGACCGGATGTCGCGGCATGCGTCGATGCCGCTGCCATCCGGGAGCCTGACGTCGAGGACGACCACGTTCGGCTGCGTCGCGGCGACCCGGCCGAAGGTCTGCGCCACGGTCGCTGCTTCGCCGACGACGTCGAGGTCCGCTTCGGCATTGATCAGTTCGGCGACACCTCGTCGCACGATCTCGTGATCATCGAGCAAGAACACCGTTGTCATCGTCCTGCCCCGCTTTCGTCGTCCGGACGCAGTGGAACTGTCCACCGGACCTCCGTGCCGCCTCGCTCGCCTTTGGTGAGCGTGCAGGACCCGCCGCTCTGCTCAGCGCGGGCGGTGAGGTTCGCGATGCCGCTCTGCCGTTGCTGTGCCCCGGGGAAGGGACCTGGACCGTCGTCAGTGACGACGACGGTGAGCGTTCGGTCCTTCGTGGTGATCCGGAGCTGGCAGGACGCCCCAGGGGCGTGACGGGCCACGTTGGTGATCGTCTCGCGAACCACAGCGATGAGGTCGTCGGCGAGTTGGCCGTGCACGTCGAGATCAACGGGTCCGGAGAAAGTCACCTGTGGTGGGACGGCAAGCGAGGGCGCGATCGATGCGATCGTGGAGAGCACCTGGTCGCGGACCGAGTCCGTGCGGGGCCGTTCGATGGCACCGAGTGCGAAGATCGCGGTTCGGATCTCGCTGATCGCCGCGTCGATGTTGGTGACCTGTTCCTCGAGACGTTCCCGCAGCGCCTCGGGCCCGTCGCGGGCAGTCGCTTGGAGGGCCAGTCCGGTGCCGAAGAGCCGTTGCACCGCGTGGTCGTGGAGATCGCGGGCGATCCTGCTGCGTTCCTCGGCCCGGTCGAGTGCGCTGCGGTCGTGGCGGCTCCGTGCGACGGTGAGCACGACGCTGGTCTGCCGGCCGAACTCCGCAGCCATGGACAGTTCCGCCTCGGTGAACACGGCACCACCTGGAGCGCGTGCTGCGACCAACGCTCCGAGGGCGCCGCCGAACGCGCGAAGCGGGATCGCGATGGTCGGCCCGAGCGCGGGTTGCCAGTCGGCGACTGCAGGCGTAGTACTGAGATCGCTCGATACAGCGCGTTGCGCCGTCATCGCGTCACCGGCGAGGGTCCCGCGGATGTTGTACTCGCGGCCGCGCACGTCATGAGCGGCCGTTCCGGACGCGGCGGTGACGCGGATCGTTTCCGGGATGCCGGACGGTTCGACGATGCACACCAGGTCAGCTTCGACGAACGCTCCGACGCGCTCGACGACCATCGTCAGGACATCGGAGACGTCATCATCGGCTAGGAGCGCCGCGGTGACTTCCGAGGTGGTGGTTGTCCACTGCTCACGCAGTTGCACGTGCTCGAAGAGTTGGGCGTTGTCGATTGCGATACCGGCGGTCGCGGCGAGGGCGCCGGCGAGTTCCTCGTCCTCATCGGTGAACCCCGCATCGGCGGCGCCGTGCAGGCGGAGGGTGCCGTAGACGGTGTCACGGACACGGATTGGCACCGTGATGTGCTGCGACCCCGCACCTTGCAGCTCCGCCGAGGTGTCGTCTCCGATGTGGACGGAGCGTTCCGTTCCGCCGATCGCGCTGGAGACGGTCAGGACGCCGGAGCGCGCCGCGACGAGTTCGACGGCAGCCTCGACGACGGCGTGCAAGGTGTCGGCGAGGTCGAGGTGCTCGACGATGCGCCGGTTGGCGCTGAGGAGGCTCCGCAGCCTGCCTTGGGTGCGGAGCACAGCGTGGGCGTGTTGGACGAGGTCGGTGACGTTGCGTTCGAGATCTGATCGCGCCACGTCGGGGAAACGCAGTTGTCGTTCCATAGGGTTGGTCCCCTCCTGGGGTGCCCTGCACGCTAGCCCCGTGACGATGCGGGGACGGTCATTCCGGCAGCGGTGCGGATGGTCGACCGGCGCGGTCACTGCATGGCGGGTTGCCACGTGGGCGGGACGACGCAGACCGGTGTGCGGGTGCGGTGGAAGAGATCGCGTGCAGTGGAGCCGAACACGGCGCCGCCGATCGTTGTGCGATGTTTCCGCCCGACGACGATGAGCGCTGCGTCTGCCGCCACCTCGATCAGCGCGCGTGCCGGGGAGCCCTCGGCGAGCAGTTCGCGCACGTCGACCCCGGGCGCTTCTGCCCGGAGGACAGCCGTTGCGTCAGTCAGTTCAAGTTCGGCGCCCTCGCGGAACAGCTCGGGCCGCTCCGCGAGGGTCACGGGATGCGCGCCCATCGGGATCGGGAGCTGCCACGCGGACACAAGACGCACCGTGCTCCCGGCACGTGCTGCCTCCCGCGCGCTGAACACCACCGGAGGATCGGGCTCACCTTCGGCGATTCCGAGGACCACGTCGCCGTCGCGGATGTTCGCGTCATCGGCCACGACGACGGTCGGGACCGCGGCGAGGGTAGCGAGCGCTTCGGGCAGCGACCCGGCGAGGGCAGAGCGGATGATCCGTGAGCGGTGTGCACCGATCACGAGGAGGTCGCTTCGTTCAGATGCGTCGAGAAGAATCTGTTTCGGAGATCCAGCGCGGAGTGTGACGCTGACGGTTGCGTTCACGTTCTCGGCGGTGATGAGGTCACCGAGGTCCTGGAGCCGAGCCCGGGTCGTGTCCCAGTATGACTCCGCCTCGTACCACTCGATTGCGTGCACCAGTTCAACGCGCATCGGCCCGGTTCGTGCGCGGTGCGCCACCCACCGTAAGGCGGCATGCGCGCCAGTGCTGTCATCGATACCGACGGCGATCCGTTCGACGCTCATGATGCGGACCGCTCGAGGGTGTCGGTTCCGGATCGCTGAGGCGATTCCGTGGTTGTGGTCCGCGGGACGATGCAGACGGGGGTCTGGCTGTCGTGGATGAGTCGATGCGCGACCGATCCGCCAAGCGCACCACCGAGCGTCGTGAGGTGGTTCCGGCCGATGACGAGGAGCGTCGCAGCGACGGCGACGGATGCCAGAACCCGACCGGGGGTTCCCTCGAGCAGCAACGACCGGATGTGCAGACCCGGGAACCGAAGCGTGATGATCCGGGTCGCGTCATCGAGGACGCGACGCGCGTGCTCCTCGTGACGCGCCGGGTCGCCGAGCGCCGCGAGTATGCCCCCTTCATCGGTGCTCGGTGCGCGCCAGGCCCGGACGAGCACCAACCCGAGTCCGCGGGAACGTGCGGCACGCGCGGCGGCGTCGAGGGCGGGTACCGCGATGTCGTCGTCGACGCCGTGGACGACATCACCTGCACCGCGGGCCCAGTCTGATGGCACGACGACGGTGGGGACGGTCGACTGTGTCGGGATGCGCTCGGGCAACCACCCATCGAGTGCGGTGCGGATGGGGTGGTCCCGGCGGGAGCCGATGACGAGCAGATCCGTGTGACGGGCAGCGTCGACGAGCACCGTCGCCGCGTCGCCGAACCGAATGTCGAACCCGATCACGGAGCCGGCGCTCCCTGCAAGGCGGCGTTGCACCTCAGCGAGGTGCGCTCGGGCTGCGACAGGGCCCGACCCCATGCTGTCCATTGCAGTGATCAGTTCGATGTCACATGGGTGCGCTCGTGCGTGGTCTGCGACCCAATCCACCGCCCGGTTGTTCGCGTCGTGGTGGTCGATCCCAACCACGATGCGGTCGCGGCTTGTCGGCCCGTTCATCGTGCACCCAATACGGTGCGGACTGCGATGTCAGCCTTCAACTGAGCAATCTGCGCATCGGTATTGGCAGCGCTGGAGCGCACGGTTGCGTCCGGCGGGACCGTGGCGACGGGGATACCGGAGTCACGCAGCAGTTGCTGCCCGACTGAACCGAACAACGCGCCGCCGAACAGCGTGTGGTGCCGGCGGCCGACCACGAGCAGTGATGCCGACGTGGACAGCCCAGCGATGACATCACCGGCGCGCCCTTTTCGGACGGCCGTTCGGATGCGGAGGCCAGGGAACTGCTCCAACATGATGCGGGCGAAGTGCGCGACGAGCTCTTCGGCCTGGCGGGCCCAGATTGCTCGATCCTCTTCGACGTAGGCGTACCCGTAGGGGGTGGAAACGGTCGGCACCTGCCAGGCACGCACGATCGTCATCTCACACCCCGCGGCCAGGGCCCGCTCGGCCGCGAACTGGAGGGCAGCGCCGGAAGTGTCCGCGTCAACGCCGACGACGACACTTCCGGGACGTTCTTCCCAGTGTTCAGGAACAGCGATGACGGGGATCGTCGAGTTCGCGGTGACACGTTCCGGTACCCACCCAGACAGGGCCCGAGCAATCGGAGAGGCCTGCCGGACGCCGATGACGAGAACATCCGCGCCGGACGTGGCTGCCGCCGCGGTCTTCGTTTCCGACACGTCGTCGGTGATGACCAGCTGACGATGCCGCTGGTGCAACTGCTGACGTGCCGCCAACAGCCACCCGGCCCTGACCTCGTCCATCCCCGCATGCTGCTGCCCACCGACCAGGACGATTTCGACACGGTCGCCGTCTGGGCGGACGTTCCGCTCGATCCAGGCGAGAGCGTTCCGGTCGGCGATGGTCCCGTCGATGCCGATCCTGTACTGCGTCATGCTGTACTCCTTGACCTTCCGGCCGGAGGAAGCCCCGCCGACGCTTGAAACGGTAGGTCCGGGACCGCCAGCTGATCAGTGCCGAAGGTCCCACGCCCGCAGAACGCAGCACTTTTCTGATCGTCACTCAAGGCGTGGGGCGTTGTCCCCTACCCGGTGCCGGTGCCCGTATCGAGGCTCAGGGCATGACCCACACACCTGACTTCGAACCCTCCGACGTGGCCACGCAACCGTTCAACGTCAGAGCCCTGCAGGCCGCGATGCGAGTAACGCAGGGGCCTGACATCCTAAGTGGCAGCACAGTTCTCTCCTGGGGTGTGCAGAGCGTTCGACGTGGGACGTTCGACCCTGCGTCGACGGCGGTGCCGACCGTACGGTTCATCGCAGAGGCACCGATTGACCGCATGAGCGGCCGCGAACTGCCTCGTGGACCTCACCACACGTTGGTGAAGTAGGAGCCCCCACCATGACCGCCACTGCACCCTCCATCTCGACCGACCAGAGCACCAACGAACTCGGCACCACCACGATCGAACGCGACGTTGTCTCGAAAGTCGCCGGGATCGCCGCCCGCGACGTCGAAGGCGTTCACGCGCTCGGCGGAGCCACCCGCCGCGCGATCGGCGTCGTCCGCGACGCAATGAACAACACCGACCTCAGCCAGGGCATCGCCATCACGATCACCGACGACACGGTCAGCGTCGACGCTACCCTCTCCGCCGAGTACCCCATCGGCCTGCAGAAGGTCGCCTCCGACGTCCGCTCAGCAGTGGTCCTCGCCGTCGAGACGATCGTCGGCATGGAAGTCACCGCGGTGAACGTCACCATCAACGACATCTTCACCCCCGACCACGCGACGGACGCAGAGCCGGCGGAATAGCACCAAGCCACCACACTGACCAAGAACCCCGAGCCGCACGACAGCCCGGGGTTCTTCGCTGTGCGCCAACACTCGCGCGGACGCCCGAGTGCCCGTGGCGAGAACGTCCGCCAATCATCCCTGTCAAGCTCCGAGATCAGGTCGTGGGTGTCGGCGGCTGCGCTCGCGCGGTCCAGACGTCTCTGCCACGGAGCGCCCGCAGCGCGTTGAGCACCGTCGCGAAATCGAGGACTTCCTGCAGCGCTGCTCCGACGGTCGCCGGGATGGCTCCGGTCGAGGCGACGATCATCAAGACCATGCTGACGACGACTCCGATCCAGATGCTCTGGTACACGACACGCACGGTCTGTTGACTGATCGCGACGGCACGGCCGACGCGTGCGAAGTCATCGACGAGGATGACGGCCCCGGCTGTCTCACTGGCTGCGGTGGCACCGCGAGCCCCCATGGCCATGCCGACGTCGGCGGCAGCGAGGACCGGTGCGTCGTTGATGCCGTCACCGACCATGAGCGCTGGCCGCGCGGTGAGCCCGGCCACCGACGCGACCTTGTCACCGGGGAGGCAATCGGCCTCGAACGCGTCTGCTCCGACGACGCCGGCGATGTGACGAGCAGTCGAGGGAGCGTCGCCGGTGAGCATGATGATGCGCTCCACCCCGAGTTGTCGTAGCAGGTGGATCGTCTCAGGAGCTTCCGGTCGGACCGGGTCGGACGCGACAATCGTGCCGGCGAAGGCGCCCCCGATGGCGACGTACACAGCCAGTTCGCCGCCGACGAGCGGGGCCGGCGGAACATGGTGGCCCTCACTGCGGATGAAGGCCGCCGTGCCGATGGAGACCCTCTGCCCATCGACCGTCGCCGAGATGCCCTGAGCTTCCTTCTCTTCCGGCTCGCGCGCTTCTGCGATCGAGAGATGCTTCTCCTCCGCCGACGCGACGATCGATGCGGCGAGGACGTGCGAGGAGAGCCGCTCTGCCGAAGCGACGACCGCCAGGAGCGCATCGGCGGTCCACGGGGCGACCGGATCGATCCGAACGACCTGCGGGCGACCGGTCGTGAGGGTGCCGGTCTTGTCCACGACCACTGTTCGGATCCGGGAAAGGTTCTCGAGGACTGCCCCGCCCTTGACGATGACGCCGTTGCGGGCAGCGCGACTCATCCCTGCGATGAACCCGATCGGTGCTGCCAGCAGGAGCGGGCACGGCGTGGCGAGGACGACGACCTCAGCAAAGCGAACGGGATCGCCGGACAGCCACCAGGCGAGCCCGGCAATCGCCAACGCGATGACGGTGAACGGGATCGCGAAGCGGTCGGCCAACCGGACCATCGGGGCCTGATGCTTGGACGCATCGGCCACGAGCGCGACCACGGCCTGGTACTGACTGTCGCGGGCGAGGCGCTGCGCGGTGAGCGTGATCCCGGTTGCTCCGGTGACACAGCCACTCGGGACCTCATCGCCGCGTCGTCGCTCCACGGGCATGCTCTCACCGGTCAGGGGTGAGTCGTCGAAGACGGCGGACCCGGTGACGAGCACTCCGTCGACGGGGACGACTTCACCAGCCCGAACCATGAGGTGATCGCCGATCCGGACGGAGTCGACGGGGAGGTCTCGGATCTCCTCGCCGTGGACGAGGTGGGCCAGGCGCGGAGCTCGGTCGACGAGTGCGTCGAGGTCACGTGTGGCGCGCCGTTGGGCGAAGTCCTCGAGCGCGCTGCCGCTGGCGATCATGACGACGATGATGAGAGTCGCGACGACCTCACCGGTGAGGACGGTCGCAAGGATCGCGATCACCGCCAGGACGTCGACCCCGAACGTCCCACCGATCATCTGGCGCACCATGCGCACGGCGAGGAGCGCAGCGGCTCCGAGGCCGAACCACACCAACACGGTCCGTGCCGGTCCGATGTACCCGGAAGCCCAGAGGATCGCGGCGATGACAGCGACGACCGCAGCGGCGATCAGGAGCCACGACGCTGCTTTCCACTGGGCGGGCTTGCGCGCCGGCGCGAGCGGGTCTTCCTTCGCCGGCATCTCGCTGCGGTCACCCATCCGCGGGCAGCGGCTCGGGCACGGTGTACTGCGCCGGTTGTGGCATCTGCGGCCAGCGCGGGTTCGCCAGGTGCACGGCGAGCACGATGACCCCGGCGATCGGCAGGAGCAGCCAGAACAACTCCGGCCAGGCGCGTCCCGCGTCGCGGAGCCGCCGCACCGCCACCGCGAGGAGCGGCAGAATCGTCGCGACCCCGAAGACACCGGACAGGCTGGCGCCGAGATACGTCGTGCCCTCGTTCGTCACGATGTTCATCGAGTTCAACGCGAGATCCCCGAGCGCAACGAACAGTGCGAACCACCAGAACTCCGGCCGCGTCGCGATCCCGGTGAAGTCGCCGAAGCGGCGGAGCGCGCAGCGGACTGCATCCCAAAAGCTCACGATGTGCCCCTCAACAGCGGTGTCGGCGTCGGCCGGACCTGCTGGAGCCCGACCAGCTGTGTAAAGACGTCCAGCTCGAGCTCCTGCTCCTGCTCCTGCTCGTGGTCGCTGTCCGCTGGGCGGCTTATCCCGAGCCAGATCGATCGGTCGTGCCCGCCACTGACGAGTCGCTCACCGCACCGCACCGCTAGGACCCCGACGGGCAGCAGCACGGCGAGCCGTTCCAGGTAGAGCACGACGATCGGACCAACCGACGTCGGCACACCGAGCGCGACCTGGTTTCCGGCGACGATCGTCGCGGCGAGCTGCACGGCGAGCACTGGCGCCGGAACGCCGTCATCGACGATGAGTTCGACGGATCCGATCGCCGTCGGCTGCGAGGCCAGACCGTCACGGTCAGAGATCACGATCGGTGCGACAGCGGTGATCCGGGCGATGTTGCGAAACAGCCGATCGCTGCGACCGACGTCGCGCGCCCCACGGCGCACGCGGGACCGATCCGGATCGGTGCGGTCGAGGCTCGCGGTGTGGTCCACCGCCCGTTCACTCGACAGCGCGAGCAGTCCTGCTCGGTGTCCTATGGTGAGCCGTGCCCACGCGGTGCGCCGGTGGTCCGCGATGACCGGCGGCCGCACAGTCGTGATGGTGTCGATGCTCATGGTCGGGTCCTCTTCTGGTAAGCAGGGCCGGGTCGTAGGCAGGAGCCAGCGACCCGGCGGTCGGGTCAGAGCGTGATGCGTAGGTCGTTGTGGACTTCGGTGACGTGGGGTGAGGCCCACGCGGCGGCTTCGGCCTGCTTGCGCTCGACGTAGGAGCGCACCTTGCCGGTCAGCGTGACGATGGTGCCGGCGACGGCAACTTCCAGGCGGTTGGCGTCGAGCGTCGCGTTCCGGACCAGGGCCTTCCGGATGTTCTCCGCGGTCTCCGCGACGGACGCGCGGGGAACCAGGGTGATCTCGTTCACGACGAACGCGACTCCCTTGATGTGCTCGACCCTGCGCCGGACCCACTCGCGCTGGTAGTTCCACTCCACTTCGCCGCTCAGGGTGACGGTGTGGCCTTCGACCGTGGCTCGGACAGATTCGGGGAAGTTCGCAAGGACCGCGATGGCGCGCTTGACGTCGGCGGCGACGTCGGTCTCTGACACCGCCCACACGTACGACGCGTGGTGGATGACGAGGTCGTCGACGACCGTGGTCACGCCAGCGGTGCGCAGTGCGGCGTGTTCCGCGGCGATCCGTTCCGGGTGGTCTTCGATCTCTCCGGAGAGCGTGACGACCCGGTCCTGGACGGCGACGCCGATGCGGGCATCGTCGATCTCGGGACTCCAGAGCAGTTCGTCCTGAACGGCCTGCTGGATGTCGTGATCCGTCGTGGCGAGTGTGCCGGTGCTCATGGTGATGCCTTCCGTCGACGCAGTTCCGCGTGCCGCAACCATGACCCACGTCGAGCACTGCTGGCAGGGCACAAGGTCCCTGTCATGAGCGCAATGTTTGACCGCTGATCCGCCGGTTTCGGGCATCCGCGATGTTCAGCGGCATCATCGGGCACGGGTCCAGTGCGACTGGTCGCGGCGGGACGTCCGGCCGTTCCGCCGAGGTCATGACGTCGGTCCGTTCGGCGTGACGAGGATTTTGACCGCGGTCTCGCGGTGCTCGATCAGCGCCTGGAATCCGTCCGGTACGAGCCGCTCCAACGGGATCCTCGCGGTGATGAACGGTCCGAGGTCGACCCTCCCGGTCCGGACCAGGTCGATGGTCGCGGGATGGTCGTCTCGGTACGCGATCGTGCCGCGCAGGTCGAGTTCCTTCAAGACGACCTTCTGGATGTCGATCGATGCACGGGAGCTCCAGATCGACACGTTCACGATCACGCCGCCCGGGCGGACCACGTCGATGAGTTGGTCGAGGACCACCTGCACGCTGGAGCACTCGAAGCCGACGTCGGCTCCGCGCCCGTCCGTGAGTTCGAGGACCCGTGCGGGGACGTCGTCGGTCGTCGGGTCCAGCACGTGGTCGGCGACACCGGTGTTCGCGGCCATCGCCTTCCGAGCGGCACCGGGTTCGGAGATGATCACGGTCAGCCCCTCGGCGTGCAGCACGGCGGCGAGGAGGAGGCCGATGGGTCCGGCTCCGCCGACGAACGCGATGTCCCCGGACGTCGCGCCGCTCCGCATCCACGCGTGGTGGGCAACGGCGAGCGGTTCGATGAGCGCGGCTTGGTCGAACGGGATGTCGCCGATCGGATGCACCCAGCGCTGGTCGACGACGATGCGTTCGCTGAGCCCACCGCCGCCTCCGGCGAGACCGATGAACCCCATGCTCGTGCAGAGGTTGTAGCGGCCGGCGATGCACGGCGGGCAGTGACCGCACACGAAGTACGGTTCCACGACGACGTGCTCGCCGACGTGCAGGTCCGTGACGTCATCGCCGACCTGCGTGATGGTGCCGGAGAACTCGTGGCCCATCGTGACGGGCACCTGCTCGTGTGTCAGCGGGTGCGGGTGGCCGACGGGCGGGATGAAGATCGGACCGTCGAGGTACTCGTGCAGATCGGTGCCGCAGATGCCGCACCAGGCGATGTCGATGGTCACCGCCCCGGGGCGGGCCTGCGGGTCCGGGATGTCGTCGATGCGGATGTCACTTTGTCCGTGGAAGCGTGCTGCCCTCATGGTGTGCTCTCTCGTCGGGTCGGGGCGGCGAAGGTGCCGTCAGCTGAGCTTCGCCTCAAAGCCGCACTGCCCACAGAGCCAAAGGTCCTCGATCGCACCGACTCCCGGGACCTTCAGCCCTGCCCTCCGGCCGTCAGTCCGATGAGAGTTGCCGCAGCGGATCCTGACGGGCCGAACCTCGGCGGCGTCCCGATCCGATCGGGAAGGACCATTCCACGGTGATCATGTCGTCGGCAGTCATGTTCGTGTCTGAACTCGAACGCTCGATCCGGTTCTACGAACGTCTCATGCAGGTGCGGGCACGGCTCGTCACTGGCACCGCAGCGCTCCTCGAGACGCCTCAGCACCAGCAGCTCTACCTCCGTGCCGTCGGTGACCGCGCCACGCACCCTCTCGGAGCCGTCGGCATCCAGTACCTGGTGTGGGCGGCGGCGAACCCCGAAGAACTCGAGCGCTGCGAGGCGGTCCTGCGCGAGCAGTCGTCGCGGGTCACCCGACGGACCGTCGACGAGATCGACGTGGTCGAAGGGGTGGGACCGGACGACGTGCCGATCCTCGTCACGTTCCCCGGTCCGGAGCAGTTCCGCCGCACCGAGATCATCCCGCGGATCTACCGCTGGTGAGCAACGCGGACGCCGGGTGACTGCACGGGCCGTTCGGCCCTGTGGTGGCCGGCGCCGTGCGTCCAGGATCGTCCTGACCGGTGACCCGGGTCCGTCCAGGACCGGCGTCCCGGACCGAGCAGGAGGAACCCCGCCATGACCAGCTACACCATCGGACTCGACGACACCAGCAGCGGACGAGCGGCCTTCGACTGGGTGAAGTCGCTGCCACTCGATGCCCGAGACGTGGTGAAGGTGGTGACCGTCACGGAGTTCTTCGGCGAGGCGTCGGGTTCGGCGCGGCGGCGGCTCGTCGACGCCGCCGCCGCACTGCGCCGGGAACACCCGGGGGTCAACGTCGCGGAGATCTCCGCGGAGGGGCCGACCGTGCAGCGGCTGATCACCGAGGCCCGCGGCGGCGATCTGCTCGTCATCGGCTCGCACCGGGAGCGCATGCTGCGGTCCATGGCCACCGGTTGGCTCCCCGAACGCATCGCCGTCGCGTCCTCCGTGCCCACGGTCGTGGTCCCGGATGACTGGAACCGCTTCGACGGCGATGGTGACGTCGTGGTCGGCATCGACACGATCGACGAGGCGAACGCCGCTGTCGTGGGCGCCCGGTTCGCGGAGGTGTTCGGCCGATCGCTGCAGCTCGTCTCGGCGCGTCCGATCCCGGTCGGTGCCGTGGTCGCCGGCGGGCGGACCGCCGCGGTCGGCCTGGCGCAGATGCGCGCGCAGGACGCGGAGCTCCTGGAAGCGGTCATGGAGCGGGTCCGCACCCGGTACCCGGCCGTGCACGTCCGCGCGGAAGCCGTCGACGGCGATCCGATCGACGTCATCAGTGCCGCCGCGACCGATGCGCTCATCGTGTTCATCGGACGCGAGCACCACACTGCCGCCGGCGGCGCACTGTTCGGCTCGGTCGGCATGAACCTCATCCACGGATCCCGCACACCCGTGTGCGTCGTCCCGACCGCGTGACCGCCGTGCGCAGACCCCTGCTCACCACGCGCACCGTCGACACCGTGACCGAACAGTGGCGCGCATCCGCCGCGCTCGACGCGACTGGCCTCACCGCATCACTCCGGATCGACGAGGAACGCATCGTGCTTCGCGGGGACACCGGGTGCCACGCCGATCGGGCCCTCGCACTCGAGATCGCGGAAGCGGTCGCAGGCGCCGATGCCGTCCGGAGCGAGATCACGATCCGGCCCCTGCTCGTCGGCGCTGACGACTCCGACGGCACGGTCGCGGCACGCGTCGCCGCGGCGCTGGAGGTGCTGCCGGGTGGCGGCGCCATCACGGTGACCGTCGTGGACCACGTCGCGACCCTGCACGGTGTGGTGCCCGACACCGCGACCCGCGTCGCGGGTCACGCGGCGGTGGCGCGGACGGAAGGCGTCCACTTCGTCGACAACCGGCTGACGGTCCTCGAACGGGCAACGCCGTGACGGACGGGAGGCGCGGTGCACGCCCTCACCGTGCCTCCCGTCCGGCGCTCCGACGGCTGCTCTGGATCGTCGTCACGCTGGGCGCGCTCGGCTGGGCGGCCGCGCTGGCGGCACCGGAGGTGCCGACCGCACTGGCGACGGTCCGATCGCTCGGGACGGCGACCCCGCTGCTCCTGGGGACGGCGCTGCTGGCCGAGGCCGGTTCGCTGCTCGTGTACTCGCTGCTCACACGAGCGCTCCTCGCCCGGGACGCACCGACCATGCCCGTCGTCGTGGCGATCGACCTCACCGCGTTGGGATTGCGGAGCGTCGTCCCCGGCGGTGCGGCGGTGTCGGCCACCCTGCGGCTCCGCAGCTTCTCGCGAGCCGGGGTCCCGCTCGCCCGGACCACGGCGATCGTCGTCGTCCAAGCGGTGCTGGTCGCCCTCGCGCTGTGTTCGTTGTTCGCGATCGGGCTCGCAGTCTCCGCCGGGCGGTTCGCGTCCGACGAGTGGGTCGTCGTCGCGGCGGCGGTGGTGGCCGCCGTCATCGCCGGAGCGGTCCTGCTCGTGTGGTTCTGCATGCGCCGGCTCGGCCGCCTCGAACGGACGGCGGTCAGGGCCACCGTGCCGTTGCGGCGGTGGTCGGGCCGGTTCACCGAGGCCCGCGTGACCGCGTTCGTGCACTCCCTGGGGCTCGGTGTCCGGATCCTCGTCGACGCCCCGCGGTCCGCTGGCACCGCGTTCGCACTCGCCCTCGGCAACTGGGTCCTCGACGTCACAGCGTTCGGCCTCGTCTGCACGGCGGTCGGTGCGAGTCCCGGCCTGTCGGTCCTGCTCGTCGTCTACGGTCTCGGCAACCTGCTGGCGATGCTCCCGATCACCCCTGGCGGGGTCGGCATCGTCGAGAGCGCCATGGTCTCCGCGCTCGTGCTGACCGGCACACCATCGGGCGCCGCCCTCCTCGCGGTTGTCGGGTGGCGCGTGCTGGAGTACTGGCTCCCGATCCTCGCAGCTGGTGTCAGCTACCCGATCCTCCGCGTCGGGCTGCGCCGAGAGGCACGACGTCGGGCTGCGGGAAAGGTGCACGTTCCGGCCCCGGCACCGTCCGGACCAGGATCGCCTGGAGGTCAGCGAGCATGAGCAGCTGACGGTGGTTGATCTCGAGCAGCGCCTCGATGTCCACCTTCGCGGCCGCGTTGGTGTCGAAGTCGTGTTGCGCCAGAGCTGCAGCGATGCCGTCCTGCCGTTTCGCCGCGATCAGCAGGATCGCGCCCTGCAGGCCGGCGAGCATGCTGAGGAACAGGTTCAGCAGGATGTACGGGTACGGGTCCCATGCGACTCCCACCGTGTTGACGGCGGCCCAGACGAGCATGAGAACGACGAACCCGCCGACGAATCCCCAACTGCCCATCTTGTTGCGCATCGCGTCAGCCGCCCGTTCACCACGGGTGAGGGACGAATGGTGCCGTTGGTGCCAGGTCAGCCGGGGCTCGGAGCGGGCGCTCCGGCGCGGGGTTCCGGTGGTGTCCATGAGCGGTGCCTCTCGAGTGCGATGCGGATCCCGACGGACCCGGCACCATCCCAGTCGACGGCGGTCGGTTCGGCCAGAGCCGAACGTCCCGGGAGCGGAGGGACGGGCCCTTCGGCCCTGTGCACCGACTGCGAGTGGCCGGAGACTGACGACAGCCATCTCGGTCGAACCAGCAGGAGGACACGATGATGAACCGCCACAGCGTCGCACGGAGCACCGCCGAGATGCTCGACCCAGCCTCCCCGGCCGTCGCACTCGAGCCGTACCAGTGCTGGACGCGGCTGCAGACCTCTCGCACCGGCCGAATCGTCACCGTCGGGTCGGGCCGCATCGAGATCCGGCCGGTGAACTTCGTCGCGGACGGACACTCGATCGTGTTCGACACCTCGAGCGAGGTCGTGCGCTCCGCGGCAGCCGAGCACCGTGAGGTGGTCTTCGAGGTCGACGAGCACGACGGGTGGAGCGTCTGGAGCGTCATCGTGCGGGGAACCCTGGCGGAAGCGGAGGACCTCGACCTGCCCGAAGGCACGGAGTTGCGCTCCATGCTCCCCACCGTGAAACGGACGCGGCTCCGCGTCACTCCCGACGAGATCACGGGTCGCCTGTTCGACCAGGCGCCCTGAACATGGCCAGCGCAAGAACTCCGCAGCGCGTCCGGCCACCGGAGCCCGAGATCCTGCCGAGCATCCGCGACGGGATGATCGCTCGCTGGTCCGGCGCCGGCATCGTCGGGCGCGGATCGGCGCAGCTGTCGACGTCGGCGGCAATGAGGTCATCCTCACCGGGACGCACAACGGCGTCCTCGATCAGTGCATCACGCTCTGCCCCACCGATCCGACGAGGAGCGTCTGGACGATCGTGCGCCGATGTGGGCCCACGACGATGAACTGAGCCGGTTCGCCGGCACGGACGGGCACGTCCTCCGGTCGACCTTGGTGCAACTCACCCCGCATGCACAGTTCGGGATGCGACAGCGCGCCCTACATCGCGTTCTCAGCCCTTCCAGACGGACTCGGCGCCCGCGTGACCGATGATGACGACCTCGATCATCGAGACGACGCCGACCGTGAGCAGCAGCACCGGGCCGACGATCGCGACTGCCCGCAGCGCGCCGCCGCTCGTCATCCGAGCTGTCCCGAACCGGTGCCATCCCCACCACAGCAGCAGGAGCACGAAGACCGCGATCGACCAGGGCAGCAGCCCGTCGGCGAGCTCGGTGTGCCGCTCGAGCAGCGCTGTTTCCTGCTCGCGGTGTTCGAGCCACTCGCCGGACGAGGTCGCCAGGGGGACCGAGACGAGAGCGACCAGCCCGATGATCGGTGCGCCGACTGCGAGCCACCGTCGCGCTGCCGGCCAGACCGCGACCACGATCGCGGTCAGTGCCGCGACGGGGACCGCGACGGAGGTCAGGTGGACGAAGAGGGGGTGGAGCGGGATCCCGCCGAACTGCCAGTCCATGACGGCCTTTCACGTCGTGCGCCGGACGGTGCCGGCGGTGTTCGACCAGACAACAGGATCCTGCGGTCCGCGTCGTTCGAAACCTCACACGAACGGGGCGACCCGGACATGGTTCGCTGTGACCATGAGCACCTCGGAGCCGCACGCGGGCGAAGCACACACGGGCGACCTCGCTGCGCGCCTGAACTGGCTGCGAGCCGGGGTCCTCGGCGCGAACGACGGGATCGTGTCGACGGCGTCGATCGTCGTGGGCGTCGCCGGCGCCTCGTCATCCGTCCCGGCGATCGCGACCGCGGGGATCGCGGCGCTCGTGGGCGGTGCCGTGTCGATGGCGCTGGGGGAGTACGTGTCGGTGAGCAGTCAGAAGGACAGCCAGCAGTCCCTCATCGAGAAGGAACGCCGTGAGCTGGCCGACGACTCAGTCGCCGAGCTCGAGGAGCTCACCCAGCTGTGGCAGGGCCGTGGTCTCCGACGGTCCACGGCCGAACGTGTGGCGTCCGAACTGACCGAGCGGGATGCCCTCGCCGCGCACCTGAGCACCGAGCTCGGGATCGACGAGGACGAGGTGGTCAGCCCGTGGCACGCCGCGTTCGCGTCGGCGGCCGCGTTCTCGATCGGTGCCGTCCTGCCGCTGCTGGCGATCCTCCTCTCGCCCGAGGCCGTCCGGGTGCCCGTGACGTTCGTCGTCGTCCTCGTCGCACTCGCGCTGACCGGGGCCACGGGCGCCCGGATCGGAGGAGGCTCGGTGCGGCGTGCGACCGCACGCGTGGTCGTCGGCGGAGCCCTGGCCCTCGCGGCGACCTTCCTCATCGGATCCCTGCTCGGTACGAGCGGGGTGGTCTGAGATGGCGAACATCCTGGTGGTGGAGGACGACCCCGAGATGGGCGCCCTCGTCGAGCGCGGTCTGACCGGCGAGGGGCACACGGTCACGGTCGTGACGGACGGCGTCGCCGCACTGGTCCAGGCTCGGACGCAGTCGTTCGACGCCGCAGCGATCGACGTCATGCTCCCCGAGATGACCGGCTTCGAGGTCTGTCGACGGCTTCGTGAGATGGGGTCGGACTTCCCGGTGGTCCTGGTCACCGCACGCGACGCCGTGGACGACCGGGTGTTCGGGCTCGATTCCGGGGCCGACGACTACCTGACGAAGCCGTTCGCGATCGCCGAACTCAACGCGCGGATCCGGGCGCACCTGCGCCGTCGTGCCGCCGGTGGGACGACCGTCGTGGAAGCCGGCGCGGTGCGGCTCGACATCGTGGCCGTGCGCGCGTCAGTGCGTGGGCGGGACCTGCCGTTGAGCGTCAAGGAGTTCTCGCTCCTGCGGTTCCTCATGCAGGGAGCACCCGACACGCGCACCCGGACCGAGGTGCTCGAGGAGGTCTGGGGGAGCGCCGAGCACTTCGACCCGACCATCGTCGACCAGTACGTCAGCTACGTGCGCAAGAAGCTGCAGGCCTCGGACGCCGACGTCGCGATCCGGACGGTGCGCGGTGTGGGCTACGCCCTCGAGGTCGTGCCGGCCGCATGAGGTTCCTGCGCCGCCTGTCGATCCGTGCCCGGATCACCCTCGGGAGCCTGCTCGTCGGCGCCGTCGTGCTCTCCGGGGTCGCGATCGTGCTGCACGTGCAGATCGAACGCGCGACGCTCGAGACCGACCGCTCCCTCGCATCCGGCGATGCGGCGCCGTTCGTGTCCGATCTGCGGCACAACCCGGACGAGCCGCCTGACCGTCCGGCCGAGGACGTCCTCGTCGGCATCCGGTCAGCGTCCGGAGACTGGGTCGTGGACTCCCTGCCGCGCGACGTCCGCGCCGTGTTGCCCGCGTCGGTCCCGGACGACGACGTCACGCTGCGACTGCACACCGGCCACCGTGTCGTGACGGTCGTCGGTGTCCCGGTCACGAACGACGCCGGTTCGTTCGTCGTGTGGGCCGCGCACGACGGACGGGCCGGGCAGGAGACGGTGGCGCGGGTCGACCGGTCACTGGTCGCCGGCACGGTCCTTGCGCTGCTCGCCTTCGCGGCGACGGCCTGGCTGCTGTCGACCATTGCCCTCCGTCCGGTGGGGCGGATGCGCCGGACCGCCGAGCGCCTCAGCGCCGGGAACGGTGGCGGCCACCTGCCTGTCGGCGCGTCCGACGACGAGCTCGCGGCCCTCGCCCGGACGCTCAACACGTTCATCGACCGGCAGCGTGAGAACACCGAGCGGGAGCGGCGGATGGTCTCGGACGCCAGCCATGAGCTCCGCACGCCGCTCGCTGCCCTCACCGCCCGACTCGAACTGGCACACCGCTCGTCGGGCGACGCCGTCGCACTCGAGCGCGAGCTGCGCGCCGCCGAGGGCGATGCGGCACGGCTGGTCGCGCTGGCGAACACCCTCCTCGAACTCAGCCGGCTGGACGAGGCGGAGCGTGTTCCGTCGACGTCGGCCGCTGCGCTCGTCACGGAACTCATGGGGTCGATCGACCGCGCTCGCGCCATAACACACGTCGGGGCGCGCGACATCGACTTCGCCGTCGACCTGACGGCGCCGGAGGAGCACTACGGACTCGAGCCCGCGGCGTTCGCGCGGGTCGTCGACAACCTCGTCGCCAACGCGATCGCCGCGGGGGAGGACGGCGGGGTGGTCCGGGTCACGCTCGAGCAGTCCGCCGACGGTCGACTCGACCTGTGCGTCGTCGACGACGGACCCGGTGTCCCGGACGACTTCATCCCGCGCGCCTTCGACCGCTTCACCCGGGCCGACAGCGCCCGACGTGCCGTCCTCGGCGGGAGCGGCCTGGGGCTGGCCCTCGTCCGAGGCATCGCCGAACACGCGGGCGGGACGGCGGACCTCCGCAACGCGGCGTCCAGCGGCGCCGTCGCGACGGTCAGCGTCCCCGCGCGCTGACCGGGATCCCGGTCCGCGCCGATCACTCGAGGTCTCGAACGAACGGGGCGCTCCGTTCGGGGTCCGTCCACAGGACCGCTCCTGATGCTGTGAGTCACCCGATCGCATGCTGGAGAGGACCGAGACGATGATCGACACCGCTCGCCCCACACCGAGGACACCCCCGAGCACGACCGAACGCGCGCGCCTGCGGGACGCCGTGCCCCCGGCCGAGTCCCTCGACATCGCCGCCCGACGCCGCCGTCGAGCTGGTCGCCGCCGGAGCGCCATGACGGATCTGCTCGGGATCCTCGCCTGGGTCTCCGCCGCGATCGCGGTGACGCTCTGGCTCGCCTCGCCCGGCTCGCACACGGTCGTGGGTATCGGCGGCTGGCTCACCGACGCCGGGATCGTTGCGGGGCTCGTCGCCACGGACCTCGTCCTCGTGATGCTGGTGCTCGCCGCGCGCGTGCCGCTCATCGACCGGACGTTCGGCCAGGACAACGCCATCGCGGTGCACCGGTCGCTCGGGAAGCCCGTGCTGTACCTGCTGCTCGCGCACGGAGCGCTCCTGACCCTGGGGTACGGCGCCTCGGCGGGCACCGGGCCGATCGCCGAGACGATCGCGCTCTTCTCCACGCCGGACATGCCGCTTGCCTACCTCGGACTCGGGCTATTCGTCGCCGTGGTGGTGTCCTCGCTCGTCGCGGTCCGCAGTCGCCTGCCGTACGAGGCCTGGCACGTCATCCACCTCCTCAGCTACGCCGCGGTGCTCGTCGCGCTGCCGCACATGCTCAGCGTCGGCAGCGTCCTCGCGCAGGGCATGTGGCAGCGGGTCTACTGGATCGCGCTCTACGTACTGGCGCTCGGCCTGATCGTCCTGTACCGGTTCGCGCTGCCCGTCGTCGTGACGCTCCGTCACCGCATCCGTGTCGTCGGCGTCGAGCCCATCGCACCGGGTGTCGTGTCGATCCACCTCGCCGGACGGGACCTCGACCGACTCGGGGCCGAGGGCGGGCAGTACGGGGTGTGGCGCTTCTGGACCGCGCGCACCTGGTGGCACGCCCACCCGGTGTCGTTCTCCGCCGTCCCCGGCCGCGATCGTGCCCGGATCACGGTGCGCGACCTCGGCGCGGGCTCCGCGCGACTCGGCCGGATCACCCCGGGTGCGTTCGTCTCCCTCGAGGGCCCGTACGGCCTGTTCACCAGCCGGGCTCGGACCGCTCCCTACCTCGCGCTCGTCGCCTCCGGCATCGGCATCACCCCCGTGCGGTCGCTGCTCGAGGACACCGACCTCCGTCCGGGTGAGGCCACCGTGCTGCTGCGCGGGACGGACGCCGACCAGCAGTACCTGTGGCACGAGACCGCGGACCTCGCCGAGACGACGGGCAGCCACCTCTACACGATGGTCGGCCACCGGTCCCGCTCCCGCTCCCGCGAGAGCTGGATGACCGAGGAGGACGTCCGGCGCGGTGTCTCGCTCCGGTCCGTGTTCCCGAACCTGCTCCAGTCCGACCTGTACGTGTGCGGTCCGCGGGCCTGGTCCGACCTCGTCGTCCGCGAAGCCCGCACGGCCGGTGTCCCGGAGCACCAGATCCACCAGGAACGGTTCGAGTCATGAGAGCACGCATCATCGCCGGCGGGGTCGTGTCGTCGATTGCGGTCCTGGTCATCGGGTGGCAGCTTGGCGGCCAGACCGCGGTCACCGCACCGGCACAGCAGACCACGACGTCGGGTTCCGGCACGACCGGCACCAGCACCGGGACGAGCAGCAGCGGGTCGACGGGCACCGGCGCGACCAGCGGCACGGCCGGCAGCAGCGGCACCGGCACCGGCACCACCAGTGGGTCGTCCGCCTCTGGCACCTTCGCCGGCGACACGACCCAGACCCGGTACGGCCCGGTGCAGGTCCAGATCACCGTCGCGAACGGGAAGATCACCGACGTCACCGCGCTGCAGCTCACGAACAGCGACGGTCGGTCGGTGCAGATCAGCCAGCAGGCGGCCCCGATCCTCCGCCAGGAGGCGCTGCAGGCGCAGTCAGCGCAGATCCAGTCCGTCAGTGGCGCGACCTTCACCAGCGAGGGCTACACCACGTCCCTCCAGTCCGCGATCGACAAGGCAGGGCTGTGAGCGGCGTCGCCACCTTCGAGACGATGGGCACCGTCGTGAGTCTCCGGGGTGCCACCCCGGGGGCCGCATCCGAGGTGCGCGCCGTCTTCGCGGGCTACGACCACCGCTACAGCCTGTACGACCCGTCGTCGGTCCTCAGCCGCGTCGCGGACGGGTCCCTCCGGCTCGCGGACACCTCCAACGAGGTCCGCGAGGTGTACGCGCTCGCGCTCGACTGGCGGGAGCGCACCGGCGGAGCGTTCACCCCGCACCGCCCGGACGGCGTGATCGACCTCTCCGGCGTCGTGAAGGCGCTCGCGATCCGCGACGCCGGAGCCGTCCTCGACGCCGCGAGCAGCGGCGGCGACTGGATGCTCAGCGCCGGCGGCGACGTGCTCGTCCACGGCCACCACCGCGCCGACGACCCCTGGAGCGTCGGCGTCGTCGACCCGGCCCACCGGGACAGCGTCGTCGGCGTCGTCCGGCTCGAGGCACCTCGTCGTGCGGTCGCGACCTCCGGCACCGCTGAGCGCGGCGAGCACATCTGGCGCCGGGCGACCCCGACGTTCGTCCAGGCGACGGTCATCGCCGACGACATCGTCACGGCGGACGTCCTCGCGACCGCGGTCGTCGCCGGCGACGAGGACGACCTCCGGCGGCTCACGAGCGACGCCGACGTCGACGTGCTCGCCTTCGCTGCCGACGGAACGGTCTGGGCCACCCCCGGCGCCGCCGACACCGTCCGTCAGGTCCCCGCGGCCCCCTGATCGACGGTGCCGGCCTGCTGGGACACCACGCTCAACTCTGGCTCGGGCCCGGTCCGAGCACGGTCGGGTCCCGGTCCTCGACCGGCACATCGAGGAGCTCGAGCAGGATCGTGTGGGTCGGCGTGGAGCCGGTGTTCCGCCCGCTGTGTCGCTGCGCCGGGAGCCACACCGCGGTCCCGGCGGGCAACGCCACGTCGAGGTCCGGCCCACCGGCCACGAGTCGGCGATCGAAGCCCGTCAGCGTGACCATGACGCTCGCCGGGTGTCGGTGGACGTGGGTCAGGTCGCCCGGCGCGTCGGTGCAGCCGAACACGCGGACGTGCTCGCTTTCTAAGAGCAGCACACGCGCGACAGGTCTCCTAGGTTCGGCCTATGGTGCCTTGAGAACCCGTAATTGCTTACCGCGCGGAGCTGCGCGGTCTGATCGCTCCGTGGGACGACGATCGCGACGTCCGAAGCTTCCAAGCGCGGGCCGATTCTCACCATTCCGTGCCATCATCATCCGCGGACTGTTTGCCCATACGGCGGATTGCGCTCGGGCCGTTCTGGCCCTCCACGAGCGCTCCTTGCCGCTCCCGGCCGCGCCGATCATCTGCGTCCTCATCGAGGACGCGGTCACCGCCGGCTGGGTGCTATTGACTCCTGACGGATGGCGGCACTTCCTCGCGGGCGGGGCTGACCAGCGGCGGAGAGCGCTGAACGCTCTATGCTCGGCGACCCGGTCAGTACCAGGCCGCGGTCAGTCGCTAGCTGCTCGTCCTGGTCGGCGGCTGTCAGAGTCGACTTGCATGGGCTGAAGGCGCGGTAGAACAACACGCCGAACGGACGGGGCGCCGTTGTTCCGCCACCAGTGTGGTGTTGAGGCCGGGGATGAGGGTGAGCACCGTTGCGACCGCACGGAACCCCAAGAGCGCTGAAGTGCTGGGGGAGGCCGGCCAGATCTCCAGAACTACCACGATGAGCTAAGCAGTGCCGCAGCCCCTTGAGGCGGAAATACGAGCCTCGGAGCACACGGTCCTACCCCACGGTACATCCCGGGCCACTTCACGTCAGCGAGCTGCGAGAGTCCTCCCGTCTGCGGCTTCCAAGGTCACTGACCCTCGAACGAGCGGTGGGATGTGTCGGTGCGCGCACTCCTCGACGCCGGCACGATCACGGCGGCGGAGTTCGACGCGATCAAGGCGAACGCGGTCGGCAGCACCCGCGCGGCGCCGGCACCGGCTGCGGCGTGAGCGACCCGGCGACCGAGTTCGTCGTCATCGCCTTCGACGACGACGACGGCGCCCGGGCGGCGCACGACGCCGCACTGCGCCTCGACCGCCGCGCGGAGATCGCCCTCGACGGCATCGCCGTCGTGCACGTCGACGAGCACGGTCGCACCCACGTCGACTCCACCGGGCGTGATTCGCAGCGTGGTGCACGGGCGGCCTCGAGCGCGGTGTTCGGCACCGTGCTCGGGTTCCTGTTCCTCATGCCGTTCGCGGGGCTCGTCGTCGGCGGTGCGGTGGGGGCGCTCTTCGCGAGCCTGGACCGTGCCGGCGTGGACGCGGACTTCCGGGAGCGTCTCGCCGTCGAGCTGGCGCGGGGCGGGGCGGCCGTCGTCGTCTCCGTGGCGTCGGGCGACGGGGACCGGCTCGTCGGCGCGATGACGGACCTCGGCGGCACGGTGCTCCCGACGACGCTCTCCGACGAGGACCTCCGGGCGATCGCGCACGACCTTGGTGGGCACCCGTGACGAGCGCAGTCGGTCCGTCGGCTCGGACACTAGTCCTCGTGACGGCCGCGTCGCTCGTGTCCACCGTGGCCTTCTTCGTCGCCTTCGGCCTCGTGGCGCCCCTCGACTGGTGGTGGACGCTCCCGGTCGCGGGGGTCGGCCTCGTGGTCGTCGTGATCCTGGGGCTCCTGCTCCGCCGGTTCGACGGTCGGCACCTGGTGGTCCGGTCGACCGCCACGGCGGCCGAGGGACTCGGACTCCTGCCGATCGCGTGTGCGCTGGCGACCGCCGTCGCGGTGGCCGTCGCGCTGCTGACGGACTGAGCCGACGACGTCCACGATCTCACCCGGTCGGGGTGGCCCGCACCGGAGCGCACCCGAGCACGACTGCTGTGCGCCGGCGTCCGAGGCCGCGGCCGTCGAGCACCGGGTCGTGAAGGGCGGATCGTTCCTGTGCGCCGACAGCTACTGCCGCCGGTACCGCCCGGCGGCACGGCGCGGCCAGGAGACCGACACCGGGATGAGCCACATCGGCTTCCGCATCGCGGCCTGACCACTCCCGATCGGTCTGACCCCTCCCGACCGGCCTGACCCCTCCCGACCGGTCTGACCACCCCGTCCGGTGTCCCGCTACGCGGGGGTGATGCCGTCGAGTCGCGCCTCTTCCGCGTCGTAGCCGGCGCGGACCTGGCGGAGCACCAGGTCGTCGATCTCGTCCGAGTCACGGAGCCGCAGCAGGGTCGCGGCCTTGTGCTGCACCAGGGCGAGCTCGAGCGCGACGGCGGTGTCGTGCCGCTGCACCGCCGGGTGCTCGTCGTCGTCCTCCTCGCGCGCCTGGATGACGTCCAGGTGCGCCTCGTAGTCCTTGCGCACCCGGTCGACGGTGGCCTGGTCGGCTCCGGTGGACCGTGCCAACCGCGGCAGGGCGTCGAGGGCCTCCTCGATCGCGGTCCGCTCGGCGTAGCGACGTTCCTCACCGACCGACTCGTCCTCGGGCAGCGCGGCCCGCCGCAGGACCGCCGGCAGCACGAGTGCCTGACCGACGATGGTGACGACGACCACGCCGGCCGTCACGAAGACGATGAGGTCGCGGTCCGGGAAGTCCGCTCCGGACTCCAGCACGCGGGGCACAGCGACGGCCATCGCCAGCGAGACCGCGCCGCGGAACCCGGCGAAGCCGCTCACGAGCCGGTCGCGGTGGCCCTCACGGGGCGCGCCTCCCGTGCGTCGGGTGACGAGCCAGACGGTGCCGCCCGCGGCGTTGAGGAACGCGAACCGGACCACGACGAGCACGACCGCGACGGCCAGGACGACGCCGACGGCGCGGAGCAGCTCGGACGGCGTCAGCGCCCGGGCCGCGACCATCGCCTCGATGCCGACCAGGACGAACAGTGCACCGTTGAGCAGGAACGTCAGGAACGACCAGAAGGCGCGGACCTGCTGCCGGGTCTCGGCGCGGTCGAGCTTCGGCCCGACCTGGCTGACGACGATGCCGGCCGCCACCACGGCGAGCACACCGGAGGCGCCGATCGCCTCGGCAGCCAGGAACGCACCGAACGGCACGAGGAGCGTGACGAGGTTCTCGAGCACCACGGTGTCGACCCGGCGCAGCACGAGCGTGCCGACCCACGCCGCGGCGAGCCCTGCGGCGACCCCACCGAGGTACGACAGGACGAGCATCCCCGACACGCCCCAGAACGTGAGTTCCTGCGTGCCCACCGTGACGGCGACCGCGATGCCGTAGACGACGAGGGTCGTGCCGTCGTTCACCAGGCTCTCCGCCCGCAGCACGGTGACGTTGCGGCGCGGCAGCATCTTCGTGAGCACCCCGACCGCGGTCGCGTCGGTCGGGGCCACGGCGGCGCCGAGCACCCAGGCCGGACCCCACGGCATGCCGAGCGAGTGGAGCAGGACGGCGACAGCGCCCGCCGTGGCGACGACGAGCAGGGTGCCCATCAGGACGATGCCGCGCAGGTTCTTCCGGATCTCGCGGAGCGACGTCGTCAGGCTCTCCCAGTACAGGAGCGCCGGCAGGAATAACAGCAGGACGGCGTCGGCCGGCAGCTCGACATCCGCGAACTCGGGCACGAAGGCCAGCGCAGCGCCGAAGACGAGCAGCAGCACCGGAGGGGCCACCCGGATCCGGTCCGCGATCCCCGCCGTCAGTGCGATGGCGAGGCCGAGGACGACCACCAGTTCAGGACCCAGCACGTGCACTCCTCGTTCGACCGACACTCCAGTCAACGCGGCCGACGGTGATCGTGCACACGGGAGCCGGAGCGACGCTCGGCTCAGGGCCCGTTCGCCGCGTCGTGTCGCAGGCGCGCGAGCACCCGCCGGAGGGCGTCGACGTCCTTCGGACCCCAGTGGGCGAGGACCGCGTCGAGGTCCTGGCTGAGCTGGTCGCTGATCCGCTCGCCGTACCCGCGGCCCTCGGCGGTGAGCGCGATCAACACGCTGCGCTCGTCATCGGGAGCCGGTACCCGGACCACGAGCCCGATGTCCTCGAGCCGGTTCGCGATCTTCGTGAGGTTGGCACGACCGGTGCCCAACGCCCCCGCGAGCACGCTCGGCTTCGTCGCGCCGCGGTAGGTCAGCTGGTTGACCACCAGGAACATCGACAGATCGGCCACGGGGAAGTCGATCGCGGTCATCATGCGCTGCCGGACCTGCGGGCTGTCCGCCCAGTGCACGATGCCCGCGAGTGCGACCCGGATGTCGAACGGGTCGGGGGTGATGACGGGGCGCAGGTCCACACCGCTCGGTCGTCCGCCGCGACGGGTCATCCGACCACCAGACGAACGGGACCGAGCAGGCCGTGGTCGCGGACGTGCGTCGTCTGCACCGCGTCGGGGTCGCCGAGCAGCTGCGCGATGACGTCGGGGACGTCCTCGTAGTACCCGCGGGCGAGCAACCGGTTGTTGAGGGAGCTGGCGACCCGCACGACCACCGTGTTCTCTCCCACGCGCAGGTCGTCGGTGACGTCGACCACCGGGTGCGAGGTGTCGAACCCGCGTGCCGGTCCGCCGTTGAGCACGACCGAACCGAGCCCGCCGGCCGTCGACCCGAGGTCGAGCAGGAACCGGGCGCCGTCGTCGTCCACCGTGTCGACGGTGAACGACGTGGCGTACTCGCCGACCCCGGAGACCTCCGGTCCCACGGCGGGCAGGTCCTTCCACGGACGGAGTGGACCGGTACCGGCGTCGAGTCGTCGGACGTCGGTCAGCGGCCGGACCTCGCGCGTGACGTAGCCGTGGCCGCGGTCCTCGGTGATGAGTTCCTCACCGCCCGCGTCCCAGCTCTCGACCGCGATCCGCCAGTCGGTCATCTCGACGACGACGTCGGTCGTCGCCCGTCCGCCGAGCCGGGCGTCGAGTGCGGTCTCGCGCGCAGGCCCGCTGCGGTCGAGCGTGAACAGCGCGGTCTCACCGGGCGCGAGGTCCACGGTGACGATCGTCCGGTCGCCCTCGGTCCGTGCGGCTGGGTGGGGGAACACCGCGCCGGACCAGGCGTCCACGCGGTACACCGCGCCGGTGCCGGGCAGCGCGACCTCCACGGTGGTGGCCGAGGTCGTCTCGTACAGGAAGTGGTACAGGTACACGTGCAGCAGGTCACCGTCCTCGCGCAGGTGCGACAGGACGCTCCGGTCCTCCGTCACGAACTCGGCGCGGCCCGTCACCCCGAGGCCGCGAAGGGCAGCGACGGTTTCGGCGGCGTCGTCGATCGCGGTCACCGACGGCAGGGCCAGCAGCCGCTCGACGGTGTCCGCGAGCTCGGCGTCGCGCCCGTCGAGGCCCGGGGTGCGGGCGGCCGCTCGGGGGTGGTGCGTGTCCGTCCCGGCGATCAGCGACTTGAGCTCGCGCGTGCCGTGCACGACGAGGATCCGCACGCCGTCCTCGGCCCAGGCGAGCAACCGTGCAGCGACGTCGGCATCGAGCGCGCTCTGGAAGACGAGCAGTGCCTGGTACCCGGGGCCGTCCGGTTGCACCAGGCCGCCGTCCACCCGCACGTCGTCGCGGAGCAGCAGCGACCCGTCGAGGAACTCGTACGTCCACCCGGCGTCCTGCATGCCGAGGTCGCGCCACCAGTGGTTCTGCCGGTCGCGCATCCAGTACTGGCCGTAGGCGACCTCGTCGGGGACGCGGCCACCGTCGGCGTCGCGGAACACCATGCCGGACGCGTTGTCGGTGAAGTGGTCGGTGTGCAGGATGCCGACGTCGATCCGCGGGCGTCCCTGGCGCAGGACGTACTGGTACCGGCCGATCGCGTCGTTCCAGAGCGGGTAGAACTCGGCAGCGGGCTGCCGGGCGTCGAAGCGCTCCGAGAACATGCTCCACATCCCCTCGTGTCCCGGCCAGCTCGTGACGCCCTCGGCGCCCGTGGTGCTCGCCCAGCCGTGCAGGACGGTCTTCGTGATGCCGGCGGCGAGCTGCGTCGCGACGATCTGGTCGGTGAACCGGTGGTCGAGCATGTGGTTGCGGGTCGTCGCACCGGTCTCCGACGAGTACTGCTTGCCGAACAGGTGCGCCGGCCCTGCGAGCAGCCGGTACGCGTCGATCTGGGCGGCGAACTCGAGCGACTCCGTCTCGATCCCGTCGACCTCCGGCCCGGGGCGCGTCAACTCGAACGGCAGCCCGTAGCTGATCTCGGACCGCAGCGTCATGCCGTTGGTGTGCAGGAACGCCGCGAACGGACGCAGCATGTTCTCGATGTACAGGTCGGTGAGCGTCCGGACGTAGTCGAAGCGGACCTTCTCGACGTCGACCGCCCGGTCCGGCACCGGTTCGGCGTGGTACGTGGTGCTCGACGCCATGAACGGGGCGCTGCGGGTCAGGAACGGCAGCCACGGCGTGATCGGGTAGCCGCGGCGCGTCCGGAACTCCTCGGCGACGTGCGCTCCCCAGAAGAGGCCACCGGCGCCGTAGGTCGACAGCTCGAGGGAGTCCATGTACATCTGGGCACGGGGATTGCGGGCGATCTCGGCGCGGAGGCCAGGGGTCAGGACGACGTGTTCCCAGTAGTCGATCACGGCGTCGACGCCCGCTCGCTCCAGGTAGTTCACCGTCCAGTTGACCGTCGCCGACGGTGACGCCGTCTGGCCGGTGCCGTGGCTCCAGAACGTGGACAAGCGCCAGGTGCCGCCCTCCGGTGCGGTCCAGTCGAGCGCCTCGTCGGTGACCGCGCTGGTCAGGTCCACCACCGAGTCGGGGTCCAGCACGGATGCGGCGCCGGAACCGGCGGAGTCAGGGACGACGCGCGTCGCGACCACCGCGACGAGCGTCTGGACGCGCACCGTCCCGCGTTCACCGGGGAGCGTCGTGTGTGCGATCGGCGCGTCGAGGTCGATCCGACGGAGCGCACCCGAGCGGCTGGTCCCGCCGGGCAGGTCCTCGTGCACGACGTCGAGTTCCTGCGCAGCGGCGGGGTGGTCAGCGTCGATCGTCGGCAGGTTCGCGTTCGACCAGTTCGTCCCGGACGTGAAGCTCACCGACATGCCCCTGGCGGTGGTCTCCTCGACGACGATCTGCGAGTCGTGCACCCACTCCTCGGATCCCCAGCCGTACCGGCCGTGGTCGATCGCCCCTTCGTCCATCGCCAGGAACTCCATGCCACCGAACCCGAGTGCGTGGGCGGTGTCGACCTCGCGTCGGAGGGTCACGTCGGTGTGCAGGCCCTCGGCGAGCCACCACCGCAGCTCCGGACGGTACTCGATGGCCGGATGGGCGACGCCACGGGCGAGGTGCTCGATCGACATGGTGTTCTCCTCGGGAACGCGCGGCGACGGTGCCGCTGCGACGACCGTAGGTTCTGGGAGCTGCGGAAGTCAATGTCCTCAGGAAACGAACAGCGAGGCTGTGGACAGCAGGCGCAGTGAACGATCCTTGCGGTTGCGGCACTCGGCGGGCTACAGTGCCGCCGACTGGTTGAACCGTTTCATCCGGTGTTCGGCCGACGTTCAAGGGAGAACGCAGTGAACCGACCCCAGCAGCCCGCCCGGCGACCGCACCCCTGGTGGGTCGCCGTCGTCTCGGGGATGGCCTCGTACATCGACGCGGCCGCGATCGTGAGTTCCGGCACCGCGCTCGTCCTGTACCAGCAGTCGATCGGCATCACCGGCACGCAGATCGGGGTGCTCTCCGGCGCGCTCACGTTCTGCATCGCGATCGGCGCGCTCTCCGGCGGGCGGCTCGGCGACCTGTTCGGCCGGCGCGCGGTGTTCATCGTGACGATGGCCATGACCGTGGTCGGCGCAGGGGTCCTGGTGGCGAGCCCGGCGTTCGCGGGGCTGCTCATCGGCACGATCCTCGTCGGCCTCGGCACCGGAGCGGACCTGCCGGTCTCGCTCGCGACGATCTCCGAGGCTGCGACCGACGAGAACCGGGGCGGGCTCGTCGGCTTCTCCCAGGTGCTCTGGTTCGCCGGGATCCTGGCGACCTACGCCATCTCGGCGGGCGTCGGAGACCTCGGCCGCGCCGGTGGTCAGATCATGTTCGCGCACGTCGGGGTCGTCGCACTCGTCGTGATGGTCCTGCGCTTCACGATCCCGGAGTCCACCACGTGGTCCGACGCCCATGCCGAGAAGGCAGCGGGCGCACACACCGTCCGTGCTGCCCGCCACGGCATCCGCGACGTGCTGACGCAGCGCATCTTCCTGCTGCCGTTCCTGTCCCTGCTGGTCTTCTACACGTTGACGAACCTCGGTGCGAACACTGGCGGGCAGTTCGGCGCCTACGTGGCCGTCAACGTCGTCGGGCTGTCGGTTCCGTTCTTCTCGACGATGAACCTGATCAGCGTGCCGATCGGGATGCTGCTCGCGTTCTGGTTCATGCGCATCGTCGACGGTCGGCTGCGGATGCCGTTCTACATCGTCGGCGCCGTGTGCCTCGTGGTGAGCTACGGCCTGCCGCTCGTGTTCGGCTTCTCGCTGCCGACCCTCGTCGCGATGCTCGCGTTCGGCGCGGTGGGCAACGCGTTCGCCTTCGAGGCGATCATGAAGGTCTGGTCGCAGGAGTCGTTCCCGACGTTGCTCCGCGGTTCGGTCCAGGGCACGATCATCGCGGTGGCCCGGATCGCCGCGGCGCTGCTGGCGTTCGTGACCCCGCTGCTCCTCGACCACCCCGAGGTCATGTACGGCATCCTCACGGCGCTCGTCGCGGTCGGTGTCGTGGTCGGGTGGCTCGGGTTCCGGCACGCGGTCTTCGACGCGTTCTCGATCGAGGGCAAGGACCTCGCCGACGCGCAGGAGGCACTCTTCGCCGCCGGTGTCCGCGATGACGCTCCCGCAGCCGCCGCTCGCCGCGACCACCGCTGACTCACGGAGCGAGACCGCTGCTGCTGCGCGACCTCGCGGATCCCCGCGCCACCCGCCGCCACCACGCCCGCCACGGCAACGAGCTCGCGAGCGCCGAACCGATCACCACGCTGCCGAACCAGCCGACGACGACCCCGGGGATCGGCACGAGCAGGCTCGCCCACAGCAGCACCGCGAGCACTCCGAGCACGTACGCCGCCCCGGCCTTCAGGTACCGCAGCCGCTTCAGTCCCGCGGCCTCGTCCAGCCGTGAGGTCAACCGCGCCAGGAACACGGCACCGACACCGATCGCCGCCACCGCGACCGCCGCCTGTTCGAGCGCTCCGAGGCCGTCGGCGCCGAGGGTCCCGGACCCGGACAGGCTGTACACGCCGTCCAGGATCTCGAACAGCATGAACACCACGAGCCCCCGCTCGAACACCACCGTCGACGCGTAGGCGTGGATCCGCCAGGCACCCCGCCCGACCCCGATCGACGCGGTGTCCGAGCCGACCCCGTCGAGCGCCCAGGCGGCGACCCGCTTCGACCCGAGGTACGCGGCGATGCCCGCCACACCGCCGAGCACCACCGGCAGCAGGGCTCCCGGCGACCACGCGCGGTCGACGCCGACGAGGACGGCCGTGACGGCGACCCCCGTCGCAGCGGTGACCAGCGACCAGACGCGAGGACGCGCGACGGCGGCGAGCCGGGCCTCCAGGCGGCCCAGCCAGGACCTGCGCGACGCACGGTCGGTGTTGAACAGGTACTCGGCGAACACGAGCCAGATGAAGGCGGCGCCGAAGGCGGCGAGGGCGGGGCGCACCTCGGCGAGGTGCGCCGAGAACGAGCCGGGGGCGAAGACGGCTTCCTGCACGGAGCTCGCGGGGTCGGTCGCGTCGCCGACCGCGACCGCCGCCGGCGGCAGGAGCAGCCGCATCGCGAGGACGCCCGCGACGATCCCGAGCGACAGGAACAGCCGTCGGGCGGGGGAGTGCAGCCGTCCGGCGATGCCGGCCATCGGCACCGACGAGTCGGCGGCCATCGCGATCTCGAGGAGCGCGAGCGCGACGAACGCCAGCGCGGCGGCGGGGCCGAGGACGAACCAGGCCGCCGCGGCGGCCGCGACCGTGGTGAACAGGGGGACGGTCAAGAGCGATCTCGTGGCCATCACCCCATCCAGCACCGGTCGCCTGGGTGGGTGGTGGAGCGCTCCTGCGCATCAGCCTGGAGGCACGGGTCGATCCGCGCAGAACGGGTGACGGCCCGTCCCCACTTGCGGGGACGGGCCGTCGGGTCACGCGGGCAGGCGGTCGCCTCAGTCGTGGAACGTCTCGATGGACGCGCCGAGGGAGTTCAGCCGTTCCTGCAGCTGCTCGTAGCCGCGGGCGATGATGCCCACGTTCCGCAGGACGCTCTCGCCCTTCGCCGCGAGCATCGCCAGCAGGATGACCACCGCGGGGCGGAGGGCCGGCGGGCAGCTGATCTCCGCGCCGGAGAAGTGCGTCGGACCGGTGACGTCGAGGCGGTGCGGGTCGCGCAGGGTGACGCTCGCGCCGACACGGGTCAGGTCGAGCAGGTGGATCGCCCGGCCCTCGTAGACCCAGTCGTGCACGAGCGTGGTGCCCTCGGCCATCGCGGCGATGACCACGAAGAACGGCAGGTTGTCGATGTTCAGCCCGGGGAACGGCATCGCGTGGATCTTGTCGATCGGGGCGTGCAGCTCGGACGGGTGCACGGTGATGTCGACCAGGCGGGTGCGGCCGTTCGCTGCCGGGTACTCGTCGGTGACGTCGAACCGCAGGCCCATCTCGGCCAGGGTCGCGAGCTCGATCTCGAGGAACTCGATCGGCGCCCGGGTGACGGTGAGGGTGGAGTCGGTGACGATGCCGGCGGTCAGCAGGCTCATGGCCTCGACCGGGTCCTCGCTCGGCCAGTAGTCCACGACCTCGTCGATGCGGCTCTTGCCGGTGATGCGGAGCGTCGTGGTGCCGATGCCCTCGACCTGCACCCCGAGCAGCTCGAGGAAGAAGCAGAGGTCCTGCACCATGTAGTTGGGGCTGGCGTTGCGGATGACGGTCTCGCCGTCGCGGGCGGCCGCGGCGAGGATCGCGTTCTCGGTGACGGTGTCGCCGCGCTCGGTGAGGACGACGGACTTCGCGGGGACGTCCTGGTTCGCGACGCCGACCTCGTACCAGCCGGAGGTCGCCTCGACGTCGACGCCGAAGGGGCGCAGCGCGATGAGGTGCGGTTCGACCGTGCGGGTGCCGAGGTCGCAGCCGCCGGCGTAGGGGAGCCGGAAGGACTCGTACCGGCCGCTGAGCGGGCCGAGGAACATCAGGACGCTGCGGGTGCGGCGGGCGGCGTCGGCGTCGATCGCGTCGAGGTGCAGGTCGGACGGGGCGACGATCTCGAGGGTCTCGCCGTCCTCGGACCACGTGACGCTCGCGCCGAGGCTGCGGAGGACGTCGATGATCCGGTCGACCTCGACGATCCGGGCGACCTTGTGCAGGCGGGTGACGCCGCGGTTGAGCAGCGAGGCGCAGAGCAGCGCGACGGCGGCGTTCTTGCTCGAGTTGACGGCGATGGACCCGCTGAGCTTCCGCCCGCCCTGCACGCGCAGGTGGGCACGCTGCGGGGCGCCGCCGATCGAGACGATCTGCTGGTCGAGGGCGTCGCTGATGCGGGTGAGCATCTCGAGGGACAGGTTCTGGCCGCCCTGTTCGATGCGGTTGATCGCGCTCTGGCTGGTGCCGACGCGTTCGGCGAGCTGCGCCTGGGTCATGCTGCGGCCCTTGCGGGCGCCCCGGATGAGGGCACCGACCTCGCGGAGCGGGGCGGCGGATGCCGGGGTGGCCGGCGAGACGACGGTGGTGGTGTCGGACATGGCGCCAACGTAACACGCTCATGAGATAAAACGACTGGAGAACGACACCCGTTGCCCGGCTCGAGGTCTCGAATACGTCACAGCTGAGAATTCGGGGGACAGGGCGACTGTCCGACGCCGTCAGCGGAGCGGGACCCAGGCCTTCAGCTCTGGATCCCACCGACCTTCGGTCACCGAGCCGTCCAGCGCGGGACCCAGCATCCCGTTCGCCAGCGACTCCGCTTCTCGCCAGTCCTCAGTGAGACCCACCGCACGCTGCGCCGCCTTCCGGTACCCGCGCTGGATCGCATCAGAGGCGTCGACCGCGACGAATGGCTCGATTCCTCGCTCGCCCACCTGCCACGCGACCGCACCGCGGAGTGCACGCGCGCCGCAGGGCAGATGCACCGCGATCAGGGCGAGATCGACGAGGTCCTTCGCTCGCGAGGAGCGGCCGTCCCCGCCCACGTGCCGCGTCTCCATCATCGCAGCGGCCTTGTCGGCGATCTGCTGCTCGATCGCGATCATGAGGTAGTCGACGGACTCCACGGATCGGGTCAGGGGGACACGGAAAGCCGGAGCGGCGACGACGGTCGCGGCACCAGCCCGCGCGTGCACCGCGAGGTCGATCTTCACCACCTCCCGCGTCTCGTCGGCGCGGAACGCCAGGCGAGCCACCGACAGGTTGGGCTGGTCGTCGCCACCGCCGTCCGAACGGGACACGAGTCGGAAACGGAGGCGATCGCCGATGTCCACACTGACGAGGTCGGAGAGGTGCTTCACGGCGTCGTCGAGGCCGAGCGTGGTCTCCAGGTCCACGTCGACCGTGGCGCGTGCGGTCGGGATGAAGGCGAGCATCCTCGTGCCACCCTTCAGGATGAACGCATGCCGCGGATCGCGGAACACCCGGACCAGGAACCGGTCGAAAACGAGGTAGCTCCGAAGGTCACTCACCCGCAGGCCCATCGCCGGCGACGCAGCGCGCGCGGCGGCTGTGATCGCCTGCATCGTGGCCAGCGGGGTCGCGTAGTGCTCTGGCTTGCTCACCGTTCGTCGGTCTCCTCGGGCTGGGTGGTCGGATTGGACGTACCGTCGCGCCTCGCGCCGGACGGTCGCGTCGACTTCTGAGCGATCTGGTCGATCAGCGCGAGCGTCGACGGAGGCAGCGTGGTCTTCGGCAGGAGGCCCGGCGGGAGTGCGACCTTCGGCACCCCGATCCGGGAGGGACGCCCTGACTGCGCCGTCGGCGTCTCGACTGCTTCGGAACGGAGCACCGGCTCGATGACGGTGCGCGTCTGCCGGTCGATCTGCGCCGTCACGGCCTCGAGTGCCTCTCGCAGGTGAGTCTCCACCGCGGCGTCCACCTGCTCGACGATGTCCGTGTGCGCGATGAGGTCCCGCAGCCGGACCTCGTCCACCTGCGTCAGGGAGCGGAGGCGCTGGTACAGGGCGGCACCGTCGTCGAGGCCGAGACCCTTCGCCATCGGATCCAGGTGCTCGATCAAGGACTGCACGTCGACATCGGCGCCCGAGAGCTCTGCGTCGCGCAGTGCGTCCGCGACGGTCGAGATGTCAGCGCCGGGCTCGTCGAGCAGGTCGGCGATCGTGCGCTCGCGTGTCGTGACGGGGAGACCGTCCAGGATCATCACGTCTTCGGCTGGCACGGGGCGTGTGCTGTAGCGGACGTCATCGTGTCGAGTGCGCCGCCGCGTCGACGTGTAGAGCAGGTACGGGGCAGGGGAGAGGTCGCCGATGCCGTGTACCGCCGCGGCCGCTGCTCCACCGACGGTGACGTCGGGGTCGTCCAGTCGGTCACGCCCGATGGTCGAGGGATCCGAGGCGAGCCACGCGGCGCGGATGTCGTCTGCGGGGTCGACGGGAGCGCCAGGCAGGCGGTACACGCCGTGACGCATGCGTTCGAGCGCACCGGTCTGCTCTCGTCGCAGCAGCGTGCTCCGCGCGACACCCGCTTCGGTGGCTTGCGCGGCAGTGAGCATGCCCCACTGCCCGGCTGCGAGGCCGGCGAGCTTGCTCTCGGTTGATGCGGACATGGCGCAATTGTAAGCGGAAATGCAACAAATGTGGCAGTTGATTGTCGGCACGCGATCAGCCGGCGTTGCGTCTGTTGCTCAGGGATCGGTCAGCGTCCCGCGCACGATCGAGTCGCCGGAGTGCGCCGGGTCGCCGTCGTCCGCTTCGGCGGAGACGTCGACCACGGGGAACCGCGCGGTGTCCAGGTCGGCGGGCACGGTGAAGGTGCCGCGGTCGCCGTCCAGGTAGCCGACGCTCACCAGGCCGGCGAGGTCGGACCGCATCATCCAGACCTCGCGGAGCGGACCGGTACCGGATCGACCGCGTTCACCGTGCAGGTCGACCACGAGCGTCACCCGCCCGTCCCGGTCGCGTTCGAGTTCGGCGGTACCGGACGTGCCGGACCAGCCGGGGAGCGCCGCGAGTTCGGTGTTCGCGAGGACGGTCTCCGTGCCCCCACGGGGCAACCCGGGGACGACGCCGGTCGCCACGCCGATGCCCAGGACGACCGCGAGGACGCCGGCACCCGCGATCAGGACCGTCACGAGACGACGAAGACGCGTGGCCGACCGGGGTCGACGGGACACGACGTGGGACCGCGGGTCGACGGGGGCGGTCACCTGCTGCAGCGTCTGCGCGATCTCGGCCGCGATCCGGTCCCACACGTGGTCCGGTGGCGCGATGAGCTCGAGGTCGTCGGACGCCCGCGTGACGGCGGCGACCCGCTGCAGCACGGCGACCTCGTCGCGGCACCGGGCGCAGGACGCCAGGTGTTCGGCGACGTCGTCCTCAGCCACCTGGTCGGAGACCGCGAGCATCGCCAGGGTCTCGTCGTCGACGTGCTTCATTCGATCACCTCCAGACGTGTTCGGATCCGAGCCAGACTCCGGTGGATGTGGCTCTTCACGGTGCCCAGCGGCAGGTCGAGCCGTTCGGCGATCTCACGATGGCTGAGGTCGTCGTAGAACGCCAGTCGCATCACTCGTCTCGGTGTCTCGTCGAGTCGGTCGAGCTCGCCCGCGACCAGTGCGCGCTCCGCCAGGTCGAACGCCGGTTCCGGTGCGGGCGTCGTCGCTTCGACGACTTCGGGGTCGGCTGCGCTGGCGTGCCGACGGCGATCGTTCAGGGCGTCGACGATGCAGTTGCGGGTGATGCCGACCAGCCAGGCGCCGAGCGGACCCCTGGCAGGGTCGTAGCTGGCGCTCCGCTGCCAGGCCTTCACGAAGACCTGCCGCGTGACGTCCTCCGCGGCTGCCGGGTCCGACAGCGCCCGCAGGGCCAACGAGTACACGAGCGACGACCAGCGTTCGTAGACGGCGCGCAGGGCGTGCTCGCCCCCGGCGCTGAACGCGTCGGAGAGTTCGCCGTCGTCCGGGAGGATGGTCGTCACGTCTTCCTGTCGCTGGTGCGGTCGTCGTCGACCACGACCTGATCGTAAGCGGCCGTCGGTCGCCACGGTCAGATCGGTGCTGCGGTGACGACGAGGTTGCTCTCGTAGTGTCCGGTGCTCGTGTCGAACCGGCCGCCGCACGTGACCAGGACGAGTCGGCGCGGTCCGTCGTCGCGGAACACGTCGCCCCAGGGGAGGCCCTGCTTCTCGAGCGTGCTGACGGAGTCGATCCGCCACCGGGTGTCGGCACCGGCAGCGTCGGTGAGGGTGACCGTCGTCCCGCGGGGGACGTCCCGGAGCCGGGCGAAGGGTCCGATACCGTACCCGACGGCGTCGACGTGGGCGGCGATCACGACGGTGCCCTCCGGTGACGACGGCGCTGGGCCGAACCGGTACCACCCGGCGGTCGCGGGGTCGGGCGGGAGGCCCATCGCCCCGCTGCCGTCGACGCCCTCGGGCTGGACGGGGGCGCTGATGCCGTCGTGGTCGACGACGAGGCCGGTCGGAGCCGGTGCGCGCCGGACCGGGGGGATGGTGGCTGCCTGCTGCGGCACCGCGGTCGAGAACGCCGTCGGGACCGGAGTGGGGGTGCTCGTCGGCAGGGCGGGCGGCTGCCCGTCGGGGGCGTATCCGGCCGACGAGCACCCGGTCAGGGATGCGACCGCCACGGCGACGACGATGGCCGTCACCGTGACGGACCGCACTGGGGACCGCACGTTCAGCGGCGGGCCGCTGCGGTGCGTCGACGGAGCAGCACGGCACCGATCGCGGCGGCTGCGGCCAGGGCTGCTGCTGCACCACCGACAAGCGGCAGAGCGGCCTGGCCGTTCGTGGCCACCAGACCCGCGTTGCCGGCGGGGACACCGTTCGGCGTGCCACCCAGGTCCGAGATCGTCTGCGTGGCGAGCGCGAGGTTCGAGTCGTCCAGGCTGCCCCACGCGTACACGATGGTGTCGGCGCCGGCCGTGACCGCGACGTCTGCCGGGCCGATCACGGGGTCGGTCGTCCCGGCCGCGGCGACGCTCGCCGAGACCGTGCCGGCCGCCAGTTCCAGTGCCTGCTCATCCGGGTTCGACAGGTTCGTGACGACGGCCTTCCCGCCGGCGAGGACGTCGACCGCGGGTGCGGCCGCGACGTGCCGGACGACGAGACGCCCCTGGCCGGCGGGCACGGCGGAGGTGTCGTTGGTGAACACCGTGGCGGTCGGTGATCCGTCCGCCGCGTCGTGTGCGACCGCGGTGTAGTTGCCGCCCGCGTCGAACGAGACGTCCGCCGGTCCGATGATCGGTTTCGAGGCGTCGGCGGCGTCCGAGGCGGTGATGGCGAGCTGGTGGGCACCAGCCGGCACCATCATCGGACCGGCGAGGGTGCCGGGTGTGAAGTCGTCGATCGCCCGCTTCCCGTCGAGGTACACGTCCACGGTGACGTCCGGGACGGCGTGGAGGACCGAGAGCGTCGCCTCACCGGTGGCGGCGGTGGCGGCGGTCGCGGGCAGTACGACCGCGGCGGCGGCGAACAGCACACCGGCGCTCAGGCCGGTGACGAGTGTCTTGCGCATGGCGTTCTCCTTCGGGCCGGTCCGGGCCGGAGCGGACGATGTCGTCATCGACGTCGTACCCCCACTACCGGCCGTGAGGGCCGATCGGATGCACCGGTTCCCGGCGGATCCGCGGAGCCACCGCCGGATCGTCGCTAACGCCCCGGCCCCACCCGCCGATAGACCTCCCTGCAGGCCCACGGACGGGCAGCATCCCGCCCCACGGACGGCGGCGGGACGATCGAGAACCAGGACGGGCCATGATCGTCGTCACACGACTCAACGGCAGCGCATTCGCTGTCAACCCCGACCTCGTGGAGCGCATCCACGAGACGCCGGACACGACGCTCATCATGGTCGACGGGGCGAAGTACATCGTCCGCGAGTCCATGGCCGACGTCATCGACCTGATCGCCGCGTACCGCGCTCGCATCGTCGGCATGGCCTACGGCACCGACCTGCCGAACACGCGGAACGCCACCGGCCCCCAGCCGACGCTCGCGGCCGTCGCACCCCTCCGCACGCAGGACGGGGGCCGCTGACGTGGACATCGCAACGATCATCGGCATCCTGCTCGCCTTCGGCGCCCTGTTCGGCATGGTCGAGATGGAGCACGTCGAGCTCGCCGGGCTGTTCCTGCCCGCACCGATGCTGCTCGTGTTCGGCGCCACCATCGGTTGCGGCATCGCGAGCACCACGCTGAAGGACGCCATCGCGAGCTTCAAAGCCGTCCCGAAGGCGTTCACCGGCAAGGTCACGCCGCCGCAGTCGGTCATCGACGACGTCGTGGGCCTGGCGGAGACGGCTCGGTCGAACGGTCTGCTCGCCCTCGAGCAGGAGGCCGACAAGCACGACGACCCGTTCATGAAGAAGGCGCTGCAGAACATCGCGGACGGCACCGACGGCGACGAGCTGCGGATCCTGCTCGAGGACGAGATCGAGTCGAACGCGGCCCCCACGCGCAGTGCGAGTGCGTTCTTCATGGGTCTCGGCGGCTTCGCCCCGACGGTCGGCATCATCGGCACCGTGGTGTCCCTGACCCACGTGCTCGCGAACCTCGGCAAGCCCGACGAGCTCGGTCCGCTCATCGCGAGTGCGTTCGTCGCGACCCTGTGGGGCCTGCTCACCGCGAACTTCATGTGGCTGCCGATCGGCGGCAAGCTCCGGAAGCTCGCACAGCTCGAGTCGGACCGCCAGACGCTCCTGATGGAAGGGCTGCTCGCGGTCCAGGCCGGCAGCCAGCCCCGCCTGCTCGGTGAGCGCCTCAAGGCGATGGTGCCGCCGGCAGCGCGCACCGACACCTCGAAGAGCAAGGCCGGCAAGAACAAGCAGGACGCCGACGCCGACGACCAGCAGCTGGCGGCCTGACGATGAGCGCGAACCCCCGTGGCCGTGGCCGCGGTCGTGCGAAGAAGGGCCACGACGACGCCGAGCACCCCGACGAGCGCTGGATGGCCTCGTACATGGACATGATCACGGTGCTGATGTGCATGTTCCTGGTGCTGTTCGCCATGTCGACGGTCGACCAGGAGAAGTACATCGCCCTGAAGAACTCCCTGGCGACGGGCTTCGGCGAGGTGAAGTCGCAGAAGGTCGACACCGCCAGCGGAACGGTGGTGACGAAGGACCAGGTGGAGGACGGATCCGGTTACTCGACCGACAAGTCGCAGGCCGACCACTCGACGGCGTCGTCCGGCACGAAGGACACCAACGTCGACCCCGCGTCGACCGTCGTGCCGGTGACCGCGACGAAGCAGGACCTCGCCGACGCCCAGAAGGAGCTCGACGACCTCACCGCGATCGAGCAGGCGATCAAGCAGAACCTCGCGAAGGCCGGCCAGACCGCGAACGTGCAGTTCACCGTCGACGCCCGTGGCCTGATCGTCCGGCTCGTCGGCAGTGAGACCTACTTCGGCACGAACAGCGCCGACCTGTCCGACCAGGCGAGGTCGATCATGGACGCGATCGCCCCGGTCCTGCAGACGAGCCACCACGACGTCAGCGTCGAGGGGCACGCCGACCAGCGGAACTCGACGGCACCGTACGCCACCAACTGGGAGCTCAGCGCGGCCCGGGCGACGGGGGTGCTGCGCGACCTGGTCGAGCGTGGCGGGATGCCGGGCGACCACGTGCAGAGCGTCGGCTTCGGGTCGAGCCGGCCGCTCGCGAAGGGCGGGACCGACCAGGACCTCGCCCTGAACCGACGGGTCGACATCGTGGTGCTGTCGAACGCCGACCAGGACGTCAGCGCGCTGATGCCGGCACTGGCGAAGGCGCAGGACGGAGCACGCCAGGGCTGACCCACGACCGACGGGGCTGGAGACCCCGCATCCCCAGTACGGGGTACAGCACTGACGGGTGCCGCACAGGCGACCGATAGACGCACCCGTGACCGAGACCCTGCCAGCGCCCGAGGTGTACGACTTCGCGCGCCCGTCGACGCTCGCCCGCGAGCACGCCCGGGTCCTCGAGCTCGCGTTCGAGACCTTCGCGCGGCAGTGGGGCACGCAGCTCACCGCGAAGGTGCGCGCCGTCAGCCAGGTCACCTGCGAGCAGGTGCAGATGGTGACGTACGACGAGTACGCCGCCTCGCTGCCCGCGCTCACCGGCATGGTGCTGCTGCCGATCGCGGACGTCGTCCCGAAGGGCGTCCTGCAGGTCCCGCTCGACGCCGCGCTGACCTGGGTCTCGCACGCCCTCGGCGCGTCGAAGCCGCTGCCGACCCCGGAGCGCACCTTCACGCCCATCGAGCAGGCCCTCGTGCGCAAGATCGTCGAGGACGCCCTCGACGATCTCCGCTACTCGTTCGGCGGGTTGCTCGCGCACGACGTCACGGCTGGTGGCTTCCAGTTCAACTCGCAGTTCGCCCAGGCCGCCCAGAAGGGCGACCTGATGATCGTCGCGGCGTTCTCGATCCGCGTCGGCGACCGCGTCGCCCCCGGCACGCTCGCGCTGCCCGCCGAGGCCGTGCTGCCGCAGCTCGGCGAGGCCGCCGCGCACGTGTCGCCCGCCGACGCCCAGGCCCTGCTCGACGCGCAGCTCGCGGGCGTCCCCGTCGGCGTCAGCCTGCGCTTCGCCCCGGCGACGGTCCTGCCCACGCAGGTGCTCCGGCTCGCCGTCGGCGACGTCCTGCCGCTGCCGCACCCACAGCACCGCCCCCTCACCATCGCGGTCGACGGTGAACCCGTCGGCACCGCCGCGGTCGGCGCGAACGGCTCGCGCCTCGCCGGCATCGTCGTCACCACCACGAGCACGGAGCAGCACTGATGACCGAAACGACCACCCTCCAGACCACCGCGGCCGAGTCGCTCGCGGCGCAGCTCCCGACGGCCGTCCCGCTGGGTGCGCTGCTGCTGCCGGGAGGCGCGACCCCGGTCGTGCTCGAAGCGGCGACCGACGCCGTGGTCGCGTCGTTCGTCGGCGGCCTGTCGGCCGATCTGGCCCTCGTGCTCACCGACCTCGAGGCCGTCATCGCTGCCGGCGGCACCGACCACGGGATCGTGGCCGTCACCGACGTGCTGCGTCCGTCGCTCGAGGCCGCCGCGTCCGTGCTCGGCGTCGGGGTCCTCGGTGAGGCGAGCCGCGAGTCGGCGGCCGCGCTGCTGGCCGACCCCGACACGGTGGTGTTCGAGCTGACCGCCGGTGGTGTCCCGAGCGGCTGGTTCGGCATCCGGGTGCGCGAGCACGGCACGGTCTCGGCCGCCGCACCCGTCGGGGTGCCCGCCGGCAACCTCGGCCGCATCAACAACGTCGAGATGACCCTGACCGTGGAGATCGGCCGCACCCGCATGTCGGTCCGCGACGTGCTCGGCATGGAGCCCGGCGCGGTCGTCGAACTCGACCGCAGCGCCGGTGCGCCCGCCGACGTCCTGCTGAACGGTCGCCTCATCGCGCACGGCGAGGTCGTCGTCGTCGACCAGGACTACGCCGTCCGGATCACCCGCATCCTCGACGTCGCCGAATCCCTCTGAGCCCCGCGTGGACACCCTCCTCATCACGCTCCGCGTCGCGCTGTCGCTCGGCGTCGTGCTCGCCCTCATGTGGGTGCTGCACCGTGCCAGCAAGAAGCGCTTCGCCGGCAAGACCTCCGGGCGCCGTGCGGCGACCGTCGAGGTCGTCGGTCGCCAGGGCCTCGGCGGCAAGGCGAGCGTCGTGGTGGTGGACGTCGAGGGGGAGCGCCTGGTGCTCGGGGTGTCGGAGCAGGGCGTCAGCCTGCTCACGAGCGGGCAGGCGCCCGCTCCTGAGCTCACCATCGTGACCGGACCCGTGCAGCTGCCCGTGCGTCCCGCCCCGTCGGCCGACGCGTTCGGTCAGGAACTGACACTGCAGACGGACGCAACCGAGAGCCTCCCGGCCGACGCGGCGACGCCGCTGCCGATGCGCCCGCGCAACCGTCGTCCGCAGCGCACCACGGTGCCGACCGCGCAGCAGCTGCAGGGCTCGATCCTGTCGGTCGACACCTGGCGGCAGGCGGCCGCCGCCCTGCGGAACCGGCGCGCCGGGTGACCGCGGTCCGCACCGCACGCACCGCCGCCCTCGTCCTGCTCGGGCTGGCGGTCGTCGCCGGCTTCCTCATGCTCACCGCGACCGGTGCCCACGCCGCCGGCGTCGTCGAACCGACCGCCCCCGCGACGCCGACCGCTCCCGCGAACGGCGACTTCAGCGTCAGCGTGAACGGCCCGGACGGCACCCCGTCGTCGGCCGTCGTGACGCTCATCGGCATCACGCTGCTCAGCGTCGCCCCGGCGCTCATGCTCATGATGACGTCGTTCACGAAGATCTTCGTCGTCCTCGCGATGACCCGGAACGCGCTCGGGCTGCAGTCGATCCCGCCGAACCAGGTGATCGCGGGCCTGGCACTGTTCCTGTCGCTGTTCGTGATGGCGCCGGTGCTCGGGCACATCAACGACGACGCCCTGCAGCCCTACCTGGCCGGCCACCTCGACTTCAACCAGGCCGTCGAGATCGGCACGAAGCCGCTCCGGACCTTCATGCTGCACCAGACCCGTGACGAGGACGTCGCCCTGATCACCCGCGCCGCAGGGCTCGACAACCCGAAGTCGATGGCCGACGTGCCGATGACGACCGTCATCCCGGCGTTCATCATCTCGGAGCTCCGCAGCGCGTTCATCATCGGGTTCGTCATCTTCATCCCGTTCCTGGTGATCGACCTCGTCGTCTCGGCGGCGCTCATGTCGATGGGCATGATGATGCTCCCGCCGGTCATGATCTCGCTGCCCTTCAAGATCCTGCTCTTCGTCCTGGTCGACGGCTGGGGCCTCATCATCACGTCGCTCATCGAGAGCTACCACGTTGTCTAGGGGGCAGGCATGAACCAGCAGGCCGTCATCGACCTGGTCCTCCAGGCGCTCCTGGTCGCGGGCAAGCTCGCCGCTCCGGTGCTCGTCACGTCGCTCGTCGTCGGGTTCGCGATCTCGCTGTTCCAGTCCGTGACCCAGATCCAGGAGGTCACGCTCTCGTTCGTGCCGAAGGCCGTCGCCGTCGCGATCGCCCTGGTCGTCTGCGGCAACTGGATGATCTCGGAGATGGTGGCGTTCACGCACGTCGCCTTCGACATGATCCCGAAGCTGCTCGGCAGCGGCTGATGGAGCTCGCGATCAACGCCGACCGTCTGGAGGCGACCATGCTCGCCGGCGTCCGGCTCGTCGCGTTCTTCGTCATCGCGCCGCCGTTCTCGTACCGGGCGTTCCCCGGCACCGTGAAGGTGATCCTCGGGCTCGGCCTGGCGATCGGGGTCGCCCCCCGCGTCGCCGTCGGCTACGAGTCGCTCGACACCGGGCCCTTCCTGCTCGCGCTGCTCACCCAGCTCGTCGTCGGGTTGTCGCTCGGCTTCCTGGTGTTCCTGGTGTTCGCCGCGGTGCAGTCCGCCGGTGCGCTCATCGACCTGTTCGGCGGGTTCACGCTCGCGCAGGCGTTCGACCCGCAGTCGCAGGTCAACGGCGCCCAGTTCACCCGGCTGTTCCAGATGGCGGCGCTCGCGCTCCTGTTCACCTCGGGCGGGTACCAGCTCATCGTCGGTGGGCTCGTGCGGTCCTTCGACGCCGTGCCCCTCACCGGCAGCTTCGCGGTCGACGGTCTGGCCCACCTGCTCGTGGCGGCGATGTCGCAGATGTTCCTGGCGACGCTGCAGATCGCCGGGCCGCTGGTGGTCGTGCTGTTCCTGGCGGACGTCGGCCTCGGGCTGCTCACCCGTGTCGCACCGGCCCTCAACGCGTTCCAGATGGGGTTCCCGATCAAGATCGGGCTGACCGTCCTGTTCGCCGGAGCGCTCTTCATGGCCCTGCCCTCGGTGGTGTCGTCGCTGACCGGCGACGCCGTCCAGGCGATCACGGGACGGGGGTGAGGCGCCGTGTCCGACAGTGGTGAGAAGTCCGAGAAGGCCACCCAGAAGCGCATGCAGGAGGTCCACCGGAAGGGCCAGCTCGGCCGGTCCCAGGACCTCGGTGCGTGGATCGGCATCGCCGTCGTCGCCCTCATGGTGCCGTCGATGATCGGCAACGCGGCAGCCGCGGGCACGGCACAGCTCGTCGCCGTGCAGTCCGTCATCGCGAACCCGACCATCGGCACCATGAACCACGTGTTCGGCGATGCGATGGCGAGCGTCGGCGCGACCCTCGGCCCGATGCTCGCGGTGGTGCTCGTCGCCGTCACCGCGGCCGCCGTCGCGCAGGGCGGGGTGCACGTCCGGAAGCTCGCGCCCGAGGCCTCGCACTTCGACCCCATCGCGGGCCTGAAGCGCGTGTTCGGCGTCCAGGCGCTGTGGAACGGGGCGAAGGCCCTGCTGAAGACCACCGTCGTCGGGCTCGTGCTCTGGTTCGCCGTGCAGGGCCTGATGCCCGTGCTCATGACCAGCGGCTCGCTGCCGTTGTCCGCCGTGCTCGAGGCGGCAGCGGACGGCGCGGGCACCCTGCTCCGCGCCGCGATCGCCGCCGGGCTCGTCCTCGCCGCGATCGACGTGCTCGTGGTCATCCGCCGCAACCGCAAGCGCACCATGATGACCAAGCGCGAGGTCAAGGACGAGCAGAAGAAGAGCGACGGTGACCCGCTCGTGAAGGGCCAGCGCCGCTCCCGCCAGCTCGCGATGAGCCGCAACCGGATGATCCAGGCGGTCGGCACCGCGGACGTCGTCATGACGAACCCGACCCACTACGCCGTCGCGCTCAAGTACGAGCCGGGCAAGGCCGCACCGCGGGTGGTCGCGAAGGGCGCCGGGCCCGTCGCCGACGTCATCCGTGCCCGGGCGGAGGAGGACCGTGTGCCGATCGTGCGCGACGTCCCGCTCACCCGCGCGCTGCACGCCGCGTGCGAGCTCGGGCACGAGATCCCCGTCGACCTGTACACGCCGGTCGCCCGGGTGCTGTCGTTCGTGATGGCCCTGAAGGCCCGCGGCGCAGCGGCCGGCACCCACGCACCGCCGAGGCCGACCACGCCCGACGAGGTCGCGAGCGTCATCGACCCGGCCACGTTGACCGGTGACCTCCGCCCCCGAAAGCTCCGCGCACCGCGCATCGCCGAGACCCCGACCGAAGGACTCCCCGCATGAACCGCAAGGACCTGCCGAAGCTCGTCGTCCCGGTGTTCATCGTCGGCATCATCCTGCTGCTGATCCTGCCGGTGCCGTCGTTCCTGCTCGACTTCCTGATCATCATCAACATCCTGCTGGCGCTGGTGATCCTGCTCACGACGCTCTTCGTGAAGAAGCCGCTCGACTTCTCGGTGTTCCCGTCGCTGCTGCTCGTCGCGACGCTGTTCCGCCTCGGCCTGAACGTCGCGTCGACCCGTCTCGTGCTCGGCGAGGGCTTCGCCGGCGACGTCATCCAGGCGTTCGGCCACGTCGCCGTGTCCGGGTCGATCATCATCGGCGCGGTGATCTTCCTGATCCTCATCGTCATCCAGTTCGTCGTCGTGACGAAGGGTGCCGAGCGCGTCGCCGAGGTCGGGGCACGGTTCACCCTCGACGCCATGCCCGGCAAGCAGATGGCGATCGACGCCGACCTGAACGCGGGGCTCATCACCGACCAGCAGGCGAAGGACCGCCGCGCCGCGGTCTCCGCCGAGGCCGACTTCTACGGCGCGATGGACGGCGCCTCGAAGTTCGTCAAGGGCGACGCGATCGCCGGCATCCTGATCATCATCATCAACCTGGTCGGCGGCATCGCGATCGGCATGCTGCAGAACGGGCTGTCCGCCACCGACGCCCTGTCGAAGTACGGCATCCTGACGATCGGCGACGGCCTCGTCACGCAGATCCCGGCCCTGCTCATGGCGGTCTCCACCGGCATGATCGTCACGCGCTCCGGCGCGGAGTCCGAGATGGGTGCCTCGGCCGCCACCCAGCTCTCGCAGTCGCGCAACGCCCTGATGATCGCCGGCGTCGCCGCCATCGCGATGGGGTTCATCCCCGGCATGCCGATCCTGCCCTTCCTGCTCGTCGGTGCGACCCTGCTGTTCACCGCGTGGCGCATCGGCCGGAACGCCGCGAACGCCGAGTCGGCCGCCGCCGAGCAGCAGGCCCTCGAAGCCGCCGCTCCCTCCGGCGACACCCCCGAGGACCTCATCGAGCAGATGCGCGTGCACGCCCTCGAGATCCTGCTGGCGCCCGACCTGGTCGACATGGTGTCCGGCGCCTCCGACGACCTGCTCGGCCGGGTCCGTGCCCTCCGTCGCAAGATCGCGGTCGACATGGGCATCGTCGTGCCGCCGGTCCGCACCCGCGACAGCATCGACCTGCCGCCGTCGACCTACGCCATCCGGATCGCCGGCGTCGAGGCCGGCCGCGGCACCGCCCCGGCCCGCAGCGTCCTGGCGCTCGGCGACCACCTCGACGGGCTGCCGGGCACCTCGACGGTCGAGCCGGTGTTCGGCCTGACCGGCAAGTGGGTGCCCGCCGAACTCCGGCACGCCGCCGAGATGACCGGCGCCACGGTGATCGACCGGGTGTCCGTGCTCGTCACGCACCTGCAGGCCGTCATCGGCGACAACGCCGCCCGTTTGCTCACCCGAGAGGACGTCAAGGTCCTGACCGAGGGCGTCAAGCAGGTCAACCCCGCCGCGGTCGAGGAACTCGTGCCGGGCATGCTCTCGATGGCCGAACTCCAGCGCGTGCTGCAGGGCCTGCTCGCCGAACGCGTGCCGATCAACGACCTCGGGCGGATCTGCGAGGCGCTGACCCTGCGCGCCAAGGCCTCCACCGACCCCGAGGGGCTGGTCGAGGCCGCCCGCGCCGCACTCGGCCCCGCCCTCGCCGCCCGGTACACCGACCAGGGCACCCTGCGCGTCATCATGATCGACCCGCTGCTCGAGCAGTCGATGCTCGAGGGCCTGCGACCGTCCGAACAGGGCAGCCAGATCGTCCTCGACGCCCACCGCATCGAGCAGGTCCTGGGCTCCGTCCGCGATGCCGTGCGCAGCATCGAGGATCAGGGCCTGTCCGCCGTCCTGGTCTGCGCCCCGCAGCTCCGCCCGGCCGTGCACCGCATGGTCGCCGCCCAGTCGAACGGGCTCCCGGTGCTGTCGTACCAGGAGGCCACCGCCGCGGGCTCCACCATCGAGACCGTGGGAGTGGTCCGTGCCGCCGACCCGATTGCAGCGTAACGGCGCGACGCTCGACGAGGTCCGCGACGCCGTCCGGACCGAGTTCGGCGCGGGCGCGAGGATCGTCGCCGCCGAGCGGGTCACCACGCCGGGCATCGGCGGGCTGTTCCGCAAGGCGCACGTCGAGGCCACCGTCGAGGTGCCGGAACCGGGGGAGACCCCGACCGCCCGCGTCGTGATCGCCGACTCACCCGTCCAGCGGATCGGGATCGCGGCGCTGCTCGCCGACGCCGACGCGGCCGAGGCCCGCATCGCGCGCGGTGACGGCACCCAGGCGACGCGTGCCGACGCGTTCGCGTCGGTGCTCGACGGCTTCGTGGCGGACGGGATCACGGGGAGCGCCCCGCGCCCGACGCGCGCACTGCCCGGAGCGGACGGGCCTGCGGACGTCGACCCGCGCCTCCAGGCCGTCACCGACACCCTGCCAGGAGGCCCGGCCACCGTCCCCGACGTCGCGCCCGGCCGGCGCGCGGCCCGGCCCACGGCGCCTGCCGCGCGGTCTGCTGTCCCGGCAGTGCGGTCTGCTGACGGTGACCTGGTCCTGCTGGTCGGCCGGGCGAACGACGTCGACGCCGCGGCCGGGCTGTTCGCCGTCCGGCACGCGCTGCGGCCGACGGACGCCGCCGACCGGCGGTCGGCGATCCTCGCGCGTGCCGACGGCGTGCGCGACGGCCACGCGGTGCTCGCCGTCGCCGCGTGGGACGACCGGGCGACCGGCGAAGGGATCGAGGCCGACCAGGTCTGGGTGGTCGTCGACGTCGGACGGAAGCCCGAGGACACCGCGGCCATGGTGTCCGCAGTCGCCGCACGGCTGCCGGTGGCCGGTGTCGTCGCGATCGGCGCGGCGGAGACCGCCACGCCGGAGTCCGTCGACCTGCTGGGGGTCCCCGTCCTGTCGCTAGGCTGAGCGGGTGCTGGTACTCACGCGGAAGGTCGGCGAGCGGATCCTCGTCGGTGACGACATCGTCATCACGGTCCTCGACGCCCGGGGCGACGGCGTCCGGATCGGCATCGACGCACCACGTGGGGTGAAGATCCAGCGTGAAGAGGTCGTGCGGGCGGTCGCCGAGGCGAACGCCGAGGCCGCTGCGGCTGCCAGCGCGACCGGTGCCTCCGGTGACGACGCCGAGGCGCGGCTGCGTGCCGCGCTCGGCGAACGCGGCGGGGCCGACCGGGCGTAGTCCGGGCCGAGCGCGCGCGGGCTGCGCGTCCGGGCGCGGTCGTTGTCGCACCGTCGTCGGCGATCGCGCCCCGTGGTGGCCATCGCGCCCCGACTCTTCAGGGCGCGATGACGCTGGCGGGGCGCGGACCGGACGCGACGCCGTTCCTTGTGAGTGGCGCCGGCGGGGACGACCCGACCCGTGCCTCCAGGCCGGACCGTCCGCACCGGGCGGCTACGCGCGCGGCTTCTTCTCCTGTTCGGGGAGTCGTCCTGCTGCCGCCTCGGCGGCGAACCACGCACGGGCCTCGTCCTGGCGCGCCTGCTCCTCGCCGAGCGCGATCGGCGCCCGCACGTGGCCGGGCTCGTAGCCGAAGGTCTCGATGAGCTGCGGGACCACCGGACGGAGCCGCGCCACGAGCCGGTCGATCGACGCCGACACCGCACGGGCACGCTGCGCACTCAGGCGGCCGTGCACCAGGTACCAGTCGAGGTGCTGCTCGAGCAGGCCGAGCGCGAACAGGTCGCGCAGCCACACGAGGACCCGGCGGGTGTCGCCCTCGGGGACCGCGTCGAGCCCCTCGGTGAAGGCGTCCCACTGCATGAGTTCCGCGTGGGCGCGCGCGGCCTCGATCAGGTCGTGCTGCGACCGGTTCAGGAGCACGGCCTGGCGGGCGCGGTCCTTGCCGGCGGTGTTCAACCGCAGCCCGATCTCGGTGACCATCGTGTCCACGCGGCCGGCGAGCAGCGCGCGCTGCGTGGCGGGGTCGTGCAGGTCCGTGACGCTCGCGGCGAGCGACCCGCGGTCGGCGACGGTCTGGCCCAGGCGGCGGAGGCCCGAGGCGTCCGCGAGCTTCGCGCCCACCTGCGAGGCGACGAACTTCGCGGTCGATGCGGCATCGCGCGGCGCCCGCTTCCGGAAGTCGGTGAGCAGCCGCTTGCCGACGAGTTGCAGCAGGACGGTGTTGTCGCCCTCGAACGTCACGTAGACGTCGAGGTCGGCGCGCAGGCTCGTCAGGCGGTTCTCGGCGAGGAAGCCCGCGCCGCCGCAGGCCTCGCGGCACTCCTGCAGGGTGTCGAGGGCGGACCACGTCGACAGCGACTTGAACGCGGCGGCCTGGGTCTCCAGGTCCTCGCGGCGCTCCGGGGTGTCGGCGCGCCCGCTGAACACGTCGTCGAAGGTGCGGAGCAGCTGCTCGTGCGCGAACGACTGCGCGAACACCGTCGCCAGGCGGGGGATGAGTCGGCGCTGGTGCCGGCCGTAGTCGAGCAGGACGCCCTCGACACCTCCCGCCGTCGGGAACTGCCGGCGCTGCATCGCGTACGTCAGCGCGATCTGCAGCCCGATCTTCTGGGCGACGACCGCGGCGCCGTCGAGCGACACGCGGCCCTGCACCAGGGTGCCGAGCATCGTGAAGAAGCGGCGTCCGGGCGAGTCGATCGGCGAGCTGTAGGTGCCGTCCTCGGCGACGTCGCCGTAGCGGTTCAGCAGGTTGGTGCAGGGGACGCGGACGTGGTCGAAGTGCAGCCGGCCGTTGTCGATGCCGTTCAGGCCGCCCTTGACACCGTCGTCCTCGCCGCCGACGCCCGGCAGGAACTCGCCGTCGTCGTCACGGAGCGGCACGTAGAACGCGTGCACGCCGTGGTCGACGCCCTGGGTGACGAGCTTCGCGAAGACGACGGCCGCCTTGCCGTGCAGGGCCGCGTTGCCGATGTAGTCCTTCCACGCTCCGCGGAACGGCGTGTGCACGACGAACTCCTGCGTTGCGGGGTCGTACGTGGCCGACGTGGCGATGTTCTGCACGTCCGAACCGTGGCCGGTCTCGGTCATGGCGAAGCAGCCGGGCACGTCGAACCCGATGATGCCGGGCAGGAACTCCTCGTGGTTCCGCGCGGTGCCGAGGTGGTGCACCGCGGAGCCGAACAGACCCCACTGCACGCCGGCCTTGATCTGCAACGACGGGTCGGCGGTGGTGATCTCCTCGAACGCCGCCAGGTTGCCGCCGTGGTTGTCCTGGCCGCCGAGCTCGGGCGGGTAGGGGCGCTGGATGGCTCCCGCGTCGACCAGGATCTGCAGCTGCTCGAACGCGCGGGCCCGGTGCTCGATGGTGCCGAGACCCTCGGTCTTGTGCAGCGCGGGGTCGAGCACGAGGCGGCGGGAGATCCGGCGGTCCTCGGCCCAGCGGCCGAGCAGGAGGGTCTCGACCATGTCGACGTCGATGCGGATGTCGGTGTGCTTGCTCGGGTTGTCGCTCGGGTGCTTGCTCGCGTTCTTGCCCGAGTCTTCGCTGGCGTTCGTGCCCGGGTTCACGCCGGCGTCGTGCTTCGCCGTGGGCGTGCCGGTGTGCTGCGCGGATGCGGTGTCGACCATGGTCGGAGTCCTCCTGAACTGCGGTGTCCGGTGTTGCGCTCCCCACGCTAGACACCGCCGCCGGGAGCCGGGCTAACGCGGTGTGGCTCGGACAACCGGCGGTCGGTGCGTGGGGGTCGCCGCCGTGGGAACCCTCCAAGAGGACGTGCCGACGAATTTGTTGAGCACCCATCGACGATTGGGCGTGCCACCGGCCTGCGGGGCAGACTGGCCGACATGTCAGGCTCCACCACGGGACACGATCCCAAGCCCAAACGCACTTTCTTCGGACAGCCGTTCGAGCTGTCGACGCCCTTCGCGGTGGAGCTCTGGGAGCGGTTCTCGTTCTACGGCATGCAGGGCATCGTCCTGATCTACATGTACTACACGGTCACGCAGGGCGGCCTGGGGATCGACAAGGGCATCGCGACCGGGATCATGGGCGCGTACGGCGGTGCCGTGTACCTGTTCACGATCATCGGCGCGTGGATCGCCGACCGGCTGCTCGGTGCCGACCGCACCCTGTTCGGCAGCGCGATCGTCGTCATGCTCGGCCACATCGCCCTGGCGCTCATCCCCGGGGTTGCGGGCGTCGGAGTCGGCCTCGTCCTCATCGCGCTCGGGTCCGGCGGCCTCAAGGCGACCGCCACGACGATCGTCGGCGGGCTCTACAGCCGCGACGACCCCCGCCGTGACGCCGGGTTCTCGCTGTACTACCTCGGCGTCAACCTCGGTGCGTTCTTCGGGCCGCTCTTGACCGGCCTGCTGCAGAGCTCGCTCGGCTTCCACTACGGCTTCGGTCTCGCGGCCGTCGGCATGGCAGCCGGCCTGGTGCAGTACGCGATCCGTCGGAAGAACCTGCCCGACACGGTCCGCCACGTCACGAACCCGGTCGACCGCCGACGCCTGCCGCTGATCGGGGTCGGGGTCGTCGTCGCCCTGGTCGTGATCGCGGTCGCCGTCCTGACCGGGCTGCTGAACGTCGGCAACCTGCCCACCGTGGTCGTCGCGATCGTGATCCTCGCCACGATCGGGTACTTCGTCGTCATCCTGACGAGCGGCATCACGGCACAGGAGCGGTCGCGGGTGTTCGCGTTCATCCCGCTCTTCATCGGCAGCGCCGTGTTCTGGTCGCTCTACCAGCAGCAGTTCACCGTCGTCACGGTCTACTCCGACGAGCGACTGAACCGCTCGTTGTTCGGGTGGGAGATGCCGGTGTCGTGGGTGCAGTCGATCAACCCGGTCTTCATCATCGTGCTGTCCGGGGTCTTCGCGGCGCTCTGGACCAAGCTCGGCGACCGACAGCCGTCCACGCCGACGAAGTTCGGCCTGGGCACCGGCATCATGGGCGTCGCGTTCCTGCTGTTCCTGCCCTTCGTCGGCTCGGGCCAGAACGGCACGCCGCTGCTCGCCCTGGTCGGCATCCTGCTCGTCTTCACGCTGGCCGAGCTGCTGCTGTCACCTGTCGGGCAGTCCGTGGCCACGAAGCTCGCGCCGCCGAAGTTCCAGACGCAGATGGTCGCGCTGTTCTTCCTGTCCGTGTCGCTCGGCACCGCCGTCACCGGGGTGCTGTCGCAGTACTACGACCCGGCGAACGAGGCGCCGTACTTCGCCGTGCTCGGTCTCGTCGCCGTCGCGGTCGGTGTGGTCCTGCTCGTCCTGGCCAAGCCGGTCCTGAAGCTCATGCGCGGTATCCGCTGATCCGTCGCGGCATCCGCTACTCCGTCGCGGCATCCGCTAACCTGAGGGAAGCCACACGGCCGAAGCAACCAAGGAGTCACCCCATGCTCGAACTCATCGCCGGCATCATCATCGGCATCGGCGTCCTCGGTGGTGTGGGCTGCTGCATGGCGGTCGCCGCCATGATGAAGAGCGGCTCCGAAGAGTACTGAGCCCGCTGGGCTACTCGCCGCTGCCGGTCGTGATCGGCACCAACTGACGACTCAGGACGGTCGCGCGCTCGAAGGGGCCGCGGCCGTCCTTCGTGTAGACGGGCTCCTCGAACGCGACGGTCCACGACAGCGGTTCGCCGACGCCGGGGTAGCCGACGATCTGGTTGCCGCCGGGAGCCACGATGACGCCGATGGGCTCGTCGGCCCACCGCTCACCGCCCTCCGCGGAGTCGATGACCTGCACGAGCGCGCCGATGCCGAGGCCGGGGGCGTCGTCGGGGCGGGGCTTGGGGGAGCGGCGTCCGAACACGGCCTCACCGTAGCGTGCTCGCCGATCAACCCGCTCCGTCCCGCGCGCCGGTCAGTGAGCTCTGTCCTGCACGCCGAGGTTCCACGACATGCCGCGTGCGTGCCGCCGAGGTTCCACGGATGCCCGCCCGAGCGCCCGTCAGGTTCCGAGATCTCGGAACCTGACGGGCTCGGACGCTTCGGGGACATGACGGGGGCGGGGGGCACGGCGGGGCGACGCCGAGGTTCCACGACATGCCGCGTGCGGGCCGCCGAGGTTCCACGGATGCCCGCGGGGGCACCCGAGGTTCCGAGATCTCGGAACCTCGGGGACGACGCCCCGCCCGTCAGGCGTCGGTGGGGACCCGGGCGATCTCGGTGATGGACGAGTGGCCCGTCTCGGGGTGCTTGCGCATCGAGAGCAGCCGCTCCATCGAGGGCTCGAGCGCCGTGACCTTGTCGAGCGGCGCACTCACCACCAGCTGGAACCCGAGTCGGAGCCACGCGGTGACCGCACGACCGGCGAACTCCGAGTCCGCCTTGATGAACGCCTCGTCGAGGAACACCGGGGCGAACCGGGGCCGGGGCCGGGTCTCGTCACCGAGCTGGTAGCGGAGCGCCGCACCCACGATGAACGCCACGAGCTCCTGCGTCTCACCACCGGACTTGTCACCGAGCGACGAGTACACACCGAGGTCGCCCCCCGACGTGTCGTAGCGGACCGCCGTGATCTCCATGTGCCGCCGGACGTCGAGCACGGCGTCGCGCTGCGTGGTGCGTCCACGGGCGGCGTCGGGGTCGGGGCGGATGACGGCCATGAAGCGCCGGAGCCGGCGGAACCGGGTCTCGAGCACGTCGTCGGTCAGCTCGGCGTCGACCGAGGCGGACAGGGCGCGGAGCTCCCGGCGGAACGCGGTGACGTCCTCGCGGGTGACCCGCCGGATCTGGATCTTCAGGCGGTCGCGGTTCGCGCCGAACGGCAGGTCCCGCAGGATCTCGTTGACCGGTTCGAGGCGCTCCTCGATCTCGACGACGGCCCGGTCGAAGGCCCCGGCGAGCGGCACGAGGTCCTCGCCGCTCCACTGCGACAGCCGCCGACGCCACTCGGTGCGGCGGGCGTGCAGGCCGGTCGCGACGATCTGGTCGAGGATGGCGTGGTAGTCCGGGTACGACGCGACGCCGGTGCCGAGGTTCGGGTCCGGCCAGGCGTCCTGGTACCGCTGGAACGTGAGCGTCAACGAGGTCGAGGCCGCTGCGGCACCGTTGAGTGCCTGCGACAGCCGTTCCTCCAGCCGGCGTCGGAGCCGTCGGGTGGCGTCGTCGAAACCGTCCACACCGTCCGGGGCGCCGACCTCGGCGAACGTCTCGGCGAGCAGTCGCGACTGCTCGTCGTCGGGCAACGACTCGGGGGTGTCGTCGAAACGCGACAGGATCTCGGCGGCGGCGTCCTGGCCGTCGACGAGCACGGCGTGCCGCTCCTCGAGGCGCTGCACGGAGAGCCGTGCAGCGGAGCGGCGGTCGGCGGTCTCGTCGAGCGACTTCCGCAGGCGGGCGACCGAGGCGCGCAGGGTCCGGAGGCCGTCGTCGGCGGCGAGGAGTGCCTGGCGTTCCTCGTCGAGGCGGGCGAGCGACGTCTCGACGCCCTCGACGTCGATGGCGTCCCACGTCACGTCGACGACGTGCTGGTGCGCGGCGCGGAGGACGTCGAGCGCGGTGAGGTCCTGCGCGACGTCGGTGCGACGGGCCTCGAGCGTGGCGAGGTCCTGTGCGATCGACGCGAGCTCCTGCTCGACGGCGGCGACGCGGGCCTCGTTCGTGAAGCCGATGACGTTGGCCTGGCGGCGGTCACCGTGCGCACCACGCCGGCCGTCGCGGAGCTGGCCGGACTCGGTGACGCGCCGACCACCACCACCGAGCTCCGAGGCGTCGGTGACGCAACGGGCGTCGGTGCGGTCCGACTCGATCCGCTCCCGCACCCAGGTGCTGAACGGCGAGTGCTTGATCGCGAGCTTGCCGGAGACCATCGCGGGATCGCCGTCGAGGTCCAGGTGCGGTCCGGTCGGCACGCCCTCGAACTGCACGCGGACGGGCAGGCGGAGTGCGTCGATCGCCTCGCTGAACGCGCCGAGGCGGTCCTGGTCGACCAGCAGGGTGCGGGCGACGGGGGCCAGCACGGACTCGATGGCCGTGCGCCAGCGCTCCTCGCCGGGCTGCACGTCGAGCAGCTCGGCGACGAACGGCAGGTCGGCGGGGTCGATGCCGGCGGCGCGGGCCATCGCGAGCCGGGCTTCGTGCATCGGCAGGGGCATCGCGCCCTGTCGGTGCTCGAGCGACTGCCGCTCCTGGCGCAGGGACCGCTCACGGTCGAGCAGCGGGTACTCCTCGCGCGTCAGGGCGTCGCGGCGGTCGTCCAACGACGAGCGCGAAGCAGCGTACGACCCGAGGAACTCGTGCGAGCTGCGCTGCGCGGCAGTGAAGTCGGCTTCGGTCGCGACGGACGTTCCGAGCACGGCGGTCCGCTCGTCGAAGGTCGCCCGGGTCCGGACGACGGCGTCGCGTTCGCGGGTGAGCCGTTCGATGCGGTCCTCGAGCTGGGCGAGCGCGTTGCCGCCCTGGTCGCGCAGCCGCGCCTCGGCGTCACGCAGCTCGATCTCCACGGCGGCGTGCCGGGCCTCGGCAGCGGCGACCTCGGCGCGGGATGCCGTGCGCTCCCGGCCGTTGCGGTCCACCTCGGCGTCGAGCAGGTCCCGCTTCCGCGAGGCCGTCCAGTGCGCGAACGGGGAGACCTCGGCGCCGGTGGCGATGCCGTCCAGGGCCTCGGCCGCGGCCTTCGACCGTTCGATCTCGTCGTGCAGATCGGTGATGGGGGAGAGGATGCGCACCTTGCGCTCCTCGGTGTCCATCGCCTCGTACGCCTCGTCGAGGGCGGAGAAGTGCGCGAGGGCGCGGTCGGCGGCCTCGTAGGTGCCCGGGGTCTCGAGCACGAGCGACTTGTACAGCGCGTCGACGGTCGGCAGGTGCTGCCCGGCCTGGATGCGCGCGAGCAGACGCATCGCCCGGTTCCCGCCGCCGGAGTCGCCGATGCCGAGCCGGGTCTGCAGCGTGTACGCGAGCTCCTGGTAGGTGTCGCGGATCACCAGCCCCGGCACACGACCGGTCAGTTCGAGGTGGTGGAAGCGCGTCGGCACGAACTCCTCGAGCCGGCGCAGGTCGAAGGTGTCGTCGACCGTCGCCATGGTCATCTGGATGTCGCCGACGCCGCGCGCACGCTTCGGCACGATGTACGCCCGCAGCACCGTGAAGCGCCGCTCGTCGTCGTTCCGGAACGTGACCGCGGCCGCACCCCAGGTGGTCTGGTCGTCGCCGCGCAGGTTCACGTCGCGCAGGGCACCGGACTCGGGGTCACGGCGGGTGTCGACCTTGCCCCGCAGGTACGTGAGCAGGTTGCGCTGGTCCGCGCTGCGTGCGCGCCCGGTCGTCGCGTCGTTCGAGGCGCCGTTGAACGGCACGTCGGACGGCATCATCACGGCCAGGTAGGCGTCCATCAGCGTGGACTTGCCGGTGCCGGACGCGCCGGAGATGAGCGTCGCGGTGCCGGACAGCTCGACCTGGCGGTGGCCGTGGAAGCCGCCCCAGTTCACGACCTGCATCGACTCGGCGCGCCACTGCGCGACCGTGTCGAACAGCGCGGGGATCTGGAAGGTGTCGGTCATGCTTCCGTCTCGCCGTCGTCATCGGTGTCGGTCTCGTCGGCCGGGAGGCCCGTGGCGGCTCCGTCGGTCGGCTCGCCGCCCTGGTCGGTCGCGTCTTCGTGCGCGGTGGTGGTCCGCAGCCACGTGTCCAGTTCCAGCAGGCGCTCCAGGGGGAGCAGCACCTCGACGACGCTCGCCACCCGGAAACGGTCCGGGTCCGAGGTGCGGATCAGGATGCGCGCCGTGACGAGGCGTTCGACGGCCTTCGCCACCCGGCCCTCGTCGCGCGTGCGGTCGGTCGCGGTCGCCGGTCGGAACCCGGCGACGTGCCCGAGGATCTCCGAGCGGTCGACGACCACCTGGTCCGGACCCGGTCGGGCATCGGCGCGCAGGCGCATCCGCAGGTAGACGAGGACGATCGTCTCCTCGCGGGTGTACGGCAGGTCGCGCAGCAACGTGGGGAACGTGCGGCGCTGGCTCTCCGAACGGGCCTGGCGCTTCCACGCGACCTCGCGGTCACGGTCGACGTGGAGTTCGAGGAACAGGTCGTTCAGACGCGACCGCAACTGGTACTCGGCGTCGAGCACCGCACGCCACTCGTCGGGGTGCGTGCGGGAGCTGACGTACGAGTGCCGGAGCAGCGCCACCAGCGCACGTCGCTGGTGCTCGTCGAGCCGACCCTCGTCGCCCTCGAAGAGGGCGAAGCTGGACTCGTCGCGTTCGTCGTCCTGCACGACCGTTGCGGGGTCGTCGTACGGGACGGTCTCGTCGACCGGTGCCGGCGTCGTGTCGCTCACCGTGCCTCCTGTGCGTTGTCGTCGTGGGGATCGCCGACCGGCGCGTGCTCGGCAGCGAGCGCAGCGGTGGGCATGTGGAAGGTGACCGCGCTGCCGTCCGGACGCACCGTGCGGTGTTCGGCGACGTGGGTGGCGGACTCGAAGTCGTCGCGCCCCGTCAGCAGGTGAGCGAGGCCGAAGAGCTCGACCGGTCGACGCTGTTCGGGCGGCAGCCCGTGGAAGGCGTCGACGCTCGAGTCGGCCTCGGCGAACCGGAGCGCGGCACGCAGCTCGGTCAGGAGCGGGCCGCCGTGCTTGCGGAGCATCTCGACGTCGAGGTCCTCGAAGACGTCGTCGTCGGGTTCCTCGATGGGCGGCGGCACCGACTCGGCGTCCGGGTCGTAGAAGCGCTCGCGCAGGGTGCCGACCTCGGCCGACGCCGGCAGCAGGGGGAGCGGGATGCGGTCGCGCGCACCGCCCTGGTCCATGAGTGTCGCCAGGCCGCGGTTGATCGACCGGATCACGGTATCGAGTTCGCGGTCGCGCACGACGTCGTGGGCGACGATCTGGTCGCGGAGCGTGGCGGTGAGCTGGCGCCGCTGCGCGAGGACGTCCTCGATGCCCTGGCGCAGGATCGTGACCGTGTTGCGGAACGCGCGACGCTCACCGGCTCCGAGCCCGTCGGCGAACGAGTGGGACAGGATCGTCGCGATGTCGTCGCGCAGGCGGAGCAGCAGGGCGTCGTCGCGCAGGAGCTCGAAGGCACCCTCGAACGCGCGGCCCTCGGGGGTCGCCTGCATCAGGTTGTCGGTGCGCGCGAGGTAGTCGTCGAGGATCTCGCCGATCGGGCGGACCTCTTGCCGGAAGTCCTCGACGATCGAGCGGTGCATCGTCGCGACGGCCTCTTCGACACGCTTGAAGTCGCTCGGGAGCTGCCGGATCAGGTCGGAGATGTTCGTGTACCCGTCGCGCATCCGGTCGTCCTCGACGGTGACGACGTCGTCGCCGTGTTCGAGGCGTTCACGCTCGGCCCGCAGTTCGGCGATCTGGGCGTCGATGCGGCGGATCTGCACGTCGGGGTCCGGCTCGGCGCGGGCGGCCCAGCGGTGCACGGCGTCGACGATCATCGCCAGACGGCTCTCGCTGATCAGTGCGCGGTCGGCCGACAGGGCGTCGACGAGGCTCAGGGCCTCGAGCGCGTGACTGGTCAGCGAGTACTGCTCGTCGCCGTCGGGGGAGTTGGAGCGGACCAGCCACTGTGCCGCCACCCACTCGCGGCAGAGGGCGCGGCCGTTCGGTCGGGGGTCCTGTTCGCTCTGCTCGTGCTGTTCGCTCGCGGGCACGCGTGCGCCCGAGGCCTGCAGGCGGGCGACGTGCTCCTCGACCTGCAGGTGCATGCGGTCGGCGGGGACGTACTGGACGTCGCGGTCGAACACCGTGCGGAACACGGCGAGGACCGTCGCGCTCGTCGGGCGGGACATGAGGCGCAGGGTCGGACGGTCGAGGACCGCTCGGACCCGGGCGAACTCGAGGTCGACGTCGGTCATGCGCCCCTTCGTCCGATCGTGCTGATGGTGTGGCCCGCATGATGCGGCCCGGTGAGATGACAAGAGCCCGACGCTGCTGCGTCGGGCTCTGTCTCAAGGGTGGGCGATACCAGACTCGAACTGATGACCTCTTCGGTGTGAACGAAGCGCGCTACCAACTGCGCCAATCGCCCCCTGCACTGTTCGTGCGAGTCGATAGTAGCGGAAGTCCGGCGGTGCATCGAACACGGCGCGCGCCCCGGGTGTGGCGTGCTGCTGACGAGAGGGCTCGAACCAGCCGGATCCGCACGAACTCGGGGGACACGCCCGGTGAACGGGAAGGATTTTGGTGGATGCCCCTGGGTTCGTATAGAGTTTACGTCGTCGCCGCGACAGCGGAAAGACAAGTGCGGATGTGGCGCAGTGGTAGCGCATCACCTTGCCAAGGTGAGGGTCGCGAGTTCGAATCTCGTCATCCGCTCGAGTGTGGGGCTTCTCGAAGCCCTGCGACTCACCAGAGGGTATCCCACCGTTCGGGTACTCACGGAGACGTGAACCTCGATGGTGGGGTGGCCGAGAGGCTAGGCAGCGGCCTGCAAAGCCGTCCACGCGGGTTCGAATCCCGTCCCCACCTCCAGCAACACCCTCCAGATCCTGTGCGAACTCCGGTTCAGACAGGGAATCTGGGCGATTGGCGCAGCGGTAGCGCGCTTCCCTGACACGGAAGAGGTCACTGGTTCGATCCCAGTATCGCCCACCACGAGAAAGCCCCGGCAGGACCACCAGGTCCCGCCGGGGCTTTCGTCGTTCCGGACGACCGCCGCGCTCGGCTGGCACGATGGCGAGATGGATTCGATGCGTGGGTGGCCGCTGTGGGCCGTGATGGTCGTCCTCGCCGTCGCGTTCGGCGGCTTCTGGTACCTGTCGACGTTCGTGACCATGCCCGCCGACGTCCCCGTCGGGATCCGAGTCGCGGCGAGTGCCGTCAGCGGCACAGCGTTCGGCGTCCTCTTCGGGTTCTGGATCGGTCGGCAACGTCGCGGCGTCGGCCCCGCGGGGCGACAGCGTGCGCTCGGTCGAGCGATCAGGCGCGGAGAACTGCCCGCTGATGCCGACCCGGCGCAGTGGCGTCAGGCGCTCGAGCACTACCAGCAGCAGTACCGCCGGCAGCGGTGGTTCGGGCCCGTCGTGTTCGTGCTGGCGATTGTCCTCGAGGTGTCACTCGCCGTCACCGGGCGACCGGTCTTCTGGTTCGCGGCGGCGATCTTCCTCGTGTTCCTGGTGGTCACCCTCGTGCAGACACCGCGGGTACTGCGGAACACTGCCGCGATGCTCGTCGAGCTCGACCGGCGCGACGCGACCGACACGCGCTGAGCGACCGTGGATCACGGGCCGGACTGGCTCGTCGAGTCGTCGACGGGCTGGCCGAGCTGCTGCTCGATCTGTGGGAGGAGCATCCGCACCGCCGCGACGACGACCTCGTCCACACGCTCCGGTGGGATGCGCCCGGCCGCCGCCAGTGCGCTGATGCCCTCGGTCGTCGCCGCGAGCAGGAACGGGACCGGGCCCATCGATGCCGGGTCGCGCTCACCGAGCAGTTCCGCTCCCAGCGCGAAGAACCGCTCCGCCGAGGACCGCGACCCGCGGTCGCGCTCGGGTCCGGAGCTGTCGTCGGTCGACGTGAACATCAGCTGGACGAGGGGGCCGTTCTCCTGGGCGAAGCGGACGTGCGCTCGGACGTACTCGGTGAGACGGTGTCCGAGGTCGCCGGGACCGCGCGCGGCTTCCAGGTGGCCACGGAGTTCGTCGAAGCCGTCCGCGGCGATCGCGTCGAGGACGGCCTCCCGGTCGCGGAAGTGTCGCAGGGGTGCGCCGTGGCTGACGCCGACGCGGCGCGCAAGCTCCCGCACGCTCACCGCCTGCTGCCCCTCCTCGATCAGGAGCGCGCGCCCCTCCCGCACGAGCTCCTGCCGGAGTGAACCGTGGTGGTACGGACGGGCTTGCGCACTCATGCCGCCAGTGTAGACGTTGACAACAAAGTGGGCAGTGCCTACATTGGCGACATGGACGACACCAGGACCGGTCGAGCACCGACCGACGAGACCGTGATCATCACCGGCGGCACGAGCGGCATCGGCCGTGCGACGGCCGTCGCACTGGCGGGTTCGGGAGCGCGGATCATCCTCGCGGTCCGCGACGAGGAGAAGGGCCGGGCGGTCGTCTCCGCCCTTCCCGGCGCTCCGGGAACCCACCGCGTGCGCCGACTCGACCTCGCCCGGCTCGAGACGGTCGGGGCGTTCGCCGACGGCGTCGACGAACCGATCGCGATCCTCGTGAACAACGCCGGCGTCGAGTCGAAGGACCTGCAGCGGACGGCGGACGGGCACGAACTCCAGTTCGGGACGAACCACCTCGGACACTTCCTGCTGACGACGCTGCTCCTGCCGCACGTCACCGATCGTGTGGTCACCGTCGCCTCCCAGGCGGAGCGCATGGCCCGACTCGACCTCACCGATCTCGACTGGTACCGGCGCACCTACAACGCCGGCCGTGCGTACGCCGACTCCAAGCTCGCCAACCTGCTGTTCACGTCCGAACTCGACCGGCGCCTGCTGGCGTCGGGGTCCCGGGTGCGCGCGCTGGCAGCCCACCCGGGCCTGGTGAAGACGGCGATCTACGAGCGACCGGCCGGACAGCGCCCGAACCTGTGGGACCGTCTCGTCCCGCTCCTCGGGCAGGAGCCGGAGGACGGTGCGCTGCCGTCCCTCATGGCCGCGACCGCCGACCTGCCCGGTGGGACCTTCGTCGGACCGCAGCGCATGATGCACATGCGCGGTGGAGCCGAGGTCATCGGCCGGTCGAAGCGGGCACAGGACCCGGAGACCGCTGCTCGGCTCTGGTCGATCTCCGAGGAGATGACTGCGGTGGACGCCCGCCCGTGAGCGTCGTCCTCGACGCGGTCGGCTCGACGTTGGACGGCGGCGGCGCGACCGACCTGCACTGAGCGACCAGACGCGGTGGTCGTGACCGCAGCGGCAGGTGCGGTGCGGGGCGGACGCACCCCGCGCCTCCCGGCCGGGCCGTGTACGCAGGGCGGTACCTCGTCGACGCGGTGCACCGCGCCGACCCCGCTCAGGAAGGCGCCCGCTCCATGACCTCACCCTTCGACCTCACCGGCAGGACCGCCCTCGTCACCGGCGGCAACCAGGGACTCGGCCGGGCGTTCGCGTTCGGCCTCGCCGAGGCCGGCGCCCGCGTCGCGATCGTCGGCCGGTCGGCCGAACGCAACGCCCGGGTCGCCGCCGAGGCCGCGGATGCCGGCCACGACTTCGTCACCATCACGGCGGACATCACCGACGGCGAGCAGGTGACGCGCATGACCGAGGAGGCGATGACCGCCCTCGGCCGCATCGACGTGCTCGTCAACAACGCCGGCACGTGCCACCACCGCGACGCCTTCGACGTGCCCGACAGCGAGTGGGACGACGTGTTCGACCTCAACGTCCGCGCACTGTGGAAGACGTCGACGGCGGTGGGCGCGCACATGCGTGACGCCGGTTCGGGCTCGATCGTGAACATCGGCAGCATGTCCGGGCTCATCGTCAACCGGCCGCAGTGGCAGCCGGCGTACAACGCGTCGAAGGCCGCCGTGCACCACCTGACGAAGTCGCTCGCCGTCGAGTGGGCGCAGTACGGGATCCGCGTGAACGCCGTCGCCCCCGGGTACGTGAAGACCGAGATGGCCCCGGTGGACTCCCCGGAGTTCCGGCGGTACTGGATCGAGGACGCACCGCAGCAGCGGTTCGCCCTGCCCGAGGAGATCGCGCCGAGCGTCGTGTTCCTGGCGAGCGACGCAGCGTCGTTCATCACCGGATCCGTGCTCGTGGCGGACGGCGGCTACAGCGCCGTCTGAGCCGGTTCGGCCACCGGCGTGCCCGCGCGGGTCGTCGTGCGGGCCATGCCAGAGGCGACGAGCACGGCGGCGACGACCGTCAGGACGACGCCCGCGACGGTGATCCCGCCCTCGAACGCGGCCAAGCGTTCAGCCGTCCACGACGTCGACGCGATGCTGCCCGGCACGAGCAGCGCCAGCACCGTCCCGGTCGCCGCGATGCCCACCGCGGTCGCGAGCTCGCTCGAGGTGTCGACGAGCGCCGCACCGATCGACGTCCGGTTCGACGGCAGGCCCTGGAGCACGTTGTTGCCGGCGACGACCCCGACGACCCGCATCCCCGCGGCGACGAGCACGAGCGCCGCGGCGACCCAGCCGTACCCGGCACGGCCGCCGACCGTGAAGAGCGCGAGTCCCGCGACGACGGCGCCGGCGCTCAGCCAGGCCGCGCGGCCGAGGCCCACCCGCTGCACGAACGGGCCGACGAAGCGTCCGGACGCCAGGAGCACCACCACCTGCGGCAGCGTCCCGATCGCGGCGAGTGCCGGTGACCAGCCCCAGACGAACTGCAGCTGCAGCGTCACCAGGTACGACAGGCCGGAGACGGCCAGGCCGGAGGCCGCTTTGTACGCCAGACCGCTCGCGACGAGCGGACGGGCGAGCAGGCGCAGGTCGAGCAGCGGCTGTGCCGCGGTGCGCTCCCGCCGCACGAAGGCCGCCACCGCCGCGACCGTCACGACGACCCCGGTCCACCCCGGCCAGGAGGCGCTGCCCGCCTCGGCGAAGAGGGTGGGCGTCCCGAGTGCACCGACCAGGGCCGTGGTCCCGAACAGCGCGCCGGTCACGTCGATCCGGTCGGGGTGCAGGTCTTCCGGTCGGTCAGCCGGCACGCCGGCTCGGATGCCGATGAACGCGAGCGCCGCGATCGGCACGTTCACCAGGAGCAGGGCCTGCCACGGCGCCACCGCGAGGGCGAAGCCACCCGCCGTCGGACCGACCGCGAGCCCGACCAGGCCCGCGGTGGAGATGACCGTCAGCGCCCGGACCCGCAGGGCGTCGGTGTCGAAGAGCCGGAAGGCCAGGGCCATCGACCCGGGTGTCGTCATGGCCGCCGCGAGCCCCATGAGCGCTCGGACCGCGATGAGTTCGCCGGTCGTGGTGACGACGGTGGTCGCCAGCGCGGAGAGCGCGAGCAGCACCAGGCCGACGAGCATCACCCGGCGTCGGCCGAACCGGTCGGCGACCGCACCGAACAGGAGCATGAGGGCGCCGAACACGACCGAGTAGGCGCCGGTGACCCATTGGAGTCCGGTCGTCGACGCGTGGAGTTCGCGGCCGATGGTCGGCAGCGCGACGTTCAGCACCGAGTTGTCGAGCATCTCGAACAGGAAGACGGCGGACAGGCCGGCGAGGGCGATCCCGGCGTCACGGAGCCGGGCGGGGGAACGGGTGGACACGTGCACTCCTTCGAAGAAGAAGTGGCGACTCGTCCGAGACCGCGTGTGGGTTCCTGGCCGCCGGGGCGACGAGGCATTTTGCCCTCTGCCTGGAGCGTACGTCCAGCGGGGCGTCCGCTGCAAGTGGACCGTCCGCTGCAAGAGGGCCGGAACGCGCGTCGGTGTCGTGCGAGCCGCTGCCCACGCGAGCAGGCTGTCAGGAGTGCGCTGCGCCCTCGGCGTGGGCACGTCCCCGAAGGAGATCCGATGAACCCGACCACCCCTCGCCTGCCCGGCGGCACCTGGACCCTCGGCGACGCATCGGTCACACGCTTCGGCTACGGCGCGATGCAGCTCGCCGGCCCCTGGGTCGTCGGACCGCCGAAGGACCACGACGAAGCCGTCGCCGTGCTCCTGGACGCCGTCGCCGGTGGCATCACGCACATCGACACCGCCGAGACGTACGGCCCCCGTGTGGTCAACGAACTGCTGCACGAGGCGCTGCACCCGTACGCCGACGACCTCGTCATCGCGACCAAGGTCGGCGCGCGACGCGACGCCCGAGGCGGGTGGCCCACCGCCAGGGAGCCCGACGAGCTGCGGGCACAGGTCGACGACAACCTCGAGACGCTCGGCGTCGACGTGCTGGACCTGGTCCACCTGCGGCTGGGCGACGCGAACGGTCCGGTCGCGGGGCCGATCGCCCCGGCGTTCGAGACGCTGGTCGACCTGCAGCGGCAGGGCGTCATCCGGCACCTCGGCGTGAGCAACGCCACGACGGCACAGGTGGACGAAGCACGGGGGATCGCACCGATCGTCTCGGTGCAGAACATGTACAACCTCGCCAACCGGCAGGACGATCCGCTCATCGACCGTCTCGCCGACGAGGGAGTCGCCTACGTGCCGTTCTTCCCGCTCGGTGGCTTCTCTCCGCTGCAGTCCGAGGTGCTCTCGACCGTGGCCACACGGCTCGGGACGACGCCGATGTCCGTCGCCCTGGCGTGGCTGCTCCGCCGGTCCCCGAACATCCTGCTGATCCCGGGTACGTCGTCGCGGGCACACCTGCGCGAGAACGTCGAGGGGGCCGCCGTCGTGCTGAGCGACGACGACCTGCTCGATCTGGAGGGCATCGGCGGCTGAGCCCGGCCTCGGACCCTGCCGTGTCCGTTACGGTGCTCGTGGGGCGGCACCGGCGCTGCTCGAGAGGCAGGACCGATGACGGACCACGCGGCCACCGCGGCGCAGGAGTTCCTCCGCACGCACGACGAACGGCTCCGTTCCCTGGTCGACCGGGTGGTGCCGGCGGACGAGTACCCGTCGGCGTCCGAGGCCGGCGCGCTCGGGTTCCTGGCCGGGGTGCTGGTCGACCGGCCGGACTGGCTGGACCGGCTCCGTGCCGTCGTCGACGCGTCCGCGGACGTTGCAGGGGACGAACAGGATCCGGACTGGACCTGGTTCGCCGAACTCGTGGCCGCGGGCTACTACGCCGACGCGGGGAACGGCGGGAACGCGGGGGAGCGGTCCTGGGACATGGTGGGGTGGCAGCCCGGTCCGCCGGACGGCTGGAGCGTGCCGGTACCGGTGCCGACTGCAGCGCCCTCGGTCGTGCACCCGTCGCAGCTGGCCGACCGGTACGACGCGGTCGTCGTCGGGTCGGGCGCCGGCGGGGGTGTCGCGGCGTGTGGGCTCGCCGAGTCCGGTCGGCGCGTGCTCGTGGTCGAGGCCGGTGGGTGGCCCGGCACCGCGGATCTCAGCCGTGACCACATCCGGAACCCGCGGTCGAGCTGGGGCGTGGCACCGCGGTCGGGGCCGTCCGACGTCGGCAACCCGCGGACGGTGGCGGACGGTCGCGAGCTCCTGGTGCTCCGGCCCTCGTCACCGGGGTGGCACAACAACGCCGTCACGGCCGGCGGCGGCACGCGGGTCTACGGCGCACAGGCCTGGCGGTTCGGGCCGCGGGACTTCGCGATGGCGTCGACGTACGGCGTGCCGGACGGCAGCGCCCTGGCCGACTGGCCGTTCGGGTACGACGAACTCGAGCCCTGGTACGAGCGCGCCGAGTGGGAGATCGGGGTCAGCGGCGGTGACGTCGACGGTCCGTGGTCCGGGGAACGCTCGCGCGCGCGACCGATGCCACCGCTGCCGTCGGGGGCAGCGCGGGACCGGCTCGCCGGCGCCGCGGACGCCCTGGGCATCTCGACGGTGCACGTCCCGCTCCTGATCAACTCGACGCCGTACCTGGGTCGCCGCGCGTGCGAGCAGTGCGGCATGTGCGTCGGCTTCGCGTGCCCGGTCGACGCCAAGAACGGCAGCCAGAACACCATGCTGACCCGCGCGTTCGCCACCGGGAACGCGTCGATCGTCCTCGAGTCACGGGTCGCCCGGCTGCGCACGGACCATGCCGGCCATGTGGTCGGCGTCACGGTCGTCGGCACCGCGGACGGCCGCGACTGGCAGGCCGAGGTCGACGCCGCCGAGGTCGTCGTGGCGGCCGGGGCGGTGGAGTCGGCACGGCTCCTGCTGAACAGCCGGAGCGACCAGGAGCCCGACGGCATCGGCAACGGTGCGGACCAGGTCGGCAGGCACCTGCAGGGCCACGTCTACGGCGGTGCGATGGGGGTCTTCGACGACGTGGTGGACGACGGTCTCGGACCGGGGCCGTCGATCGCCACCACCGACTACCGGCACGGCGTGCCCGGGCAGATCGGTGGCGGGATCCTGGCGAACGAGTTCATCGCGACGCCGTCGAACACGTACCAGTACCTCGTCGGCACGGGGCTCGCGCCGCGTTCCGGGCTCGACGGCAAGCACGCGATGCGGGACCTGGCGCGGCGCAGCATGCGGATCATGGGGCCGATCCAGGAGGTCACCACGGCCGACGCACGCGTCCGCGTCGACCCCGCGGTGACGGACCGGTACGGCATCCCGGTGGCGTCGTTCAGCGGTGGGGTCCACGCCGAGGACGTCCGTGCTCGCGACCACACCAGCGCCCGGAGCGGCGACTGGTTGCGCGCGGCCGGCGCCAGGCGCGTGGCGGAGCTGCACGGTCCGGTCCGGGGCACGAGCGGTGGGCAGCACCAGGCCGGCACGCTCCGGATGGGGACGGACCCGGCGACGTCGGTCGTCGACCCCACCGGCCGAGTGTGGGGACACGACAACCTGCGGGTGACCGACGGCTCGGTGCACGTCACGAACGGCGGGGTGAACCCGGTCCTCACCATCCTGGCGACCGCGATGCGGAGTGTCGACGCGATGGTCGCGCAGCACGGTTGACTACGTGCCCGGTCCGCCACCGATACGGTGGCGTCCGTGACCGACGACCCTGAAGCCGCCATCGCCCAGCACGTCCACGACGCGTGGGACGGTTCCCTGCGGCTCGTGCACATCACGATCTCGGACGAGGACGGCGACGCCTACCCCGGCCAGGACGTCGACCGGTGGGTGATCGACGTCCGGGTGCCCATCACCGACGACGAGGCCGAAGCGGTGTCGGTCGCCGAGGTCGCCGCGTACACGAGCCGATCGCCGGAGTCGGTCGAGGCGCTCGTACTCGGGTACCAGGTGTCCGACGTCGACGGTGGCTTCGCCGCGGCGATCGTCGTGCCGGACGCCACCGGCGAGACCTTCCTGTCGCTGCAGACGCACGCCGCCGAGATGCTCGGCAAGCCGGACCTGTTGGCGCTCGACCGCCTCACCGTGCGTCCGGCGTACCGCGGGCTGCCCGGGCTCGTCCCCGCCGTGGTCGACGCCGTGCGCCGTGGCCCCGCCGGTCGTTCGGCGTCGTGGGTGCTCGCGGACCCCTCGGTCTGGAACGTGCCGTTCGAGGACCAGGACCGTGCGGCCGGCGAGTTCGTCCAGTGGGCGGACACCCCCGTGTTCGCGTCGATGAACGCGGACCACGAGGACCTCGAACGGTTGGCCGCCGTGCCCCCCACCGGCGGCATCGTCATGGGGTCCCGCTCGGACGAGGTGCACCTCGGCGACGCGCTCGACGAGGCGTTGGCACGTCCGGCGATCGCTGTGGCGTTCGCCCTGCCGCCGAAGCTGCCGGCGAGCATCTGGGCCGCGGCCCCCGAGGACGTCCACGGCGTGCACCCCGACGAGGCCACCGGTTCCATCACCGTCGAGACGCACGACGAGCAGCTCGAGGTCGTCGGATCGCCCGGCACGGCACCGCAGCTGGTCGGGACCTCGGCCTCGGCCGACGCCGCGACGCAGGACTGGCTCCGGGCGGTGCACCAGCGCTGGTGGCAGTACGAGCCCGGACTGCACGACCGGATCCACGAGGTCGTCGACGAGTACCTGACGTCGGGGGAGATCGAGTCCGTCACCGACGAACGCGCCCCGCACCTGCACGCACCGGACCTGCCCGTGTTCCGCACCGAGTGGCCCGGGATCGGCGAGGTGCACCTGGAGCCCCTCGGCGAGGACACCGAACCCGTCGTGTACGACGCCGTGCTCGAGGTCGGCGATGCCCACGACCACATCGGGGTCGTCGTCGTGCACGAGTCCGGCCACGTCCGGGCATCCCTCCACGACGAGTGGAACCCCGCTCTGACGGACGTGACCGGTGCACTCACCCACCTGGTCAGCCTCGGTGCGGGGGAGTTCTTCGCGGACGCGCTGCACGACGAGCTGTCGGCCGGCGCCGAGCACGCGATCCTGACGGGCGACGTCCGGGGCCACTGACCCGGACGGGCACCCGGCCCGCCGCCGAGCGCGGTCCAGACCGGGCGGGAGCCGGCCTGCGCTCAGCCGAGCCGAGCCGTCAGGCTGCGGAGGTGCGCCCGGGTCAGGGCTGCGGCCGCGGCCGCGTCCCCGTCGTCGATCGCGTCGACGATGTCGTCGTGCACGTCGCGGTCGGCCTCGCTGCCGTACACCCCGTCGATGCGCAGCAGTTCGATCATCGCCTGGCGGCTGCGAGGGGTGAACCCGTCGAAGAGCTCGGTGAGCAGCGGGTTGTGGGCGGCGACGACGATCGCGCGGTGCAGCGCCGTGTCCGCGTCGACGTGCTGCTCGATCGAGGCGCGTCGTTCCTGCCGGTGCTCGACCGCGCGCCGCATCGTGCGGAGCTCAGCCGGGGTCCGGCGATCCGCGGCGAGGGACGACGCCTCGACCTCGATGGCGATACGGGCCTCGACCACGGCGGCGATGTCGGCGCGGCGGACCACGTCGTCGAGGCCGTCCTGCACGTCGAGCGCGGTGACGAAGACCCCGGCGCCCTGCCGCGAGGCCAGCACGCCCCGACCGGCGAGGTGCCGGATCGCCTCGCGCACCGTCGAGCGACCGACGCCGAGCTGCGGTGCCAGCGTCGTCTCGCCGGGGAGCTTGTCGCCGAGCACCCACTCACCGTCGCGGATGCGGGCGAGCAGGGCGTCGGCGGCCTGTTCGGCGAGGGGTTCGCGGCGGACCGGTGTCATGTGCCCATCCTGCCGCATCGCGCTCAACACCTCTACTTGTCTGAGGAGTGGTGCTACGGTCGTCGCGACAGCTGCAGAGGAGCCTCATGACCACCACCACCCCCGACGTCGCGACCCCATCGTGGAACCGACAGCGTCCGTCCCCGATGCCGTCGTACCGGTACCAGGACGTCTCCGACCGCGTCGCCGTCCCGCTCACCGACCGCACCTGGCCGACGCGGTCGCTCACCGCGGCGCCACTGTGGGTCCCCGTCGACCTGCGCGACGGCAACCAGGCGCTCGCGGAGCCGATGGACCCCGAACGCAAACGGCGGTTCTTCGAGCTCATGGTGCGGATGGGCTACAAGGAGATCGAGGTCGGCTACCCGTCGGCGTCGGAGACGGACCACGCGTTCGTCCGGCTGCTCGCCGACACGGACCTGGCGCCGGACGACGTCACGATCGTCGTGTTCACCCCCGCCCGGCGTGACCTGATCGAACGGACGGTCGAGTCGATCCGCGGGATCACCAACGACGTCGTGATCCACATGTACACCGCGACCGCCCCGACGTGGCGCGACGTCGTGCTCGGGAAGGACCGGGACGAGCTGCGCGAGATGATCCTCGCCGGGGGCCGCGACGTCCTCGAGCTCGCGGGGCACCTGCCGAACGTCCGGTTCGAGTTCTCCCCGGAGGTCTTCAACCTGACCGAGCCCGAGTTCGTCCTCGAGGTCTGCGACGCGATGACCGAGCTCTGGGACGCCACACCGGAGCGCCCGGTGGTCATCAACCTGCCGGCGACCGTCGAGATCGCGACGCCGAACGTCTACGCCGACCAGATCGAGTGGATGCACCGCAACCTGGCCCGGCGCGACGGCGTGATCCTGTCGGTGCACCCCCACAACGACCGGGGGACCGGCATCGCGTGCGCCGAACTCGCGGTGCTCGCGGGGGCACAACGCGTCGAGGGCTGCATCTTCGGCAACGGCGAGCGGACCGGCAACGTCGACATCGCCACGCTCGCCCTCAACCTGCACGCGCAGGGCATCGACCCGATGATCGACTTCTCCGACATCGACGACGTCCGGCGGACGGTCGAACACGCCACCCGCATCGAGCTGCACCCGCGGCACCCCTACGTCGGCGACCTGGTGCACACCGCGTTCAGCGGCACCCACCAGGACGCCATCCGCAAGGGCTTCGCCGAGCACCGAGCACGCGCGGCCGCAGCGGGGCGTCCTGAGTCGGAGACCGCGTGGCGCGTCCCGTACCTGCCGATCGACCCGGCCGACCTCGGCAGGGACTACGACGCGGTCATCCGGGTGAACTCGCAGTCCGGCAAGGGCGGTGTCGCACACCTGCTCGAGACGGCGTCCGGCATCGAGCTCCCGCGACGGCTGCAGATCGACTTCGCTCGTCGTGTCCAGCAGCACGTCGACGGTTCGGGGGCCGAGGTCGACGGACCCGGACTCCTCGACCTGTTCGAGCGGAGCTACGAGCGGGCGGCCGGAGCGCCGGCGGACATCGAGCTGGTGGCGATCGAGACGACGCACGGCGACGGCGCGCGCACCGAACTCACCCTGCGGATCGACGGAGTCGAGCACCGCGGAGCCTTCGTGGACGTCGGTCCGGTCGAGGCGGTCGTCGAACTGCTCGCCGGGTGCGGAACGGCAGTCGACATCGTCTCGCTGCACCAGACGTCGCGGACGACGGGCAGCGCCAGTGCAGCACTGACCCTGCTCGAGTACCGCGACGGGGCCGGGGTGCACTGGGCGGCCGGACGACACCGCTCGGTGCTCACCGCGAGCGTGGAGGCCGTCCTGCAGGCGGCACGAGCGATCCGCTCGGCTCAGACCGGGCGGTAGATCGCTATCGGGGGTGCCTGGTCGTCACCGTCGTCGTGCGCGTCGCCGGTGGCGAGCCAGGTCCGCCCCTCGTGCTCGATCGTGGTCGGCAGGTCGCCGTGCACCAGGATGCGGATGGCGGGGGTGTCACCGTCGATCAGGTCGACGCCGTGGGCCTCGGTCCCGCCCGGGTTGTCGTGCACGTAGCTCATGCTCCGATCGAACTCCTCGGTGCCTGATGACCGTGCCTGATGACCGTGCCGGGCCGCGCCGGGCCGCGCCTCGCGACACCGGACACGCCCGGATCTGCCGCAGAACACGACCGTGGGCCCGCGATCGGGTACAGTCGACTCCGCACGGCCCAGACGGCGTGCGAATGCGGATGTGGCGCAGTGGTAGCGCATCACCTTGCCAAGGTGAGGGTCGCGAGTTCGAATCTCGTCATCCGCTCGGACGGAACAGGACCCCCGGGGTTGCTCGACAGAGCAGCACCGGGGGTTCTGTCGTTCCCGGGCGCCGTGAGCGGGCGCATCCGGGGGCGCAGGCTTCGGGTACCCGCGCCCGCCGGACGCAGAGGCCGCACTGCCCCGAGTGGAGACGCCGGGTGGGTGGCCCAGCGATGTCCCGAAGAGTGATCCGGAGCATCGTCACGGTCGGATTGGACCCCAGTTCGGGCATGCGGAAAACCGCAAGGACTCCGCACGACATGCGGTCGGCGATTGCGTCAGACGAGGTCCTCGGGTATTAGGACGAGCGCGGCACGGGTACCGGGGAGGCTGATCCAGCGCGCGGATCCGGCCTCGACCACCGTGACGAGCACGGTGTCACACGTCCGGCACCGGGCGACGGAGCCCATCGCCGAGCAGTACACGACGGTGCGTGCGACCGATCCGCGGGACCCGCACCCCGCGCAGCAGAGCACCGTCACGGTCGGCTCCGGACCGAGCACCTCGGACAGGACCCCCGCGAGGGCGTTGCCGTCGACGACCGTCATCAGCTGCCCCCGAACCGTTCGGCACGGACGTCGGTGGTGTCGTGCCCGAGGTCGGCGAGCCAGCGGAGCACCTGCTCGACGAAGGGCGTCGAGCCGCACACGTAGACGAGCGCCCCGGCGTCGGGTGGGAAGACCGCGGCGGCGAGCGCATCGCGGGTCAGCCGTCCCGCGGGCACAGCGGACCCGGGTGGAGCGGTCCGGCTGTACACGGTGGTCACGTCGAGCGGAGCGTCGGAAGCGACGGCCCGGTCGAGTTCGGCGCGGAAGAAGACGTCGTCGGGGGTCCGGACGGCGACGAGCAGCCGGAACGGTGCGGGGTCCCCGGCCTCGGCGTGCGCGGTGACCATGGCGACGAGCGGCACGATCCCCGAGCCGCCGGCGATCAGCTGCACCGGACGGGCGGACGGGGCGGGGCGCCACACGAACCAGCCGCCGAGCGGCCCGTGCACCTCGAGCGCGTCGCCGACCTCGACCGCGTCCACCAGGAACGGGGACACCTCGCCACCCTCCACGCGGTCGACGGCGAGCACGACGTCGGTCCGGTCACCCGCCGAGGCGATCGAGTACGAGCGGGATGCCTGGTAGCCGTCCTCGGCCGTGAGTCGCAGGTCCAGGTGCTGGCCCGGGTCGTTCCCCGGCCACGTCGGGACGTCCAGGACGACCCGACGTGCGTTCGGGGTCTCGCGCTCCACCGAGGCGACCGTCGCGGGGTGCCAGGCCGGCCGTCTGCGGGGCGCGGGCCGCGTGGCGGGCGCGATCCGGGCCTCCAGGTCGGTGGACGGATCCGTGGACGGATCCGTGGACACGTCGGTGGACACGTCGGTGTCGGGAACCGTCACCAGTACCGCTCTTCCTTCCACGGGTCGCCGTGCAGGTTGTAGCCCGCGTTCTCCCAGAAGCCCGGCTCGTCGTCCGCCTGCATGACGATCCCGCTCACCCACTTCGCGCTCTTCCAGAAGTACAGGTGCGGCACCAGCAGGCGTGCCGGACCGCCGTGTTCGGGCTCGAGCGGTTCACCGTCGGCCTCGAACGCGATCCACGCCTTGCCGTCCAACAGCTCGTCGAGCGGCACGTTCGTCGTGTACCCGCCGGTGCTGTGCACCATGCAGTAGTCGAGCGACGTCTCGACGTCCTCGAACAGGCGGTCGAGGGGGACGCCCCGCCAGGGCATGTCGAGCTTGGTCCAGTGGGTGACGCAGTGGATGTCGACGGTGACGTCCTCGACGCCGAGCGCGTGCACCTCGTCCCACGTCCAGGTGTGCAGACCGTTCTCGGTGCGGATCGAGAAGGTCCACGACGCCGGATCGACGTCGGGCGTGGCACCGGCTGACAGGACCGGCCAGTCGCGCACCAGGGTCTGGCCGGGTGGGATGCGGGTGTCGTCGCGGTCGGCCCGACGGCCACCGAACCCCCTGGTGAACGTCGCCATGATCCTCCTCGGACGGGATGGTCCGATCATGCTCCGTGCCGGCGGCGCCCGTGTAACGAGTTCGTAAACACTCCGGAGGACGAGGAGCAGGAGTTGGGGGATCGCCGGGTTCCCTCTATCGTTCACCGGAACGATTACAGGAGGGGCCACCCCGAATGCAGCCCATCGTCCCCGAACCCCGGAACGCCCGCGGCCCGAGCCGTCGAGCGCTCCTCACCGGCGCCGCCGGTCTGGCCGGCCTCGGCCTGCTCACCCTGACGGGGTGCAGCTCCGGCGCGAACGCCGGCACGCCCACCATCCCCGAGGCGGCGGCCACCGGCGTCGCCCGACGCGGCGGTCGCCTGCGCATCGCGCGCCCGGCCGCCTCGGCCGCCGAGACCCTCGACTCCGCCAGCTCCCTGTCGGCGTACGAGTACCTCGGCGCGCTCTACAACCGACTCGTCAAGCTCGACGAACGGGGCACCACCGTGCCCGACCTCGCCGAGGAGTGGTCCGCGAACGCCGACGGCACCGAGTGGACGTTCTCGCTCCGCCGTGGCGTCACCTTCCACGACGGCAGCCGCTTCACCGCGGACGACGCCATCGCGAGCATCCGGCACATCCTCGACGAGAAGACCGGCAGCCCGCAGGCCGGGGTCCTCGGCGAGGTGATGGACGCCGACTCGATGCGTGCGACCGACCCGTACACGCTGCGGTTCTCGCTGACCAAGCCGAACGCCGAGTTCCCGTCGCTGCTCACCGCGTACCAGTGCTACATCGTGCCGGCGGCCGCGATCGCCGACATCGGCCGCACCGGGATCGGGACGGGTCCGTTCCGGCTCACCGCGTTCACCCCCGCCGGTGCCGGCAGCGTCGAGGCGTTCGAGGACCACTTCGCCGGGCGGCCCGCGCTGGACGGCATCGACTTCTACTCGATCCAGGACACCACCGCCCGGGTGAACGCGCTGCTCGCCGGCCAGATCGACCTGATCTCGCAGACGAACCTGGACTTCGCGACCGCTCGGGTGGTGTCCGCGTCCGACCGCGCCACCGTCGCCCGGTCGAAGAACGCCCAGTGGTACACGATCCCGATGCTCGCCACGAGCGACGAGTTCAGCGACCCGCGGGTCCGCCAGGCGATGAAGCTCGCCTACGACCCGCAGCAGATCGTCGACACCGCCCTGCAGGGCACCGGCTCGCCCGGGTGGGACAACCCCGTCCCGCCGCAGCTCGCCGCGTTCGTCGACGACCACCGCGAGTACGACCCGGACAAGGCGAAGGCACTGCTCAAGCAGGCTGGTCACGAGGGGTTCCGGACCTCGATCTACACGTCGAGCTACGAGTCGGTCTTCACGCCGATGGCCGTCGCCTACCGCGACGCCGTCGCCGACGCGGGCATCCGCCTGACGGTCCGCAACGCGAGCTCGGACTCGTACTACACGCAGATCTGGATGCAGAAGCCGCTCATGGTGAGCTACTGGTTCACCGGTCGGCCGATCGACCAGCTGCTCAACCAGATCTTCCGCACGGGCTCGTCCTACAACGAGAGCGCGTGGTCGAACGAGACCTTCGACGGGCTGCTCGACGACGCCCGCGCCGAGATGGACGACGCCAAGCGGCTGACGCTCTACCAGGACGCCCAGCGGCTCGTGGTCGAGGACGGGGCCGACATGACCCCGATGTTCGGCGACCGGCTCGTGGGGCTGTCCCGCGACGTTGTGAACTACTCGGAGTACGGCTTCGAGTTCGACTACCTCCGGATCGGACTGCGCCGATGACGACCAAGAACACCCCGTCGGACGTCCTCGTCCCCGTCCTCCGCCGGGTCGGCATCGCCGTGCTCACGGTCGTGCTCGCGTCGCTCTTCGTGTTCCTGGCCGTGCAGGCACTGCCCGGCGACGTCGCGCAGCAGCTCCTCGGCCAGAACGCCACCCCGGACGCCGTGAAGCAGCTCCGCGAGACCCTCGGCCTCGACCAGAACGTGTGGCTCCGCTACCTGCAGTGGCTCGGTGGCGCGGTGCACGGCGACTTCGGCACCTCGCTCGTCAGCGGCGAGGCCGTCGCGCCGACGCTGTTCACCGCCTTCCGGAACAGCATGCTCATCGCCGTGCCCGCCATGCTCGTCGGCGTCACGGTCTCACTGACGCTCGGCGTCCTCGCCGGGGTCCGTCGGGGTCGCCCGTCCGACAAGGTGATCTCGATCGTCAGCCTCGTCGTGATGAGCGTGCCCGAGTTCATGGTCGCGACCGTGCTCGTGCTGCTCTTCGCGATCGGCCTGCCGGTCTTCCCCGCCGTCGTGCTGCGGGGGAGCGACGCCACGGTCGGCGAACTCCTGCCGACGATCTGGCTGCCGATCATCGTGCTCACCCTGGCGATGGCCGCCTACATCGTGCGCACCGCCCGCTCCTCGACCATCGACGTGATGGCGTCCGAGTTCGTCACCACGGCGGAGCTCAAGGGCCTGACGATGCGTCGCGTGGTCTGGAAGCACGCGGTGCCGAGCGCGCTGCTGCCGACGCTGAACGTCGTCGCGCTCAACGTCGCCTGGCTGCTCGGCGGGGTCGTCGTCGTCGAGAACGTCTTCAACTACCCGGGCATGGGCAAGCTCATGCTCGAGTCGGTCTTCAACCGCGACCTGCCGACGATCGAGGCGATCGCGCTCCTGAGCGCCGTCATCTACGTCGTCTGCAACCTCGCCGCCGACCTCGTGGCGCTCGCCCTCGACCCGAAGCTGCGGACCCGCCAACGGCGACCGCGCACGCGCACCCGCACGACGCGCAGCACCAGGAAGGCCGCCGCATGACCGCCACCGCCACCCGCCGCCGCGGACGCGTCGTCCTCGCCGGCGCCCTCGCGCCCCTGCGCGGCTCGACGGCGCTGAGCATCGGCCTCGGCCTCATCGCCCTGCACGTCGTGCTCGCCCTGCTCGCACCGGTCATCGCCGCGTACGACCCGGTGGCCACGAACGCCGGCGACGTCCTCGCCGGCCCGACCTGGACGCACTGGCTCGGCACCGACCAGTACGGCCGTGACGTGCTGTCGCGGACGCTCAACGGCGGCCGGTACGCCCTGCTCGTGACGTTCCTGGCCACGACGATCGCGGTCGCGGTCGGCACGGTGCTCGGCTGCATCACGGCGTACGCGGACAACTGGTTCGACGAGACCATCATGCGCGTCGTCGACGCCCTGCTCAGCGTGCCGTCGATCCTCGCCCTGCTCGTCGTCGTCACCGTCTTCGACGCCGGGCTCTGGGTCATCGTCCTCGCCGTCACCGTCGTCTACGCGCCCGCCGTGACCCGCGTCGTCCGCGGTGCCGCCCGCACCGTCATCACGCAGGACTACGTGACGGCCGCCCGGGCCCGGGGTGAACGCGCGCTGTCGATCGTGTTCCGCGAGATCCTGCCGAACGTCCTCGACGTGGTGCTCGTCGAGTACGCCATGCGGGCCTCGTGGATCGTGCTGCTCGTCGCGTCGCTGTCCTTCCTCGGCTTCGGCGCCAACCCACCGACGCCGGACTGGGGGCTGATGGTGCAGGAGAACCGAACGGCGCTGACCGTGGTGCCGCTCGGCACGCTCGCACCGATCGTCGCCCTGGCCACCCTGGTGATCGGGCTCAACCTCGCAGCCGACGGCCTGAGCAAGTCGCTCGGAGTCGACCGCGCCACGAAGGGAGTGAGCGCATGACGCACACCGACACCGCACCGGCCGCGCCGGCGACCGCGACGGACCCCATCGTCCGCGTCGACGACCTCGCGATCTCCTACGCGGCCGGCAAGCGCCTGGTCCCCGTGGTGCGCGGCGTGTCCTTCGCGATCCCCGCCGGGCGCACCCTCGGCCTCGTCGGGGAGTCCGGCAGCGGCAAGTCCACCGTCGCCCGGACCCTGCTCGCGCACCTCCGCGCGGGCTCGACGATCGTCGGCGGCTCGGTCCGCGTCGGCGGCGACGACGTGTTCGCGCTCTCGCCGGCCGGCCGCCGCGAGCTCCGCGGCGGCGTCGCCTCCGTCGTCGCGCAGAACGCGGGCCAGGCGCTCACCCCGTCGATGCGCGTCGGCGAGCAGATCCGCGAGGCCCTGCGCGCCCACCGCGAACCCGACGGCCCCGAGCGCGTCGCCGAGCTGGTCCGGTTGGTCCGGCTGCCAGACCCCGACGCGATCGTCCGCCGGTACCCGCACCAGCTCTCCGGCGGGCAGCAGCAGCGCATCGCCATCGCGATGGCCGTCGCCGCCCGCCCGCGCGTCCTGGTGCTCGACGAGCCCACGACCGCGCTCGACGTCGTCACCCAGGCCGCCGTCCTCGACCTGATCGCGGACCTCGGCCGGCAGCTCGGCATGGCCGTCCTGCTCGTCAGCCACGACCTCGGGGTCGTCTCGGCCATGGCGGACGAGATCGCCGTCATGCGCGACGGCGAGATCGTCGAGCACGCCGCCACGGCGGCGCTCTTCGCCGCCCCGCAGCACGAGTACACGCGCGCCCTGCTGGCCGCGGTGCCGGACGGGCGACGGCCTGGGCCCACGTCGCCGGTTCCGGATCGACGCGCCAGCGGCGAGACGGCCGTGCCGATGGGGGGAGGGTCGGGGCACGTGCCCGAGACGGCGACCGTCTCGTCGACGGTCGCCTCCATGGCCGGCCGAACCGTTCCTCCCGAACCGCTCGTCCGTCCCGTGGTGACCGCCGAGGACCTGGTGATCCGCTACGGACGCGGCCTGCCGGCCGCCGTCGACGGCGTGTCCTTCGCGATCGCGCCGCGTGAGACGCTCGCGGTCGTGGGGGAGTCCGGAAGCGGCAAGTCGACGCTCGCGACCGCCCTGGCCGGCCTGGTGCCGGCCGAGTCGGGCACGTTCGCGTTCGACGACGGGACCGTGAGCGGCGACCTGCGCGAGCCGATCGCCGGACGGTCCCCGGACCTCCGTCGTGCGGTGCAGCTCGTGTTCCAGAACGCCGACACGTCGCTCAACCCGCGGCGCACCGTGGGCGCGGCGATCGGGCGACCGCTCAAGCTGTTCACGGGGGCGTCCTCGCGGCAGCGCGTCGGCGAGCTGCTCACCCAGGTCGGCCTCGGCCCGGAGTTCGCCGAGCGGCTGCCGGCACAGCTCTCCGGCGGGCAGCGGCAGCGCGTCGGCATCGCCCGGGCCCTCGCCGCCGAGCCGCGCCTGGTCATCGCCGACGAGATCACCACCGCGCTCGACGTGCAGGTGCAGGCGGGGATCCTCGCGCTCCTCGCGGACCTGCAGCGCTCGCGCGGGCTCAGTTGCCTGTTCATCAGCCACGACCTGGCCGTCGTCCGGGGCGTGGCCGACCGGGTCGCCGTGATGACCGGCGGCCGGATCGTCGAGATCGGACCGACCGAGCGGGTCTTCACCGGCCCGAACCACCCGTACACGTCGACCCTGCTGGCCGCGACGCCCGAACCGGGCAGCACCGAGCTGCCCGACGTCGGCGACGGGGTGCCGCGCTGGCGGCACACCGAGGGCTGGACGGACCACGGCGACGGCCACCGCACCCGCAACTGGGAGGACGCATGAGCGACGATCGCTCGGTGGACGCCGACGCTTCGACCTTCACCGCCATCGGGCTGCCGGACTCGCTGCCGGACGGCGTGACCGTCCGCGACGAGTGGATCCCGATGCCCGACGGCGTCCGGCTGCACACCCGGATCTGGTCACCGGCGTCGCCCGACGGGCCGGTACCGGTGCTGCTCGAGTACCTGCCGTACCGGCTCGACGACTGGACCGCGCCGCGCGACTCCGAGCGGCACCCCTGGTACGCCCAGCACGGGTACGCCTCGGTCCGGGTCGACATCCGGGGCAGCGGCTCGTCGGACGGGTTCTTCGACGACGAGTACAGCGAGCAGGAGCTCCGCGACGGAGAGGCCGTGATCGCCTGGCTCGCCGAGCAGGAGTGGTCGACGGGCGCCGTCGGCATGTTCGGCATCTCGTGGGGCGGGTTCAACGCCCTGCAGCTGGCAGCGCGCGCGCCCGCTGCCCTCAAGGCCATCGTCACGGTGTGCTCGACCGACGACCGGTACGACAACGACGTGCACTACGTCGGCGGAGCGGTGCTCGGCATCGACATGGCGGCATGGGGCGCGACGATGTTCGCGTTCAACTCGCGACCACCGCGGCCCGAGGTCGTCGGCACGGACTGGGTCGACCGGTGGCGCGAGCGGCTGGAGTCGAACCGCCCGATGACGCCGGTGTGGCTCGCGCACCAGGAGCGTGACGACTACTGGCGGCACGGCAGCGCCGCCGAGGACTACGGCACCATCGGCGCAGCGGTCCTCGCCGTCGGCGGCTGGGCGGACCCGTACCGCGACGCCGTGCTCCGACTGGTGTCGAACGTGCAGTCCCCGGTCAAGGGCATCGTCGGACCGTGGTCGCACCAGTACCCGGACCGCGGTCTTGCACCCGGACCGTCGATCGGGTTCCTGCAGGAGACACTGCGCTGGTGGGACCGCTGGCTGCGCGGGATCGACACCGGCGTGGAGGAGGACCCCGCACTCCGCGCCTGGATCAACGAGGGCGAGACCCCGGCGACGTACTACGCCTCGCGACGGGGCCGGTGGGTCGGCGCCGAGGCGTGGCCCTCGGCGGCGACGCACCGGCGCGCGCTGCCCCTCGCGACGCTGCGCGGTGGCGAGGACGGGCCGGTGGTCGTCCGGTCGCCGCAGCACACCGGTGCCGACGCCGGACGGTTCTTCCCGTTCGGCAACACGACCGACCTGCCACCCGACCAGCGTGCCGAGGACGGCCGCTCCGTCTGCTTCGACCTGCCCGTCGGCAGGGCGTTCGACCTGCTCGGCAACGCACTCGTCACCCTGTCGGTCACGAGCGACCAGCCCCGCGCCACCCTGACGGTGCGGTTGTGCGACGTCGCGCCCGACGGCTCGTCGACCCTCGTGACGCGCGGGGTGCTCAACGCGGCGAAGCGGGACGGCATGGACCGGGCGGACCCGCTGGTCCCCGGCGAACCGGCGTCCCTGCCGGTGCAGCTCGTCGCGACCGGTCACCGGTTCGCCGCCGGGCACCGCCTGCGGATCGCGGTGTCGTCGTCGTACTGGCCCTGGGTCTGGCCGCACGGCACCGAGGCCACCGTCACGATCGACCCGACAGCGTCCGAGGTGTGCCTGCCGGTCTGGACGCGCGAGACCGCCGACGACGTGCGGTTCGACGAACCCGAGCGGTCGACGCCGCTCGCGATCGAGCGCGTGGCACCGACCGAGCAGCTGCCCCAGCGCACCGTCACGCACGACGTCGAGACGGGGGAGTGGACCCTCGACGTCGACCCCGGGTACGGCGGCGGACGGGTCTACCCCGACGGGCTCGTCTTCAGCGAGGACGCCCGCGAGACGTACCGCATCCGGTCGGACGACCCGAGCTCGGCCGTGGCGTCGTCGCGCTGGGCGATCGGCCTGGAGAAGCCGGAGTGGTCGGCACGACTCGAGACGTCCTCGGAGGTCACCGCCGACGCCGAGGCCTTCCACGTCGTGAACACCGTGCGGGCCTGGGCCCGTGACGGGGGCGCGGACGTCCCCGAGGTGCTGGTCACCGAGCAGACCTTCGTCGACGACGTCCCGAGGACCTCGGCGTGACCGGGACGGCGGGGGCTGCACCGGGAGCGGCGGCGGGGGCTGCACAGGGCGCCGCACCGGGTGCGGCGCCGCGCGTCCGGCAGCGTCCCGAGGTCCGGCGCGCGATGATCGTCGCGGCCGCCCGTGCCGTGATCGTCCGGAACGGTGTCGGCGCGACGGGGCTGCGCGACATCGCCGCCGAGGCCGGGGTCTCCGTCGGCACCGTGACCTACCACTTCGGCAGCGTGGCGGAGATCCTCAACGAGGTCGTCGTGCTCGAGACGGAGCGCTTCTACGGAGCGATCGTCATCGCCGTCGACGCCGAGTCCGACCCCGTCGAGGCGCTGCGGATGCTCGTGGCGCCCCTGTTCGACGACACCGAACAGGTCCGGCAGCACTGGCGGATCTGGTCCGACTACTGGACCGCGGTCGCCCGTCGGCCCGAGGTGGCCGCCGAGTACGCCGAACGGATCCGCGTCTGGGAGGCCTGTCTGGTCCGCGTGATCCGCCGCGGGGCCGACGCCGGCACGTTCCCGGGCGGCGCCGGACCGATCGACCCGGACACCGTCGCCCTGAAGCTCGCGGCCTACAGCGACGGGGTCGCGACGCAGATCGCCCAGGGCGTTCCGGGGCTCACGCACACCGTCGCGCTGTCGTGGATGTGGACGTTCCTGGCGCACGAACTCGGTGTGCCGGCTGTGGAGATCGCCGGAACCGGCCAGCAGGCCTTGTGATGAGGTAAGGCTTGCCTTACCGTTGCAGCATGGCACGGACCCGGCGACAGCCCAGCGAACGCATCCTCATCGCCGGCGGCGTCGAGGACCTGCCGGAGATCCGCCGTCAGCTCGAAGACCTGCCGGAGAACGCGTACGGACAGGTCTTCGTCGAGGTCGCCCTCGACGAGCAGGTCCGCATCCTGCCCGCACCGCCCCGCGTGACCGTGACGTGGCTGGTCCGCAGCGCCCGCGCCTCGGCGGTGTCGCCGCTCGTCTTCGCCGACCACGGCGAGGCCCTCGCGCACGCCCTGACCGGCTGGGCGGCCGAGTGGTGCGTCGCCGACTGCGAGCCGCGCACGAGCGTCTGGATCGGGTGCACCGACAGCCCCTGGGTCGAGCGCGCGCGTTCCGCCGTCCAGATCGAGCTGAGCGACGCCGGCTTCGACACGCTCGTCGGCTGACGGTAAGGGCAGCCTCCGCTTCCTTGCGGCATACAAGAGAAGCGGGCATGGTTGTGTCCATCGGCAGCACCGAACTGGTCAGGACAGGCCCAGCGATCCGGTGTAACCACGACGCAGGAGGTTCAGACATGACCACGACCACCACCAGCACCACGACCACCACGTCCCCGTTCTCGACGACGCCGGAGCTCGCCGCCGGAGTGGCACAGTTCCTCGCCCCCGTCGTGATCGACCTCGAGGCACTCGTCGTCAACGGCAAGCAGGCGCACTGGCACGTCCGTGGCCGCAACTTCGTCGGTGTGCACGAGCTCCTCGACGACATCGTCGAGCACGCCCAGGCCTACGCCGACACCGCCGCGGAGCGCATCGTCGCCCTCGGCCTGCCGGTCGACTCGCGCATCGCGACCGTCGCCGCCAACACGACGCTGCCGCCGCTGTCGCAGGGCTTCCAGAACTCCGACGTCACCATCACCGAGGTCATCGCCCAGATCGACGGGGCCCTGCTGCAGGTCCGTCGCGCCGTCGAGGGTCTCGACGAGGTCGACCTCAACAGCCAGGACGTCGTCATCGAGATCGAGCGCGGTCTGACGAAGGACCGTTGGTTCCTGCAGGCGCACCTCGCCGCCTGAGTCGCGACCACCCCCTGACGGGAGGCCCGGTGCCAGCTGGCACCGGGCCTCCCGTCCGTCTGTCGTCGCGTCTGCCCACCGCGACCCGCGTCGACCCCGTGCGCGACTGGGCGACGCTGGGCGACACGCCGCCGGCGCGACGCCGAGGTTCCACGAACCGACGTTCCGGCGCGCGAGATGTGCAGATCTCGGAACCTCGGGGGACGTGAGCGGCGGGCGCGGCGGTCGCGGCGGGAGCACCACGTTCACCTGGCCGACGCCGCCGGTTCACTCGCCTGTACCTCCGCACAGGCCATCCTCGGATGGCACCCGTTCGGGGCACACGACGAGGGGAACCGACATGGAACACCACACTCCGAGACGCCGCGGCCGCGCGGCGTTGACACTCGGCGCCGTCCTGATCGCCGGCGCGATCGCACTGCCCGGCACCGCCGAGGCCGTCGGGCAGCTCGCGCTCGATCAGCACGGCGGCGCACAGCGCGCAGCCGGCGACCAGACCCGGTCGGTCCAGCAGGCCATCGAGCGAGCCGGCGCGAAGAACGTCATCCTGCTCATCGGCGACGGGATGGGCGACTCCGAGATCACCATCGCGCGCAACTACCAGTACGGCGCCGCGGGCCGGCTGCCGGGCCTCGACGCGCTTCCGCTGACGGGCTCGTACACGACCTACTCGCTCACCAAGGACGGTGCGGACAAGGGCAAGCCGGACTACGTCACCGACTCCGCGGCCTCGGGCAGCGCCTGGGCGACCGGCACCAAGACCTACGACGGCGCCATCTCCGTCGACCTGGACGGCGCGCCGCAGCAGACGCTCCTGGAACTCGCGAAGGCGAACGGCCTCCGGACCGGCAACGTCTCGACCGCCGAGATCCAGGACGCCACCCCGGCCGTCCAGGTCGCGCACGTCGGCGCTCGCTCCTGCTACGGACCGGACACCGCCTCGTGCGGCACCGACGCCCTGCAGAACGGTGGCCTCGGCTCGATCAGCGAGCAGCTGCTCGGCGCACGCCCCGACGTCACCCTCGGCGGCGGCTCGGCGAGCTTCTCGCAGACCGCCAAGGCCGGTCAGTGGCAGGGGGAGACGCTGTTCGACCAGGCAGCCGACCGTGGGTACCAGGTCGTCTCCGACGCAGCCGGTCTCACCGGGGTGCGCCGGGCCGACCAGGCGAAGCCGCTGCTCGGGCTGTTCACGCCCGGCAACTTCCCGACCCGGTACGCACCCACGACGGCCACCGTCGGCGGGGCCGACCAGGCACCGGTGACCTGCCAGGCGAACCCGGCGCGGTTGTCGACCGACCTGTCGCTGCAGTCGCTGACGGACAAGTCGATCGCCCTGCTGGACCGCGACCGCGGCAAGCACGGCAAGGGCTTCTTCCTGCAGGTCGAGGGCGCGAGCATCGACAAGCAGGACCACGCGGCCGACGCCTGCGGCCAGATCGGTGAGACGATCGACTTCGACGAAGCGGTGCAGTCCGCGCTCGCGTTCGCGAAGCGGGACGGCAACACCCTCGTCATCGCGACGGCGGACCACGCCCACTCGAGCCAGATCGTCGACGGCACGCCGCCGACCTCGCTGTCCACCGCCCTGCGCACCGCGGACGGTGCCACGATGAAGGTCTCCTACGGCACGGCAGGTGCCGGCTCGTCCCAGCAGCACACCGGAACCCAGGTCCGGATCGCGGCCTACGGTCCCGGGGCGGCGAACGTGGTCGGCCTGACCGACCAGACCGACACGTTCTTCACCGTCTCGGAGGGGCTGCGGTTGAACGACGACCTCGCCGCGCTGAGCCGTGGTGCCCGGGTCGACCTGTCCGATCGTTCGCCGCACCGCGGTGAGCGGGTCACCCTGACGGGCAGCCGGTTCGCCGGAGACCGCCAGGTCCGGGTGCGCGTCGGAGGTGCTGACCTCGGCACGGTGGACGTCGTGGACGGCACGGCTGCCACCCGGTGGCGAGCCGAGCGGGGCACCACGACGGTGACGTTCACCGGCGTGCAGTCCGGCACCGAGGCGACGGTGCGGGTGCGCGTGCGCTGATCGGAGCGTGCTGCGCGGCACGAGGTCGCGCGGCGCGACGTCGCCCGACACGCCGCCGGGTCGACGCCGAGGTTCCGCGGAAGCGCATCTGAGCACGCCAGGTGCGCAGATCTCGGAACCTCGGCGGACGTGAGCGGCGCGGCGCGCGAGCGGGGCCAGTGAGCGGCGCGGCCGCGTCAGGCGGACGGGCGGACCAGGCCGGCCTCGTACGCCAGCACCACGGCGTGCACCCGGTCGCGCAACTGCAACTTCGCCAGCACCCGCCCCACGTGGGTCTTGACGGTCTGCTCCGCGATGAACAGGTCGCCCGCGATCTCGCCGTTCGACCGCCCGCGCGCCATGAGCAGGAACACGTCGCGCTCCCGGTCGGTCAGGACGTCGAGCACCTCGGTGCGCGGAGCGGCGGTGACCGGTCCGGCGACGAACGCCTCGACCAGGTGCCGGGTCACGCGCGGCGCGAGCAGTGCCTCGCCCGCGGCCACCGTGCGCACCGCCGCGACGAGCTCGTCGGCGCTCGCGTCCTTGAGCAGGAAGCCGCTCGCCCCGGCCCGCAGGGCGTCGAACACGTAGTCGTCGATGTCGAACGTCGTCAGCATGACCACGCGGACGGGTCGGTCCGTCGGGGCCGCCGTGATCCGTCGGGTCGCCTCGATCCCGTCGAGTTCCGGCATCCGGACGTCCATCAGGATCACGTCCGGCTGCAGCCGGATCGCCGCGACCACCGCCTCGGCACCGTTCGCAGCCTCGCCCACGACCTCGACGTCGTCCTGGGCCTGGAGGATCGCCCGCAGTCCCACGCGGAACATCTGCTGGTCGTCCACCACCATCACCCGCGTCATCGGCTTCCCCCGTCGGCTGCCGGCACGCGGACGGGCAGGGTCACCACGACCGCGAAGCCCCCGTCCGCCACGGGGCCGTGCTCGATCGTGCCGTCGAGCGCCGTCACCCGCTCGCGCATCCCGGCCAGGCCGAAGCCACCGTCGTCGGGTGGTGCGGCCGGCACGGTGCCAGCGGGTGGAGCGGTGTTGGCGACCTCGACCCGGAGACGCGTGTCGAGCCTCCTGACCGTCACGACGGTGGACGCGCCGGGCGCGTGCCGGGCGACGTTGCCGAGCGCCTCCTGCACGACCCGGTAGACGGTGAGCTGCGCGAGCCGGTCGACGACGTCGGCGACGTCGACGTCGAGCTCCACGGGGATGCCGGCGGCGCGCGTGGCCTGCACGAGCGCGGGCAGGTCGGCGAGGTCCGGCTGCGGCGCGCGTTCGGCGGCGGTGTCCCCGCGCAGGGTGCCGAGCAGCTGGCGCATCTCGCGCAGCGCCGTGCGGGAGGTCTCGGCGATCGCGGCGAACTCGGCGCGGGCCTCCTGCGGCAGGTCGGCCACCCGGTACGGGGCCGACTCCGCCTGCATGTGCACGACGGACATGCTGTGCGCGACGACGTCGTGCAGCTCGCGGGCGATCCGGGAGCGCTCCTCGACGGTGCGGCGCCGGGCTTGCTCGAGCTCGGCGTCGCGGCGGGCGGCGACGAGCTCCTGGCGGATGCTGCGGCGCTGCCCGATGACGACGGCGGCCGCGGCGACCAGGAGCGTGTCGCCGGCGGACACGACGAAGCTCGTCGCCCACACGGCGGGCTGGTCCCAGCGGCCCGGCGTCACGGCGACGAGCAGCAGCGGGACCCCGGCGGCGACGGCCCACACGATCGCGGTCAGCCGCCACGTCGAGCGGACCCCGAGCACGACGAGCAGGACGCTCAGGCCGATGATGCCGGTGACCGGGATCGGCCACGGGCTCGTCTCGACCGGGGCGGTGAGCAGGCCGAGCGCGACGAGTCCGGCCAGGTGGGCGGCGGCGGCGGTGCGGGGGACGAACGGGGCGATGCCGATGCTGACCGCGAGCACCGCCGACACGAGCAGGGAGAGCGGGACGGCGACGGCGTAGTACACCGAGGTCACCGGGGCGGCGACGCTGAACAGGGACACCACCGCGACCACGAGTGCGATCCGGGTCGCCAGCGGCAGCCAGGTCGGTCGCGGGCGGAGCAGGGCGGTGGTCACGGTCGGACGATCTCTCCGGTGGGGACGATGCGGGGTGTGGCGGACGGGGCGTGCGCGACGGGTGCTGTGCTCGCGGTCGGCACGTCGCTCGCGGACACGTCGGTCGCGGACACGTCGGTCGTGGGCACGCCGGTCGTGGGTGCGATCGCGGCGGCCGCTCGGGCGGCACGGGCATCGCGCCTGCGGCTGATGCTACCGATGACCCGGTCGACCGCGATGCCGAGGCCACCCGCGACCACCATCGACACCAGGGCGGCGACGAGCGGCTCGTGCAGCACCTGCGATGCTGCCAGGGCGATCCCGACCGAGGTCGCGGACCACGCCGTCCCGGCGATCGCACTGATGGCGAGGAAGCGTCGGTACGGCAGTCGTGTCGCGCCGGCGGTCGTGTTCACCGCGACCCGGCCGACGGGGATGTAGCGGCCGACCAGGATCAGGCTCGCGGACCGGCGCTGCATCTGCCGTTCGGCGAACGCGAACGCCGCGGCGATCCGCGGCCGTCGGGACTGCGCCAGGCGGGCGAGTCCGATCCGGCGGCCGATCCAGTACGCCACCGAGTCACCCGCGATCGCCCCCACGGCAGCGGCCACCAGGACCCCGGCCAGGACGGGCTGGCCGGACGTCGCGGCGATGGCGGCGACGGCGACCAGCGCCGACTCGCTCGGGACCGGCGGGAAGAAGCCGTCGACGAAGCACAGGGCGACGAGCACGACGTAGACGAGCGGACTCGCGGCCAACTCGACGACGAACGGGGTGATCTGGTCGAACACGGCGACGCTCCCTCCGCCGACGGACCTCGTCGACGGGTTCGACGCTACGGAGCGTCGGGAGCGCTGCCATCCCGCCGGGGTCTCGACGACCCCCTACTGCGGTATGACCTTTCCGTCGGTGGTCCCCTCGGGGTCCGACCCGGCCGACGCGGCGGCTGGCACCGCGGACCCGGCCGACGCCGCGGGTGGCTTCGCCGACCCGGCCGATGCGGCCGCGGCATCGCGGATGCGCCGGACCACGGCCGTCGTGGAGTGCTCGGGGACGTAGTCGACCATCACCACCTCGCCGCCGTACCCGCGCACGACCGCCGTCTCGCGGAGCATCTCGGGCGAGTAGTCACCGCCCTTGACGTAGACCTCGGGGCGCAGCCGTTCGATGAGCGGGATCGGGGTGTCGGTCGCGAAGACCGTCACCAGGTCGACGCAGGCCAGGGCGGCGATCACCCCGGCGCGGTCCTCGGCCGGGTTGATCGGGCGTTCCGGTCCCTTCAGCCGCCGCACCGAGTCGTCGTCGTTCAACGCGACGACGAGCAGGTCGCCGAGGTCCCGGGCCTGGCGCAGGTACGTCGTGTGCCCACGGTGCACGACGTCGAAGCAGCCGTTCGTGAACACCACGCGCCGACCGACCTGACGGGCCCGTTCGACGGCGGCCGCGAGTTCGTCGTGGTCGACGACGGTCGCGGCCGGCGCCGTCACCGAGTCGAGCAACGCGGCGGCGCTGCAGACCGACGTACCGGCTTCGCGGACGACGACGTCGGCGGCTGCCTGTGCCACGGACACGGCATCACGGACGGACGCGTCGACCGCGAGCGCCACCGTCGCAGCGGCGCAGAACGTGTCCCCGGCTCCGGACGCCTGCTGCTCCGAGGCCGGCACCGCACGGGTGCGGAAACCCTCGTCCGTGCTGCGCTCGAGCAGCACGGTGCCGTCGCGGTCGAGCGTGACGACGGCCGCGCGGGCACCGGTCCGGGCGAGGACGTCGGCCCGTGCGCCCAGGACGGCGGCCACCCGGTCGGCGCCGGTCCCGAGGTCGCGCCCGAGCAGTGCTGCGGCCTCGCCGGCGTTGGGTGTGACGAGGTCGGGTCGCAACGAGGCCCAGCGGGGCAGGTCGTGCGCGTCGACGACGATGGACCCGGGGCGGTCGCGGTCGAGTACCGGGACGACGTCCTCGGCACGGACGCCGAGTCCGTAGTCGCAGACGACCGCGGCGTCGGCGCACCGGACCGCTCGGGCGACGGCGCGTGCCAGCCGTTCGTTGTGGTCGGCGGTCGGGGTTCCGGCCAGGTCGTCGACCCGGACCACGACCCGGTCGCCACCGACCACGCGGGACTTGGTGGTGGTGCGCGCTCCGGCGATCTCGACCAGGAACGCGGTGTCGACGCCCGCGGTCTCGAGCCGTTCGCGCAGGACGCCACCGGCCTCGTCGTCGCCGATGAGTCCGACGAGCCGGACCCGGGCGCCGAGCGCGCGGGCGTTCACCGCGGTGTTCGCGGCGCCACCGGGCACCGCGATCGTCTCGGTGACCCGGACGACGGGTGCAGGGGCCTCGCGCGAGACCCGCTCGGCCTCGCCCACGGTCCACCGGTCGAGGATGCAGTCGCCGATCACGACGACGAGCGGTTCGCGGTCGTCGATCGTGGCGACCAGGTCGCGGACGAGCCGGACGTCGACGCTCATCGTGTGCCGCCGGCGGTGCGTGCGGGGGCGGGCTCGAGGTGCACGACCGTGGTCGTGGTCATCTCGTCGAGCAGGTGCGGGCCGTACCCGAAACCCGCTCCGGAGGCACCTCGCGGCTGGGCGCTGCCGCCCGGCGCACCACCGAACACCGCGTTGACCTTGACGGTGCCGACCGGCAGCTCCGCGGCGGCGCGCAGGGCGTGACCGGTGCCGTTCGTCAGGACGGTGGCGGCCAGGCCGTACCGGTCGGCGGCCGCGAGCCGGAGCCCCTCGTCGAAGTCGGCCACGACGCGGACCGGCGCGATCGGCCCGAAGGTCTCCTCGGTCATCACGAGCATGTCGTCGGTGCACCCGGTGAGCACGGTCGCCGGGTAGAAGGATCCGACGCCGTCCGGGGTGACCCCACCGGTCCGCGCCGAGGCACCGCGCTGCAGGGCGTCGTCGACGTGCGCCTGCACGGTGCTGCGCAGCCGGTCGTCGACCAGCGGACCGTAGGTCGTCGCGGGTGCGGCGGTGCGGCGCTCCGCCTCGGCCACGAGGGCGGTGACGAAGGGCTCGGCGACGTCACGGTGCACGTAGACGCGCTCGACGCTGGTGCAGATCTGCCCGGTGTTCGCGAACGCGCCGAGCGCCACCTGGGCGGCCGCCCACGCCGGGTCGACGTCGGCATCGACGACGACCGCGTCGTTCCCGCCGTTCTCACGGACCACGTGGGCACGCGTCACGACGGCGACCTCGGACAGCCGGTCACCGGTCGCGGTGGACCCGACGTGCGCGTACACGTCGATGCCCTCCTGTGCGAGCAACAGCTCGCCGGTCGACCCGTCCCCGTCCACGCCGACGAGCACGCCGTCGGGCAGGACCTCGGCGAGCAGGGCGTTCAGGCGCGCGATGGTGGCGGGGGACCGCTCGCTGCCCTTGTGCACCACGGTGTTGCCCGTCACGATCGCGGCACCGAGGATGCCGCAGGCCACGGCGACCGGGTCGTTCCACGGCGTCAGGGCGAGCACGACGCCGCGGGGGTGCGGGACGGCCCAGTCGGCGGCCCCGAACTGCCCGCGCAGGGCCTCGCCGCGGTGCACCGGTCCGAGCTCGGCGTACTGCACGAGCGTCCCCACGCCCGCCTCGACCCCACCGAGTGCGTCACCCGGCACCTTGCCGGTCTCGCGGGTGTTCAGGTCGGCGAGCTCCTGGGCGTGTGCGCGCACGTGCTCGGCCGCCGCGTGCAGCAGCGCGCCGCGCTCGGCGGGTGCGGTGCGCGCCCAGGGGCCAGCAGCTGCCCGGGCGCGGGCGACCGCATCGCGAACCTCGGAGTCGGAGGCACGGGGCACGGTCGACGCGACCGTCCCGTCGACGGGGTCGGTCACCACCAGGTCCGTGGCGGCGGCGGCAGCTGCGGGTGCGATCGTCATGGTGTCCTTCCGGAGGGCGTACGGGCGTCAGACGGTGCTCGGACACCGCTGTGTGCCGACTCGACTCCGCGCTTCGTGTCCATCGGTGGCCGTCCGTCGCCCGGTGCTGGACGTCCCACCGGCATCCGACCGGTAGACGAGAGGCGTGCAGCAGATCGGTGTGGGCGGAGAACGGTTCGACGGCGTGACCGAGATCGCGGTGCTCCGCGGCGGGGGGCTCGGCGACCTGATGTTCGCCGTGCCCGCCCTCGAGGCCCTCGCCGCGGCCTACCCGGACGCGAGCATCACGCTCCTCGGCACGCCCGCCGCGGCAGCGGTCCTGAGCGGCCGGACCGACGCCGTGCACGCCTTCGAGGAACTCCCGGTCGCACCGGGCGTCCGCGATACCGGCGACGACGCTCCTGACGCCGAGGACTACTTCGCGCGGCTGTCCGGCCGGTTCGACCTCGCGGTGCAGCTGCACGGTGGGGGCCGCAACTCGAACCCGTTCCTGCTCCGGCTCGGCGCCCGGCACACCGTCGGCACCGCGACCGAGGACGCCGAGGTCCTCGAGCGCTGGGTGCGCTACGTGTACTACCAGCACGAGGTCCTGCGCGCCCTCGAGGTCGTGTCGCTCGCGGGTGCCGCCCCCGTCACGCTCGACCCGCGGGTGCGCGTGTCCGACGACGAGCGGGCGGCGGTCCGCGCGCGGCTCGGCGTCGCCGGGGACAGCACCCGGCTCCTGGCGATCCACCCTGGGGCGACGGACCCGCGCCGCCGATGGAGCCCCTCGCGCTTCGCCGAGGTCGCCCGTGTCCGGCTCGCCGCCGGGGACGACGTGGTGCTCGTCGGCGACGCGTCCGACGTGCCGGCGTCGACCGCCATCGTCGACGCGCTGCCCGCCGACCTCGCCGGACGCGTGCACGACCTGACCGGTGCCGTGCCGCTCCGCGAGCTCCCCGCCGTGCTCGCCGCCGCCGACGTCATGGTCGGTGACGACTCCGGCCCGCGGCACCTGGCGGTCGCCGTCGGGACGCCCACCGTCGGCGTGTTCTGGTTCGGCAACGTCGTCAACGCCGGGCCGTTCGACCGCGGGCGCCACCGCGTGCACCTGTCCTACGTCACGCGCTGCCCGGTCTGCGGGATCGACGTCACGCAGGTGGGGTGGACGGCCGAGCGCTGCGCGCACGACCCGTCCTACGTCGACGAGGTCGACCCGCAGCAGGTCCTCGACGACGTCGCCGACCTGCTCCGCACCATCTGACAGCACCGTCTGACAGCACCGTGCGCACGTCGCCACCCCGTGCGCGGTTGACCGCTGCGTGCGGCGCTGCAAGCGCGCACCACGCCGTCAAGCCCGCACCAGACGACGCAAGCCGCACCGTGCGCACGTCACCACCCTGTGCGCGGTTGACCGCTGCGTGCGGCGCCACAGGCGCGCACCACGCCGCCAACCCCGCACCAGACGACGCAAGCCGCACCGCGCAGGCGACGTGACAAGACGGACGGACGGGAGGCCCGGCGCACGACCGGCACGCGCCTCCCGGCCGCACCGTGCGCACGTCACCACCCTGTGCGCGGTTGACCGCTGCGTGCGGCGCTGCAAGCGCGCACCACGCCGCCAACCCCGCACCAGACGACGCAAGCCGCACCGCGCAGGCAACGTGACAAGACGGACGGACGGGAGGCCCGGCGCACGACCGGCACGCGCCTCCCGGCCGCACCGTGCGCACGTCACCACCCTGTGCGCGGTTGACCGCTGCGTGCGGCGCCACAGGCGCGCACCACGCCGCCAACCCCGCACCAGACGACGCAAGCCGCACCGCGCAGGCAACGTGACAAGACCGACGGACGGGAGGCACGGTGCACGACCGGCACCGCGCCTCACGGCCGCCCCGTGGCGACGACCGACGCGCCAGGCCGCGGCGCGGCGCGCAGCGAGCGCCTACGGCCAGCTCGGCTCCGTCGCGGGCATGATCGACAGCTCCCGGATCTCGCAGCCGGCCGGCTGCGACAGGGCGAAGAGGATCGCGTTCGCGACGTACTCCGGCTCGATGAGCTGCGCGTCCGGACCCGGCTTGTACTGCTCGGTGCGGTCGGCGAAGAAGTTCGTGCGCATGCCGGCCGGGATCACGTTGGTGACACCGATGCGGCCGGCGGTCTCGGCGGCCAGGGCCTGCGAGAAGCCGCGGACGCCGAACTTCGAGGCCGAGTAGGCGGTGCCGTCGCCGACGCCGCGCAGGGCGAGCGAGGACGAGATCGTGACCACACGTCCGTGCGCTGCCTCGAGGGCGGGCAGTGCGGCACGGACGACCGAGGCGGTGCCGATGAGGTTGACCGCGACGATCTTCTCCCAGTTACCGGAGGAGATCGCGTCGATCGGTGCGGGAGTGTCGATCCCCGCGGCGGTCACGACCGCGTCGAGTCCGTCGTGACGCTCGGCCGCCTGGCGGACCGCCTGCTCGACCGCGTCGGTGTCCGACACGTCGACGGCCACGGCGTCGATGCCCTCGGACACCGCGTCGACGCGCAGGTCGAGGACGATCGGGGTGCCGCCGGCCTCGACGACCGCGGCGACGACCGCCGCGCCGAGTCCGGAGGCGCCGCCGGTGACGAGGACGCGGCCGATGGGGGTGGTGGGGACGGGCATGGACTTCCTTCCGTAGGGGCGTGGATCCGTCGGGCTCAGCCGACGTGTTCGAGGGCCGCGGCGAGCCGGGTCGTCGAGCGGCCGGGGTGGAACGGGACGGTGACGACGCGTCCGCCCCACTCGGCGAGAGTCGCGGCCTCGGGCAGCTCGCTCGCGGTGTAGTCGCCGCCCTTCGCCCAGACGTCCGGGCGGAACCGGCGGAGTGCTTCGTCGGGGGTGTGCTCGTCGAACACCACGACGGCGTCGACGCAGTCCAGGGCGAGCAGGAGTTCGACGCGGTCGTCCTGGGTCATGATCGGCCGGTCCGGACCCTTGAGCGCGCGGACCGAACTGTCCGAGTTGAGGCACACGACCAGGCAGTCGCCGAGTGCCCGCGCGGCCGACAGGGTGCGGGCGTGCCCGGCGTGCAGCAGGTCGAAGCAGCCGCCGGTCGCGACGACGGTGCCGCCGGCGCTCCGGACCTCGTGCACGGTGCGCAGCGCGTCGCGGTCGGCTCCCGGTACCCGCAGCGGCGCGGGGCCGTCGTCGGCGAAGAGCGCGGTGACGCCGCCGGCGGCCAGGTACTCGGAGGCCGCGACCACGCCGGCGGCGACGGCGTCGGGGACGTCCGCTCCGCCGGCCAGTGCCACGGCGACACCGGCCGCCAACCGGTCCCCGGCGCCGCACGGGTCGCCGGCGGTGACGGAGGGTGCCGGCACGAAGCGGCTGTCCGAACGGTCGTCGGCGAGGAGTGCTCCGCGGTCGCCGAGCGTCACCGCGACGGCGCCGACGCCCCACTGCTCGACGAGGGCCGCGGCGGCCACGGTCGCGAAGGGCACGGTCGCGACGGGCACGCCGTGGCCGTCGACGTCGGTGAACCGGCGGGCCTCGGCGGCGTTCGGGGTGGCCACGGTGATGCCGGGAACGGGTGCGGCGCCCTTCGGGTGCGGGTCCCAGACCACGGGGGTGTGCTCGGCGACGCGTGCGAGGGCCTCCCGCAGCGCCGGAGCGGCGGCGACCCCGCGGCCGTAGTCGGCGACCACGATCGCGTCGGCGCCGTCGAGGGCGGCCGTCATGGCGTCGGTGGCCTCGGGCACGGGCGGGGTCGCACAGCCCTCGTCGATGCGGACGAGCGCGTGGTCGACGACGCGCACGCGGGTCTTCACCGGCGTCGGCGCACCGGAGGGACCGGCGACCACGGTGACGTCGGGGAGCAGGTCGCGGAGCTCCTGCGCACGGGCGTCGTCGCCCACGACGGTGACCAGGGTGACGTCGTGTCCGTCACGCACCAGCATCGTGGCGACGAGACCGGCACCCCCGGCGCGGCGGTCGTCGGTCGTGACGTCGACGACGGGCACGGGTGCATCCGGGCTGAGCCGATCGCTGGTACCGGCCACGTCGACGTCGAGCAACGTGTCGCCGACGACGACGATCCGCAGGCGACGACCCGCCGCGCGGTGCTGCGCTGCGGGTCGCTGCGCTGCCGGTCGCTGCGCTGCCGGCGGCTGCGGCGCTGCCGGTCGCTGCGCTGCCGGCGGCTGCGGCGCTGCCGGTCGCTGCGCTGCCGGCGGCTGCGGCGCTGCCGGTCGCTGCGCTGCCGGCGGCTGCGGCGCTGCCGGCCGCTGCGGCGCTGCCGGCCGCTGCGGCGTCATCGCCGGACCCCGCGGCGCAGTGCGGGCTCCATCGCCCGGCACAGGGCGTGCACGAGCACGAGCTGCGCCTCCTGCACGTTGGCGGACGGCCCCGCGATGCAGATCGCGTCGTCCACCGCCTCGGCCAGGGGGTTCGGCCGCGGCCCGGTCATCGCGATCGTCCGGGCACCGACGGCGCGGGCAGCCTCGGCGGCGCGGAGCAGGTTCGGGCTCCTGCCGCTGGTCGACAGCAGCACGACGACGTCACCCGCCCGGGCGTGCGCCGACACCTGTCGGGCGAAGACCTGGTCGAAGCCGTAGTCGTTGCCGATCGCCGTGACGGCCGAGGTCTCCGCGTGCAACGAGATCGCGGAGTAGGCGGGGCGGTCGCCGTCGAAGCGTCCGGTGAGCTCCGAGGTCAGGTGCTGCGCCTCGGCGGCCGACCCGCCGTTGCCCGCGGCGAGCAGGCGGCGACCTGCCACAAGCCGGGCCGCGATGTCGTCGGCCCAGGCGGCGATGTGGTCGTGGTGGTCGACGAGCGAGGCGATCACGGGGACCGAGGCGGCGACGTGGTCGAGCACGATGCGTGCACTCGCGGTGGTGTGCTCGTCGATGCCGGGCTGCTGGTCGATGGTCATCGGGCGGTCCTCTCGGTCGGCTGTGCGGCACGCGGGACCCGTCCGGCGTGGGTGGCGGTGCGCGTCGGTGCGCCCGCCGTGGTGGTGCGCTGCGGTGCGCCCGCCGTGGTGGTCGGCGCGGCCACGGCGACGGCACCGGCCAGCAGCCGCTCGTAGACGCGCTCGCTGTCCGCGGCGACCTTCTGCCACGTGTACCGCGACTCCGCGCGTGCACGGCCGGCCCGGCCGAGGGATCCGCGGCGGTCCGGGTCGTCGAGCAGGGCGCCGACGGCAGCGGCGACCTCGGCCTCGTCGCGCGGCGGGACGTGCAGGCCCGTGCCGTCCTCGACGACGGTGTCGATGAGCCCACCGACACTCGACGCGACGACGGGTCGACCGCAGGCCATCGCCTCGAGCGGGACGATGCCGAACGGCTCGTACCAGGGTGCGCAGACCACGACGTCGGCGCTCCGGTACACGGCGGGCATCTCGTGCTGTCCCAGCTGTCCGCGGAAGGTCACGTGGTCACGGACCCCGAGCGACCGGGCGAGCGCGTCGAGCCGCTGGTACTCGGGGTCGTCCACCAGGTCGGCCCCGGCGACACCGGCACCGCCGACGACCACGAGTTCCACGTCGCGCCCCTCGGCGACCAGGGCGGCGAGGGCGGCGATGGTCGTGCCGACGCCCTTGCGCCGGACCAGCCGCGACACGGTGAGCACCCGCTGCGGACGGCCGCGCTCCTCGACGGGCCCGTCGGGGCGGAACAGCGCCACGTCGACGCCGCACGGCACGACGGAGATGCGCTGCAGGGGGACACCGAGGGCCTTGAGCTCGAAGGCCTCGTCGGAGCACGTCGCGACGACCTGGTCGGCGCTCCGTCCGACGGCCGGTTCGAGCCACTCGCGCTCGGCGGGACTCGTGTCGGCCGAGCCCTGGTGCCGACGCTTCACGACGCCGAGCGCGTGGAAGGTCTGCGCGACGGCGATGCGGGTGCCGCCGGTCCGGGCCTGCACCTGCGCGACGGCGTCGAGTGCCGCGTGCCCGGACATCCAGAAGTGGGCGTGCACGACGTCGGGCCGGTCCACGAACCACTCCGCGGCGAGCACCGACGCGAACGTCCCCATGAAGGGGAACAGCTCGTCCTTCGGCACGTGCCGCGCCGGACCGGCGTCGACGTGCACGACGTCGACCCCCGGTCGCAGCGGCACCCGGACCGGCGCGGATGCGTCGTCACGCCGGGTGTAGACGGTCACCTGGTGCCCGCGGTCCGCGAGCGCCCCGGACAGTTCGGCCACGTGGACGTTCTGTCCACCGGCGTCGACACCGCCGAGCACGGCGAGCGGGCTCGCGTGCTCCGACACCATCGCGATCTTCATCGGAGGCTCCCCTCGAACGCGGCGCCAGCGGCCCGCTCGCGTCGGGCGCCGCGGGTCACGGCGTCGTCGAGCAGGTCGTCCCAGTCGGCGGTGAAGCGGCCGAGCGCGTGCCGTGCGAGCACGGCCTCCCGCGCCACGGCACCCCGTCGGCGCGCCTCGTCGGGGTCCTCGACGAGGATCCGGGAGGCCCGCACCAGCTCCTCGACGTCGGTCGCGATCGCGCCGGCCTCGCCCGGCACCGTGCGCGCCGCGTCCGTCGTCGCGAGTACCAGGACCGGCATCGCCAGGTGCATCGCCTCGAGGAGGGACAGGCCGAGCGAGGTCCACCGGTTCGGGTGGACGTACGCTCGGCGTTCGGCGAGGGCCGTGTGCATCGGGTCCGAGGGCACGTCACCGCGGGCGACCACGGCGTCGCCGAAGCCGAGCTCCGGCAGCCGTTCGGTGCCCATGCCCCACACGTCGACGGGTGCCACGGCCGCGAAGCGGGGGAGCAGGTCGGTGCCGACGACGCGGTCCCGACGGACGGGCTCGTTGATGACGACGCCGAGGCGGTCGAGCGAGCCGGTGTAGCGCGGACCGGGGTCGACGACGCCGTGTTCGACGACCGTGGTGCGCGTGGTGCCGCAGTCCCACATGAGCGCGTTCCAGTGCGTGACGTGCGCGATGGTCAGGTCGTCGCGGTCGCGGAACGGGTGCAGGCTGTCCGGCACGTCGATGCGTGGCGCGTTGTGCTCGACGAAGACGATCGGCACGTCGCGACCGGCCAGCAGGCGCTTCGCCGCGTCGAGTTCCTCGGTGCGTTGCAGGACGACCACGTCGACCTCGGCGCCGGCGACGTCGGCGGGGTCGATCTCGATCGCGGACGCCGGCCAGGCGCGCCCGCCACGACCGAGGCCCCAGGCGTCGCGCGCCGGCGTGGTGGGGATCAGGTACTCGTGCGGGCCGCGGACGAACGCGTCCATCCAACCGCCGTGCACGTGCCAGACGAGGATGCGCATGCGGGGCCTTTCGGTCGGTCGGACACGAGGAGAAGGGGGAGCAGTGGCGGACGCTACGCAGCACCTTCTGGCGCGCTCCGCAGACTTCTCGGTTCCATCCGCGAAGCGCGGTCGAGCAGCCGTTCGTGGGCTGCGAGCACGTCCTCGATGCGCACCGTGGACAGGCACGGGTGGCCGGGGACGGGGCACTCTCGGGCCCGGCTGAGCCGGCACGGCGCGGCCTGGTCCCCGAGCAGTTCGACCAGCGGTGCGTACGGTGCCCACCGGACGGCGGGGACGACGGGCGAGAAGAGGCTGACGATCGGTGCGCCGACCGCCGCGGCGAGGTGCGCCGGCCCGGTGTTGCCGACCACGACGACCTCGGCACCGGCAAGGACCGCGGCGAGCTCGGCGGGCGTGGTCCGACCGCCGAGGTCGATGCCGGTGGCGCCGGCGACGGCGGCGGTGAGGTCGCGTTCCCCGGAGGAGCCGGTGACGACGACGGGCACGCCACGCTCGGCGTAGGCCGCGACGAGCTCACGGTGGTGCGACGCCGGCCACGACCGGGCGGGCACGCTGGCGCCGGGGTGCACGACCACGTACCGTCCCAGCCCGGCCACGGACGGGGGTGCGACGGCGTCGTGACGCACCACGAGCCTCCCGTCGTCCCCCGGCGGCAGCCGGAACCCGGCCGCGTCGGCGATCCGCAGCGCACGCTCGGGTTCGGGGACGTCCTCGGGCAGGTCCTCGCCGGGTCGCAGGCGGACGTCGAGGAGCGACCCCGGGTGGTCGACCGAGGCCCCGGAGACACGGGGGACACCGGCGAGGCGGAGGAGCAGCGCCAGGGGCAGCGGCGACTGGTGGAACGAGGTGAGGACGACCGCTTCGTCGGGTCGCTCCTCGGCGACGAGCGCGCGGAACTCGGCGAGCACGGCGTCGTCGATCGGCCGCGCGGTCTCGGTGACCCAGGGCGCTGCCCACACCCGGATGCGGTCCACGCCGGGCAGCAGCTCGGCGGCCGGGGCGCCCTGCGGCCCGCACAGCATCGTGACGTGCGAGGCCCCGGCGGTGACGGCGCGGACGGCGGGGCCGGCGACCAGGACGTCGCCGAACGAGTCGAGGCGCGCCACCAGGACGCGGGGACGGCTCACGCCCGGTCCGTCTCGACGGTCGACGGTCCGGCCGCGGCGATCACCAGGTCGACGGCCTCGGCGAGGGTCGCCGCGACGGTCTCGGCGTCGTCGACCTCCTCGGGCCGCGTGCGCGGGGTCGGCACGAGCACGCCCTGCGCCCCTGCGGCCCGCGCCGCCTGCACGTCGGCGCCGATGTCGCCGACCAGCACGAGCGCCTCCGGCGGGACCCCGAGTCGCTCGGCGGCGTCGAGGACCATGCCCGGCCGCGGCTTCCGGCAGGCACAGTCGTCGCCCGCGTCGTGCGGGCAGACGCACCAGACGTCGAACGGTCCGACGAGCGCGTCCACACGGGCGTTCGTCGCGTCGACCTGCTCGCGCGTCGCCAGGCCCTTCGCGACCACGGACTGGTTCGTGACCACGCCGAGCAGCAGCCCGGCTGCACGAGCCCGCTCCACGGCGCGACGGGCACCGGGGACGGGCACCACCAGGCGCGGGTCGGCGTTGTACGGGACGTCCACGACGAGGGTGTCGTCGCGGTCGAAGAGCAGGCCGCGGATCGCGCGGTCCGGTGCGAGGGGCATGGCACCGGAGTACCGGTCGGCGGCCGCGTGCCGGTTCAGGACAGCCGGGGAACGCGCCCGTTGCCGACGCCACCAGCGGGCACCGCCTACCGTCGCGCCCGTGACCGCACTCGAGACCCTGCCCGCCGCCGACGGACGCCCGGAGCTCGTCGTCCTCCGCGCCATCAAGCTCGGCGACCTCCTGGTCGCCGTCCCCGCGCTCCGTGCCCTGCGACGGGCCTTCCCCGACCACCGCATCACCCTCGCGACGACCGCGTGGCTGGCACCCGTCGTCGAGCTCGTCCCCGCCGTGGACGTCCACCTGGCGCAGCACGGCCTCGACCACCCGCTCAACGTCCCCGCCGGCACGGTCGACGTCGCGGTGAACCTGCACGGCGCCGGCCCCGAGTCGTCCGACCTGATCGCCGCCCTGCAGCCCCGTCGGGTCATCGAGCACGCCGACCCGACCCACGGCTACGACGGTCCCGAGTGGCCGACGGACGTACACGAACGCGACCGCTGGGCGGACCTGCTCACCTGGCACGGCGTCCCCGCCGACGCCGACGACGTGGCCGTCGACCGCCCGGCGGCACCGCCGGTGGTCGCGGACGCCGCGGTCGTCCACGTCGGTGCCTTCCACGGGGCGCGGCACTGGCCCACGGACCGCTTCGCCGACGTGGTGCGCGGACTGCGGGAGCGCGGTGCCGACGTGGTCCTGACGGGAGGCGCGGACGACGTCGTCCGTGCACGTGCCGTCGCGGACGCGGCCGAGCTGGCGCCGGGGGCGGTCCTGGCCGGCTCCCTGGAACTGCAGGAGTTCGCGGGCGTCATCGCCGCGGCGCGGCTCGTCGTCACCGTCGACACGGGTGCCGCCCACCTCGCGACCGCCTACGGCGTGCCGTCGGTGGTGCTCTTCGGCCCGGCGCCGCCGGAGGCCTGGGGACCGCCCGCGTCGGGTCCGCACATCGTCCTCACCGATGCCTCGGTCCGGCGCGGCGATGTCTTCGCCGACGACCCCGACCCGGCGATCCTGGCGGTCGGCGCGGCCGACGTGCTCGCCGCGGTGGACCGGCTCGACGTGCTCGGGGTGACCGCACAGGCGACCGACCGGTAGCGTCGACCGAGAGCCACCCGGACCCACCGGGCACTCGGAAGGAGTCCTTCGTGTTCGAAGCCGCCAACATCCGTGACTGGATCGGCCTGCCGGTCGTCGACGAGGCCGAGGACAAGGTCGGGACGCTCGAGAGCATCTACTACGACACCGCCACGTCCGAGCCGGCGTTCGGTGCGCTCACGACCGGGATGGTCGGCTTCCAGAAGCTCGTGTTCGTCCCCCTCGTCGGGGCGACCGTCGCACCGAAGCACCTGCGCGTGACCTTCCCGAAGAAGCTCGTGAAGGACGCACCCTCCATCGCGACCGACGGTGAGCTCGACGCCGCGACCGAGCCCGAGCTGTTCCAGCACTACGGCCTCGAGTACCGCACGGGCAGCGGCGGCGAGCGTCGCCTCGGACGCCGCTGAGGCCGGAACTGCTCCGCATCACCCGCCGACCACTGCGCGCCGCCCTGGCGGTGGTCGGTGCGCTCTGTCTCGTGGCGGCGGGCCTCGGCGGGTCCGTCGGCGCGCCGCCGGCCTCCGCGGCGCCGATGTGGCCGGTGCCGGAGCCGTACCCCGTGACCGCCGACCCCGCCGAGACGCTCGACGCGATCCCACCGGGCAGTGAGTACGTGGCGCTCGGCGACTCCTACTCGGCCGGGTACGGCCTGGGGGACCGCACCGGACTGCCCTCGAACGCCTGCGTGCAGTCGGCGCGCGACTACCCGCACCGGCTCGCGGCGCAGTTCGGGCTCGACTTGACCGACGTCACCTGCTCCGGCGCCACGAGCGACGACGTCACCACGGGCCACCAGTTCAAGGGCGTCCCGCCCCAGATCGAGTCCTTGTCCGACCGCACCCGACTGGTGACCCTGACGATCGGCGGCAACGATGCGGACCTGTTCGGCACGGCGGCCTCGTGCCTGGCGATCTCCGCGAACGGCCCGGTGTTCTCGGGTCGCGACGCCCCGTCGTGCGAGAGCACCCTGGTGCGCGACGGTGTCGACCAGCTCGCCGTGAAGATCCAGTCGCGCGTGGCCCTCGGCATCGCCGACACCCTGGGCGCCGTGCAGCGGGCCGCCCCGAACGCCGTCGTCGTGTTCCTCGGCTACCCGGCGATCTTCCCGGACGCCGAGGACACCCCCGCGAAGGGCTGCTTCCGGTCCGCACTCGACCTCGGCACCCTGGCGGGCTCGTTCCCGTCGGACACCTACCCCTTCACGGACACGGACGTCGAGTACCTGCACGGTGTCCAGGACGAACTCAACGAGGTCTCCCGGTCCGCTGCCGCCGCCGCCGGGGTCCGGTTCGTCGACGTCTTCGCGAGCACGCAGGACCACTCGCCGTGCGCCGCGTCGAAGCGCTACGTGGCCGGGGTGACGCTCACCGGTTCCGGTGACCTGCGGAAGATCGACCTGGAGGCTGGGGCCCTGCACCCGAACGAGCGCGGCGTCACGTACCTGACCGCGCGGATGGCCGCCGCGATCCGCGCCCTCGCCGGCTGACCCCACCGGCGGTCTCGGTCGCCGTGGCCGCTCGGCTGTCCGCGTGCGCCGCCGGCGGGACCACGCAGACCGGGGCTGCCGTCTCGCGGACGACGTCGTGGAGCAGTGAGCCCGAGAGTGCGCGCACGTGGCCGCGGCCGAGCACCACCAGCGACGCCCGTCGGGTGTGCGACGCGATCGCGTGCCCCGGGTGGCCCTCGACCAGCAGCGGACGGATGCGGAGTGACGGGTACCGCGTGGTCAGCACGGACGTCACCCGCTGCAGCAGCTCGGCGTTGCTGGTGCGCCACCGGAGCGGGTCCTCGGCGAAGTCGGTCAGCCCGGTCCGGGTGAGCACGGGCATCTCCCACGCGCGCAGGAGCGTCAGCCGTCGGTTCCGCCGGACGGCCTCGTCGACGGCGATGGACACCGCGCGTTCGTCGATCGGGTCCTCCACCGCGAGCACCACGTCGCCGTCGATCGGGTGCGGACCCTCCGGCACGACCACGGTCGGGACGGCAGCACGCTCGGCGACGCGCGCCGGGTCACCGCCGGCCGTCGATCCGCGCCGGTGGCGGAAGCTCCCGATCACGAGCAGGTCGCCGCCGTCCGACTCCTCGACCAGGGCTGCGGCGAACGGACCCGCGTGCCGGTGCACTTCGACCGCCACACCGGGCAGGGCGGTCCGCGCGGCCTCGGCGAGCTGGTCGGCGACCGGCGTCCGGCCTTCCAACGCGTGGTCGGCGCCGATGATCCGCAGCCGCTCGACACCGGCGTCGGCGCGGGCCACGATCCACCGCAGGGCCTCGTCGTGGGGCATCGCCGCATCGGCGGCCAACGTCACCGTCGTCCATCGCTCGTCCATCCCGATCGGCCTCCTCCGTCGCAGGCTTCGGGGGCGTCACCTGGCGCTCCGTGCGCCACACGGTACTCCGGTCGGGGGCCGTGGAACCGGCCGTGCGCGGCGGTGACCGCGGGCGGCGGACGTGGGCCGGGCCTCCCGTCCGACGCCGCGTAGTCTCGCAGGCGTGGTGGTGAGCGCCGGACTGTTGCTGCACCGGACCGGTCCGGCCGGGGCGGAGGTCTTCGTCGCGCACATGGGCGGGCCGTTCTGGCGGAACCGGCCACGTGCCTGGTCGATCCCGAAGGGACTCGTCGAACCCGACGAGGACCCGCTCGCGACGGCCCTGCGTGAGTTCGGTGAGGAGATCGGGGTCCCCGCGCCCGTGTCCGCCGACGACGTCACGGACCTGGGCGAGTTCCGGCAGGCCTCGGGCAAGCGCGTGCGGGTGTTCGCCGCGCCGGCCCCGGGGTTCGAGGTCGCCGTCGTGCGGAGCAACACCGTCCGGCTCGAGCTGCCACGTGGCTCGGGACGGTTCGTCGACGTGCCGGAGGTCGACGACGCCCGGTGGGTGCCGGTCGCCGAGGTGCGGGCGCTGCTCGTCGCGGGCCAGGTCGCCGCGGTGGACGCGCTGCTCGTGTTGCTCGAAGGACCGGATCCGGCCGGGTGAGCGCCTCGCCCGTTGCGGGTGAGTCACGATGTGGTGACGGTCCGGACAGCGTCACGGGGGCGTGGATAGCCTGCACGGACGTCGGGGCACGCCGACGTCATCACCAGGGGAGTACACATGCGGCGCTGGCGCGCGGTCACGGCGGGGCTCACCGCCCTCGCACTCGGAGCAGGACTCGCGATCGGCGGCGCGACGAGCGCCTCGGCCGAACCCGCGGGCAACTGGGGCACGTTCACCCTGAGCGGCGCGTCGAAGGCGTACACGGGCACGATGACGTTGCCCGGGTTCCCCGCCACGACGTTCACCTCGAACTCGCGGCAGTCGACCGTGATCAGCGGTGCGTCGACGTGGCAGTCGGCGGGGACGCCTCCGGGCAAGGACTACGGCACGAGTCGTGCGCAGACGTACATGAACCAGCGACCTCTGGCTGATCGTCCCAACGGGGACTCGGCGTCGACCACGACCTACACGTTCGACGGCGCGACGCCCGGTGCCGAGAGCTGGTCGTTCGTCCTCGGCGACATCGACGCCGACCAGGCGACGATCTCGGCGACGGTGGCTGGCGGTGGCGCGGCCACCGCTGAGCAGCTCGGGTACCGGGGCTCCTACAACTCGTGCTCGGCATCCAGCCCTGCCGGATGGTCCTGCTCGCCGGATCCGGACGGCACGACCGGTCAGGACCAGCCGACCTGGGACGCCGCCACGCGCACGCTGACCGGCAACGCCGCCGCGTCGGACACCGCGGGCGCCTCGGCCTGGTTCACGCCGACCGTGTCGCTGACCAGCCTGACGATCACCTACCAGCAGCGCAGCGGGTTCCCGGTCTACCAGACCTGGTTCGCCAACCGCACCGCGGCCATCAGCGGCACCGCGACCCTCGACGGCACGCCGATCCCCGGAGCGACCGTCACCGTGACCGCACCGCGCGGCACCGTCTACACGACGACCACCGACGCCGACGGCAACTACGTGTTCCCGCAGTTGCCGGTGATCGCGAACTACCGCGTCGAGATCACCCCGCCGGCGGGTGCTGACGGTGACGCCACGGTGACGGGTGTCTCGCTCGCCGTCGCCGGCACACCAGGTGGCGTCGACAAGACCGCCGACTTCGCGTTCACGTCGCCGGACGACACGACGTCCGTCATCGGGACGGTGACCGACGCGGAGGACCACCCCGTGGCGAACGTGCCCGTCGTCATCGACGTCCCCGGGGGCGACCCGATCGAGACCACGACGAACAGCGACGGCGTGTACACCGCATCGGACCTGCCCGCGGACACCGCCGTGGAGGTCTCGGTGGCCGGTGAACCACCCGTGACCATCACCACCGGTGACGCCGGTGCAGCACCGGTCGAGCCGGAGCCGATCATCGCCCCGCCCGCCGTGATCGCGACGATCACCGGCATCGTCTCCCTCGACGGGACGCCCGTGCCCGCCGGCGTGGTCGTCGAGCTCCTCGACGAGTCCGGAGCCGTCGTCGGTTCGGCCACCACCGACGCCGACGGTCGCTACACCTTCGCCACGTCTGCCGGTACCTACACGGTCCGCACGGTGGTCCCCGCCGCGGGTGCCACCGGTGACACCGCGAACACCGGCATCGCCGCGGTCGCCGGCACGAGCGTGACGTCGGACCTGCCGTTCACGTCGGCCGCCGCGCCCGAGGTCATCACGACCGACCAGCCCGGCACCGTGGCGGACACGAACGGCGACCCGGTCGCCGGCGTGGACGTCGTCGCGACGCCGACCGACCCGGAGGCCGGCCCGCCGGTGACCGTGGCCACCGACTCCGACGGCGCGTTCGACCTGGTCGACCTGCAGCCGACGACCGAGTACACGATCACGGTCGACGTCGACGGCGCCACTCCGGTGACCGTCGTCACGCCCGAGGACGGCGCTGCGACCCCGCTCGCCTTCGTGGTCGAGGCCGCGGTGACCCCGGTCCCGTCGCCGTCGCCCAGTGCGCCGACGCCGAGCAACTCGCCGACCGCGGTTCCGACCGTGCCGGCTGCCGGAGGCTCGAGCAACGCGCCGGCCGCCGGTTCGGGTGAGGTGGGCAACGGTGGGCCGCTGGCCTACACCGGTGCGGACCTGAAGCCCGGGCTCATCGCGGCCGGGGTGCTCGTGCTGCTCGGTGCGGCGCTGCTGACCTACCGCGCGGTGCGCAACCGTCGCCGGAGCCACCTGCAGGACTGATCGGTCACGACGAAGGGCGGGCCCGGCACGATGCCGGCCCGCCCTTCGTCGTCGGTGCACGCCCCGCCGCCGCCCCACGAAACGCCGCCGCTCCACCCCCGAGGTTCCGAAATCTGCCCATCTCGGCGGTGCCGACGGCAGTTCGTGGAACCTCAGCGCCACGCACACGGCAGTTCGTGGAACCTCAACGCCGCGCGCGCGGCATGTCGGCGCGACCCCTCGCCACACGCCGCCACACGCCGCGTCACTCTGCTACGACGACGCCACGCCCGGGCCTCGACGCCGAGGTTCCACGACATGCCGCCGCCGCACCGCCGAGGTGCCACAGGTCACCGCCAGGACCGCCGAGATGCCGAGATTTCGGAACCTCGGCGCAGCGCGAGGCCGACGACGACGCCACCCGGCCCGCCACGCGCCGCGCTACTGCGTGCGGTGCGTGCGGTGCGAGCCCGTGACCGTCGCGACCGAGCCCGTCAGGGTCTGGATCGCCCGACCGACGACGGGCACCGACGTGGTGACCACCGCGAGCGAGGACGTGATCGCCTCGATCGACGACGTCGACAGGTGCTCCTGCCCGACCGTGTGCACCGGGAAGCCCCGACGCGCCAGCACGACGACCCCGAGCGACCCGAGCAGCACGGCACCACCGGCGAACGGCAGGTACTGCAGTCCCACGATCCCGAGCGCCTGCCCACCGATGGCTGCACCGCCCGCGATGCCGATGTTCGACGCACCGTTGATGAGCGCGCCGGCGATGTCGGGGGAGACGCCTCCGGAGCGGATCGCGGCAGCCATGAAGAGCGTGCCCGTCGTGCCGTTCGCGGCCATCCACACGCCGGCGACGACCATCGTGCCGACCAGGGAGCCGTGCACGAACGGCATCGCGGCGAACGCGACGGCCATCACGGAGACGGCGGCGATGAGGGTCTGGCGGGGTGCCCGGTCGACGAACATGCCCGCGAGCCAGAGGCCGATCACCCCGGTGCCGCCCAGGACGAGCAGCGCACCGCTCACCATCGAGGCGTCGAGTCCGGCGTCGATCGCGTACGGCCCGACGTAGGTGTAGACGACGTAGTGCCCGGCGAACAGGAGCAGGTCGGCGATCACGACAGACAGCAGCCCGGTGCGCGCCCAGGCCTTCGGCGACCCGATGTGCGGCGACGAGGCACCGCTGACGGCGGGCAGGAACAGCAGCGCCACCGCGGCGAGCACGGCGGCGGCGACACCGATCGAGAACACGGCGGGGCGCCAGCCGATGTGCTGCGCGACCCAGGTGGCGACGGGCACACCGAGCACGAACCCGAGCGAGCTACCCGAGTACACGAACGCGATGGCGCGACCGGCCAGGCGCGGCGGAACGATCCGGGTGGCGTACGCCGAGGCGACCGAGAAGAACAGCGCGTGCGCGATGCCGCCGACGACCCGGCCGGCGCAGACGACGGCGAACGACGGTGCGAACGCGATCATGAGGTTCGAGACCGTGTAGCCGACGAGCGTCGACACGAGCACGGCCTTGCGGGGGAGCTTCGCGGTGAAGGCGGTGAGCGGGAGCGCCAGGAGCGCCACGGCGCCCGCGTACACGGTGACGACGATGCCCATGGTGGCCTCGGACACACCGAGGTCGGCGCTCATCGTGCCGAGCAGCCCGACGGGCATGAGCTCGGTGGTGATGGCGAAGAACGTGGCCAGCCCGAGGACGGCGATGCCGACGATGGACTGGGTGGTGACGGTGATCGGCCGCGTGTTCGTCGACACGGCCGAGGTGGTGGTGTTGGTGGACACGCTGCTGACCTCCTCCGGGGCACGGGCGAACGCGCGACGGTGCCGTTCGGGGGAACGACGATGACCGGGAGGTCTGCGGGGCGCGCTCGCTGTGGATGTGGGTGATGTGGGTACGACTCCACGGCGAGTGCGCTCATCCAGTGTTGCACGATGGACCGCAGCCCGCGAGGGGGTCAGCGGAGATTCTCGGAGCGCTCCAACAATCCGCGCCCTCAGTTCTCGTTCGTCACCCGACCCTGCACGCCGCCACCCCGGAGCGCGATCGTCAACGTCCCGCTCATCGATTGTGCCGACATCGACACCGAGCCGTGCAGTGCCGCCTCACGCGGGAAGCACGCCGTCGACGACTCGATCCGGTTCGCCGTCGCCACCAGGCAGATCGTCGACCGGTCCGTGCCGACCCCGGCCCACACGGCCCACGGCGTGTCGAACGAGCCGCCGTCCAGCGCCCGGTTCGTGAACACGAGCCGCGTGGAGTGCAGACTCACGGGTGCCTCCACGGGCCCCGGCAGCTGGTCGGCGTAGGTCTGCGGCACGTCGAGCAGCTGCTCGAGCGTGACGGTGCCCGCCGTCGGCGTGACGCTCGGTGCCGCTGCGACGTCGCCGCGGACGGGCCCGACGACGGTGCCGGCGGCGAACGCCACACCGACCGCCGCTGCCGCGCCGAGCGCGATCCAGACGCGTGGCCGCTCCGTCCAGAGCAGCGTGCGCCACCGGGACCGTCGGGTCGGTCCGGCCGGGACGCCCGGCTCACCCCCGACGTCGTCACCCGCGTCGTCGGGACGGACGGGTTCCAGGGCTTCGGTCGCCGCCCACGATCCGGCCTCCGTTCGCGGGGACGGGTCCGGTTCCGCGACCGCCGCCGCGCGCCCCGCGGCCGGCCGTTCCGGCGACGGGTCGGGCAGTGGAGCCGACCGTTCGGGGGACGCGACCTGCCCGCTGGCTGGGGCCGTGCCTCCCGGCCGCCCGTCCGGCCCCGTGGCGGAGGCGACACCCGCGACCGCTCGCCGACCGCCCGACCGCCGCCCGCTCGCCAGGTCCTGCAGCGCGATCCGGGCGCGCGCCGCGTCGGCGGGGCTCGATGCCGCTCCCCAGGCGACGGCCTCGAGCCGTGCCCGTTCCGCTGCCACGTCGTCGTGGGCCATGCGCACTCCCGATCTGCCGGTCGCGTGGACTCCCTTCATCGTGGCACTGCCGGGGCGGCGGCGCGCACCCAGAACGAGGGGAGTAGGCGTGACGCATGAGCACCGAACCCGAACCGCGGCACGACGCCGACCCGGAGACCCTCGAGCCGCTGAGCCACGACACCCAGTCCGGCGAGGCCGACTACGTGGCGACGAGCCCCGGCGGGACCGGCACGGAACGCCACGTGCCGACCGCCGACGAGGAACAGGGTCGCGGCACCGAGTACGACCCGGTCGACCAGGGGCCGCAGCAGGAGGGCCAGGGCGGCTGACGCCGGCCTGACGCCACGCGCCCGCGCTACCGGATAACCCGGCGCAGCACGGCGCGCTCGCCCGCCGTCCACGCGGCGCTCGTCACGACGTACAGCGCGGCGGCGAGTGGCGCGATCGCGGCGAACACGACCGTGATGAACGGCGCGAACCGTCCGATCGCGACGGTCGTTGCCGCACCGGGCACCTGGGCGCCCGGCTCGGGTGTCGGCAGCGGGTTCCAGCGCAGGTTCGCGCGACGGCTGAGTTCCACGACGACGGCGAGCACGGCCAGCAGGAGGACGACGACCCAGGCGTGCACCCAGAGCGGCGACGTCAGCGTGACGACGAGCGAGTGCCCGAGCGGGACCCCGACCAGGGTGGCCTCGAGCAGGGCGTTGGCCGTGCCGCCGATCGACGCGTGCGTGAACAGGGCGTAGACGAGGGACAGCACCGGGGCCTGCGCGAGGACGGGCAGGCAGCCGGCCAGGGGTGAGACCTCCTCGTTCGTGTAGAGCTGCTGGACGGCACGCTGCAGCTGCTCAGCGTTCTTCCCGTGGCGCTTCCGCAGGGCGGCGAGCTGCGGCGCGAGCCGACGTCGGTCGCGCTCCGCTCGGACCTGCAGGACGGACAGCGGCACGAGCACGGCCCGGACGGCCAGGGTCAGGAGCACGACGGCGATCGCCGCGGCGAACGAGCCCGTGGTGGGGGAGAGCGCCGCGGTCAGGGCGGCGACGAGGTCCGCGCCGCCGTGCAGCAGCGGGCCGACGAGGGGCAGGGTGGACAGGTCCATGACGGTTCCGATCGGTGGTGGTTCGCAGGAGGGGTCGCGAGGGCCCGGCCACCGGTCGGTGGTCAGGCCGGGGCGACGGCTCCCGGGGCACGCGATCGGACGTGCCCGTCGGCATCGGGGTGGCTCCACGCGATGCGGGTGACCAGGTCCGGTACCGCAGCGTGTTCGACGCCCGTCGACCGCAGCCCGAGCACCGTCGCCAGCACCGTGGCGATGACCTGCGCGACGACGACCGCCACGGCGACGGCCGTCAGGCCGAGCGCGGCCACTGCCAGCAGCGGCAGGACGCCGGCTGCGGGGTCGCCCGCCGTGGGCGCACCGAGCACGAGCGCGGCGGCGGCGCGGAGGATCAGCAGGGCGACGGTCATGGTCGGTTCAGCGTAACGCCCGCGTGCCGCCACGGACAGGACGGCAGCGCGGGAGAGGATCGCCGCATGACCGCAGGTTCGCCGAGCACCCCAGCGACCGTCGCGCTCGACCGAGCCGGGGTGTCGTACACGCCGCACGTGTACGACCACCACGAGAGCGCCACGAACTTCGGCGAGGAGGCCGCCGCCGCTCTGGGGCTCCGCGAGGAGCAGGTCTTCAAGACCCTGGTCGTCTCGGTCGACGGCGCACTGGCGGTGGCGATCGTGCCGGTGGCGAACCGGCTCGACCTCAAGGCCATCGCGGCGGCGGTCGGTGGCAAGAAGGCGACGCTGGCCGATCCGGCCCTCGCCGAGAAGCGCACCGGGTACGTCGTCGGTGGCATCAGCCCGGTCGGCCAGAAGTCCCGGATCCGGACCGTGCTCGACGAGTCGGCCCTGGCGTACGACAGCATCTTCGTCTCCGGCGGGCGCCGCGGGTTCGACATCGAGGTGGCTCCGGCCGACCTCGCGCGGGTCACCGAGGCGATCTCGGCAGCGATCGCGCGGACCTGAGCCGAGTCGCCGCAAGTTCTTTCGTCGTCGGGAATGACCCCGGCATTCCTGCGTTGCATTGAGTCGAAGGCACTCAAGTTCCCCAGGAGGTCCCTTTGCCAGAGACGTTCGGCCCGACCGGCGGCAGTGACTCGTTCGACGAGTTCCTCGCCCGCCTCCTCGCGGCGCAGAACACCGGTGACCCGCAGCGCCCCCGTGCGTTCGGCCGACCGGTGGACATCACGCGGCTCCTCAGCCGCCGTACCCACGAGCTGCTCCAGCACACCGCCGAGTACGCGGTGTCGCAGGGGCAGCACGAGCTCGACGCGCTGCACCTGCTGCACGTGCTCGTCCGCACCGAGCCGTTCGACGCCGTCGTCCGTTCCGCCGGGGTCGACCCCGAGCGCCTCGCCGCCGAGATCGAGCAGCGCCTGCCGATGGCGCGCGAGCCGCAGCCCGAGCAGACCGGCCGCCCGGCCCTGACCGGCACGGCGCAGCGCATCCTCGTCGAGGCCACCCAGGCCGCGCGGGGCTTCGGCAGCACCTACACCGACCCCGAGCACGTCTTCTTCGCGCTCGTGACCGACCAGGAGACCGTCACCGGGCAGCTGCTCGCCAGCGCCGGTGTCACCCCGCAGGCCATGCAGGACTACGCCCAGCAGGCCGCGGCAGCAGCACGAGAGGGGCGCCCCATGCCAGGAACCGGTGCAACGACCGGAACGGCCGACAGCGACACCGACAGCGACACCCCGACCCTCGACCAGTTCGGTACCGACCTCACCGCGCGGGCCCGTGACGGTCGCATCGACCCCGTCGTCGGTCGCGCCGACGAGATCGAGCAGGCGGTCGAGATCCTGCTCCGTCGCACCAAGAACAACCCCGTCCTGATCGGCGAGCCCGGCGTCGGCAAGACCGCCATCGTCGAGGGACTCGCCCAGCGCATCGTCGACGGCGACGTCCCGTCGCTGCTGCAGGGCAAGCGCGTCGTCGCCCTCGACCTGCCCGGCATGCTCGCCGGCACCCGGTACCGCGGCGACTTCGAGGAGCGCCTGACGAAGGCCATGGACGAGATCGCGGCGCACGCCGACGAGCTCATCGTCTTCGTCGACGAGCTCCACACCGTCGTCGGCGCCGGTGGTGGCGGTGAGGGCGGCTCGATGGACGCCGGCAACATCCTCAAGCCCCGGCTCGCCCGCGGCGACCTGCACCTGGTCGGCGCGACCACCCTGAACGAGTACCGCCGGATCGAGAAGGACGCCGCACTCGAGCGTCGCTTCCAGCCGGTCACGGTCGGGGAGCCGAGCGTCGAGGATGCCGTCGCGATCCTGACCGCCCTCGCACCCCGCTACGAGGAGCACCACGGCGTCGTCTACACGCCGGAGTCGCTGCGCGCCGCCGTCGAGCTCTCGCACCGGTACGTCACCGACCGGCACCTGCCGGACAAGGCCATCGACCTCATCGACCAAGCCGGCGCACGGCGCCGGCTCGCCCGCTCGGGTGCCGTCGACGTCGAGGCCCTGCGGGACCAGGTCGCCGAGCTGCTCGCCGAGAAGGACCGAGCGGTCGCCGAGGAGCTGTACGAAGAGGCGTCGCGCCTGCGCGACGAGACGGTCGGACTGGAGGCCCGGATCGCCGCCGCCACGTCGGCGGACGTTCCCCGCGCTCCCCACCGGCACGGCCGCGACGCCGCTGACGCGTCGCCGCGGGACCGGCGGCGTGGGCCCTCCCGTCCCGAATCCGCGGGCACCTCGATCACGGAACGCGACATCGCCGGTGTGGTGTCGCGTGCCACCGGCATCCCGGCGACGCGCCTGACCCAGGGCGACCGCTCGCGGCTCGCCGTACTCGAGCAGGAACTGCACGAGCGCGTCGTCGGCCAGGACGACGCCGTCGCGGCGATCGCGAAGGCCGTCCGACGCAGCCGCACGGGCATGGGCGACCAGCGTCGACCGGTCGGCAGCTTCCTGTTCCTCGGTCCGACCGGCGTCGGCAAGACCGAACTGGCGAAGGCCCTGGCGTCGTCGCTGTTCGGTGACGAGTCCGCCATGCTCCGCTTCGACATGAGCGAGTTCGGCGAGCGGCACACCGTCTCGCGGCTGGTCGGTGCTCCTCCCGGGTACGTCGGCTACGACGAGGCCGGGCAGCTCACCGAACGCGTGCGTCGGAACCCGTACTCGGTGATCCTGCTCGACGAGGTCGAGAAGGCGCACCCCGACGTGTTCAACCTGCTGCTGCAGGTGCTGGACGACGGTCGACTGACCGACGGCCAGGGGCGCACGGTGGACTTCCGGAACACCGTCGTGATCATGACGTCGAACATCGGCTCCGAGTTCCTGGCCTCGCGGTCGGGCGCCCTCGGCTTCGCGCCGGTGGGCACGACCGACGGGTACGGCGAGGACGACCTCCGCGCCCGCGTGATGGGCAAGCTGCGCGAGGCCATGCGGCCGGAGTTCATCAACCGCATCGACGAGATCGTGCTCTTCCGCAAGCTCGACCGGTCGCAGATCACGTCGATCGTGTCACTGCTGCTGCAGGACACGGCGCTGCGGCTCGTCGCGCAGGACATGGTGCTCTCCGTGTCCGACGCCGCGGTCGACTGGCTCGCCACGCACGGGTACGAGCCCGAGTACGGCGCGCGTCCGCTCCGCCGGCTCATCCAGCGCGAGGTCGACGACCGCATCGCGACGCTCGTGGTCGACGGTGGCGTGACCGCCGGGGACACCGTGCGGATCGACGTCGTGGACGACGTGCTGACGGCAGCGGTGATGGAACCCGCGACGCTGTAGCAGCCGTTCGACCGAGAGGGCCCGGTACCGATTCGGTACCGGGCCTTCGTCGCGCCCGGGTGCCACAGCGCGGTGTTCGGGAATGCAATTCCGCAGAAATCGAAGAAAGGGGTTGCGCTGCGAATTGTGGTGCCGATAGTGTTCACTCGTCGCGAACCGCTGCAGCGCAGCGGGGGACGACTCCGACAGCTCGAGACCGAAAGGGGGCCGACCATGATGATCACCGCAACCACTCCGTTCCGTGGAATCCGTGGACGCGTCGGCACCCCGTTCCGCGTCCGCTGACCCGGAGCGTTCCGCCTTCTGCCGACATCTGTGTCTTCCGATCCTCGTCTCGTGACGAGTCCGTCGCCTGACACCTCGCGCTGAGCCGTTCTGGCTCGCGTCGAACCGGCTCCGTCGATCGCCGATCGGTTCCGATCCGTGTGCTCCGTGCACGCGATCGGACTGCGTCGATCGTCGCCGGAGAATGTCGGCGGTCGGTGCGACGCTCTCGGTACCGGAAGTCATTCAGTACCGCGTCGTCGGACATTCCTCCGGTGACCGCGGAATGCATTCTCACGCATTCATTCCGTCCTGCCCGTGTTCCGGGCAGTCCACTCCTGCCCGTGTGCCGGGCAACTCCGTCATGCCCTGAAAGGGATCACCGTGTCATCGAAGACCGCCACCCGTCCTCCCGATACCCGCGCAGCGCGCCACCGGGTCTCCCTCACCGACCGCATCGCGCTGCGCATCGGAATGTCGCTCATCATCTGGAGCCGGCGGACCCGCCGGGTCCACCCGGTGATCGACCACGGAACACGCCTGCAGCTCGACCGCGAGCGGCAGCAGCGCGAGAACGACCTGCTCCTGCAGGCCGCACTCATGCGCGCCTGGCGCTGAGCCGGATCGGACACCCGACCGTCGCGCCGTGCGACCGTCGCCGTCCCGTGCCCGCTTGGTGGCTCGGTGCGAGGGGACAGCCCCGCACCGAGCCACCGTCGGCGCACCGGCCGACGCAACCCGCACCGTGCGCCGCACCGACGACCGGGCACGGCGCGACCGAGCCCGCACCGTGCGCCGACGTGTCGGACGCACCCCGGGCCTCCCGTACCGTTGGCGGGTGACCGAAACCGCAGCTGCACTCGTCGAACGCCTGACCGCCGTCGTCCCGGACTTCCCGAAGCCGGGGGTGCTGTTCCGTGACGTGACGCCGGTGTTCTCGGACGCCGTGGCGTTCGGCCGCGTGTGCGAGGCACTCGCCGCGCCGTTCGCGGTCGGTGCCGGGTTCGACGCCGTCGCCGGCATCGAGGCACGTGGCTTCGCCCTCGCCGGCGGGATCGCCGCCCAGCACCAGGTGGGCGTGCTCACGGTGCGCAAGGCCGGCAAGCTGCCGGGCGAGGTCCTCAGCGAGCAGTACGCACTCGAGTACGGCGAGGCCGAGCTCGAGCTGCGTCCGGGCCAGCTCCCCGCGGGCACTCGGGTCCTCGTCGTCGACGACGTCCTCGCCACCGGTGGGACCGGCGCCGCCACCATCACGCTGCTCGAACGCGCGGGCTACCAGGCGGTCGGGTTCGCCGCGCTGCTCGAGCTCGACGGGCTGAACGGACGCGAGCGTCTCGAGCCGCGCCTGCCCGTCACCACGCTCGGCGCCGTGCCCGCCTGAGTCCCACGCGCGCACTAGTCTTGACGCACCATTTCGATCGAGGAGTCCCATCATCGTGACCGAGTCAGTCGCCGCAGCGCCGGAGAGCGCCGAGCCCGCAGCCGTGCCCCAGGCACCCGAGCCCCGCACCGCGACGACGACCACGACGGGCACCGAGCTCTTCGACGGAGAGCGCGGCGTCGTCGCGATCCGCGTCGACGGTGTCCTGAAGGACCTCGCTGCCGACGTCGCCGCCGGCGAGACCGCCGAGGCCGTCACCCTGCAGGAGCAGGACGGGCTCGACATCCTCCGCCACTCGGCCGCACACGTGCTCGCGCAGGCCGTCCAGCAGATCAACCCCGAGGCCAAGCTCGGCATCGGGCCGCCCGTCACCGACGGCTTCTACTACGACTTCGACGTCGCCGAGCCCTTCACCCCCGAGGACCTCAAGGCGATCGAGAAGGGCATGGACCGCATCGTCAAGCAGGCCCAGCGCTTCCGCCGCGTGGTCGTCTCGGACGAGCAGGCGCGCGAGCTGATGGCGGGGGAGCCGTACAAGCAGGAGCTCATCGGGCTCAAGGGTGCGGCGACCGACGGTGACTCCGGCGAGAGCGTCGAGGTCGGTGCCGGCGAGCTCACGGTCTACGAGAACGTCGACCCGAAGTCGGGCGAGGTCGTCTGGCAGGACCTCTGCCGCGGCCCGCACGTGCCGCACACCCGCTGGATCGGCAACGCCGCGAAGCTCATGCGCGTCGCCGCCGCCTACTGGCGCGGCTCCGAGAAGAACCCGCAGCTGCAGCGCATCTACGGCACCGCCTGGCCCGACAAGGACCAGCTCAAGGCGTACCTGGTGCGCCTCGAAGAAGCCGCCAAGCGCGACCACCGCAAGCTCGGTGCCGAACTCGACCTGTTCTCGTTCCCCGACGAGATCGGTTCCGGCCTGGCGATCTTCCACCCGAAGGGCGGCATCATCCGCCGCGAGATGGAGGACTACTCGCGCCGTCGGCACGAGGAGAACGGTTACTCGTTCGTCTACACGCCGCACATCACCAAGGGCGACCTGTTCGAGACCTCCGGACACCTCGGCTGGTACAAGGACGGCATGTTCCCGGCCATGCACATGGACGAGGCGAAGGACGAGGACGGCAACGTCACGCGTCAGGGTGCCGACTACTACCTCAAGCCGATGAACTGCCCGATGCACATCCTGGCGTACCGGTCGCAGCCGCGTTCGTACCGTGACCTGCCGCTCCGGATGTTCGAGTTCGGCACGGTCTACCGCAACGAGAAGTCCGGTGTCATCCACGGCCTCACCCGGGTCCGTGGCATGACCCAGGACGACGCGCACATCTTCACCACGCAGGAGAAGATGAAGGAGGAGCTGACGACGACACTCGAGTTCGTGCTCTCGCTGCTGCGCGACTACGGCCTCGACGACTTCTACCTCGAGCTCTCGACGAAGGACCCGGAGAAGTACGTCGGTGACGACGAGGTCTGGGACGTCGCGACGAACACCCTGCGCGAGGTCGCAGAGGAGTCCGGCCTCGAGCTCGTGCCCGACCCCGCCGGAGCGGCCTTCTACGGCCCGAAGATCTCGGTGCAGGCCCGCGACGCCATCGGCCGCACGTGGCAGATGTCGACCGTGCAGCTCGACTTCAACCTGCCCGAGCGCTTCGGCATCGACTACACCGCGGCCGACGGCTCCCGCCAGCGCCCGGTGATGATCCACCGCGCGCTGTTCGGCTCGATCGAGCGGTTCTTCGGCGTGCTGACCGAGCACTACGCCGGCGCGTTCCCGGCCTGGCTGTCCCCGGTGCAGGTCGTCGGCATCCCCGTCGCGGCCGAGTACGGCGACTACCTCGACGAGGTCGTCGCGAAGCTCCGGTCGCACGGCGTCCGCGCCGAGGTCGACCACTCGGACGACCGCATGCAGAAGAAGATCCGCACGCACACCAAGGCGAAGGTGCCGTTCCAGCTCATCGCGGGCGGCGACGACCGCGACGCCGGTGCGGTGTCGTTCCGCTTCCGTGACGGGCGCCAGGACAACGCCGTGCCCGTGGACGAAGCGGTCGACCGCATCCTGACGGCGATCCGCGAGCGCGCGCAGGTCTGATGACGGACGAGCAGGACCCGTTGGTCATCCGGGACGCCGCCACCGGTGCGGCCGTCCCGGATGCCTTCCAGCGCCTGTGGAACCCGCACCGGATGGCGTACATCGACGCCGGACGCGAGGGCACGGGCCGCGGGCACGCGGACGACTGCCCGTTCTGCGAGGCACCGCGGAAGTCCGACGAGGACGCCCTCATCGTCGCCCGGGGCGAGCACGCCTACGTGCTCCTCAACCTGTTCCCGTACAACAACGGACACCTGCTGGTCTGCCCGTACCGCCACGTGCCGCTGTACGACGAGGCCACGCCGGACGAGCTCCGCGAGATGGGCGAGCTGACCCAGACCGCGATGCGGGTCCTGCGCACCGTCTCGCACTGCGACGGCTTCAACATCGGCATGAACCAGGGCGAGGTCGCAGGGGCCGGCATCGCCGCGCACCTGCACCAGCACATCGTGCCGCGGTGGCAGTCCGACGCGAACTTCTTCCCGATCATCGCGCGGACGAAGTCGATGTCCCAGATGCTCGGGGACACCCGCCGACTGGTCGCCGAGGGCTGGCCCGCAGCGGACTAGACTGATCGGCATCATGAGCGACAGCACCAGCACCTCCGGCACCCCTGGCACCTCGATCACCGGCTCCGACCGCGTCAAGCGCGGCCTCGCCGAGATGCTCAAGGGCGGCGTCATCATGGACGTCGTCGACGCCGAGCAGGCCCGCATCGCGGAAGAAGCCGGCGCGACCGCGGTCATGGCCCTCGAGCGCGTCCCCGCCGACATCCGCGCGCAGGGCGGCGTCGCCCGCATGTCCGACCCGTCGATGATCGAGGAGATCATCGCCGCCGTGTCGATCCCCGTCATGGCGAAGGCCCGCATCGGCCACTTCGTCGAGGCGCAGGTGCTGCAGGAGCTCGGCGTCGACTACATCGACGAGTCCGAGGTGCTCTCGCCCGCCGACTACGTCAACCACATCGACAAGTGGAACTTCACCACGCCGTTCGTCTGCGGTGCCACCGAGCTGGGCGAGGCGCTCCGTCGCATCACCGAGGGCGCTGCGATGATCCGTTCCAAGGGCGAGGCCGGCACGGGTGACGTGTCCGAGGCCACGAAGCACATCCGCACGATCAACAAGGAGATCGCGGCGCTGCGCCACCTCAAGGAAGACGAGCTCTACGTCGCCGCCAAGGAACTGCAGGCGCCGTTCGAGATCGTGCGCGAGGTCGCCCGCACCGGCAAGCTCCCCGTCGTGCTCTTCACCGCCGGTGGCGTCGCCACCCCGGCCGACGCCGCGATGATGATGCAGCTCGGCGCGGACGGCGTGTTCGTCGGCTCCGGCATCTTCAAGTCCGGCGACCCGGCGAAGCGTGCCGCGGCGATCGTCAAGGCCGTCACCTTCCACGACGACCCCAAGGTCATCGCCGAGGTCTCGCGCGGTCTGGGCGAGGCGATGGTCGGCATCAACGTCGCCGACGTCCCCGCACCGCACCGCCTCGCCGAGCGTGGCTGGTAGCACGACGAGCAGCGCTCGGCCCCGCATCGGGGTCCTGGCACTGCAGGGTGACTTCCGCGAGCACATCGCCTCGTTGACGGAGCTCGGCGCCGACGTGGTGCCGCTCCGTCGACCCGAGGAGATCGCGGCACTCGACGGCGTCGTGATCCCGGGCGGCGAGTCGAGCGTGATGGACAAGCTGTCCCGGGCGTTCGGCGTCGCCGAGCCCCTCGCTGCTGCCATCCACGACGGCCTGCCGACGTACGGCACGTGCGCCGGCATGATCATGCTGTCGTCGCGGATCACCGACGGCATCAGCGGCCAGCAGACCCTCGACGTGCTCGACACCACGGTGCGACGGAACGCGTTCGGCAGCCAGAACGACTCGTTCGAGGTGGACGTCCCGATGCCCGAGCTCGGCGACGCCCCCGTGCACGCGGTCTTCATCCGTGCCCCGGTGGTCGAGCAGCACGGCCCCGGCGTCCAGGTCCTCGGCGCGCTGGCGGACGGGCAGGTCGTCGCGGTGCAGCAGGACAACGTGCTCGCGAGTGCGTTCCACCCCGAGGTCGCCGGCGAGGACCGATTCCACCGCCGCTTCCTCGCCATGGTGCGCAGCGCCTGACGTGAGCCGCGGGCCCTGGGCCCGGCCGCCTGCGTGCCCGCACCGGCGGGGCGGGGCGGCGCCGGGCCTCCCGGCTGGGTAAACTGACCCCGACTTTCCGCAAGACGCAAGGAGAACCGTGTCCGGGCATTCCAAGTGGGCGACGACCAAGCACAAGAAGGCCGTCATCGACGGCCGCCGTGCCAAGTCCTTCGCCAAGCTCATCAAGAACATCGAGGTCGCCGCGAAGATGGGCGGCGCCGACCTGTCGGGCAACCCGACGCTGGTCGACGCGATCCAGAAGGCCAAGAAGACCTCGGTCCCGAACGACAACATCGACCGTGCCGTCAAGCGCGGTGCCGGCCTGACCGGTGAGTCGATCGAGTACACGACGATCATGTACGAGGGCTACGCCCCGAACGGCGTCGCGATGCTGATCGAGTGCCTCACCGACAACAAGAACCGCGCAGCGGCCGAGGTCCGGACGGCGATGTCCCGCAACGGTGGCACCATGGCCGACCCGGGCAGCGTCGCCTACAACTTCTCGCGCAAGGGCGTCATCTCGGTCACGAAGACCGACGGCCTCGACGAGGACACCGTCATGACCGCCGTGCTCGACGCCGGTGTCGAGGACGTCATCGACCAAGGCGGCGGCTTCGAGATCATCACCGAGGCGAGCGACCTCGTCGCGGCGCGCACCGCGCTGCAGGACGCCGGCATCGACTACGACTCGGCGGATGCCGAGTTCGTCCCCGGCCTCAAGGTGCCGGTCGACGCCGAGACCGCCCGCAAGGTCTTCCGCCTGATCGACGCGCTCGAGGACAGCGACGACGTGCAGAACGTCTACGCCAACTTCGACGTGCCAGCGGACGTCCAGGCCGAGCTCGACGAGGACGAGGGCGAGTAGCCGTGCTCCGTGTGCTCGGGGTGGACCCCGGGCTCACCCGGTGCGGCGTCGGCGTCGTCGAGGTCGCACCGAACCGGCGCGCACGGCTCGTCCACGTGACGGTCGTGCGCACCCCGGCGGACATGCCGCTCGAGCAGCGGCTGCTCCGCATCGCCGACGGCATCGCCGCCGAGATCGACGAGCACCACCCGGACGCGGTCGCCGTCGAGCGCGTGTTCGCGCAGGCGAACGTCCGCACCGTGATGGGCACCGCCCAGGCGGCCGGGCTCGCGCTGCACGCCGCGGCGGCCCGCGGGCTCCCCGTCGGCCTGCACACGCCGTCCGAGGTCAAGGCGGCCGTCACCGGCTACGGCAACGCCGACAAACGCCAGGTGCAGACCATGATCGCGCGCGTGCTCGGTCTCGCCGAGGCCCCGAAGCCGGCCGACGCCGCCGATGCGCTCGCGCTGGCCGTGTGCCATGCCTGGAGGCTCGGATCACCGGACGTCGCCGGCGAACGTGCCACGAACCTCACCCCGGCACAACGCGCGTGGCGCGACGCACAGGGCGGCACCGTCGACTCCCCGCTCGCCCGCGCGGCCGCTGCCGCGGCCCGACCGCGTGGCTCGTCGGCCGCGTCGGTGGGCGGCCGTAGGCTCGGGGCATGATCGCGAGTCTCCGGGGTACCTGCATCGACATCGCCGGTTCCGGCGTGGTGATCGAGGCCGGGGGAGTCGGGTACGCCGTCACCGTGACCCCGGCCCACGCGCTGACGATGCGTCACGGGTCCGAGGTGTTCGTGCGCACCGCGATGATCGTGCGCGAAGACGAGCACCTGCTCTTCGGCTTCGAGTCGACCGACGCCCTCCAGGTGTTCGACCTGCTGCGCAGCGTCACGGGTGTCGGGCCCAAGTCCGCGATGGGCGTCCTGGCCCACATGGACCCGTCGCAGGTCGCGAACGCCGTCGCGAAGGACGACGACGGCGCCTTCCGCAAGGTCTCCGGCATCGGCCCGAAGACCGCGAAGCTCATCATCCTCGCGCTCACCGGCAAGCTCGCCGCGTTCGAGCAGGCCGCCGTCGTCACCGCCGGCCGTGGCACCGCTGCCCACCCGGCCGCGACCGACGTCGTCTCCGCACTGATCGGCCTCGGCTGGCGCGAGGACGCAGCACAGACCGCCGTCGACGAGACCGTCGCGAACGAGCCAGGGGCCGCGGCCATGGGCACGCAGGCGCTGCTCCGCGCCGCGCTCGGTGCGCTCCGGCCCGCCGGTGCCGGTCGATGAGCGGCATCACGTCAGCCGGAGCCGAGTCGCAGGAAGAACTCGCCTTCGAAGGTGCACTCCGGCCGCGGTCGCTCGACGAGTTCGTCGGCCAGCGCAAGGTGCGCGGGCAGCTCGACCTGCTGCTCAAGGCGGCGGGCATGCAGGACCGCACCCCGGATCACATCCTGATGGCCGGTCCTCCCGGCCTCGGCAAGACCACGCTCGCGATGATCGTCGCGCACGAGACCGGGCGTCCGTTGCGGATGTCGAGCGGTCCGGCGATCCAGCACGCGGGCGACCTGGCTGCCGTCCTGTCCTCGCTCGTGCCGGGCGAGGTCCTGTTCATCGACGAGATCCACCGGATGGCGCGCTCGGCAGAGGAGATGCTCTACCTGGCGATGGAGGACTTCCGGATCGACGTCATGGTGGGCAAGGGTGCCGGCGCGACGAGCATCCCGCTCGACCTCGCGCCGTTCACCCTGGTCGGTGCCACCACCCGCGCCGGCCTGCTGCCGAACCCGCTCCGCGACCGCTTCGGCTTCACGGCGCACCTCGAGTTCTACGAGAAGGACGAACTCGAACAGGTCCTGATCCGCGCCGCGCACCTGCTCGAGCTCGACATCGACCGATCGGCCCTGCGGGAGATCGCCGGGCGTTCCCGGGGCACCCCGCGCATCGCGAACCGCCTGCTCCGCCGGGTCCGCGACTACGCCCTCGTGCACCGCACCACCGACGGCATGGCGGCCGTCCAGGGTGCACTCGACCTGTACGACGTCGACGAGCTCGGGCTCGACCGCCTCGACCGCGCCGTGGTCGAGATCATGCTGACGCGCTTCGACGGCGGACCGGTGGGGCTGAACACCCTCGCGGTCTCGGTCGGAGAAGAGTCCGAGACCATCGAGTCGGTCGTCGAACCCTTCCTCGTCCGGGTGGGCCTGGTCACGCGCACCCCGCGCGGCCGCGTCGCGACCCCGGTCGCGTGGCGGCACCTCGGCCTCACCCCCGGGCAGGGCGTCGGGCCGCTCCCAGGCCTGTTCGACGACACCGACACCACCGACTAGCGGCCGATCGGTCGGGTGACATGCCACGCACAGTGGCGTGCCCTAGACTGCTACGGCCCGAAACCGAGCAACCAGAGAAGGCAACTGCATCATGGGTCAAGAAGTCATCCTCATCGTCATCGTCGTGGCGTTCGCGGCCTTCATGTTCTACAACAGCCGCAAGCGCAAGAAGCAGCAGGGCGAGCTCGCCACCAAGATGGTGCCGGGTGCTCGCGTGATGCTGTCCTTCGGCCTGTACGGCACGCTCCTCTCCGTCGACGACGAGAAGGTCACCGCCGACGTCGAGATCGCCCCCGGCACCGTCGTCACCGTGCACCGCCAGACCCTGTCGCGCGTCGTCGACGACAGCGCCTCCGACATCGAGACCACCGCGACGCCGGAGGACGAGGCAAAGCCCGTCGCCGAACTCAACGGGGAGCCGGTCTACGGCGAGCGGGTCGACAACGACCGCCTCGACGAGACCGACTCGAAGCGCAAGTCCGACGACTGACGCCCTCGGCCGCCGGGTCGTCTGACCCGGCGGCTTCCCTCTGCCGTCGTGCCTGAGCGCCGACGGTCCTGAACAGAAAGACGAGACGACCGGTGGCACGATCGACACCCGTCAAGAAGGCGCTGCGCTCGCTCACCTGGTTGGTGATCCTGATGGCGATCCTCGCCGGCCTGAACACCGCCGCGACGATCCTCGCCGGCAGCTCGAAGGATGACACGGACAAGTGGTACCAGGGCGCGAGCTGGGTACCGGAGCTCGCACTCGACCTGCAGGGCGGCACGCAGCTGACCCTCGCGGCGCAGAACACCGAGGGCGACTCGGTCACCTCGCAGCAGCTGCAGCAGGCGGTGGAGATCATCCGCCAGCGCATCAACGCCACCGGCGTCTCCGAGACCGAGATCAACACGCAGGGTGCGAACAACATCGTCGTGTCGATCCCCGGTCGGCCCGACAAGGCCACGATCGACCGCATCGAGGCAGCGGCGAAGCTGACGTTCCGCCCCGTGCTCTTCACCGAGGCCGCGACGAACTCCGCCGTCGGTGACGACGGGAAGTCCACCGCCTCGCCGACGCCGTACTCGCCGCCCGCATCGCTCGCGGCGACGCCGAGCGCGAAGCCGACGAACGCCAGCGACGTCAACTGGATCACCCCGGCGCTGCAGGACCTGTACACCAACTACAACTGCGCGGCTCCGGACGACGTCACCTCGGCGCCGGACGACGAGCCCCTCGTCACGTGTGACGCCGACGGTGCGTCGAAGTACATCCTCGGCCCGGTCGAGGTCTCCGGTGCGAACATCAGCAACGCCACCTCGGGTCTGGCCACCGACTCGCAGGGCACGTCGACGGGCCAGTGGGCCGTCAACCTGACCTTCGACGGCCAGGGCACGAAGGACTTCCGCACCGTCACGAACCGCCTCGTCTCGCTGCAGGCACCGCAGAACCAGTTCGCGATCGTGCTGGACGGCTCGGTCATCACGGCCCCGTCCACGAACTCCGCCATCACCAACGGCAAGGCGCAGATCACCGGCTCGTTCACGGCCGAGTCGTCGAAGACGCTCGCCGACCAGCTCAAGTACGGTGCGCTGCCGATCAACTTCCAGGTGCAGTCGAACGAGAACATCTCGGCGACGCTCGGAACGGCGCAGCTCATCGGTGGTCTCGTCGCGGGCCTGATCGGCCTCGGCCTGGTGATCATCTACTCCGTCATCCAGTACCGGGCGCTCGCGTTCGTCACGGTGCTCTCGCTCGGGGTGGCGGCCGTCCTGACCTACCTGGTCATCGCGATCATGTCGTGGCGCGTCGACTACCGCCTGTCCTTGGCGGGTGTGGCGGGTCTGATCGTCGCGATCGGCATCACGGCGGACTCGTTCATCGTCTACTTCGAACGCATCCGTGACGAACTCCGCGACGGTCGTGCGCTCGAGAGTGCGGTCGAGTCCGGCTGGAAGCGTGCACTCCGCACGATCCTGGCGTCCGACGCGGTGAACTTCCTCGCCGCCGTCACCCTGTACGTGCTCGCGGTCGCCGACGTGAAGGGCTTCGCGTTCACGCTGCTCCTCACCACGCTGATCGACATCGTGGTGGTCGCGCTCTTCACCCACCCGATGATGCAGCTCATCTCCCGCACCCGGTTCTTCGGCGAGGGGCACAAGTTCAGTGGGCTCGACCCAGCGGCGCTCGGTGCCGTCTACAAGGGGCGTGCGCAGTTCCGCGCCCCCGTGGTGGACGGCAAGCGCCAGCGCAGTGCCGGTGAGGCGCAGCGCCGACAGACGATCGCGGAGCGGAAGGCCCAGCAGGCCTCCGGCGACAACGGCTCGACGCCGGACGGGAAGGACGACTGATGGCCAGCTTCAGCCAGTTCGGCAGCGACCTCTACACGGGGAAGCGGTCGTACGACATCATCGGGCGACGCAAGACCTGGTACCTCATCGCGCTCATCATGATCGTGATCTCGCTCGCCACCCCGTGGCTGCGCGGCGGGTACCAGCTCGGCATCGAGTTCACCGGTGGTTCCGAGTTCACCCTGTCGGACGTCAAGAACACCGACCAGAGCATCGCGACGGACACCGTCGAGCGAGTCGTCTCGGACGAGATCCCGCGCGTCTCCCAGCTCGGCACGCACGGCATCCGCGTGCAGACCGGCCAGCTCACCGACCGTCAGACGACCGAGGTGCAGGACGCCCTGGCCGAGGCGTACGACGTGCCGGAGAGCCAGGTCGCCGCGACGTTCATCGGTGCCACGTGGGGCGCCGACGTGCTCGCCCAGGCGATCCGCGGTCTGGTGATCTTCCTCGCCCTGGCCGCCGTGTTCATGACGCTGTACTTCCGCACCTGGAAGATGTCGCTCTCCGCGATGGCCGCGCTGCTGCACGACCTGTTGATCACGGCCGGTGTCTACGGCATCGTCGGGCTCGAGGTCACGCCCGCGGCGGTGATCGGCTTCCTGACGATCCTCGGGTACTCGCTCTACGACACCGTGGTGGTCTTCGACAAGGTGCGTGAGAACACCGCGCAGGAGTCGATCCGCACGTTCAAGCAGTCGGTGAACCTCGCGGTGAACCAGACGCTCGTCCGCTCGATCAACACCTCGGTCGTGGCGCTGCTGCCGGTCGCGGCGATCCTGTTCATCGGGTCGTACGTGCTCGGTGCGGGCACGCTCCGCGACATCTCGCTCGCACTGTTCATCGGCATCATCGTCGGCACCTACTCGACGATCTTCATCGCGTCGCCGATGTACGCCCAGCTGCGCGAGAACGAGCCGAAGATCAAGCAGGCCGACGCCAAGAAGATCCAGGCAGCCGAGAAGCGCCAGCGCGAGGTCGACGCCGACGCGAAGGCGACCGCCTGATGCCGATCGAGATCACCGAGGTCGACGTCGCCGAGGCGCGTCGCCGGCTCGAGTCGGGGTCGCGGCTGTTCGACGTCCGTGAGCAGGGGGAGTGGGACGAGGTCCACGCTCCCGAGGCCACGCTCGTCCCGATGTCCGAGCTGGTCAACCGCTGGCAGGAGATCGACGGCGGCGTCGAACCCGCGATCATCGTCTGCCACTCGGGCGCTCGTTCGGCCCGGGTGGTCGCGGCACTCGAACAGTCCGGTGTCTCGGCGGTCAACCTGACCGGCGGCATGGTCGCCTGGGAGCAGTCCGGCGCACCGGTGGTCCGCGACGCCCAGGGCGAACCGGGTCACGAGCACTGACCGGACACGCGTAGTGTTGGCGGATCGAGCTCGGATCGAGCTCTCGGACCGAGTCCTGGGAGGCGCATCATGACGGACACCCGCGAAGAGCCGTCCGCGCCGAGCCGCCCCGGCTCCGCCCAGCGGCCGTCCAGCCCCCTCGGGCCGAACACGACGGGCAACCTCGGTTCCCTCCGCTCGCTGCTGCCGCGCCTGTTCTCCCGCGCCCAGCCGGCCGGTGCCGTGGACACCCTGATCCGCACGGTGCGCTCGCACCACCCGAAGGCCGACGTCACGCTCATCGAGCGCGCGTACTCCGTCGCCGAGCGCGCGCACGACGGCCAGAAGCGCAAGTCCGGCGAGCCGTACATCACGCACCCCGTCGCGGTCGCCCAGATCCTGGCCGACCTGGGCATCGGGCCGATCACGATCGCCGCAGCGCTGCTCCACGACACGGTCGAGGACACCGACTACCAGCTCGACCAGCTGCAGGTCGACTTCGGCGACGAGATCGCCATGCTCGTCGACGGCGTCACGAAGCTCGACAAGGTCAAGTACGGCGACAGCGCCCAGGCCGAGACGGTCCGCAAGATGGTCATCGCGATGTCGAAGGACATCCGCGTGCTGGTCATCAAGCTCGCCGACCGGCTGCACAACGCCCGCACCTGGGGCTTCGTCGAGTCCACCTCCGCCACCCGCAAGGCGAAGGAGACGCTCGAGATCTACGCGCCCCTCGCGCACCGGCTCGGCATCCAGATGATCAAGCTCGAGCTCGAGGACCTGTCGTTCGCGGTCCTGCACCCGAAGCTCTACGTCGAGATCGACAGCCTGGTCAAGGAACGACAGCCGAAGCGCGAGCAGTTCGTCCAGAACGTCATCGGCACGCTCAAGAAGGACCTGAAGGCCGCGAAGGTCCGCGGCGAGGTCATGGGTCGGCCGAAGCAGTACTACTCGATCTACCAGAAGATGATCGTGCGGGGTCGCGAGTTCGACGAGATCTACGACCTCGTCGGCATCCGGGTGCTCGTGCCGACGGTGCGCGACTGCTACGCCATGCTCGGTTCGGTGCACGCACGGTGGACACCGCTGCCCGGCCGGTTCAAGGACTACATCGCGACGCCGAAGTTCAACCTGTACCAGTCGCTGCACACCAGCGTGCTCGGGCCGCAGGGGCGCCCCGTCGAGATCCAGATCCGCACGCACGAGATGCACCAGCGCGCCGAGTTCGGTGTCGCCGCGCACTGGAAGTACAAGCAGCGCGCTGCGGGCCGCGACGTCGGGACCTCGTCGACCACCGACGACCAGGACATGGCGTGGCTCGCGCACATCACCGACTGGCAGGCCGAGACGAGCGACCCGGGGGAGTTCCTCGACTCGCTCCGCTACGAGATCGGCGCGAAGGAGACGTACGTCTTCACGCCGCAGGGGAAGGTCATCGGCCTGCCCGCCGGCGCCACCCCGGTGGACTTCGCGTACGCCGTGCACACCGAGGTCGGGCACCGCACCATGGGCGCCAAGGTCAACGGTCGCCTCGTCCCGCTCGAGAGCTCGCTGTCGAGCGGTGACGTCGTCGAGATCTTCACGTCGAAGAACCCCGACTCGGGTCCGTCGCAGGACTGGCTGAAGTTCGTCAAGAGCCCTCGGGCGCGCAACAAGATCAAGCAGTGGTTCACCAAGGAGCGCCGCGAAGAGGCGATCGAGCAGGGCCGCGACGCCATCGCCCGCGCCGTGCGCAAGCAGAACCTGCCGCTCCAGCGGATCATGAGCCAGGACACCATCGCCGAGGTCGCTTCGTCGATGCGGTACGACGACGTCTCGGCCCTGTACGCCGCGGTCGGCGAGGGGCACGTCTCGACGCAGTCGGTCATCGAGAAGGTCCTGGGCAGCGTCCAGAGCGACACGGAGACCGACGAGCCGGAGCTCACGTTCCCGCGCCAGGTCACGAGCCGTCAGCTGCGCACGAGCGACAGCGGCGTGCTGGTGCGCGGTGCGCCGGACATCCTGGTGAAGCTCGCGAAGTGCTGCACGCCGGTGCCGGGCGACCAGATCGTCGGGTTCATCACCCGCGGGCAGGGCGTCTCGGTGCATCAGTCGTCGTGCACGAACGTCAAGTCCCTGATGAACGAGCCCGACCGGATGATCGAGGTCGAGTGGGCCCCGTCGTCGAAGTCGGTGTTCCTCGTGCAGATCCAGATCGAGGCGCTCGATCGGTCGGGGCTGCTCAGTGACGTCACCCGGGTGCTCACCGACCACCACGTCAACATCCTGTCGGCGACGGTCTCGACCTCGTCCGACCGGTTGGCGCTCAGTCGGTTCGTGTTCGAGATGGGTGACACCATCCACCTCGACCGGGTGCTGAACGCGGTCCGACGCATCGACGCCGTCTACGACGTCTACCGCGTCAGCGCGGGCTGAGCACGGCCCGAGCCCGCGTCAGCGTGCGCTGAGCAGCCCGCGCAGCCGTCGTTCGGCCTGCCGCGCCATCGGGATGGTCCCGAGGCCGCTCAGGCGCGCGTGCAGCTCGTCCACGGACACCGCCCCGATCGTCAGCAGCCCGTCGACGGCCGCTGCCCGCTCGGGGTCCCAGTCGCCCGGTGTGCGGAGCAGGTCGACGGCGGTGCGCGTCGGAGTCGTGACGACGGTCTGCACGGACCCCAACCGGATCACGTCGACGGCCTGGAGCGCGACCTCGCGCAGGTGCAGACCCGGCCCGACCGCGATGCGCAGCTGCGGTCGGACGCTCGCCTCGATCGGGTCCGGCGGCCGCGACGCCGCGCCCCAGATCCACGCTGCGGTCCGGCCGGAGGCGACGAGCCGTGCGTCGCCGAAGACCCACGACGCCGCGGTCGCGCGCAGCGCCGGGTCCTGCGGTGTCGCGGGGGAGGCCCAGCACGGCCCGACGGGCACCAACTCGCCCGCGAGCACCGCAGCGCGCAGTTCTGCCTCGGGCCAGTCGTCCGTGGTCAGGAGACGGGAACCGGGCACCCCGTCATCCTGCCGGACACCGACACCCGGCCGACACCCCCTGTGGAGAGGCCGGGCACGTCGGCGTCTGCAGCGCCACTCAACGCAGGGCGTCGCCGTGGTCTGCCCGACGCAGTGCGTCGCCGCGGTCCGCTCAGCGCAGGACGTCGGCGCGGTGCACGAGTGCCGCAGCGCCGATGAGCGGGCCGTCCTGCGACAGCGCCGTCGGCACGATGCGCACCTTCGTCACGAACCCGAACTCGACGCGCTCCGCCACCGCTTCGCGTGCGTACTCGAACAGGTCCGGCGTGACGTGGGAGAACCCGCCGCCGATCGCCACGACCTCGAGGTCGACGAGGCTCGTCGCCGCCGCGATCGCCTGCCCGAGTGCCCGGCCGCTGCGCTTGACCGCCGTGACCGCGATCTCGTCGCCAGCCGCGTACGCCGCCGACAGCGCTTCGCCGGTGGACCCGTCGAACCCCTGCCGCTGGGCCCAGGCAACGGTCTTCGGGCCGCTGGCGATCGCCTCGAGGCAGCCGGTGCCGCCGCAGGCGCACGGGTCGTCGTAGCCGCCGCACTCCACGTGCCCGATGTGCCCGGCGTTGCCCGTCGGGCCGCTGACGGTGCGGCCGTGCAGGATGAGACCTCCGCCGACGCCCGTCGACACGATCATGCCCATGACGTGGTCGTACCCCTGCGCCGCACCGACCCAGTGCTCGGCCAGCGTGATCGCCAGGCCGTCCATGCGCAGCGTGACCGGCACGCCCTCGGGCACGAGCGCGGCGATGCGGTCGCGCAGCGGGTGGCCACGCCACACCGGCATGTTGAGCGGGGAGACGAGGCCGTGCTCCTCGTCGACGGGGCCGGCCGAGCCGACCCCGACGCCGACCAGGGTCGCGTCGGTCGGGACCGTGCCGAGCGCGCTCGTCACGACCTCGTCGACGGCGGCCTGCAGCTCGTCGGACGTGCGCTGCGGCCCGGTGGGGCTGCGGAAGCGCGTGCCCGGCAGGACGACGCCCTGGTCGGTGACGAGGGCGGCCTCGACCTTGGTGCCGCCGAGGTCGACGGCGAGTGCGAGGGCGGGGGACTGGGGTGCGGTGCTGGACATGCGCGCTCCGATGCGGCGGTCTGGAGGCCCGGGGCGGCTCCCGGACGCGGCGTCGCGTCCGGTGGGCCCCGGCCTGGCAGGTGGTGGGTCGGTCGGGTCAGGTCGTCGTGCGGTGGATCAGGTCGTGTCGCGGTGGGTCAGTAGGAGCTGGTGTCGTCGCCCTGCGACGACGCGGTCCCGGTCTCGACGCGGTGCGCGACCTCGTCGAGGATGCGCGCGGAGGCACTCGTACCGATGCGGTTCGCCCCGGCGTCCACCATCTCGAGCAGGGTGTCGAGCCCGCGGACACCGCCCGAGGCCTTGACGCCCGTGTCGGCTCCGACCGTGCGCCGCATCAGTGCGATGTGCTCGGTCGTCGCCCCGCCGCCGGCGAACCCGGTGGAGGTCTTCACGAACGCGGCACCGGCGGACTGCGCGGCACGCGAGGCCGCGACGATCTCGTCGTCGGTCAGGAAGGCGGTCTCGAGGATGACCTTGACGACGGTGGACCCGGCGGCGTCGACCACCGCACGGACGTCCTGTTCGACGCGCTCCCAGTCGCCGGACTTCGCGGCGCCGATGTTCTGCACCATGTCGAGCTCGAACGCCCCGTCGGCGAGGGCCTGCAGCGACTCGGCGACCTTGGCCGCGGTGGACGTGGTGCCGTGCGGGAAGCCGATGACCGTGCCGACGCCGACGCCGGTGCCCCGGAGACGCTCGACGGAGTAGGCGACGTCGCTGGGCCGGACGCACACGCTGAAGACCCGGTACGCGGCGGCTTCGTCGAGCTGGGCGTCGACGTCCGAGCGGGTGAGCTCGGGCTTCAGGATCGCGTGGTCGATGAGGCCGCGGACGGCATCGGCGGTGACGGGGAAGGCTGCGTTGTCCACCCGGCAAGCCTACCCGTCAGGCGTGCCGCGTAGCGTTCCGGGCATGCAGGTCCTCGTCACCGGCGCCACCGGGTACATCGGCGGTCGTCTCGTCCCCCGTCTCCTCGAAGCCGGACACTCCGTGCGCGTGTTCGTGCGCAACCCCCGGAAGCTCCAGGACGTCCCGTGGAGCAGCGACGTCGACGTCGCCGAAGGAGACCTGCAGGACGCCGACGCGGTCCGCGCCGCGGTCGACGGCATCGAGGCCGTCTACTACCTCGCCCACGCGATGGGTGCCGACGGCGACTTCGAGTCCGCGGAACGGCAGGCGGCCGAGACGATGGCGCACGAGGCGAAGCGCGCCGGTGTCAGCCGGTTCGTCTACCTGGGCGGCCTGCACCCCGACGGCGACCTGTCGAAGCACCTGCGCAGCCGGAAAGAGGTGGGGGAGATCCTGCTCCGCTCCGGCGTGCCGACGATCGCGTACCAGGCCGGCGTCGTCATCGGTTCCGGCAGCACCTCGTTCGAGATGATCCGGCACGTGACCGACGTCCTGCCGTGGATGCCGGCACCGCGGTGGGTGCGCAACCGGATCCAGCCGATCGCCGTGCGCGACGTCCTGTACTACCTGGTCGCGGCGCTCGACGTCCCCGCCGACGTCAACCGCACCTTCGACATCGGCGGGCCGGACGTCCTGCGCTACGGGCAGATGCTCAACGGCTACGCGGTCGAGGCGAAGCTGCGGCAGCGGCCGATCACGGTCCTGCCGGTGCTCACCCCACGCCTCGCCGCACACTGGTTCAACGCCGTCACCCCGATCCCGCGCAAGCTCGCGACGCCGATCATCGAGTCGCTGCAGTTCGAGTGCGTCCAGCGCGAGCACGACATCGACGACGTCGTCCCGCAGCCCGAGGGCGGGCTCACGTCGTACCGCCGAGCGGTCCGACTCGCACTGAACAAGATGCGGTCCGGCGAGGTGCAGACGAGCTGGCGGAGCGCCACCCTGTCGAGCGCCTCGGCCGACCCGATGCCGACCGACCCGGACTGGGCCGGCCACACCGTCTACGTCGACGACCGGAAGCGCCACTCGACCGCTTCAGCAGAGGACGTCTGGCGCGTCGTCGAGTCGATCGGCGGCGAGAACGGCTGGTACTCGTTCCCGCTGGCCTGGGTCGCGCGCGGCTGGATGGACAAGGTCGCCGGCGGCGTCGGGCTCAGCCGCGGCCGTCGCGACCAGGACCGACTCGAGCAGGGCGACGCCCTCGACTGGTGGCGCGTCGAACGCCTCGAACGCGGTCGCTACCTGCGGCTCCGCGCCGAGTTCAAGTCACCCGGGCGCGCCTGGCTCGAGATGACCGTGACCCCGAACCCCGAGGGCGGCAGCGACTACCACCAGCGGGCGATCTACTTCCCGCAGGGCCTGCCCGGCCGGCTGTACTGGTACGGGATCCTGCCCTTCCACGGGATCATCTTCCCCGGCATGGTCGAGCGCATCACCGCGGCCGCCGAGCGCGAGTCGGACAACACCGAGTCGACGCAGCGCAACCGGACCCAGCACAATGGGAGTCCGGAACCGGCGAACGAGGAGGCAGCATGACCGAGGAACGCAGTCCCGTCCTGTTCCTGGGGGACAGCATCACGGCCCAGGGGTCGTGGGACAGCTGGCTCCCCGACGAGCAGACCCTGAACCAGGGCATCAGCGGTGACACGACGGACGGCGTGCTCGCGCGGCTCGACGCGGTCATCGCCGAACAGCCCGAGGTGATCGTGCTGTTGATCGGCACGAACGACTTCGGCAACCACCGGGCGAGCGCCGAACACGTCGTCCGCAACGTCGAGACGATCCTCGTCACCCTGCGGCGCGAGCTGCCCGGTGTCCGCCTGCTGCTGGTCTCCGTCCTGCCCCGTCAGGCCGAGTACACGACCAAGATCGAGGAGGCGAACCGGCACCTGCGCCAGTTCGTCGCCACCTGCCACGCGCAGTACCTCGACGCCTGGCCCGCGCTGGCCGACGGCGACCACCTCGACGACCGCTTCACCGACGACGGCCTGCACCTCACCGACGAGGGCTACCGGGCCTACCTCGACGAGCTGGTCCCCGCGCTCGAGCGTGTGCGGGGTCTCCCGCCGATGTCCCGGTCCTTCACGGCCATCGACCTCGACGAGGCCCCCGCCTGATGGCTGCCCGCAAGGGACGACCCCCGGTGGGGTCGTCGCAGAACGGTGTGCCCGCCGCACCGGTCCGACCGGCCGCGGGGACGACGAACACCCGGGCCACCCCGGGGTTCACCCGGCCGGCACTCGCGCCGTCGCTCATCGCCGCGATCGTCCTGCTCGCCTGCGTCGCGATCATCGACTCGTCCGGCTTCGTCTTCGCACGTTGGGGCATCACGGTGCTGTCCCTCATCGTGCTCGTCTTCGCGGTGCGCGGGAAGACGTGGTGGGCCGCCGTGCTGATGGCCGCCGTCGCCGTCTGCTGGAACCCCCTGGTCACGGTGCCGATCCCCGGCCAGGTGTGGGCCGCGCTGCAGATCCTGGCTGCTGCCCTGTTCATCGTGGTGGGCATCGCCGTCAAGGTGCCGCGCGAGGCGGACGCGCCCCGGGCCTCCTGACCGGCTCCGCTGACCGCCTGCGGAACCGACCGGGCGGGCGGACGGTAGGATCGCAGGGTCGGGTACAGGACCCGGCAGCACGACCCGAAGGGCATGGATGAACGACGAGACCGAGCCGGTGACCGAGAGTCCTCTGCTGACCCCTCGACCGTCCTCCGGCGGTCTCGACCGGCCCGACGTCGTCGTCCGCAAGGGGCGCCTGACGCTGCTCAACGGCCACCTGACGCCGCAGCAGTCGATGATCGAGGACCTGTTGTTCCTGGACGACGCGCTGACCGAGGCGGACGTCGACCACCTGCTCATCCGCGGCAACGACGAGCGTCCGGTCATCGCGATCGACGAGCGCGACCGGCAGCGTGCGGAGAGTGCCGTCATGGCCGCCGCCGTCAACGAACCGTTCTACGCGAAGCCCCCCGGCGAGCCGGCCGTGCTCGTGCAGGACGACGGCCTCGGGCCCGTCGACGAGCCGGTGCTACGCGTCTTCCGTCCGCGTCTCGAGCCCCTCGGTCGTCTGCGCTACGGCGCCGAGACGAGCGTGCAGCTCGAGTTCTGGCGACTCACCGACACCGAGGTGCTCGCGCCCGTCGAGAACGCACTGATGCGCCGCAGCCTGCCGGTCGACGAGTTCGTGCTCGTCGACATCGAGCGCTACGGCCGCACCTGGCGCACCGTCGAGCACATGTTCGACGACCACGTCTCGGACATCCGGTTCCCGATCGACATCGTCTTCTCGTGGGTCGACGGCAACGCCATCGAGTACCAGCGCGCCCGCCAGGCAGCGCAGGCGACGGCCGTCCTGGGCGAGGGCGACGACGCCCCCGCACGGTTCCGCCAGATCGACGAGCTCAAGTACGCACTCCGCTCGGTGCACACGTTCGCGCCGTGGATCCGCCAGATCTACATCGCCACCGACTCACCCGCCCCGCACTGGCTCGCCGACCACCCCAAGGTCCGCATCGTGCGCAGCGAGGAGTTCTTCGCCGACCCGTCCGTCCTGCCGACGCACAACTCGCAGGCCGTCGAGTCGCAGCTGCACCACATCCCGGGCATCAGCGAGCACTTCATCTACTCGAACGACGACATGTTCTTCGGCCGTACCGTCGACCCCTCGGTGTTCTTCAGCCCGGGGTCGGTGTCGAAGTTCATCCTCGCCACCACCCGCATCGGCCTCGGCGTGAACAACGCCGCGCGCAGCGGGTTCGAGAACTCCGCGCGGGTCAACCGGCGCCTGTTGCAGCAGCGGTTCGGTGCGGTCACCACCAGGCACCTCGAGCACGCGCCCACCCCGCTCCGGTCGTCGATCATGACGGAGATGGAGCACGAGTTCGCCGACGAGTTCCGTGCCACGGCGGCGTCGCGCTTCCGTGCTGCCGAGAACATCTCGGTGACCAACTCGCTCTACCACTACTACTCGTTGCTCACGGGTCGGGCGATCACGCAGGAGAACGCCGACGTCCGCTACATCGACACCACGATGCAGTCCGGGCTGCGGTCGCTCGACGAGCTGCTCAAGAAGCGGAACGCGGACTTCTTCTGCCTGAACGACGGCAGTTTCCCGGAAGTCAGCGACGAGGAGCGGACGCAGCGCGTGACCGACTTCCTCGAGCGCTACTTCCCGTTCCCCGCGCCGTGGGAGCACGCCAGCGTCTAGGACGCGCCGGCGCCCACCGCACATGGTGAGCACAAATGGTCGGGTCCGCACTGCGGACCCGACCATTCCTGCTCACGAAGTGCGGCGACCTACCGGTGGACGGGGGAGACCGGCACCGAGTCGAGCGTGAAGACCGGGATGCTCGAGGTCACCGGAGCCGGCTCGACCGCGGGCGGGATCGTGACCCCGTGCGCTGCGAGGCGGGCCTCGGTCTCGACGGCGGAGACCGGTTCGCCGACCGTGGAGTAGTGCCCGATCGGGACGACCGAGTGCACGACGTTGTGGCCGTACACGTGCACCAGGTTGAACGACTGCGCACCGTCCCGCCCACGCGTGCCGCCCTGGAACTCGGTGAGGTCCTGCGTGTAGCAGGTTGCGCTGGCGACCGACACCGGGATGCCCGCGAAGACCGCGCTCGTCGAGTAGTGCAGGTGTCCGGCGATGATGGACAGGACGTCGCTGCCCTCGACGACCTCGGCCAGGGCCTGCTGGTCGCGGAGCTCGACGAGCACGGTCAGATCCTGCACGCTCGGCACGGGCGGGTGGTGCATCGCCAGGATCGTGCCGTGCGGCGCAGCCTCGGACAGGACCTCGGCCAGCCAGTCGAGTTGCTCGGGGGAGACCTCGCCGTGATGGTGGCCCGGGACGCTCGTGTCGAGGGTGATCACCCGCAGACCGTTCACGTCGTAGACGAAGTCGACCGGACGGTCGGTGGGGTGCAACCCGAAGAGCTCCTGACGGAACGCGCCGCGCTCGTCGTGGTTGCCCATCGCCCAGATGACCTGGGCGCCGATCCGGCGGGCAGCCGGCTCGACGATCTCGCGGACGCGGGCGTAGGCACCCGGTTCGCCCTTGTCGGCCACGTCGCCGGTGACGACGATCGCCTCGGGCCGTGTGCCTGATGCTTCGATGTCCGCGACGATCTCGGTGAGCCGGGCGGCGGAGTCGACCCCGCCGTACAGATCGCCGTCGCCGGAGACGAGGTGGGTGTCGCTGAGGTGGAGGAGGAAGTGGTTCGGCCTGGGGTGTTCGGCCGTCCGGCTGTCCATCGGGGTCTCATTCCGTTGGCGGATGCGTGGTGCAACACGTTGCCACACCGTCCTGGACGAGTCCAGCACGTGTCGGTGAACCAGCCGTGAACTGGGGGCGGCGTTTCGCCCATCGCACGAAGAAACCCCCGCCACGTGGTGGCGGGGGTTCCTGTCGTCGTGCTTAGTGCTTCTCCTCGACCTGCGGGGCCTGGTGGCTGCCCTCGAGGTCCGGGCCGTGGTGGGCGGCGTGCGCTGCCTCGAGCTCGGCCTTCGAGACCGGCTCGATGCGGTCCTCGAAGAAGAAGCGGGAGACGCTCGCACGGGCCTTCTGGACCACGGTGATCTGCCCCTTGGCGTTCGGGCGGATCATGAGCGGCTTGTACTCGTTGAACTGCAGCAGCTTCCAGCGCTCGTACTCGTCGAGCTGCTCGTGCACCTCGATGTACTCACCGTGGGGGAGTCGGACGATGCGGCCGGACTCGTAGCCGTGCAGGACGATCTCGCGGTCCTTCTTCTGGAGTGCGAGGCACACGCGCTTCGTGATCCAGAAGGCGACGAACGGGCCGAGGACCGTCGTTGCCTGGATCACGTGGATCACGTGTTCGATCGACACCAGGAAGTGGGTCGCGATGATGTCCGACGACGCCGCCGCCCAGAGGCTGGCGTAGAGCGTGATGCCGGCGGCACCGATCGCCGTGCGGGTCGGGGCGTTGCGCGGGCGGTCCAGGATGTGGTGCTCGCGCTTGTCGCCGGTGATCCACGACTCGAGGAACGGGTACAGCAGGATCGCGAGGATGAGCAGCACCAGGACCGCGATGGGCGCCAGGATGTTGAACGACACCGTGTAGCCGAACCACACGACCTCCCAGTGCGGCGGCACCAGACGCAGTGCGCCGTCGGCGAAGCCGATGTACCAGTCGGGCTGGGTACCGGCGGAGACCGGCGAGGGGTCGTACGGGCCGTAGTTCCAGATCGGGTTGATCGTGAACATCGACGCGATGAGGGCGATGATGCCCGCGACGATGAAGAAGAACCCACCGGCCTTGGCGGCGAACGCCGGGAGGATCGGGACACCGACGACGTTGTCGTTGGTCTTGCCCGGGCCGGCGAACTGGGTGTGCTTGTTGATCACGACGAGCACGAGGTGGACACCGAGGACCGCGACGAGGATCGCGGGCAGCAGCAGGATGTGCAGCGTGTAGAGGCGACCGACGATGTCGGTGCCCGGGAACTCGCCACCGAAGAGCAGGTAGGCGATCCAGACGCCGATCACCGGGACACCCTCGATCATGCCGACGATGATCCGCAGACCGTTTCCGGAGAGCAGGTCGTCGGGGAGCGAGTAGCCGGTGAAGCCCTCACCCATGGCGAGGACCCAGAGCAGGAAGCCGAAGACCCAGTTGAGCTCACGCGGCTTGCGGAACGCGCCGGTGAAGAACACGCGGGCCATGTGCAGCATGATCGACGCCACGAACAGCAGGGCTGCCCAGTGGTGGACCTGGCGGACGAAGAGCCCACCGCGGATGTCGAACGAGATGTCCAGCGTGGACTGGAGCGCCGTCGACATCTCGACGCCCTTCAGTGGGACGTACGAGCCGTTGTAGACGACCTCGGCCATCGATGCCTGGAAGAAGAACGTCAGGAACGTGCCGGAGAGCAGGACGACGACGAAGCTGTACAGCGCCACCTCGCCGAGCATGAAGCTCCAGTGGTCCGGGAAGATCTTCCGGCCGACTTCCTTGACGAGCCCCGAGATGCTGGTGCGCTCGTCGATGTAGTTGGCGACCCCGCCGATGATGCGGGATCCGCGCTCCGGAGCCGGCTTGTTGGCCGTGCTGCTCGGTGCCGTGGTGGTGGGGGTGCTGGTCATCAGCGTTCACGCTCCCAGAAGGACGGTCCGACCGGCTCGTGGAAGTCGCTCTGGGCAACCAGGTAGCCGTCGTCGTCGATCGCGATCGGAAGTTGGGGGAGGGGGCGTGCGGCCGGACCGAAGATGACCTCGCAGTTGTTCGAGACATCGAAGGTGGACTGGTGGCACGGGCACAGCAGGTGGTGCGTCTGCTGCTCGTAGAGCGCGACCGGGCATCCGACGTGGGTGCAGATCTTGGAGTACGCGACGATGCCGTCGTAGCCCCAGTTCTCGTGGCCCTTGGACGGGTTGAGGTCCTTCGGGTCGAGACGCATGAGGAGGACGGAGGCCTTGGCCTTCTCCTCCAGCATGTGCTCGGAGTCGAGCATGCCGTCCGGGATGACGTGGAACACCGAGCCGATGGTCACGTCCGAGGCCTTGATCGGCAGACCCGTCGGGTCCTTCGTCAGGCGAAGGCCCTGCTTCCAGAAGGTGTGGCGCAGGAGCTCGTTCGGGTCCTCGGCCGGAGCGAGGTCGCGGACCAGCACGATGCCCGGCAGCGGGAACGCGGCCAGCGCACCGATCATCGAGTTGCGGATCAGCTTGCGACGGCTGAAGCCGGACTCCTTGTCGGCCAGCTGGAAGGCCTCGACGGCCTTGGCGCGCGTCGCGTCCGTGCCGCGGGTGCCGTGGCGGAGCTCGGTGATCTCGCGGTCGACGACGAGCGACTTCGACCAGTAGACCGCACCGAGGCCCAGCGCGATGAGCGCGAGGGCGATCGAGAGGCCGAGGAAGAGGTTCGCGGTGCGGACCGTCCCGAAGTCGTTCGAGTCGATCGGGAACGCGACGTAGGCCGCGATCGAGAGGACGCTGCCGACGATCGAGAGGTAGAAGAAGGTCGCGACCTGACGCTCGGCCAGGCGCTGCTTCTTCGGGTCGACGTCGGTGCGGCGCGCGCGGTGCGGCGGCTCACCCGGGTTCTCGAACGGGTCGGCGGGCAGCACCGCGATCCCGGGGGAGGTGGTCGTGCCGTGCTTCTCGACAGCCGAGGACGAGTTCAGCGTCTCGTCGTCGTGCTCTGCCATGGTGTTCCCTTCAGTGTCGTTCGACACGGACGATCAGTTGGACTTCGCGGTCAGCCACACGGTCATCGCGACGACCGCGCCGAGTCCGAAGATCCAGATGAACAGGCCCTCGGCCACCGGGCCCAGGGAGCCGAGTGCGAACCCGCCGGGCGACTTGTTGTCCTGCACGTACTTCAGGTACGTGATGATGTCGGCCTTCTGCTCCGGCGTGAGGTTCAGGTCGTTGAAGACCGGCATGTTCTGCGGGCCGGTCTGCATCGCCTCGTAGATGTGCTTGCCGGAGACCGTCGACAGGTTCGGGGCGTACTTGCCCTCGGTCAGGGCACCGCCGGCGCCGGCCACGTTGTGGCACATGGCGCAGTTGATGCGGAAGAGCTCGGCACCCTCGGCCGCGTCGCCGTCCTCACCGTTGGTGAGTTCGGTGGACGGGACGGCCGGGCCGGGGCCCAGCGAGGCGACGTACTCGGCGAGGGCGTCGACCTGCTCGTCGGTGAACTGCGCGGGCTTCTCTTCGGCCTGCGGACCCTGGGCGGCCATCGGCATGCGGCCGGTGCCGACCTGGAAGTCGACCGAGGCGGCGCCGACACCGATGAGGGACGGGCCCTCGCTCGTGCCCTGGGCGGAGAGGCCGTGGCAGGTCGCGCAGTTCGAGGCGAAGAGCTTCTGGCCCTCGTTCACCTTCGACTGGCTGGTCGCCGCGACGGTGCTCGTGCTGTCGTCGGCGTTGGCCGTGGAGCTGAAGAGCGCGTACGCACCGCCGGTGGTCATGAGGCCCACGACGATGAGCGAGACGGTCGCCATCGGTGAACGGCGGCCCTTCTTGGTCTTGGTTCTGTTGAACATGTGCTCGGGGGTGTCCAGTTCCTACTTGAGAAGGTAGATGACGGCGAAGAGGAAGATCCACACGACGTCGACGAAGTGCCAGTAGTACGACACGACGATGGCGGTGGTCGCTTCCTTGTGACCGAAGTTCTTCGCGGCGAAGCCGCGGCCGAGCGTCAGCAGGAAGGCGATGAGGCCACCCGTGACGTGGAGGCCGTGGAACCCGGTCGTCATGTAGAAGGCCGAGCCGTAGGCGCTGGAGGAGAGCGTGACGCCCTCGTGCCAGAGGTTGGCGTACTCGAAGATCTGGCCGCAGACGAAGATCGCGCCCATCGCGTAGGTGACGAAGAACCACTCCGTCATGCCCCAGTGGCGCGGGTTCCAGCTCGTGCGGTGCACCTGGAAGCGCTCTGCAGCGAACACGGCGAACTGGCACGCGAAGCTGGACAGCACCAGGATGATCGTGTTCACCGAGGCGAAGGGCACCTCGAGCTTGGAGGTTTCGGCCGCCCACAGCTCGGGGGACGTGCTGCGCAGCGTGAAGTAGATCGCGAACAGGCCGGCGAAGAACATGACCTCGCTGCCCAGCCACACGATCGTCCCCACGGCAACGGCGTTCGGCCTGTTCAGGGCCGGACCGCTGGCGGATCTGGAGAGAGGGGTGCTAGTCACGTCCTCCATTATGGCCGAAACCCCAGACAGTGTTTTCGCAGGAGACTGGCGGGTCTCTCGAATTCACTACGATCGAGCCATGCCTGACGCACTCTCTTGGCCTGCAGTGATCAGCGCGCTCATGGCGCGCGAGGACCTGACGATCAGGCAATCCACATGGGCCATGGAGGAGATCGTGCACGGGCGCGCCACCCAGGCACAGATCGCCGCGTTCGCCGTGACGCTCCGTGCGAAGGGCGAGACGGTCGACGAGGTCGTCGGGTTCCGCGACGCGATCCTCGACGCCGCCGTTCCGCTGGACGTCGACCCGATGGCGTTGGACATCGTCGGGACGGGTGGGGACGTCGTCGGCACCGTGAACGTCTCGACCATGGCGGCGATCGTCATCGCCGCCGCCGGGGTGCCCGTCGTGAAGCACGGCAACAAGGCGAGCTCGTCGAAGTCCGGTTCGAGCGACGTGCTCGCCGCACTCGGGCTCGATCTCACGATGGACGCCGCGCGTGTCGCGGACACCTTCCGGCGTGTCGGACTGACCTTCGCGTTCGCCAACGCGTTCCACCCGGGGTTCGCCCACGCCGGGCCGGTCCGCCGCGAGATCGGTGTGCCCACGGTGTTCAACTTCCTCGGGCCGCTCGTCAACCCCGCACGGTGCGAAGCGAACGCCGTCGGCGTCGCGCAGCTCGAACTCGTGCCGATCATCACGGGCGTGTTCCAGACCCGCGGCGCGACCGCCCTGGTGTTCCGCGGGGACGACGGCCTCGACGAGCTCACCACCACCGGCCACAGCCACATCTGGGAGGTCACCGGCGGGCGCATCATCGAGCACGACCTCGACCCGCGCGACCTCGGCATCGCACGTGCACGAACGGAAGACCTGCTCGGTGGCGATCCCGAGCACAACGCCGCCGTCGTGCACCGCGTGCTGTCGGGGGAGACCGGCCCGGTGCGCGACATCGTGCTCCTCAACGCCGCAGCCGGCCTGGTGTCCTTCCGTCTGGCGCAGGACCCGGCCGAGTCCGACCGACCGATCCTGCAGCGCTTCCGCGAGCAGCTCGCGGTCGCGGCCGAGGCGATCGACTCCGGCGCCGGCACCCGCAAGCTGGCGGACTGGATCGCGGTCCCGACCGCGACCGACGCGTAGGAGACGCAACCGACGGGAGGCCCGGTGCCGGTTCACGGAACCGGCACCGGGCCTCCCGTCGGTGCGTTCAGTGCACGCGGTCAGCGTGCGCGTGCGTCGCTACTGGACGTCCTCGTCGACCCAGTCGAAGGTCTTCGTGACGGCCTTCTTCCAGAGACGGAGCGTGCGCTCGCGCTCGGCGGCGTCGAGCTGCGGCTCCCAGCGCTTGTCCTCCTGCCAGTTGGCACGGAGCTCGTCGAGGTTGGCCCAGAAGCCCACCGCGAGACCGGCCGCGTAGGCCGCGCCGAGCGCCGTCGTCTCGGCGACCACCGGACGCACCACCGGCACGTTGAGGATGTCGGCCTGGAACTGCATGAGCTCGTTGTTGGCGGTCATGCCGCCGTCGACCTTGAGCTCGGTCAGGTCCACACCCGAGTCGGCGTTCACCGCGTCGAGGACCTCGCGGGTCTGCAGCGCCGTCGCCTCGAGGGCCGCTCGCGCGATGTGCCCCTTGTTGACGTAACGGGTCAGACCGACGATGGCACCGCGAGCGTCCGGACGCCAGTACGGCGCGAAGAGCCCGGAGAACGCCGGCACGAAGTACACGCCGCCGTTGTCCTCGACGGTCTTGGCCAGCGCCTCGACCTCCGGGGCACTGCCGATCAGGCCGAGGTTGTCGCGGAGCCACTGGATGAGCGAGCCCGTGACGGCGATCGAGCCCTCGAGTGCGTAGTGCGTCTCCTGGTCGCCGAGCTTGTAGCCGACGGTGGTGAGCAGGCCGTTCTCGGAGCGGACGATCTCGGTACCGGTGTTGAAGATGAGGAAGTTGCCGGTGCCGTAGGTGTTCTTCGACTCGCCCTGGTCGAACGCCGCCTGACCGAAGGTCGCGGCCTGCTGGTCGCCGAGGATGCCCGCGATCGGGACCTCGCGGAGCAGGTTGGACGACTCGACGTGCCCGTAGACCTCGGAGGAGCTGACGATCTCGGGGAGCATCGACTTCGGCACACCGAAGTCGGCGAGGATGTCGTCGCGCCACTGGAGCGTCTCGAGGTCCATGAACAGCGTGCGGGACGCGTTCGTGACGTCGGTCTTGTGGACGCCGCCGTCGACGCCACCGGTCAGGTTCCAGAGGACCCAGGTGTCGGTGGTGCCGAAGAGCAGGTCCCCAGCCTCGGCCTTCTCACGCGCACCCTCGACGTTCTCGAGGATCCACATGATCTTGGTGCCGGCGAAGTAGGTCGCGAGCGGGAGTCCGACGATGGCCTTGTAGCGGTCGGTGTCACCGTCGGCGAGCTTGTCGACGATCGACTGCGTGCGGGTGTCCTGCCAGACGATCGCGTTGTAGATCGGCTTGCCGGTGGTCTTGTCCCAGACGACGGCGGTCTCGCGCTGGTTCGTGATGCCCACGGCGGCGACGTCGTGACGCGTGATGTCGGCACGCGACAGTGCCTGACCGATCACCTCGCGGGTGTTGTCCCAGATCTCGGCGGGGTCGTGCTCGACCCACCCGGCGCGCGGGAAGATCTGCTCGTGTTCCTTCTGCCCGGTCGAGATGATCGAGCCGGAGTGATCGAAGACGATCGCTCGGGTGGAGGTCGTGCCCTGGTCGATGGCGACGATGTAGTCGGCCATTGGTGCTCCTTACGGGTGTTCGGTGCGGTGAGCGGCACGCGATCGCGGGCCGCTCACCCCGGGGTTGGGTTGGTTCAGCTGACGACGGGCAGCAGCGCGAGCGACAGCACGGCGGCGAGTGCACCGCCGACGAGCGGTCCGACGACCGGCACCCAGGCGTACGACCAGTCGCTCGAACCCTTGCCCTTGATGGGCAGGAAGGCGTGCGCGATGCGCGGGCCGAGGTCACGGGCCGGGTTGATGGCGTAGCCGGTCGGGCCACCGAGGCTGACACCGATCGCGATCACGAGGAAGGCGACGGGGACGGCGCCGAGTTCGGCAGGTGCCTTGCCGTTCGTCATCGCGAGGATGACGAAGACGAGCACGAAGGTGCCGATGATCTCGGTCACGACGTTCCAGCCGTACGACCGGATCGCGGGGCCGGTGGAGAAGACGCCGAGCTTCGCAGCGGCGTCGGGCTCCTCGTCGAAGTGCTGCTTGTAGGCGAGCCAGACGATGACGGCACCGATGACCGCGCCGATCATCTGCGCGAGCCAGTAGATGAGCATCGTGCCGACACTGATGTTGCCGAGGATGGCCTGGGCGAGGCTGACGGCCGGGTTGAGCTGGCCGCCCGACTTGTAGGACACGAGGACGCCGGCGAAGACCGCGAAGCCCCAACCGATCGTGACCATGAGGAAGCCGGCCCCGAAGCCCTTCGACTTCGTGAGGGAGACGGCGGCGACGACACCGCCACCCAGGATGATGAGCATCGCTGTACCGACGAGCTCGGACAGGAACTTGACGCCGATGTCGTCCATCGGTGACCTCCAGTGCGTGAGGTGGGGGTCCGGTGGTGCTGCGCCGCACTCCCCGTTGAGTGATTGAGGCCGAGCCTAGTGACGAGGCGAACGACGCGGCGATGAATTCCTGAGGGAAGTCCGGGATCGTGCACGAACGTGCAAGCGGCGTGCGCTGTGGGGGATCGCGAGCCGGTGACGCGTCCCCGTCGCACTGCACGAACGTGCAGTGCGGACGAACGAGCGCCCGGGTGTCGGATGTAGATTGGGCCCACTCCGGTCGACGACGGCGGTGTGCAGTTCGCCTCGGCTCGGCCCCGTACCCGTGGAGGCACGCGCATGAAGAAGCTCATCAACGACCCGCAGGCCGTGGTCGACGAGACCGTCCGGGGATTCGCCCGGGCACACGCCGGACACGTCGTCCTGGTCGAGGACCCGATCCACCTGCACCGCGCCGACGCCCCCGTCGCCGGCAAGGTCGGCATCGTCAGCGGCGGTGGCAGCGGACACGAGCCGCTGCACGCGGGCTTCGTCGGGTACGGCATGCTCGACGCCGCCGTCCCGGGCCCCGTGTTCACGAGTCCGACCCCCGACCCGATCGTCGCCGCCACCAAGGCCGTCGACGGCGGCGCGGGCGTCCTGCACATCGTGAAGAACTACACCGGCGACGTCCTGAACTTCGAGACCGCCGCCGAGCTCGCCGAGATGGACGACATCCGCGTCGAGGCCGTCGTGGTCGACGACGACGTCGCGGTGCAGGACTCGCTCTACACCGCCGGTCGCCGCGGCGTGGCCGGCACCGTCGTCGTCGAGAAGTGCGCCGGTGCCGCAGCCGAGCGCGGCGACGACCTCGACGCCGTCGCCGCGGTCGCCCGCCACGTCAACGACGTCACGCGGTCGATGGGCCTGGCCCTGGCGTCCGGCACCGTGCCGCACGCGGGGGAGCCGTCCTTCACGCTCGCCGACGACGAGGTCGAACTCGGCATCGGCATCCACGGCGAACCCGGGCGCGAGCGCATCCCGATGGCACCGGCCGACCAGCTCGTCGACCGTGTGCTCGAACCCATCCTGACCGACCTCGACGCTCCGGCCGGCTCGAAGCTGCTCCTGCTCGTCAACGGCATGGGCGGCACCCCGCTGTCCGAGCTGTACATCGCCTACCGGCGCGCCGCCGAGGTGCTGACGGACCGCGGGTACGACGTCACGCGTAGTTTGGTCGGCGACTACGTCACGTCCCTCGAGATGCAGGGGTTCTCGCTCACCGTCACGGTGCTCGACGACGAACTCACGGCGCTCTGGGACGCACCGGTGGAGACCCCGGCACTGCGCTGGGGCCGCTGAACGGCCGACATCGACCGCTCGACCACCGACCACGACACCGAGCCCACCGGGCCGGACACACGAAGGGAACCGCATTGGCGCTCGACACCGCATGGGCCATCGACTGGGTCCGTCGCACGGCTGCGACGATCGACGAACACCGGGCCGAGCTCGTCACGCTCGACCGCGAGATCGGTGACGGAGACCACGGCGAGAACCTCGACCGCGGTTTCCGCGCCGTGCTCGAGGCCGTCGACGGCGGGTCCTTCGACACGCCCGGTGCCGTGCTCAAGACGGTCGCGACGAAGCTCATCTCGACCGTCGGCGGCGCCGCTGGTCCGCTGTTCGGCACCGCGTACCTGAAGGCAGCCCAGGCCGCCGGCGACGCGTCCGAGCTCGACGCCGACACGCTCGTCGCCGTGCTCGCCGCAGCCCGCGACGGCGTGGTCTCGCGCGGCAAGGCCGCCGTCGGCGACAAGACGATGGTGGACGCCTGGACCCCCGCGGTCGACGCCGCCACCGCAGCCGCCGCAGCCGGTGACGACCCGGCAGCGGTGCTCGCCGCCGCGGCCGACGCCGCCGCCTCGGGCGCCGAGTCCACCGAACCGCTCGTCGCCCACAAGGGTCGTGCGAGCTACCTCGGCGAACGCGCCGTCGGGCACCGCGACCCGGGTGCGCAGTCGACGGCGTACATCCTGCGTGCCGCGGTGGACGCGACGACAGGCTCCGCCGCGTGACCGTCGGCATCCTGATCGTCTCGCACAGCGCTGCGATCGCCTCCGGCACCGTCGAGCTCGCCCGCCAGATGGCGGCCGACGTGCCGCTCGTCGCCGCGGGCGGGACCGACGACGGCGGCATCGGCACGTCGTTCGAGGCGATCACCGCCGGCATCGAGGAGCTCGCCGACGCCGACGCCGTCGTCGTCCTGTGCGACCTCGGTTCGGCCTACCTGACCACCGACACGGCGCTCGACTTCCTCGACGACGACGTCCGCGCACGCGTGCACGTCTCGCAGGCTCCCCTCGTCGAGGGCGCGGTCGCCGCGGCCGTCGCGGCCCAGACGGGTGGTGACGCCGAGGCAGTGCTCGCTGCTGCGGCGTCCGCCGCAGTGTCCGCGGACGACGCGAGCACTGCCTCCCGTCCGTCCGGTGACCAGCCGGGAGGCCCGGGGCCGGGTGACGGGGCGGCCAGCGTCGACGACGTGGCCGCGTCCGCGAGCGTCGAACTGGTGAACGAGACCGGCCTGCACGCCCGCCCCGCGGCGGAGTTCGTGAAGACGGCAGCCAAGTACGACGCAGCGGTGCGCGTGAACGGCGTGGACGCGAAGAGCCTGCTGGCGATCATGGCGTTGGCGCTGCCGAAGGGCGCCACCGTGTCGATCGAGGCGAGCGGCGCCGATGCGCAGGTCGCGGTCGACGCGCTGGTGGAGCTGGTGCGGAGCGGCTTCGGCGAGTAGGCGTCGCGGCCGCTCAGCTTCGCAGCCGAGTCTCGCGTGAGGCGACAGTCCTCGCCGTGCTGAGCGCGAGAACGGTCGCCTGGGCCGAGACTCGGCCCGCCCGGGCCGAGTCTCGGCGTCAGCGGATGGACACCGTGCCGGCCAGGTCGAGGTCCGACGGCCCGCCGGTGACGCCAGCGTCGGCCAGGAGCGTCGCGCCGAACACCGCGCTCCAGAACGTCCGGGCATCACGGCCGACACCACTCGGACTCGTCCAGCCGTGCTCGGCGACGACGCGCTCGAGGTAGCGCTCCGACTGCCGGAACAGGACTGCGAGCAGGAGTCGCACGCGCTCCCGCTGGGCGTCGTCGTCACCGGCGGCGGCCAGCGCGCGCACGACGAGGAGTGTCGACGGCATGGCGAGCGCGGTGCGTGCGAGCACCTGACGGAACGCGCCGGCGGACCCGGCGCGCCGGCCGGCCGCCTGCAGGCGCGTGGTGTCGCGGAGGAAGAGCGCGAAGGCGGCGTCGAGGACGAGGCGGTCCTTCGAGCCGTAGTGGTGCGTGATCTGGTTCGGGTAGACCCCGGCCGCACGGGCGATCTCGCTGACGGTGACGGCGTGGCGTGCGGTGCTCGCTCCGCCCGCGTCACCGGCTGCCCCTGCGCTGAGGAGTCCGGCGGTCGCGGCGAGGATCCTCGCCCGGGTCGCTGCGCCGCGGGTCGTCCCGGTGCCGTCGGTGGTTGCCATCTCTGAATTGTACGTGGTACAACTCCACTTGTTCAACGTACAAGAAGGGGCACTCGTGGACATCTCCATCACCGGCTACGGCGCCGTCTCGCCGTTCGGCCACGGTGTCGCGCCGCTGTGGGACGCCCTGGTCGCCGGACGCTCCGGCGTGCACGAGCTGCACCGCGACGGGCAGTTCTGGGAACGGGTGCCGATCATGGTCGGTGCCGTCGCAGCGCTCGACGCCGAGTCCGCACTCGGTCGCGTCCGGTCGAACCGACTCGACCGCAGCCAGCAGCTCGCGCTCGTCGCCGCCGGCGAAGCCTGGGCCGACGCCGGCGCGCCCGCGGTGGAAGGCGATCGCCTGGCCGTCGTCGTCGGGACCGGCATCGGGGGAGTGGAGACGCTGCTCGATGCACACGACGTGCTCGGCGCGTCGGGCGCGCGTCGGGTGTCGCCCCGGACCGTCCCGATGCTCATGGCCAACGGGGCCGCGGCGCAGATCAGCATCGAATACGGCGCCCGCGCCGGTGCGTACACGACCGTCTCGGCGTGCGCGTCCGGTGCCGAGGCGATCGCGACGGCCGCGCGGCTCATCGTCACGGGCGAGGCCGACGTCGTCATCGCGGGCGGCACCGAAGCAGCGGTCACCCCGGTCACCATGGCCTCGTTCGCACAGTCCCAGGCCCTCGCGAAGCCCGACGGTGACGACCCCGCCACGTTGTCGCGACCGTTCGACGCCGACCGCCGCGGGTTCGTGCTCGGCGAGGGCGCCGGGTTCGTCGTGCTGGAACGGGCCGGGCACGCCGCCGCCCGCGCACAGCGGTCGCACGGCACGCTCGCCGGGTGGGGGATCACGTCCGACGCGTTCCACATCACCGCCCCGCTCGGGGACGGCAGCGAGCAGGAGCGCGCGATGACGGCGGCGATCCGGATGGCCGGCCTCACCGGCGCGGACGTCGACCACGTCAACGCGCACGCGACCGGGACCCCGGTCGGGGACGTCGGCGAGGCAGCGGCGATCGGTCGTGCGGTCGGGACCGGTGCGCTCGTCACCGCGCCGAAGAGCGCCATCGGGCACATGTTCGGTGCGGCGGGAGCAGTCGAGGCGATCCTGACGGTCCGGGCACTCGAGACCGGGGTCGTGCCGCCGACGCTGAACCTGCAGCACCAGGACCCGGCGATCGACCTGGACGTGGTCGCGGGGACGGCTCGGACCGCGACCATGCGTGCGGCGCTGAACAACTCGTTCGGGTTCGGTGGGCAGAACGCGTCGTTGGTGTTCACCGCGGTCTGAGGGGCACGGGGACCGACGTATCCTGACTGCCATGAGCATGGAAGGCGTGGCCTGGAGCTCGCTCTACAAGATCTCCACCGCCAAGGACGGCAAGCACGGCATCTCGCGTGCGTCCGTGCGGCGGATCATGACGTTCGCAGTGCCCTACCGGGCCAAGCTGGTGGTCTTCATCGTCCTCTCCGTCGTGGGCGCGGTCCTCGCGGTCGCGACACCGGTGCTCGCCGGCCGGGTGGTCGACGTCATCGTCGCCCGGGGCGCGCTCGGCACGATCACCTGGCTCGCGGTCGTCATCGCCCTGGTCGCCGTGGGCGACGCAGGCGTGTCGCTCGCCACGCGCTGGTTCTCGGCACGCATCGGCGAAGGCGTGATCCTGGACCTCCGGACCGCCGTCTTCAACCACGTGCAGAAGATGCCGATCGCCTTCTTCACCCGCACACGGACCGGTGCCCTCGTCAGCCGCCTCAACAACGACGTGATCGGCGCGCAGCAGGCCTTCAGCGGCACGCTGTCCGGCGTGGTCACGAACCTGGTGGCGCTGATCCTCACCCTGACCGTCATGCTCAGCACGTCCTGGCTCGTGACGGTCCTGGCGATCGTCATGCTCCCGATCTTCCTCGTCCCCGCGCGGCGCATGGGCAGCCGCCTCGCCGCACTGCGTCGCGAGGCCGCCGACCACAACGCCGCCATGAGCACGCAGATGACCGAGCGCTTCTCCGCGCCCGGCGCCACCCTCGTGAAGCTGTTCGGCCGGCCCGACGAGGAAGCGGAGGAGTTCCGCATCCGTGCCGCCCGGGTCCGCGACATCGGGGTGCGGAGTGCCCTGCTGCAGTTCGTCTTCGTGACCGCCCTCACCCTGGTCTCCGCCCTCGCGCTCGCGCTCGTCTACGGGGTCGGCGGCGCCCTCGCACTCGGTGGCCAGCTGAACACGGGCGACGTGGTGACGCTGGCCCTCCTGCTCACCCGCCTGTACGCGCCGCTGACCAGCCTCGCGAACGCCCGGGTGGAGATCATGAGCGCGGTGGTCAGCTTCGAGCGCGTCTTCGAGGTACTCGACCTCGAACCGCTCATCCAGGAGAAGCCCGACGCCGGCACTGTCCCCGACGGCCCGGTGGCGGTCGAGTTCGACGACGTCCGCTTCGCGTACCCCGCTGCGGACAAGGTGTCCCTCGCCTCGCTCGAGGAGGTCTCCACGCTGGACACCCGCGGCGGTGACGAGGTGTTGCACGGCGTCTCGTTCCGGATCGAGCCGGGGCAGACCGTCGCGCTCGTCGGCACCTCCGGGGCCGGCAAGTCCACGATCGCGCAGCTGCTCTCCCGCCTGTACGACGTCGACAGCGGCGCCGTACGACTCGCCGGGTCGGACGTCCGCGACGTCACGTTCGCCTCCATGCGGCACACCATGGGGATGGTGACGCAGGACGGCCACCTGTTCCACGAGACCATCCGCTCCAACCTGCGCCTCGCACGGCCCGAGGCGACCGAGGACGAGGTGTGGGACGCCGTCCGGCGCGCACGGCTCGAACCGCTCATCCGCTCCCTGCCGGACCAGCTCGACACCATGGTCGGGGAGCGCGGCTACCGGTTGTCCGGCGGCGAGCGCCAGCGGATGACCATCGCCAGGCTCCTGCTCGCCCAGCCGCGCGTCGTCATCCTCGACGAGGCCACCGCCGCGCTGGACTCGACGTCCGAGGCCGCCGTGCAGGCTGCGCTCAGCGAGGCGCTCGAGGGGCGGACGGCGATGGTGATCGCCCACCGACTGTCGACCATCCGCAGCGCGGACCTGATCCTGGTGGTCGAGGACGGCTCGATCGTCGAGCGTGGGACCCACGAGGAACTGCTGGCCGTCGGCGGACGGTACGAGGAGTTGCACCGGACGCAGTTCGCGGTGCAGAAGGACGTCGCGGCGGACGAGGAGGCGCTGAGCCCGAGCTCGTCTCAGTGAGGCACGAGCTCTGATCGGGGGATGCCGGAAGTCGCATCGCGGCCTGCTCACCCGTTCGGGGTGAAGCCACTGGCGGCGGTCCGCGGTGAGATCGCTGCATGACCGACACAGCAGTGAGCAGCGATGCCGACCGAGCACTCCTGACGAAGGCGTACCTGTACGGCTTCCCGCTGGTGTTCAACCTCGCGCAGGTCGCGCGGTACGTCGAGACCGGTGTCGGTGCGGTTCCTGCGGCACCGTGGAACTCCTTCGGACACGCCCGTACCCTCGCCGGGCCGGACGACACGTTCGTCACCATCAACAACGACACGTTGTACTCGATGGCCCAGATCGACCTCAGTGTCGGACCGGTCCGGTTGCGCGTGCCCGACACGGCCGGGCGGTACTACGTGCTGCAGTTCGTGTCCGCGTGGACGGACAACTTCGCCTACGTCGGCCACCGTGCGACCGGCACCCAGGCCGCGGAGTTCCTCCTCGTGCCACCGACGTGGGACGACTCCGCACCGTCGGGCACGACCGTCATCCACTTCCCGACGACGGTGGCGTCCATCGTCGGCCGCTGGGCGGTGAGCAGCGACGACGACCTACCCGCCGTGCACGCGCTCCAGGACGCGACGACGCTGACGCCGCTGGACGCCGCTGCCCGTCCGATCGGCCTCGCCGAACCGGACCCAGCCGTTCCCGAGGACCTGGTCTTCCTCGAGCAGTTCCGCGTCTGGTCCCAGCAGTTCCCGCCCGCGGCACGCGACCGCGAACTGCAGCGGTCGCTGGCGCCCGCCGGCACCACCGCGCCGACCAGCCCGTACCGCGACCTGTCCACCACCGCGCACGAGACGCTCGCCGCCGGTCTCGACGCCGGACGAGCGGCGCTCGAGCACGCGCTCACCTCGGGTGCGAGCCCGCAGGTGAACGGCTGGAAGCTCACCCTGCACGCCTTCGACTACAACCTCGACTTCTTCGAGGTGGGTGCGCTCGACGACGACCGATTCACGATCACCGATCCGGAACTCCGCATCGTCGAACGCGCCGCAGCGGCACTCGGTGGTCTGTGGGGCAACCACGCGTACGAGGCGGCGTACATCATGACGTACGTCGACGACCAGGGTGAGCAGCTGACGGGGTCCCGGACCTACACGCTCCGTCTCGATCCGACCCCTCCCGTCGGCGGGTTCTGGTCGCTGACCATGTACTCCATGCCCGACTTCTACCTCGTCGCGAACCCCATCGACCGCTACTCGGTCGGCGACCGGACACCCGGCATCGTCCGCGACCCGGACGGCGCACTCACGATCACGATCAGCCACGAGCGGCCAGCGGACCCGGACGCCAACTGGCTCCCGAGCCCCGCCGGGGACTTCCGCCCGATCCTCCGGATGTACGAACCGGACGACGCCGTCCTGAGCCGAGCGTGGACCGCTCCGGCAGTCGTTCGTTCGGACCACTAGCCAGGGGACCAGCCGCCGTCCGGACGTCAGCGGTCGTGCTCGCTCATCGCGGTCACGGCGCCGTCGTGAACTGCTGCAGACCGGTGACGCGCAGCAGGTCGAGCTTCGCGGCGTCCTCGGTACCGGGGACCGCGGTGTAGACGACGATCCGCAGGTCGCCGCCCGGCACCGTCAGCACGTCGCAGTCGATCTCGATGGGTCCGACGGGCGTGCGCACCTGCTTGCGGCTCGCCCGGTGCTCGGCGATGCGACCGGTGTCCCAGCGGCGTTCGAACTCGGGCGAGTCCCGCCGCAGCCGCGCGACGAGCTCGGACAGGTCGCGGTCGGCGGGGTAGCGGCCGGATGCCTGCCGGAGGTCCGCTGCGAGGTCGCTCGAGAACTCCTCCTGGTGTTCGTCGTCCCACTCGACGCCGTCGTGGGCGTGCATGAAGTGCCGCCAGACGAGGTTGCGCTCGATCCCGACCGCCCGGGACGGGTCACCGTTCAACGCAGCCCACAGGTCGTTCCACAGCACGATGTCGTGCGTCGCCGTGAACACCGCGATCGGGACGTCGCCGAGGCGGTCGACGAGCCGCTGCACCCCGGGGGTGATGTGCCGCGGGACGACCTGGAGCGACGGGGGAGCGACGCCCGCGACCCGGCACAGGTGGTCGCGCTCGGCCGCGGTGAGCCGGAGCGCCGTGGCGAGGGCGCCGAGGAGCTGCGGTGAGGGGTTCAGCGCGCGGCCCTGCTCGAGGCGGACGACGTAGTCGACGCTCACCCCGGCGAGCGCGGCGAGTTCCTCGCGTCGGAGACCCGGCGTGCGTCGGCCGGGCCCGGCCGGCAGGCCGACCTCTTCGGGACGGACGCGGTCACGCCAGGAACGCAACACACTCGCGAACTCGCTCATGCCCACCATCCTGGCCCCGCGCCTCCTGTCCGTCCTGGTACTGCTGGTCCCACCGTCGCACGGTGCCTGGGGGAGTCAGCCGCTCGGGCGGAGAGTGGGGGCATGACAACGACACTCATCACCGGAGCCAACCGCAGCCTGGGGCTCGAGACCGTCCGCCGCCTGGTCGACGCGGGCCACACCGTGTACGCCGGCATGCGCGATCCGTCCACGGGCGACGAAGCACGCGCCCTCGGCGCCGAGGTGGTCCAGCTCGACGTGACCGACCAGGACAGCATCGACGCCGCGATCGCGACCATCCCCGTCCTCGACGTGCTCGTGAACAACGCCGGCATCCTCGGGACGTCGTTCGGCGTCGACGACCTCGACGCCGCGTCCATGTCCGCCGTGCTCGACACCAACGTCACCGGCATCGTCCGGGTCACGCAGGCGGCGCTCCCGCTCCTGCGGGCGTCCGACCACCCCGTCATCGTGAACGTCGCCTCGGGCGTCGGGTTCGCCCGGTGGTTGACGACCCCGGGCCACGACGAGTACGCGGTGCCGGCGGTGCCCTACGCAGCGTCGAAGGCCGCGGTGATCGCGTTGACCGTGCAGTACGCGAAGAACCTGCCGGGGTTCCGCGTCAACGTCAGCGACCCCGGGTACACCGCCACCGAGTTCAACGGGTTCGGCGGGCACCAGACGATCACCGAGGGCACGGACGCGACCGTCGCGCTCGCCACCGTCGGGCCGGACGGGCCCACGGGAGAGTTCCACAACCGGGACGGCCGCATCGAGTACTGAGGTCACGGCGTCCGGTTCAGTCGTGCACGTCGGCGCCGAACCCCGGCCCGGGGCGCATCATCCAGCCTTCCGGGTCGGGGAGCGGACGGAACCCGAACCGCTCGTACAGTCCGTGCGCATCCGCGGTGAACAGGGCGAACCGCTTCAACCCGAGTGGCTCGATCGCCTCGGTCACGCCCTGCACGAGGGCGACGCCGACACCACGGCCACGAGCGTCCGGATCGACGAAGACGTCGGCCAGCCAGCCGAACGTCACCCCGTCGGTGATCACCCGGGCGTACCCGAGCTGCGCACCTGTCGCCGTGTCGTAGACGCCGAAGTTGCGGGACCCGGCGATGATCGCGTCCTGGGTGGCACGACTGCGACCCCGTGCCCAGTACGACTCCTCGCTGAGCCAGCGGTGCACGCGGTCGACGTCGAGGTCGGCGGGGTCGGCGGAGAAGTGCAGAGCGGTCGGTTCGTCCATGGGACCAGTGAACCGGCGGTCGCCATCGGCGGGCAACGGCCAATCCGTCGCCTGTGGACAACTCGGCACCACCGTCTGGGACGATGGCGGGATGCGCGCAGTCCAGTACGACCAGTTCGGATCCGCCCCGTCGATCGTCGACCTCCCTGATCCGGTGGCACCGGACCACGGTGTCGTCGTCCGGGTCGCGGCGACCGGGGTGTGCCGCAGTGACTGGCACGCCTGGAAGGGACACGACGACTCCGTCGCGCTGCCGCACGTCCCCGGGCACGAGTTCGCCGGTGTCGTCACGTCCGTCGGAGACTCGGTGACCCGGGTCTCGGTCGGTGACCGGGTGACCGCACCCTTCGTGTTCGCCTGCGGGACGTGCCCGGAGTGCGTCGACGGCGCCACCCAGGTGTGCACGCGCCAGCAGCAACCCGGGTTCACGCTGCCCGGTTCCCACGCCGAGTCGGTCGTCATCCCGCACGCCGACGTCAACGTGGTCGCGCTGCCGGACGCCGTGGGCTTCGCCGAAGCCGCGGCGCTCGGGTGCCGGTTCGGGACGGCGTACCACGCCCTGCACGCCCGAGGTCGGGTCGCAGCAGGGGAGTGGGTGGTCGTGTTCGGCTGCGGCGGCGTCGGCCTGTCGACGATCATCGTCGCGGTCGCGGCGGGCGCACAGGTGGTCGCGGTGGACGTCTCGCCGGCGGCGCTCGAACGTGCTGCGGCACTCGGCGCCGTCACGGTGCCGATGGACGGAGCGGCAGTCGCGGCGGTCCGCGCTCGCACCGACGGCGGCGCGCACGTCTCGATCGACGCCTTCGGCAGCCGAGCGACCTCCGTCGCCGCGGTCGCTTCCCTGCGCCCTCGGGGACGTCACGTGCAGGTGGGCCTGTTGCTCGACGACGAGGCCGAGCCGGTGATCCCGATGGGCCGCGTCATCGCTGATGGGCTCGAACTGCTCGGCAGCCACGGGATCTCCGTGGGGGAGTACGCGGCGATGCTCGCCGACGTCGTCACCGGGCGACTGCGTCCGGACGACTCGATCGGCCGGACGATCGGGTTCGAGGAGCTGCCCGGTGCACTGGTGGCGATGGACCGCCCAGCGACGTCCGCGGGGATGACCGTAGCGGTGCGCTGAGACGGGCTCAGTCGGAGACGTCGGCTCGTGCTGCCTCGACGATCTCCTCGATGCTGACGCGCGGATCGTCCGGCCAGTGCTCGGTGCGCGCGCGGTCTGCGCACAGCCATCGGAACGTCGCGTACCGGAGCGCGTCGGAGACCTCGCGCAGGTCGTGGTCGAGCTGCAGCAGGACGCGGTCGGGGGGCCCACGGAACACCGACTTCCCCTTGGTCGAGCGGATGCCGCGGCCGCTCGGGCAGGTCCTCCCAGGTGGACAACAGCATCGACCGGTCGCCGTCCGCCGGCTCGCCGATCGTGGTCTGCGGCGCAGCGAACACGCGTCGGCCGTCCGCGACGACCGACTCGATCGAGATCGGCGTCGGGGAGTCCGCTCGCCGGTACCGGGCGTCGACCTCCCACCACCACACCGCAGCCTGTCGAAGTTCGCGATCCGCCTGGCTGCCGTGGAAGTCGGCGAGTTCGGCCACCGATTCGGCGTCGGTGCGCATCGTGATGAACGCCTCGGTGAACCCGATGGCGTTCGTCACGTCCTCGGCCTCCGCTCGGAGCAGCGGACGCCCACCGGACTCCACGTCGCGGACCACGGACTCGTCCCAATCCCACCCGCGCAGCCGCATCCGGAGTGCCAGGTCGGCTTCGTCCGAGTCCGTTGCCTCCTGACGCAGGCGCTTGAGGTTGCGACCGATCTGCTCGTCGTACGCGCTCATGCACCGAACGCTAGCGTTTCGGTCGGTACACGTCCGCCTTCGCGCCGCCCTCGAAGACCGTCGAACTGACGAGCTGCAGGTCCAGTTCTTCCTGCAGGCCCGAGAAGATCCCGGCACCCGTACCCAGCGCGACGGGCAGGACCGCCAGCCGGTACTCGTCGACCAGACCGGCCCGGACGAGGCTGCGGCCGAACTCCGTCCCGCCCTGCGCGAGGACGTACCCGCCCGACTCCTGCTTGAGCGCTGTCACCTCGGCTTCGAGTGGTCCGGCTGCGACCCGCGCACCCGTCCAGGTCGCCGCTGCGGGGGAGTCGGGGTCGGGGGCTGCCACGGTTCGCGGATCGAAGTCGCGCTGCGTGGTGAAGACGACCTTGGGGATCCGGTTCATCGGTTCGGCGATCGGCCCGGGCGCCGTCGGCCAGAAACCTGAGATGCGCTCGAATGTCTTGCGGCCGAAGGCGTGCACACCCGCACCTGCGACGACGTCGAGCACCCAGGCCATCGAGTCCGGACTCCCGCCGCGGAACATCCAGTCCGACTCGGATCGGGGAGCGGCCACGAAGCCGTCCAACGACATCGACATCTTCAGGACGAGTTCACGCACGGGGAGCCCCTGTCCGGGTCTGAGTTGACATAATATGCATTATCGGCGCATACCTGTCGGCGGCACCAGGCGCTTGGTGAGCAGAAAAGGTCGAGTCCCACGCGCGGACTCGACCTTTCCTGCTCACGAAGCACACGTCGGGCGACCGTGTCAGTCGGCAGGCTTCGTCGGGACGTCGTCGGCGTCGATCTCGAGCGCCGCCGGCTCACCGCCCTGTTCTTCCAGGTTCTCCTGGTCGGTGTCCGGCTGCTCCGGCGTCTCGCTCTGCGTGGTCTCTTCGGCTGGGTCTGGCTGGCTGTAGCTCATGCGCCGGACGGTACGCCGAACGTGCTGAGGACGCGTCGGGCTCCATCCACAGCGCGTTAGTGTCGGACGGCCGGTCGACGCCACAGGAGGAACGATGCCGCACACGCTCGTCGGGCTGATCGGCGCTGGACTGCACCGGTCGCTGACTCCCCTGATGCACGAAGCAGAGGGCCGGCTGCTCGGACTCGACTACGAGTACCGCCTGCTCGACCTCGACGTACTCGGCAGCACTGCGGCGGACCTTCCGGAACTGCTCGCCACCGCCGAGGCCGAGGGGTACTGCGCGGTCAACGTCACGCACCCCTGCAAGCAGGCCGTCGTCCCGCTGCTCGATGCGCTCGATCCCCGCGCTGCGCGGATGGGTGCGGTCAACCTCGTGCTGTTCCGCGACGGCTGCCGCATCGGGTTCAACACCGACGAGACCGGCTTCCGGATCGCCGTGGAACGCAGCCTCGGCTCGGTCACCGGTCAGCACGTCGTGCAGTTCGGTGCCGGTGGTGCCGGCTCGGCGATCGCCCACGCGCTCGTCGGGCTCGGCGTCCGTCGGGTCGACGTCGTCGATGCGGACGTCGGCCGCGCGGAGGCGCTCGTCGCGACGATCGAGCGACCGACCGACTCCCCCGTCGACGTCCGCGCCCTGGCGATGGCCGACGCCAGCCAGGTACTCGCGGCGGTGGACGGGGCCGTCAACGCGACACCGCTCGGCATGAACGACGACCCGCGACAGGCCTTCGACCCTGCGCTGCTCCCCCGAGGCGCCTGGGTCTCCGACGCGGTCTACTTCCCGCTCGAGACGCCGCTCGTCCGATCGGCACGTGCGGCCGGATGCCGGGTGGTCGACGGTGGCTGGATGGCCGTCGGGCAGGCGGTCGCGAGCCTCCGACACATCACCGGGCTCGAGCCCGACCTCGACCGTGTGCGCGCTGCCTTCACCGGGCTCCTCGCCGAGGGGCGAACCGCCGGTGACCGAACCGGACGCGAAGCCATCGGGTGAGCAGAAGCGGTCGAGTCCGGATGCCGGACTCGACCTCTTCTGCTCACGATGCACGCCCGCGGACGTCACAAGGTGGACGTCACAAGGTGGACGTCACGAGTGCGCCCTCGGACGAGCCTCCATCACGACTGGGTGAGGATGACCGCCGTCAGGATGTAACCGACGATGCCGATGACGATCGCGACGGCCGACAGGATGATGCCGGCGAGGACGGTGCCGCGGCTGCCCCCACGCTTGCGCGCCAGGATGCCGAGCACGAGCCCGATGATGCCGGCGATGATGCCGATCAGGGCGACGAAGATGCCGCCGACGACGCCGACGATGCCGAGCACCAGGGAGACGACACCGAAGGTGTTGGACTGAGCGGGCGCGTTGCCGGGGTTGGACATGAGAGCTCCTTCGATCAGGACGCCGATCCAGGCCGGGTAGCCGATCGTGAGCGTCGATCAAACGCTATCCGAATCGCACCGGCAACGTTCAGGTTCCGTGCACGAACCTGTCCCCTGTTTCAGACGCCGACGTAGGCCGCCAGGTGCTGGCCGGTCAGGGTCGAGCGGGCGGCGACGAGGTCGGCGGGCGTGCCCTCGAACACGATCCGTCCGCCGTCGTGACCCGCGCCGGGCCCGAGGTCGATGATCCAGTCGGCGTGCGCCATCACGGCCTGGTGGTGCTCGATCACCACGACGGTCTTGCCCGAGTCCACCAAACGGTCGAGCAGCCCGAGCAACTGGGCGACGTCCGCCAGGTGCAGTCCGGTGGTCGGTTCGTCGAGCACGACGATGCCGCCACGCTCACCGAGGTGCGTCGCGAGCTTGAGCCGCTGCCGCTCTCCGCCGGACAGCGTCGTGAGCGGCTGCCCGATCGTCAGGTACCCGAGTCCGACGTCGGCCAGGCGTGCCAGGATCGTGTGCGCAGCAGGCAGCGCGGCCGGGCCGTCGGCGAAGAACGCCACGGCCTCGGCGACGGACATGCCCAGGACCTGGCTGATGTCCTTGCCACCGAGCTGGTAGCCGAGCACCGACTGGTCGAACCGCTTGCCGTCGCACTCCACGCACGGGGTGGCGATGCCCGCCATCATCCCGAGGTCGGTGTAGACGACACCGGCGCCGTTGCACGCGGGGCACGCGCCCTCGGAGTTCGCGCTGAACAGCGCGGGCTTCACGCCGTTGGCCTTCGCGAACGCCTTGCGGATGGGTTCGAGCAGCCCGGTGTACGTCGCCGGGTTGCTGCGTCGCGAGCCGCGGATCCCGCTCTGGTCGATGGCCACGACACCCTCGCGATGCGCGAGCGACCCGTGGATCAGCGTGCTCTTGCCGGATCCGGCGACCCCCGTCACGACGGTGAGCACCCCGGTGGGGACGTCCACGTCGACGTCGTGCAGGTTGTGTGCCGACGCACCGCGGATCGCGATCGCCCCGTCGGAACGGCGGACGGCGGTCTTCACCGAGACGCGATCGTCCAGGTGCTGACCGGTGATGGTCCCGCTCCCCCGCAGCCCCTGCACCGGACCCTGGTAGCAGAGCGTCCCGCCGCCGGAGCCGGCGCCCGGACCGAGGTCGACGACGTGGTCGGCGATCGCGATCACCTCGGGCTTGTGCTCGACCACGAGCACGGTGTTCCCCTTGTCGCGCAGCCGCAACAGCAGGCCGTTCATCCGCTCGATGTCGTGCGGGTGCAACCCGGTGCTCGGCTCGTCGAAGACGTACGTGACGTCGCTGAGGGACGACCCGAGGTGCTTCACCATCTTGACCCGCTGCCCCTCTCCCCCGGACAGCGTGCCGGTCGGGCGGTCAAGCGAGAGGTAGCCGAGACCGATCTCGACGAACGACTCGAGCAGGTCGCGGAGGCCGTCGAGCAGCGGCGCGACGCCGGGGTCGTCGATGGCCCGCAGCCACGGCACGACGTCGGTGATCTGCATCGAACAGACGTCGGCGATGCTCTTCCCGCTGATCTTCGACGAGCGGGCGATGTCGTTCAGCCGGGTGCCGCCGCACGCCGGGCACGTCGTGAAGGTCACCGCACGGTCGACGAAGGCGCGGATGTGCGGCTGCATCGCCTCGCGGTCCTTCTGCAGCATCGAACGGCGCACCCGGGGGACGAGCCCCTCGTACGTCATGTTGATGCCGGCGATCTTCTGCTTCGTGGGCTCGCGGTAGAGGAAGTCGGCGCGCTCCTGCTCGGTGAAGTCGCGGATCGGGGTGTCCTTGTCGAAGTACCCGGACTCCGCGTACATCCGGACGTTCCACCCGTCGGTGCCGTAGCCGGGGATCGTGATCGCCCCGTCGCCGAGCGCCTTCGAGTCGTCGAACAGCTGCGTCAGGTCGATGTCGTTGACGAGCCCGCGCCCTTCGCAGTCGGCGCACATGCCCCCGAGCCGGGTGAACGAGACCTTCTCGGCCTTGGCGTCCTTGCCCTTCTGCACCGTGATCGCTCCCCCGGCGGTGACCGTGGCCAGGTTGAACGAGAACGCGTTCGGACCACCGACGTGTGGGTCGCCCAGACGGCTGAAGAGCACGCGCAGCATCGCGTTCGCATCGGTGGCGGTGCCGACGGTCGACCGTGGGTCGGCGCCGATGCGCTCCTGGTCGACGACGATCGCGGTGGTCAGGCCGTCGAGCAGGTCGACGTCGGGCCGTGCGAGCGACGGCATGAAGCCCTGCACGAAGGCGCTGTACGTCTCGTTGATCATCCGCTGCGACTCGGCGGCGACGGTGCCGAACACGAGCGAGCTCTTGCCGGACCCGGACACACCGGTGAACACCGTGAGTCGACGCTTCGGCAGGTCGACGTCGATCCCCTGCAGGTTGTTGGCGCGGGCACCGCGCACGCGGATCCGATCGTGGCCGTCAGCGGCGTGCACGCTCCGGCTCGGGGCGGCGGCGTCGTCACCGGAACTGGTGTGCATGTCGATCAGCGTACCGACGGGTACCGACACCGACAACGCAATCCCGCACCGTGCGTTGGACGCGACCCACCACCGGACAGGAGGCACGGGCCACGCCCGCCCCGCGCCTCCCGTCAGCACCGTGCGCACCTTCTCACCCCGTGCGCGGTTCCACGCACCGTGCAGCGCCACGAGCGCGCACCACGCCACCAACCCCGCACCGACCGACGGACCCCGCACCGTGCGTTGGACGCAACCCACCACCGGCCAGGAGGCACGGGCCACGCCCGCCCCGCGCCTCCCGTCAGCACCATGCGCACCTTCTCGCCCCGTGCGCGCTTCCACGCATCGTGCAGCGCCACAAGCGCGCACCACGCCACCAACCCCGCACCGACCGACGGACCCGGCACCGTGCAGACGACGGCGGGTCAGACGACGGCCGGGTTCAGACGACGGCCGGGTTCAGACGACGGCCGGGTTCAGACGACGGCCGGGTCAGGCGGCAGCGAACCGACGCACCAGCTCCGGCAGCTCCGCCGGTTCGAACGGTTCATCGGTGGCGTCGAGCTCGTCGGCGGTCCACCAGCGCGACGCGAGGATGTCGACCCGCTCGTCGTCCGTCCACTCGGCGTCCGACAACTCGAAACCCGGGGTACGCACGACGTAGAACTCGCTGTGGCCGCGGTCGTGGTCGGCGAGGTCCCACTCGACGGTGAAGTCCCAGGACCACACGGGCTCGCCCGGGTCGTCGATGACGATGCCGGTCTCCTCGCGCAGCTCGCGGATCGCCGCGTCGCGGTGGTCCTCGCCGGGGTCGACCCCGCCACCCGGTGTGATCCACCGGTGGGCACCGTCCGACGACGGCGAGTTCGTGTCCATCAGGAACACGCGACCCTCGGGGTCGAGCAGGATGATGCGGGAGGTTCGGCGCAGGCCGGGCTTGGCAGTCACCCGCCCGACGCTAGCCGACGAAGCCGCTGACGTCGCCGACGAGCTTGGTGTGGTCGGCGGGGATCGGCTCGATCGCAGCGAGGGCGATCTCGGCGGCGAACTCCGACACGCTGTAGAGCTTGCCGACTTCTTGCCGGCGGCCCTCGATCGCGCCGGGGTTCAGGCGGTTCAGCAGGGTCGCGGTGATCGTGCCCTCGATCATGTCGCCGGAGACGACGACGAACTCGATGCCGGCGGCCTCGAGCTGCGGGATGAGCTCGCGCAGGGCGAGTTCGCCGGCGCGCTTGCTCTTGGCGACGGGCACGTACTCGTCCATCGTCTCGGCGGTCTCGACGAAGTGGGCCTGGTGGCTCGTGACGAACACGACGCGCGACCCGGCGGGCATGTGCGGCACGGCGGTCTGGAGCATGTCGACCTGCGCGTCGCGGTTCAGGCGGAGCGCGTAGTCCTCGCCGAGGCCGGACTCCATGCCGCCCGAGGCGTTCAGCACGAGCAGGTCGATCCCGCCCCACTCCTGCACGACGGTGTCGACGAGCGCCTGCACCGATTCGTGGTCGGTCAGGTCGGCGCCGATCGCCAGGGCGGAGCCACCGGCCGCGACGACCTTCTCGGCGATCTGCTCGGCGCGCTTGGCCTTGTTGCGGTAGTTCACGACGACCTTGGCGCCGGCCTCGGCCAGGTACCCGACGGTGTCGGCGCCGATGCCGCGCGACGAGCCGGTGACGACGGCGCGCGTGTCGGTGAGGGATCCGGGGGCGAGGGGGTTGCTCACAGTCGTGTTCTCCAGGTCGGGTTCCGGCCGGTCGGCCGCACCGAGCCTACCAATCGCCTGCACGGCCGACCGACCCTCCTGATATGTTGAACGGAGTTGTACCGGCCGTCGCGACGCTGCGAGCCACGGCGCGCGACCGAGGGAGGGAGATCGCGTGAACGGAATCGATTGGATCCAGACCATCGTCTGGATCGGACTGGTGTTGCTGCTGGGAGTGGTCGAGATCTTCACCCTCGACTTCATCTTCATCATGCTCGCGGCCGGAGCCGCCGGTGGGTTGATCGCCGCCCTGCTCGGCGCCCCGTGGTGGCTGTCCGCCATCATCTCCGCCGTGCTCGCGCTCGTGCTGCTGTCGCTCGTGCGACCGCGCCTGCTGCTCATGCTCGGCCGAGGCGCCGACCCGCACCGCACGAACATCGAGGGGCTCATCGGGCTCCCCGGTACCGTCGCCGTCGCGTTCACATCATCTGCTCCCGGTCAGGTCCGCCTGGCCAACGGTGAGACCTGGAGCGCACGGTTCGCCGTGGGCGCCATCGACCGCACACCGCCACTCGGCACCCCCGTGGTCGTCGAGTCGATCGAGGGGTCGACCGCGGTCGTGCGCCTCGCAGAAAGGGCCACCTCGTGACCATCACACCCGGGACGATCGCACTGCTCGTCCTGATCCTCGTCGTCGTCATCTTCGTGATCGTCGTCCTGGCCAAGGCGATCCGCATCGTCCCGCAGGCCACCGCGGGCATCGTGGAACGCCTCGGCAAGTACCACAAGACGCTCTCGCCGGGCCTGAACCTGCTCGTGCCGTTCATCGACCGCCTGCGGCCCCTGCTCGACATGCGTGAGCAGGTCGTGTCGTTCCCGCCGCAGCCGGTGATCACCGAGGACAACCTCGTGGTCTCCATCGACACCGTCGTGTACTTCCAGGTCACCGACGCCCGCGCGGCGACGTACGAGATCGCGAACTACCTCGGCGCCGTCGAGCAGCTCACCACCACCACGCTCCGCAACGTCGTCGGTGGCCTCAACCTCGAAGAGGCCCTGACCAGCCGCGACAACATCAACGGTCAGCTCCGCGTCGTGCTCGACGAAGCGACCGGCAAGTGGGGCATCCGCGTCGGCCGTGTCGAGCTCAAGGCGATCGAGCCGCCCGTGTCCATCCAGGACGCCATGGAGCAGCAGCTGCGTGCCGAGCGGAGCCGTCGTGCCGCGATCCTGCAGGCCGAGGGCACCAAGCAGTCCCAGATCCTCGAGGCCGAGGGGCAGCGGCAGGCCGCCATCCTCGCGGCCGAGGGTGACGCCAAGGCCCAGGTGCTCCGCGCCGAGGGTGAAGCCTCTGCCATCGCCACGGTCTTCGAGGCCATCCACACCGGTGACCCCGACGACAAGCTGCTCTCGTACCAGTACCTGCAGATGCTCCCGAAGATCGCCGAGGGCACCGCGAACAAGCTCTGGATGATCCCGAGTGAGTTCACCGAGGCACTGTCCGGCATCGCGAAGGGCTTCTCCGGCGGACGGAGTGGAAGCGGCCCGGTCGCCGGCGCCGGCTCGGGCGGGGACTTCCTCTCCCGCATCTCCAAGCTCGCGAACGAGAGCCTGGCGAACACCGCGGCCGCCGGTTCGGCCGACACGACCATGCCGCGTGCGGATGCCACCGCCGCGGACATCGTCCCCGAGTCCGACCTCGACGCACGACTGGCCGAGTCGAACCGGAGCGTCGACGCGCACCTCGCGGCCGCCGACGACGCGACCGCCGAGAAGGTCGACGACGCACCGGCGCCGCAGGCCGACGCCGCGCAGCACCCGAACGACGAAGCGTCGGGGCACCGCACCAGCGACGGCTCCGGCCGACGCTGACCCGCACCACCACGAACGACGATGCCCGCCCCGGGGAACCGGGGCGGGCATCGTCGTTCGTCAGGTGGTGGTGTCAGGCACCGCGTCGTGCACGGAGGACCTGCAAGCGCTCTTCGAGGAGCTCCTCGAGTTCCTCGCGCGAGCGACGCTCGAGCAGCATGTCCCAGTGGGTACGGGGAGCCTTGACGTCCTCTGCTGCGACCTCGACGGGGATGCCGTCGTCACCGAGCAGGCGTCCTTCGCGGCCGGAGCGTGGCTCCGACCAGGTCTGGGGCACGTCTGCGTCAGCGGAGAAGACGATGTCGAAGGTCTCCCCCGAATCGGTCTGGTAGACCGCGCGCTTGCGGTCCGAGAGCTCGACGCCCTCTTCGCTCTGGAGGCTCTGACTCCCGAGCCGCATGCCGCGGAGACTCCGATCAGCCATGTGTGTGCTCCTCTCGCTCGTCTGCCCTCCACAACACTGTCCCACGCGCCGTCGTTCCCGACTGGGCGCATTCACAGTCCGTTCCCAGTGCGTGGCCCCGATGCACAGGATCACGGCCTCGGACGCACAGGGACGCGGCGGCGGATCAGGAGCGCTTGCGGCGTCCCCACGGTGCACAGGCGAGCAGCACGAGGAGCCCGCCGAGCGACAGGAACAAGGCGATCGACCCCGATGCGAGCGACGCCGGGGTCGTCGAGGTGCCGAGCGGCACGTCGGTCACCATCGAGGCCGCGGTGTACTCGGGGACCCGGTCGATGGTGCGTCCGGACGGGTCGATGACCTGCGATGCGCCGACGGTCGAGATGTTGACGAGGGACCGACCGGTCTCGATCGCCCGCATCCGTGCGATCTCCAGCTGCTGCAGGTTCTCGTCGGTGCCGGAGAAGTCCGCGTTGTTCGTCTGCGCGAGGATCACCTGCGCTCCCCCGCGCACCATGTCGCGGGTCAGTCCGTCGTCGACGATGTCGAAGCAGATCGCGATGCCCGCCTCGATCCCCGCCACCGGCAGGACGTTCGGCTTCGTCCCCGGCGTGTAGTCACGCTGCAGCAGGCCGATCAGGGACGGCGCGAGCTTCGAGAAGAACCACCGGTCCGGTACGTACTCGCCGAACGGCACCGGGCGCTTCTTGTCGTAGGACGACTGCCACCCGTCGGCGGTCCACACGAACGACGTGTTGTGCAGCACCCCGGACGGGGTCTGCGTGATGGCTCCGGCGACCAGCGGCGCACCGACCGAGTCGACGACGGCGTCGAGCGACGACGCGATCACGGGCTGCTGGCGCGGGTCGAACTCGGCGGAGGCCTCGGGCCAGACGACGAGGTCGACACCCTTCGCCTCGACGTCGGTCGCCGCGACCTGCGCCGCCAGGACCTCGCCCGGCGCAGCCCGGTCGAAGTACCCGGCCGGCCCGTTGCCCTGCACCGACTCGATCCGGACGGTGCCGGAGGTCGCGGTCGGCCAGGCAGGCACCGCCAGCACGGCGGCGACGAGCAACCCGGCGGTCGCGACCCGGACCGGCAGTCGCAGGGTCACGCCCGGCGCCCGCGGGGACACGAGAGCGAGTGACACGACGACCGCGACGCAGTAGACGACCACGAACGTCACCCCGAGGACGCCGACGTACGCGGCGAGGTGGGTGAACGGCCCCTGCGACTGCGACAGGCCGACGCGCCCCCAGGCGAAACCGCCGTACGGCCAGCTCCCCGAGAACCACTCGCGTCCGGTCCACAGTGCGGCGACCACGGCCGGGAGGCCCCACACACGTCCGGCGGTCGACGGCACCACGCGCGCGACCCAGCGGTACGCGAGGGCGATCGCGACGCTGCCGAGGGCGAAGAACGCCGCCTCCAACAACGCCAGTGCGAACCACGGGACGGGCCCCAGGTAGCGACCTGCCCACGAGATGGCCGGGATCCAGAACGCGGCACCGGCCACGTAGCCCAACCACGCGGCCCTGCGGACGCGTTGCCCCATCGCCGCGAGGAGCATGCAGGCCAGCGCCGGGAAGGCCAGGAACCACCAACCGGGCGACGGGAACGCGAGCGCGAAGAGCAGCCCGCCGATGACGGCCAGCGGCAGCGCGCTGCCCAGCGGGAGCGCCGCGAACGGGCCGTCCGCGACCGCACCGCGGCCCACGCGCGCGCGCACCCCGCGCACACCGGTCTCCGGAACCCGCACCGTGCCTCCTGTCAGACCGCGGCGTAGGCGACGATGCCGCGGCGCACCGCGTCGGTCGCACGTCGGGCGGTCTGGGCGAGGTCGTCGTCACCGGCGTTCCGGATCTGGTCGAGCAGGTCGATGACCTGCTTCGACCAGCGGACGAAGTCGCCGGCGGGCAGGTCGAGGGTGCGCAGGACGTCGTCGAGGGCCGAGCCGGAGGCCCAGCGGAACATGCCGACCGCCATCGCCGGGGTGGGCGGCACCGAACCGGCCAGACGAGCGTCACGTTCGATGTCGTCGAGGCGCGACCAGATCGTCAGGGTCTCATCGAGGGCCGGACGGAACGCGCCGCGCGGCAGTGCGTGCTCGGTGCCGGGGGCGTCGTCGCGTCGGGGCTGGTAGATGATCGTGGCGGCCATCGCGGCGAGCTGCGCCGGCGTGAGGTCCTTCCAGACACCCGCCTCGAGGCACTCGGCGACGAGCAGGTCCCGGTCGCCGTAGATGCGCTGCAGGCGGCGACCACCAGCGGCCACGGTGGCCTCGCCGTTGCCGGCGTCGACGAGGTAGCCGAGCTGCAGGAGCACGTCGGTGACCCGGTCGAACGTGGTCGCGACGGCACCGGTGCGGGACCGGATCTGCTGGAGCAGCTTGTCGTTGACGCGCTTCAGCTTCCACCAGCGCTCCGCCCAGCGGGCGTGCGCCTCGCGGTCGGGGCAGGCGTGGCAGGGGTGCCGCTGCATCTGGCGACGGACCGCCGTGATCGCGGCCTGCCGCTCCTGCCGTGCGCCGTGCGAGGCCTCGCGCCCACCGGGCACGTTCGTGCGCTCGAGGTCGGACAGCTCGCGGCGGAGCGTCGAGTACTCGGTGAAGTCGCCGAGGTGGCACTGCATGGCCTCGCGGTAGCCCTCGAGGGACTCCTGCTGCGAGCGGACCTTGCGGGCCAGGTCGACCACGGACCGGTCAGCCTGGAACTGCGCGAACGAGGTCTCGAGGACCTCGCGCGTGCGCTGCCGCCCGAACTGGTCGATCAGGTTGACGGCCATGTTGTACGTCGGCTTGAACGACGAGTTCAGCGGGTAGGTGCGCCGGCTGGCGAGCGAGGCGACGGCCTGGGGGTCGAGGCCGTCGGTCCACTGGATGACCGAGTGCCCCTCGACGTCGATGCCACGGCGTCCGGCACGCCCGGTGAGCTGCGTGTACTCCCCCGGGGTGATCGGGACACGGGCCTCGCCGTTGAACTTCTCGAGCTTCTCGAGCACCACCGTGCGTGCGGGCATGTTCACACCGAGCGCGAGGGTCTCGGTGGCGAACACGACCTTGAGCAGCTTGCGTTGGAAGAGGTCCTCGACCACTTCCTTGAACGCGGGGAGCATGCCGGCGTGGTGCGCGGCGACCCCGCGCTCGAGGCCCTCGAGGAACTCCCAGTAGCCGAGGACGGCGAGGTCCTCGTCCGGCAGGGTGCGGCAGTGGTACTCCGCGGTCTCGCGGATCTCGTTGCGCTCCGGGACCGTCGTGAGCGACAGGCCGGAGCGCAGGACGTTCCGGACGCCCTGGTCGCACCCGGCGCGACTGAACACGAAGAAGATCGCGGGCAGCAGCATCCGCTCGTCGAGCATGTGCGCGATGCGTTCGCGGTGCAGTTTCTCGGTACGCGGCCCACGGCGGTCGTGGTATCCCCCACGCCCTCGTCCGCCACGGTGGCCGCCGCCGTGCCGTTCGCTGCGCGAGGCACCACCGACCATGCGGAGCAGTTCCGGGTTGACGCGGTTCGTCGCCGCCGCACCGCTGGAGTCGAACAGGTCGACCATCTTCGAGCCGACCAGGACGTGCTGCTCGAGCGGGACCGGGCGGTCTTCCGACACGATGACGTCGGTGTCCCCGCGGACGGCCTGCAGCCAGTCGCCGAACTCCTCGGCGTTGGAGACCGTCGCGCTGAGCGAGACCAGCCGGACCTCGGTCGGCAGGTGCAGGATCACTTCTTCCCACACCGCGCCGCGGAACCGGTCGGCCAGGTAGTGGACCTCGTCGAGGACGACCCAGGCCAGGTCGTCGAGCAGGTCGGAATCGGCGTAGATCATGTTCCGCAGGACCTCGGTCGTCATCACGACGACCCGCGCCCGCGGGTTCACGTTCGTGTCACCGGTGAGCAGGCCCACCTCGGACTCGCCGTAGACCTCGACCAGCTCGGCGTACTTCTGGTTGCTCAGCGCCTTCATCGGTGTCGTGTAGAACACCTTCGCCGTCGGCTGCCGCATCGCCAGCCAGATCGCGAACTCGGCCACGATCGTCTTGCCGGCACCGGTCGGCGCGGCCACGAGGACGCTGCGGCCCTGGTCGAGCGCGTCGCACGCGGCGAACTGGAACGGGTCGAGGTCGAAGCGCAGGTCGGCGCGGAACAGCTCCAGGTTGCGGGAGCGGTTCCGGACCTTGGCGGCGGCGAAGCGCTCGGCCGCGCTGAGGTCCGCGCCCGTCACAGGCCGTACTCTTCGTCGAGCTTGGCCTGCTTCTTCGCCACCCTGCGGTCGTGGAACCAGGCCACGACGCACGCGGCGATGTAGAGCACCACCATCGGGACGGCCAGCAGGAACATCGAGATGACGTCGGCGCTCGGCGTGACGATCGCGCAGAAGACCAGGATGCACAGGATCGCGATGCGCCAGGACTTGATGATCGCCGCCGCCGACAGGACGCCGACGAAGTTCAGCAGCACGATGAAGACCGGCAGCACGAACGCGATGCCGACCGCGACGATGAGCTTGATGACGAAGTCGTAGTACGCCTTCGCATCGACGATCGAGGTGTCCTGGCTCGACACGAAGCTGCCGAGGATGCCGACCACGTGCGGCAGGATGTACCACCCGAAGTAGCACCCGGCGAAGAACAGCGGGATCGCGGTGCCGAGGAAGCCCCACACGTACTGCTTCTCACGCCGCACCAGGGCGGGCACGATGAACGCCCAGATCTGGTAGAGCCAGACCGGGCTGGCGATGACGATGCCGATCGTGATCGCGATCTGCAGCTTGAGGTCGAACGCGCCCGTGATCATCGGGAAGTTCAGCTCGGCCGTGTGCCCGCCGACCTTGGCGAGCTCGGCCACCGGTGCCCGGAGCGAGTCCAGCACGAACGGGGTCAGGAACCATCCACCGACCGCGGCGATGACCACGGCGATCACTGCGCGGAACAGCCGGTTGCGCAGCTCGATGAGGTGCTGCCCGAGCGACATGCGGCCTTCGGCGTCGTTGTCACGGCGCCCTTGCCGCCTCGCTCGCCCGCGCGCGGTCGTCGAAGCCATGGGTCGATCCTACGGGGTGGGAACCGACAGTTCGGCGCGCTCCGTGCGAACGCACATGCAGGAGCGGTCGGCGGCGGGGCTGTGACGTCAGCCGGCGGCGAGGGCAGCGGCAGCGAAGTCCCGCACCGCGTCCCGCGCGGCGGGCGGGTCGAGCACCACGGCACGTCCGGGCAGCCCCGCGACGAGTCGAACCACACCGTCGAAGCCGTTCGACGCCGCGAGCCGGATGCGCACGCGCGCCTCGGCGTCAGGGGCGTCCGCGGTGTCGGCGAGGAAGTCGGCCACGAGCGGCAGCGACGACGAGTCGAGCTCGACGGTGACGATGACGTCTTCTGCCGACTGCTGGAACAGCGTGTCCGGGATCACCACCTGGTCCGCCGACTTCTCCACCGCACGGTCGTCGACGCGTGCACCGGACATCCGGTCGAGGCGGAAGGTCCTGAGCGCCTGCCGGTCGAGGTCCCAGGCGCGGAGGTACCAGTCGGTGTCGATCGACTCGACGCGGAGCGGGTCGACCCGGCGGGTGCCGCCCTGGGTGCGCGGACCGGCGTACTCGAAGGACAGGCCGCGGCCGTCGGCCATCGCACGACGGATCGTTGCCAGGGCGACGTCGTGCAGGTCCTGCCCGACGGCCACCGTCGAGGCGGCACCGCCGGCACCGCGCGACAGCTTCGCCATGAGTGCTCGGATGGCATCGCGGTCAGCGGCCTCGGGCAGCGCGGAGAGGTACTGCAGCCCGGCGATGAGCGCAGAAGCTTCTCGCGCGGACAGTCGGGGCGAGTCGTCGATGGCGACGAGGTTCGTCAGGACGATCATCTCGTTCTGGTCGAAGTCGTCCCAGGCGATGTCGAACAGGTCGCCGTGCTGGTACTGCATCGTCTCGCCGGGGACCCCCGACACCGCGATGAGCTCGACGGCGCGGCGGATGCGGGCTTCTGGGACACCGAAGTGGCGCGCGGCCTCGGCCACCGAGACACGCTCGCGGTCGATCAGGTACGGCACCAGGGCCAGCAGGAAGGCGAGCTTGTCCTGCGCCTGCAGGGGCTGGGCGTCAGCCACGGGCGGACTCCTCTCCGTCGCTGTGGTCGCGCACGAGCGCACGGAGCCGCTCGACGACGCGCAGCCGCAGGTCCTCCGGCTCGAGCACCCGGACCTCGGGTCCGAAGGCCGCGAGGTCCTCGGCCAGGATCTGTGGGTCGACGTGGTGCAGCACGAGTGCGCCGTCGGCGTCGGTCTCGGTGTCACGACGGCGGGCGAGCCGCCGCTCGGCGTCGGAGCCGGGGGTCACCGCGATGCGCGCCGTGCGAGCGGACCAGATCCGCTCGAGCTCGGCGAGCGTGCGCTCCCCCGCGCCCACCGGGGCGGTGTGCTGCCCGACGTCGTACTGCGTGACGGGTCCGACGATGCGTGAGAGCAGGTAGTTCTTGTCCGAGTCCGTGGCGAACTCGTGGGCGGCGAGCATCCAGCGCCCGCCGTGCTGCACGAGGGCGAGCGGGGCGACCTCGCGACGACGGGCCTCGTGCTGGCCCGGGGTGATGTAGTCGAACCGGACGGCGGCACCGCGGTCGAGGGCGGACCGGAGCGGCTCGAACGCCGCGTCGCGTGCCCGGAGTCGCGGGGCGTACGCGTCGACGCCGAGCTGGAGTGCGCCGTCGTCGTCCTCGGAACCCGCGGACCGGACCTTCAGCAGCCCGCGACGCGAGTCAGCGGACAGCGCGCCTTCGCGCCACGCCATGGCGGCCAGCGACAGCAGGGCCGACTCGTCCGGGGTGAACCGGACGTCGACGGGCAGGTCGTACTCGCCCTTCGGGATCCGGTACCGCAGCGTCTGGTTGTTGCCGGCGGCACCCGGTGTCTCGATGGTCTCGAGCGGGATGCCGAGCTCGCGGACGTCGTCCTTGTCGCGCTCGAACTGCCGCTCGAGCGAGGCGTTGTCCCCGCCCGGCGTGAACCGCTGGCGGTAGCCCTGCACATTGGTCAGGATCTCCGCCTTGGTCAGCCCGGACTCCGTCGAGAGCAGCGCGAGCACGAGGCTGAACAGCCGCTCCTCTGCGGGCACACGGGGCACACGGGTCGCTGGCACGAGGCGATCCTACGGCAGCGCGGGTGCACCGGAGTGCACCCGCGCCGCGGTCGGTGGACGGTGTGGGAGCGTCAGCTCGACATCGCTCCGAGCACGTCGATGACGTAGGCGTAGGCGGTGCCCTGCTGGTTCACGACGGCCAGGACCTGGTCGCCGACGTGGTGCCCGACGATGGCGTTGCGCACGCCCTCGTCGACCTGGCCCTTCGTGAGCGGCACGGTCTGCGCACCCGAGCCGTCGGTCCAGCTGGAGCCGGCCACGGACGGATCAGCACCCCACGTCACGGCGGTGTACTTGATGACCGCGGTGTCCTTCGCGATGAGCACCCGACCGGACCCCTTGCGGAGCAGGTGCGTCTCGTTCGACTTCGGCGCGTTCCACGACGGGATCGTGATGCCGGGGGCGCCGGACGGCGCGAGCACGACGGCGGGCATCTTGTCGCCGGCGAGCTGCGGGGTGCCGGTCGCGCGGGCGTCGAAGGCCCGCTTGACGTCGATGACGGCGATGACGGCGTCCTCGGTCTTCGCCGACGAGCCGCTGTCGGTGGTCGCGCTGGTGTCCGAGCTGCTGAGGGCGCTCTTCGGCAGCGCGACGGCCAGGCGGTCGCCGACCTGCGCGCACTCGAGCGACTCGCCGAGGGCGCCGTAGTTGCTCGCCCCGGCGGTGATCGGGGCCGTCTGCCCGGAGTACCCGCTGGTCTGCGCGACCTCGCCGGTGGCGCCGTCGACGAGCGTGTACTCGATCAGGACGGGGGTGCCGTCGTCGATCGTGCGGCCGTCGCCCTGCTTGAGGACGGAGACCTGCGTGCCCTTCGTGGTGAGTCCGCTCGGGATCGACACCTTCGGCTCCTTGCCGAACGCGCCGGTGGCGGTCACCGCTTCGGACGCCGCACCGGGTGCGGCGCAGCTCGAGGGGGTGGTACCGGCGCCGTTCGAGGCGCACGCCGTGAGCGACGCCACGAGACCGATGGTGACCAGGAGTGCGGGGATGGTGCGCACGGACCCTCTTTCCGTTCGATGCAGGACGGGCACGACCGTCAGCCTACCGTTCGCCGCCGGTCGGCTCGGACGCGTCGCTGACGGGTTCGGTCCCCTCGACAGCGGCGGCTGCGGGCCCGGCCTCGGCAGCAGCGACCTTGCGGGCCTGCGCCGCCGACTGCCGTGCGACCTTGCGGAGCTTCTTGTCGCTCGTCGCGCGCTCGCCCACGGCGCCGGGGGTCCAGGCCTCGATGTCCTCGTCGGAGAACTCGACCTTGCCCGCGCGGCGCTTCAGGTTCGGCAGGACGGTGCCGTCGGCCAGACGACGGGCCGTGATGAGGAACCCGGTGTGCCCGACCATGCGGTGGTCCGGTCGGACGGCGAGCCCCTCGACGTGCCAGGTGCGCACCAGGGTCTCGCTCGGCATCGGGTCGGTGAAGCGGCCGGTGTCGCGCAGGGCCTCGGCCGTGCGGGACAGCTGGGTGACGGTCGCGACGTAGCAGACGATGAGTCCGCCGGGCACGAGGGCGTCGGCTGCGGCGTCGACGCACTCCCACGGCGCGAGCATGTCGAGCACCACGCGGTCGACACTCTGCTCGTCGACGGCGCCGGGCAGCTCCTCGACCAGGTCGCCGACGGTCACGGACCAGTTGTCCGGGACGGCGCCGAGGAACGTGCCGACGTTGCCCTGTGCGATCGCCGCGAACTCCTCGCGACGCTCGAACGACTGCAGCTGCCCCGTCGGACCGATCGCCCGCAGCAGGAACAGGGAGAGGGCACCGGAGCCGACGCCCGCCTCGACCACCCGGGCGCCCGGGAAGACGTCCGCGAACGCCACGATCTGGGCGGCGTCCTTCGGGTAGACGATGGCGGCACCACGCGGCATCGACATCACGTAGTCGTTGAGCAGCGGACGGAGCGCGAGGTACTCGTCGCCCGTGCTGGCACGGATCACCGAGCCGTCGGGCTGACCGATGACGTCGTCGTGCCGGAGGACCCCGCGGTGCGTGTGGTACTCGCCGGCGGTCTCGAGGGACAGCGTCGTGAGCTTGCCCTTCGGGCCGGTGAGCTGCACGCGGTCGCCGGCCCGGAACGGGCCACGCGGCGGCGTGTGGGGTGCGCCACCGGCGGTGTGCGGCAGGGCCGCTGTCGGGTCGTCGGTGTGGCTCATCGGGTGACTCCCTCGGTGTCCGAAGCGTGCGCCGGGACAGGAGCCGGGCCTCCCGTCACGGCAGCGCGCGCGGCCAGCGCCGGCCCCGTCAACTCGACCAGGCGGTCGACGTCGACTCCCGACAGGGTGGTCAGGTGCACGTCACCGCCGGCGATCTCGGACAGCGGGACGATGTGCTCCACGGCGACCGTGACGGCGCCGGAGGCGACGGCCGAGGCGACGCCGGTGGCGGAGTCCTCGATCGCGACGCACGCGGTCGGCTCGACACCGAGCTGGGCGGCGGCGGCGAGGTAGGAGTCCGGGAACGGCTTCGGACGGTCGACGTCGTCACCGGCCACGACGACGCGGAACCCGCGCTCGCCCAGTGCCTCGGCGGCGACGAGTGCCATCTTGCGGCGGGACATCGTCACCAGCGCGGTGGGGATGCCGCGGGCGTGGAGTTCCTCGACGAGCTCGCGGGCACCCGGGCGCCACGGCAGCTCACCCGCGCGCAGGTGCTCCATCACGTAGTCGGTCATCCACTGGATGATCTCCTCGACCTCCATGTCGACGCCCTTGGCGCGGAGGAGCTCGCCGGAGCGCTCGAGGCCGGAACCGACCAGGGACAGGCCGTCCTCGTGGGTCCACTCGGCGCCGTAGCGGTTCGTCAGGTCGACCTGGGAGCGCTGCCAGATCGGCTCGGTGTCGATGATCGTGCCGTCCATGTCCCACAGCACGGCTGCGGGCGGGACGAGGGCAGGAGGATGCGCGGTCACGGGCGACGAGTCTACCGGGGCCGTGCGCCGCGGCGGGCGCGGGCCGCGCACGGGTGGCCGGGCCGTTCCGCTGGGCGCGGACGCGCATGCCCGCGGGCGTCGCCGGGGCCTACAGTGGATGCCTGCATCGTGTCCGGCCGGGCGCCTCGTCGTGCCCGCCCCGCTCCGCTCCACCACCAGGAGGTCCGCTCCGTGCCACAGCACTCCCCCTTCAGCGACGGCCGGTTGCTCGTCGTCGCCTTCGAGGGCTGGAACGACGCCGGCGAAGCCGCGAGCGGACTCGCCCGCCGCATCGTCGAGTCCCTCGGGCTCGACGAGCTGCGCGAGCTCGACGGGGAGCGGTACGTCGACTACCAGTTCAACCGTCCGACCATGGGGTCCGACGAGACCGGTGCCCGCGGGGTGCAGTGGCCCCGCATCGTGCTGCACGGCCCCGGGGCCGAGGGCCGTCCGGTCATCGGCGCCACCGGCTCCCCGACCGACCGCGACGTGTTCGTCCTCGTCGGTCCGGAGCCCTCGCGCACCTGGCGCGGCTTCTGCGCCGAGATCATCGACCTCGCCGACGTGTACTCGATCGACGCCGTCGTCTTCGTCGGCGCGATGCTGGCCGACGTCCCGCACACCCGGCCGATCTCCGTCTTCGTGTCGAGCGAGAACGCCGGCGTCCGCACCGCGTTCGACGTCGACAAGTCCTCGTACGAGGGTCCGACCGGCATCCTCGGCGTCCTGGCCGACGCGATGGACAAGGCCGGGCTGACCACGCTGTCGCTCTGGGCCTCGGTCCCGCACTACGTGCACAACTCGCCGTCGCCCAAGGCCACCCTCTCGTTGCTCGACAAGATCGAGGAGCTCACCGACGTCACCGTGCCGCGCGGCACCCTGCTCGACGACGCCACCGAGTGGGAGGACGGCATCGACGCCCTCGCCGCCGACGACGAGGACATGGCCTCGTACATCGGGCAGCTCGAGCAGGCCCGCGACACCGTCGACTCCCCCGAAGCGTCCGGTGACGCGATCGCGCAGGAGTTCGAGCAGTACCTGCGGCGCCGCGAGCACAAGGACGGCAAGGACGGCGGTACTGCTGGTGGCGAGGGCCCCTGGCGGCCCCCGCAGCCGCCCCAGCAGTAGCGCGGGCGCGGCGCCGCGCGGTTCGGCGCGCGCGGTCCTGTTCGCCGAGGTTCCGAAATCTCGGCATCTCGCGCCCTCACCCCGCGATCCGTGGAACCTCGCCGGTACGCGCGCGGCGTGTCGCCGCTGTCTGCTCACGGCCGGCCATGCGGTGTATTCGCGACCGGTCGCCGGACGGGAGGCACGGTGCCAGCCCGCCACGGGCTTCCCGTCCGTCGCCGGGTCGCGCCCAACGCGCCGAACGCGCCCGGCCGGTCCCACCGAGGTTCCGAGATCTCGGCACCTCGGGGACGCACGCGGCAGTCCCTGGAACCCAGGCGGCACGCACGCGGCGTGTTGTGGGACCTCAGCCGACCGGGGCCGACGCGCCCGCCCGGTCCCACCGAGGTTCCGAGATCTCGGAACCTCGGGGCCGCAGGGTGCCGCCTGTGGAACCTCGGCGGCACGCACGCGGCGTGTTGTGGAACCTCGGCGAACCCGGTCGGGCGTGTCGGCCCCAGCCCCAGCCCGAGCCCCGGCAATCCCAGCCCGACCGGCCGGAGCTCAGGCCAGACGGATGCCGAGCAGTGCGTCGATCAGGTCGGCGAGCTCCGGCGTGCACGCCGTGCCCCCGGCGATCGCAGTGTCGACCGCGGCGACCGCACCCGGCGTGTCGAGGTCGTCGGAGACCCGCGCCCGGATCCGGGACGCCACGTCGGCCGCGTCGTCGGCGTGCCCGGCGGACGCGCCCGATGCCCAGGCGTCCCAGGTCGCCAGGCGCGTCGTGGCGCTCGTGAGCTCGGCGTCGAACCACTCCCAGTCGTCGGAGTACTTGTGCGACAGCAGCGCGAGCCGGATCGCGCGGGGGTCCGCACCGTCGTCGAGCAGCCCCCGCACGGTGACGAGGTTGCCGAGCGACTTCGAGATCTTCGTGCCCTGGTAGGCGATCATCCCGGTGTGTACGAACGCGTGCGCCAGGGGCTGGTGCGCCAGGGCCGCTGCGTGTCCTGCGCTCATCTCGTGGTGCGGGAAGACGAGGTCGCTGCCGCCGCCCTGCACGCTGATCGGCAGGCCGAGACGGTCGCCGGCGATGACACTGCACTCGATGTGCCAGCCGGGCCGGCCGGGGCCGATCTCGGAGTCCCAGCTCGGCTCACCGTCACGGGCCGCACGCCAGAGCAGCGGGTCGAGCGGGTCGCGCTTGCCGGGGCGCTCCGGGTCGCCGCCGCGCTCGGCAGCGAGCGTGAGCATGGTCTCGCGGTCCAGGCCGCTCTCGTCGCCGAGCGACCACGCGTCGGTGGGGTGGTTCACGTCGAAGTACAGGTCGTCGCCCTCGGCGTCCGGGGTGGGGACCTCGTAGGCGGAGCCGGTCTCCTGCAGGAACGCGACGGCCTCGGCGACGCGGTCGACCTCGTCGGTGACGGCCACGAAGTCGTCGGGCGGCAGGATCCGGAGCGACTCCATGTCGCGACGGAACAGGTCGATCTGCGACGCGGCGAGCTCGCGCCAGTCGATGCCGTCGCGGGTGGCGCGCTCGAGCAGCGGGTCGTCGACGTCGGTGACGTTCTGCGCGTACTCGACGTCGAGGCCGGCGTCGCGCCACGCGCGGCCGAGCGTGTCGAACGCCAGGTAGGTCGCCGCGTGCCCGAGGTGGGTGGCGTCGTACGGGGTGATCCCGCAGACGTACAGGGCAGCGCGCTCGTCGCCCTGCGTCGGGTCGACCGGCTTGCCGGTGGCGGTGTCGTGCACGACGGGCCGCGGCGCTGCGCCGGGGACGTCGGGGACGGATGGGGCCTGCCAGGCCCTCACGGCTGGATCACTCCGAGCGACAACAACACGATGAGAACGATACCGAGTGCGATGCGGTACACGACGAACGGCATGAAGCTGCGCTTGCTGATGTAGTTCATGAACGCCGCGATCACCACGAACCCGACGACGAAGGCCACCACCGTCGCGATGAGCGTGTCGGCGAGTCCGAACGGCGCTCCGTGGTCACCGAGGCTCGTCGCGGCCTCGTACAGACCGGACAGGAACACCGCGGGGACGGCCAGCAGGAACGCGAACCGTGCCGCGGCCGGTCGTGTGTACCCGAGCGCGAGCCCCATCGACACGGTCGCGCCCGAGCGGGAGACCCCGGGGACGAGTGCGAGCACCTGCGCGAGCCCGATCAGGATGCCGCCACCGAAGGTCATGTGCTCGATCCGACGCTCCTTGCGGCCGACGACGTCGAGCACACCGAGCACGATGCCGAAGACGATGAGCACGATCGCGACGATCCAGAGCGAGCGGAACGTGGTCTCGATGGAGTCCTTCAGCAGGAGCCCGGCGATGCCGATCGGGATGGTGCCGAGGATCACGAGCCACCCGAGACGCACGTCGGGGTCGCCCTTCGGGACGTCGCGCCGGAACACGGAACGGAACCACCGCCCGATGATCCGGGTGATGTCCTTCCAGAAGTAGATGAGCACCGCGGTCTCGGTGCCGAGCTGCGTCACCGCGGTGAAGGCCGCGCCCGGGTCCTTCGCGTCGGGCAGGAACAGCCCGACGATGCGCAGGTGCGCGCTGGAGGACACCGGCAGGAACTCGGTGAGCCCCTGGACGAAGCCGAGGAAGATCGCCTCGAGGATGTGCACGCACGGGCCTTTCGGGGGAGGTCGGTCAGGACACCGCCACGCAGGCGACCATGAACAATATCAGTACGTGGCGAGGAGGTCCCCGAGAACACGCCGACCGAAGGCCAGCGAGTTGAGCGGCACCCGCTCGTCGACACCGTGGAACATCGCAGGGAAGTCCACGCCGGCGGGCAGCTGCAGCGGCACGAAGCCGTACCCGGCGATCCCGAGCGTCGACAGCGCCTTGTTGTCCGTGCCGCCGGACAGCAGGTACGGCAGCACCGGGGCTCCCGGGTCGTGGCGGCCGAGGACGTCGCGGACGGCGTCGACGAGCGGTCCGCCGAAGTCCTGCTCGAGACCGATGTCGCGGAAGGACATCACGACCTCGACCTCGTCACCGGCGAGCTCCCGCACCCGGGCCAGCACCGACTCCTCGTCACCGGGCAGGCAGCGGATGTCGACGAGCGCCTCAGCCGTGTCCGGGATCACGTTGTGCTTGTAGCCCGCGGTCAGGACCGTCGGGTTCGTCGTGGTGTGCAGTGCGGCGTGGATGAACCGCGAGGCCGACCCGGTCGCGAGCGCGACCTCGTCCGGGCCCGTCACGGTCGGGTCGACGCCGAGGAACCGAGCGACCTCGGCGACCATCGCGTCCGTCGTCGCCGACAGGCGTACCGGCCACTCCTCGCTGCCGATCCGGGCGACCGCCGCGGCCAGCTTCGTCACGGCGTTGTCGCGGATGACGTGCGAACCGTGCGCAGCAGTGCCGCGGGCGATGAGCTTGATCCACATCAGCGCCTTCTCGCCCGTCTGCAGCAGGTAGGCGCGCCGGTCGCCGAGGGTGATCGAGTACCCGCCCACCTCGCTGATGGCGGCACTGGCCCCGGCGAAGACCTCGGGGTGGTGCTCGACGACGTGGTGCGAGCCGAGCACTCCCCCGGCTTCCTCGTCGGCGAAGTACGCGATCACGAGATCCCGCTCGGGAGCCCCCTGCGCCGCGATGACGTCCGACAGCGACGTGAGCATCATCGCGTCCATGTTCTTCATGTCGACGGCACCCCGCCCCCACAGCGAGCCGTCCTTGACGACGCCGCCGAAGGGGTCGACCGACCAGTTCGCCGGGTCGGCCGGCACGACGTCGAGGTGCCCGTGCACCACGAGGGCCGGCTTGTCACGATCGCGACCGGGCACCCGCGCGACGACACTGACGCGATCCGGCTCGGACTCGAACAACTGCGGCTCGAGCCCCAGCCCGCGCAACTTGTCCTCGACGTAGTGCGCCGCCTCGGTCTCGCCGCGCGACTTCCCCTCGCCCCAGTTCGTGGTGTCGATGCGGATGAGGTCGCGCGCGATCGCCGCGGTGGCCTCGAGCTCGGTCGCGGTCGGCTCCGGGTTCGTCATGCGACCACGGTATCGGTCCGCACCGACGCGCCCCGGCCCGGTGACGCCGCGGGACGCCTCGCGACGCCGCCGGCTGGACGCGCCCGGGATGCGCGGCCGTGTTCATCGGGCGTTCAGACCCGTGCTAGTGTTTTCTCTCGGCAGGGACGCCGGGGAAACCCGGGGAAATCGCCACACATCCAGTCCGGATGGCGGAATTGGTAGACGCGCTAGCTTGAGGTGCTAGTGCCCGTATTAGGGCGTGGGGGTTCAAGTCCCCCTTCGGACACAGAAACATGCAGTGCCCCCTGACCTTTCGGTCCGGGGGCATTTTCTGTTGCATCTCCCGGCGAGTGCCGCCATCGCTGCGCTCAGGGCGTCACCGCCTCGGCCAGTTCGCTGCGCTCACGGCCAGGGGTGGGGGCACAGCCAGTTCGCTGCGCTCACGGCCACCGGTTGCCGGCGCGTGCCGACGACATCATCGACGTCGTACGACATCGATGGCGTCGTTGCGGGTCGGGCCGGGTCGGGGCGCGGGTTGCGGCGCACGCACGGACGGACAGGAGGCGCGGTGCCAGCTGGCACCGCGCCTCCTGTCCGCCAGGTGGTTGCGTCTAGCTCTTCGACGCCTCGACGAAGTTGCGCCGCGGGTCCGTCTCCTTGATGAGCGAGGTCGCATCGCGGCCCGAGACGGCACCGGTGACCCAGCCGATGACGATGCGCGCCTTGCGGTTCAGCGTCGGCATCGCGTACACGTGGTACGCGCGGTGGGCGAGCCAGGCCAGCAGGTTCGTCATCTTGATGCCCTTGATGTTCGCGGCACCCTTGGCGACACCGTACGAGGCGACCGTGCCGATCGAGGGGTGGCGGTACTCCTCGAGGGGCTTGCCGGTGATCGTCGCGACGACGTTGTCCGCCGCGACGACGGCCTGGCGGACGGCGTTCTGCGCGTTCGGCGGGTAGAACGCCGGCTGCTTGTCGGCGGTCAGGTCGGGCACCTGTGCGACGTCGCCGAGACCCCAGACACCGGGGACGACCTCGTGCGTGTCCTCGGCCTCGACCTGGAGCTTCGCGTTGGCGGCGAGGTGCCCCTTCGGTCCGCGGGGCAGGTCGGAGGCGTCGAGCAGCGGGTTCGGCTTGACGCCGGCGGTCCAGACGAGCAGCCCGGTCGGGATCTCGTCGCCGTCGGAGAGCTTGACGATGCCGCCCTCGGCGCTCGGCATGGTGGTCTTCAGGCGCACGTCGATGCCGCGGGCGCGGAGCGACTCGAGCGTCCACTTGGACAGCTCCGGGCCGACCTCGGGCGCGACGCGGTCGAGCGCGTCGATGAGGATCCAGCGGGGCTGCTCCCCCGCGAGCGACGGGTAGGTCTTGATGGCGGCCTGCGAGACGTCGAAGAGCTCGCCGATCGCCTCGACGCCGGTGTAGCCACCGCCGACGAAGACGCTGGTCAGCAGACGACGACGCTCGTCCTCGTCACGGGTGGCAGCGGCCTTGGCGATGTTGTCGAGGAGCTTGGCGCGCACGTAGGCCGCCTCTTCCACGCTCTTGAAGCCGACGCCGTACTCCTCGAGTCCGGGAGTCGGGAAGGTGCGGGTGACCGAGCCGAGCGCGACGACGAGCTGGTCGTAGCCGAGCGTGCGGTCGTCGCCACCGGCGGTCGCGATCGAGACGGTCTTGTCCTTCGACGAGATGCCGGTGACCTTGCCCTGGATGACGCGGGTCTTGCGGAGCGCACGGCGCAGCTCGACGGTCACGTCTTTCGGGGCGATGTGGCCGCCGGCGACCTCGGGCAGGAACGGCAGGTACGTGTAGTAGGTGTTCTGGTCCACGAGCGTGATGCGCATGGGCACGGTCGCGGCGTGCTTCTGCAGCTGCTTGACGGTGCTGTAGCCAGCGGAGCCGCCGCCGAGGACGAGGACGTGAGGGATCGAGTCTGCCATTCCTCCGGTCTACCGGATACGGGCCGTCAACGTCATGAACGCCGCACTTCCTGAGCGAATCAGCGCTCTCGGAGTCGCCACCAGGCCGTCTCGGCGAGGTCGAGGCCCATGTAGACCCCGTGCGCGGTGCGTCGGGACTCGGTCAACGAGAACCGTCGCAACCGGTAGCCACCACCGAACCGGTCGATGATCGCCTCTGGGGAGGACTCCGCGTCGCGCTTGACGTACCAGGTGCGGTCGTCGACGGACTCGATCACGGGCGGACCGCCCGGACCGGACCCGTCACCGGCGCCCGCCGATGCGGGAGCGCAGGACGTCGATGCGCTTCTGGATCTGCTCGATGCTCGCCTGTGCCACGGCCGGCCCACCGCTGATGCGCCGGAGCTCGGCGTGGATGGAGCCGTGCGGCTCGTTCGAGTGCCGCGACCAGATCGACACGAGTCGCGCGAGCTCGGTCCGCTGCTCCTTGATGGTCATGTACATCGGGCGGTTCTCGGGCTCGGCAGCCTTCGGTTGGCCGTCCTTGACCGCCCGGCCCTTGGAGCGCTTCGCCTGGGTCGCCTGACGCGCCCGGAGCAGGTCGCGCACCTGGTCGGGTTCGAGGAGCCCCGGGATGCCGATGAAGTCGAGTTCCTCGAGCGACCCGACCTCGCCGCCGGTGCCGAACTCGCCGCCGTCGTAGAGGACGCGGTCGAACGACGCCTGCGAGTCGAGCGCCTCGAACGGCTGGACCTCGAGCAGGCTCTCGGACGCGCGGTCATCCTTGTTGGCCTCGGCCACCATCGCGTCTTCGGGGTTGTACATGCCGTCGTCGGCGTCCTTCGGACGGTCGAGGGCGTGGTCGCGTTCGAGCTCGAGCGTCGCCGCCAGTGCCATCAGTCCGGGCACGCTCGGCAGGAAGACGCTCGCCGTCTCACCGCGGCGTCGGGCACGCACGAAGCGGCCGATCACCTGGGCGAAGAACAGCGGCGTGCTCGCGCTCGTGGCGTACACGCCGACGCAGAGCCGCGGGACGTCGACGCCTTCGGACACCATGCGCACGGCGACCATCCACCGCGAGGTGTCATCGGCGAACGCGCTGATGCGGCTGGACCCGGCGGCCTCGTCGGACAGGACGACCGTCGGCCGCTCCCCCGTGATCTGCTGCAGGATGCGAGCGTAGGCGCGGGCCGTGGTGGTGTCCGTCGCGATGACCAGACCACCGGCGTCGGGCACACCACGACGCACCTCGGTCAGGCGCTTGTCGGCGGCGGAAAGCACGGCCGGCATCCACTCACCCTCGGGCGACAGCGCCGTGCGCCAGGCCTGTGCGGTGATGTCCTTCGTGACCTGTTCGCCGAGGGAGGCCGACATCTCGTCGCCCATCCGGGTCTTCCAGCGCATCTGGCCGGCGTAGGCCATGAACAGCACCGGTCGGACGACGCCGTCCTTGAGCGCGCGGCCGTAGCCGTAGTTGTAGTCGGAGATCGAGGTGCGGATGCCCTGCTCGTCGGGGGCGTACTGGACGAACGGGATCGGCGCGGTGTCGGACCGGAACGGCGTGCCGGACAGCGAGAGCCGTCGGGCGGCACCGGAGAAGGCTTCCCGGATGCCGTCGCCCCACGTGAGCGCGTCGCCGCCGTGGTGGACCTCGTCGAGGACGACGAGGGTGCGCCCGCCCTCGGTGATCTTCTTGTGCACCTCGGGGTTCATGCCGACCTGGGCGTACGTGATCGCGACGCCCTGGTAGTGCCGGCCGAACATGCCGTCGCCGTTCTTGAACATCGGGTCGATGCGGATGCCCACGCGGTCGGCCGAGTCCGCCCACTGCCGCTTCAGGTGCTCGGTGGGGGCGACGACCACGATGCGGTCGACGGTGCCGCGCGCCAGCAGCTCGGTGGCCAGGCGGAGCGCGAACGTCGTCTTGCCGGCGCCGGGCGTCGCGGCCGTGAGGAAGTCACGCGGCTCGGACTCGAAGTACTTGGTGAGGGCTTCGACCTGCCAGGCGCGGAGCTTGGAGGCGGTCCCCCACGCGGCCCGGTCCGGGAACGCCGGCGACAGGTGCTGGACGGCCGAGTTGCCGGCTGCTTCGGCCAGGGCGGCCGCGTCGGCTTCGTCCCGTGCCACGGCGTCGGCATGCGCGGAGGACGAAGGATCCGTCGACGACGTGTGGTCGTCCCCCGACTCGGCCCACAGCGTGGCGGGCTGCTGCTGTTCGTACTCCGCTGCGCTCACTGGACCTGATTCTACCGCCACCGTCAGTCCTGCCTGGCGTGCGGGACGTGGCCGTCGGGGGTGCGGCGGACCAGGGACGCCGGTCGCAGCACGCCTGCGCCGAAGCGCGCGGCGACCGCGTCGACCGTGGTCTCGGTCTCGCGCCACGGCGCGTCGTCGTCCCACAGCGCGTTGCTCGCGGCGGCCGGCACGAGGTTCTCGCCGCGGACCCCGATGAGGCGGATCCGGTTGCCCGGTCGGTGCAGCACGTCGTACAGCTCGACGGCTTCGCGGTGCAGCCGCTTGGCGACGTCGGTGGGCTCGGCGAGGGTGCGCGACCGGGTCAACGTGGTGAAGTCGGTGTAGCGGACCTTGAGCGCCACGGTGCGGGCCTGCACGTCGGCGTGGCGCAGGCGGACGGCGACCTTGTCGGCGAGGCGCAGGAGCTCGCGCGCGACGTCGTCCCGCTCGGTAAGGTCGTGGCCGAACGTGACCTCGTGCCCGATGGACTTCTCGCCCACCCCGGTGTCGACGACGCGTGGGTCGCGCCCCCAGGACAGGTCGTGCAGGCGCTGGCCACCGGCCGGCCCGAGCGCGGACACGAGTGACCCGAGGGGCGTGTTCGCCAGGTCGCCGACGGTGCGGATGCCGCGGCGCTCGAGGGTCTCCTGCGTCTTGCCACCCACGCCCCACAGCGCCGAGACCGGCTGCGGGTGCAGGAACGCGATGGTGTCGGCCGCGGGCACGACGAGCAGCCCGTCCGGCTTGGACCGGCTCGACGCGAGCTTCGCCACGAACTTGGTCGACGCGGCGCCGACCGAGCAGTGCAGGCCCGTCTCGGCGTGGACCGTGCGCCGGATGGCCCGCCCGATCTCCCACGGCGTGCCGTACAGCCGGAGCGCGCCGGCGACGTCGAGGAACGCTTCGTCGATGCCGAGCCGTTCGACCCGCGGCGTGAACCGGTCGAAGATCGCCATCACCGCGGCGGACTGGTCGCGGTACTTCTCGAAGTGCGGCTCGACGATGATCGCGTTCGGGCAGCGGCGCTTCGCGATGGCCATCGGCATGGCGGAGTTCACGCCGTACCGACGGGCTTCGTAGGTGGCAGCGGTGACCACGGAGCGGTCGGAGTCGTGGCCGACGATGACCGGCAGACCCACCAGGTCGGGTCGGTCGAGCAGTTCGACGGACGCGAAGAAGGCGTCCATGTCGACGTGCAGCACGGTCGCCGAGACGTCGTCCACCGGTGCGTCGGAGACGAGCCGGTTGCTTCCGTCCTGCTTGCTCACACCGAGATGATGCCAGGGACCACCGACATCGCCGGGCTCACCGTGCGCCGGTGGCCGCCGAACGCGTGGCGGTCTCGCCGAGCACGGTCGCCCGGTGCCGGTCGGCCAACAGCGCGAGCGCCTCGTCGATGCGGCCCAGCGCGTGCGCCGCGACCTCGACGGTCTGCTGGTCCGGACCACCCGCCGCCGCGGCCACCGCCGTGTCGAGCTGGTCGCCAATCCTCGCCCAGACCGGCGCCGGCGCGGCGGACCGGGGCCCGGCCACGATGCCGTCGGCCAGGTCCGCGATCGACGCGGCGAGGCGGTGGGCGGCACCGGCCAGGGCGGCGGGCGGGTCCTGCGGGGGCGAGCCGAGCCTCCCGGCCGCCTCGCGCGCGAACGTCGCCGCCGCTTGCAGGGACGTCCGGGTCCTGGCGTCCGCGCGGGCGGGCCCGCCCGTCGGGAACCGCACCATCGGGCGCAGGACGGCGTCCAGTTGGTAGGTGGCCGCGTCGACGGCGCGCGATCGTGCGCGCAGGTCGGGTGCGGGAGCGTCGGTGGCCGTGTCGGCGGACCGGGAGGCCCGGCTCACGCCCGCACCGTCGGTCGCGTCCGCCTCGGCGTCCGCATCGACCCCGACCAGCGCGAGCACGAACGCCCGGACCGCGGTCAACTGCCCCCGCACAGCCCGTCGGATGACGGCCCGGGTGGCGATCGGGAAGACGACGGCGCTCACGAGCACCGCGACCGCGGCGCCGAGCAGGTTCTCGGCGAGGCGGATCGGGATGAGCGAGTCGGTGAAGCTGCCGGAGAACGCGTACACCTGGCAGAGGACGACGACCAGGCACGCGACCCAGACCGAGTAGACGCCGCCGAAGCCGTACGTGCCGACCGCGAGCAGCACGCACACGAGCACGAGTGTGAACCAGGGGTGCGCCGTGCCGACGACGTGCACGAGGACGATGCCGACGGCGCCGCCGACGACCGTGCCGACGGCGCGGTGCAGGCCCTTGCGGACCCGCTCGTGCGTGGTGTTCGTGCCGGCGAGGACGATCATCACGCCGATCACGCCCCAGTAGAACCGGGGGCCGTCGAGCAGGAGCGCGAGGGGCTCGACGATCGCGACGGCGATCGCTGCGTGCACCGCGGTGCGCAGTGAGACGGAGAGTCGCCAGCGGCGCCAGGGGCCGTCGGCGACGGTGTCGGCCAGCACCGGCACCGCTCCGGCAGGGCGCCCGCCGGCCAGGACGACGGGAGTGACGAAGGGTGACGCCAACGCGGCGACGCCGTCGCCGCGGCGCGGCAGTTCGTCGCGGAGCTCGCGCCACCGCAGCCCGGCGTCCTGCAAGTCGGTGAACTCGGCGGCCATCCGACGGACGACGGCCGACGTGCGCGAGCCGGGGTCGTCGGCGGACGCCGTGATGCCGTAGCGGGCGAGCAGCGTCCGTGCCGCGTCCTCGCCGTGCCCGCCGCCGTGGCGCAGCACGATCGTGACGGCACGGAGCGCGGCGTGCCGGACGTCCGACGGCGCGCCGTGCTCGACGAGGGCACCGGCCCCGCGCCCGAGCTCGTCGACCGCGAAGTGCGTGTCGAACACGAGCCGGTGGAGTTCCTCCGCCGTGGTGTCGGCGTCCATCCCGCTCGCGGCGAGCATCCCGTCGACCGTCAACGCGATCTCGTGGTACCGGTCGCGGCTGCGGCGGAGGCGGCGCAGCGTGCGGCGTCGTGCGGCCGGGTCGTCCGCCGAGGCGAGGACGGCGGCAGCGGCCTCGAGCACGGCCGAGCCACGGGCGACGAAGCCACGGCGGGTGCGCAACAGGGCACGGTGCGCGTCCGGTCGGAGCACCAGGCGGACCAGGATCGTCGCGGCGAGCGAGGCGGCCACGACGAGGCCGAGCGGCACGACACTCGTCTCGGGCAGCGGGAGGAGCAGCCCGCACAGGTACCCGGCGAACCCGACGATCGCGGCATCGGCGGCCCACGCGCCCCACGCGGCCGCGGCGAACTGCAGGAACAGCAGCACGACGATGAGCACGAGCTCGAGGAGCCGGAACGGCTGCAGGGCGATGCTGCCGGCCAGGGCGACGACGAACGGCACGAGGACGGCTCCGGTGCGGGCAGCCGTCCGGCCGGTGCTCGGGTCGACGATGACCAGGCAGGTGATGAACGCGGGCATCGCGCCGATCATCACGCCCAGGATCGCGGGCAGGCCGAACGCGGTCGCGACGGCGTACCCCACGGCCATGCCGGCGGGCACCGCGACGAGGGTGCGGAGGGCACCGTCGGTCTTCACGAGCCCGGGGTCGAGCGCGAGGGCCGCGTCGGCGAGTCGCCGGGAGCGGGTCCGTCGACGGGGAGCGGTCCGGTTCGTGGTGTCGGTCCTCGGCACGAGTCGGCCGCCTCCTCTGCGCTCGGGAGGCTAATCGTACCGGATGCTAACTATCCCGCTTGCGAGCGGGCTCTGGGTCTCGGTGCGAGCTTGATCACTCGGTGCGGCGCTGCAAGGCTGCACGGAGTGATCAACCTCGCACCGGGGCACGCGGCCGGGCAAGAGGCCGGGCACGCGGCCGGGCACGGGACCGCTTCAGGCGAGCGGGCCGAGCACCGACGCCGCGAGCGTGCGCGCCGCCGAGTCCCGTGACGACGGGTGGTACTGGCCGGCCCGGACGTCGCGCGCCAGGCGGGCCAGCTCACTCGAGGACCGGAACGCCGAGCCCCCGACCACCCGCATGGCCTCGTCCACCACGTGCTGCGCGGTGTCCACAGCCCGCGCCTTCGTGCCGACGAGCAGCGGGAACCACCGCGCCCCGAGGTCCTCCTGTTCGTCGACCGACCGCGCGAGCGAGGACACCTGCAGCTCGATCGCGTCGACCGACCCGCGCATGTCCGCGATCGCCCGGCGCACGTCCGGGTCCTGCGACCGTTGCGTCCCGTCGAGCGATGCGCGCGACTGCACCGCCGACACCGCCAGCGACACCGCACGCGAGGCGACCCCGACGTACACCGAGGCGATGAGCAGCTCGAACGCCGCGAACACCCCGAACACGAGCGGGTCCTGGTTCGGCCCGACCGGCAGCGACCGCACGATGCGGTCGGCGGGGACGTGCACACCGTGCAGCTTCGTCGTGCGGCTCTGCGTGGCCCGCATGCCGAGGGTGTCCCAGTCGTCCAGGTGCTCGACGTCGCCGTCGGACCGGAGCACGAAGCCGTGCACCAGCCGCGGTTCCGGCCCGGAGGTGTCCTTGCCGAACACGCTCAGGACGTCCCACGCCGGCGCGAGCGAGGTGGAGACCTTGGTGCCGGTGAAGCGGTACCCGCCGTCGCCGTCCGGCTCCGCCGTCGTCGACGAGTCGAACAGGACGGCGTCGTTGCCGGGTTCGCTCACCCCGAAGGCGAGCAGGTGGCCGTCCGACGCGTGGTCGGTGACGGACTGGAGGAACGACGCACCCCGCGCAGTGACGGCGCGCGCCGCCTGCACCCACACCTGGTGCATCCCGAGACCGAGTGCCGTCGCCGGTGCGGCCTGGGCGAGGGTCCGCTGGACACCGACCGTGCTGCGGAGGCCGAGACCGGAGCCACCCTGTGCCACCGGCACCCCGATGCGCAGGTAGCCCGCCGCGCGGAGTTCCTCGAGGTCCTCGGCGCAGAACGCGTTGGCGGCGTCGTACCCGGGGGCGCGCTCGGCGATGCGGGCGAGCAGGTCGTCCGGGACGCTCCAGGCGGCTGCGTCCGTACCGGCGTCTGCGCCGGCGGCTGCGCCGGCGGCTGCGCCCGTGTTGGCCTTCGTCATGGCACGAGACTATGGTCCGGAGCGTGTCAGATCGTCATCCGTGGTCCAGGTACGTCGCGATCGGTGACTCGTTCACCGAGGGGATCGGCGATCCCGACCCCACCGTCCCCGGGGGCAACCGGGGCTGGGCGGACCGGGTCGCCGAGGTACTCGCCCACGGGTCCGACGACTTCGCGTACGCCAACCTGGCGATCCGCGGGAGGCTACTGCAGCAGATCGTCGACGAGCAGGTCGAACCGGCGCTCGCGCTCCGTCCGGACCTGGTCACGGTGTCCGCCGGGGGCAACGACATCATCCGGCCGGGCTCCGATCCGGACGAACTCGCCGAGCGGGTGGACGCGATGGTGTCGCGGCTGCGGAGCGACGGCGCCACCGTGGTGCTGTTCGCGGGGCCCGACGTCGGCATGACGCCGGTGCTCGGCATGGTGCGCGGCAAGACGGCGATCTACAACGAGAACCTGCACGCCATCGCCCTGAAGCACGGTGCGCTGGTGGCGGACATGTGGGCGCTCCGGGTGCTCCGCGACCCGCGCATGTGGGCGCCGGACCGACTGCACCACTCCCCCACGGGGCACGCCACGATCGCCGCCGCGGTGCTCGACGCCCTCGGTGTGCCGCACGGCCTGGAGCCGTTCAACCCCGAACCGCTCGAGGCCCGGCCGTGGCGTGAGGCCCGCGCCGAGGACCTCGGCTGGGCGAAGGAGTACCTGGTGCCGTGGGTCGTCCGCCGCATCAAGCACACCTCGTCGGGCGACGGTGTCTCCGCCAAGCGCCCCGAGCTGCAGGACGTCGTCGAGCACAAGTCCGACACCCCGTAGCCGGACGACGCCGATCCGAGTCCGCACGCCTCCCCGACCGCGCCCCCGTGCGGTCATCGCGCCCCGACTCCTCAGGGCGCGATGACGGCACGGGGGCGCGAACCGCGACGTGCGCACCGTGTGGTCGGCACAGGTCAGTCGGCCGGGCGCCGTAGCGTCAGCGGGCCGTCGTGCAGCGGCTCGGTCTTCCACTTCGTCCCGACCGTGCCCGCGTCGAGGTCGACGCGCAGGTGCAGCAGGTGCGGCGTCTCCACGAAACGGAGCGCGACGAGCACGGTGCCGTCCGACTGTGTCGCTGCGCTCGCTGCGAGGGCGCCCTCGATGGCCCACTCCCCCTCGCCGACCGGCACGGACGCCGCCGCTCCGTCGGCCGACACAGACAGCCGGATTCCGTGGGTCCCGCGGTCGAAGCCCACGGCGTCGAGCACCGCACCGGGCAGCACCCGGAGTGCACGACCGGCCACGTGCTCGGGGAGTGGGCCACCGCTCACCGGAGGCAGCCCCAGGGAGGTGAGCCGTGCCTCCAGGACGGTGTCCGCACCCGTGTCGGCGGGACGGTCGACGGCGGGCAGCAGGTGCTTCCAGGCCGCGTCGAGGACCGCCTGCATGTCGAGGCTCTGTCCGGTGATCGCGAGGACGACGTCCTGCTCCGGCAGGACGACGCAGAACTGACCGTAGGCGCCGTCGCCGCGGAAGCCGTGGCGGGCCATCCAGAACTGGAAGCCGTAGCCCTGCGACCAGTCCGGGTTCTCCTCGTCGAGGTTGTCGATCTGCTTGCGCGTGGCGGCCGCGACCCAGTCCTCGTCGAGGATCCGCTCGCCCTCCCAGACGCCGCGCTGCAGGTACAGCTGCCCGAGCGCGGCGACCGCCGACGTCGTGGTGTAGCAGCCGCTGAAGCCGAGCTCGCCGCCGGACTCGTCACGGCGCCAGGCGAGGTCGTCGATGCCGAGCGGGTCGAGCAGACGGGGACGCAGGTAGTCGACCAGCGAACCGCCGCTGACCCGCCGGACGATCGCGGCGAGCGTGTACGTGCACGGCTGGTTGTAGGTGAAGAGCGAGCCGGGTTCCTCGTCCGGCGGCAGGAGCAGGAAGCCACGCACCACGTCCGTGCGGTCGAGCTCACGAGCTCGGTCGATGGCGTCCACGCGGTGCCCGCTCGCCATCGCGAGCAGGTGCCGGACCCGGATGCGGCGGCTGCGTTCGTCCGTGATCTCGTCGTCGAGTTCGGGGAAGTACGACAGCGCGGTCGCATCGAGGTCGATCAGTCCCTCGCGCACGGCGATGCCGACCGCCGCTGCGGTGAAGCTCTTGCTGAGCGAGTAGAGCAGGTGCACCCGGTCGGCCGCGTACGGCTGCCACCACCCCTCGGCAGCGACCTGGCCGTGCCGGAGCAGCATCAGGCTGTGCGGCTCGACGCCGGGGGTGGACTCGAGGGCGTCGACGAACGCGAGCACACCGCGGGCGTCGATGTCGAGGGCGGAGGGAGTGGTCCGGGGGAACGTCTTCGTCGTCGTCACCCGTCCGACAGTACGGACTCCGGGTGGTGCCCGTCAGAGCGCGAGCACCGTCAGCCCTGGAACGGGTTCGTCCAGCGCCACCAGACGCCGGGGTCGTCGATCGTCCGCTCGAGTACGAGCGGCACCGTGACCGGGTCGTGGTTCGTGACCGTGAAGCGGACCTTCCCGACCCGCTCGCCCTTCGTCCCGAGGGTGACCTCGTCGAGGTGCGCCTTCGCCCGGACCTTCGTCTTGCCCCAGACCAGGACCTCGGCCGCCTTCGCGGTGACCGCGTCGGCTTCGTCCTGCCAGGGGGTGGAGAACGTGCCGAAGGTCTGACCGGCGTGGGTCAGGGTGACGACCTGGAAGTTGTCGGCCACGGAGCGCAGCAATCGCTGGACGTCGACGTCGAGCGAGTCGTGGTCGGCGCCGCCGAGCATCACGCCGATGACCGTCACGTCACGGCCGCCACGCTCGTACGTCGCGGCGAACAGCAGGCAGGCGCCGGCCTCGTCCAGGGTGCCGGTCTTGATGCCCTCGATGCCGTCCATGCCGAGCAGCTTGTTCGAGTTCTCGATCTCGCCGACCGTCGGGATCGTGACGTCCTCGGTGCCGACGATCTCCTTGACCACCGGGTTCGCGAGGGCGAGCTGCCCGAGGTCGACCAGGTCGGTCGCGGTCGAGGTGTTCTTCGGGTCGAGACCGGTCGGCTCGTGGATCGTGGTGTCGTCGAGGTCGTGCGCCTCGAGCCACTTCGCCGCCGCCCGCTCGTACTCGGCGATCGACCCGAAGGCCCAGATGGCGAGGGCGCCGGCGTAGTTGTTCGCCGACTTCATGAGCATCACCTGGAACGCCTGGTGCTCGGACAGCTTCAGGCCGGCGGGCATCGGCGCGACCTCGCCGTTCATCGCCGCGTACTTGGCGTAGAGCGACTCCATCTTCGGCGTGAAGGTGATCGCCGGGCCGGACTCTCCCGTCGCCATCGGCTTCTCGTCGAGGACCACGAGCGCCGTGACGATCTTCGTGATGCTCGCGATCGACCGGGGCTTCGTGTCACCGCTGGTGCGCAGGCTCTCCGGGAAGTCGGTGGCCTCGACCGCGGTGGCGCCGTAGCCCGGGAAGCTCAGCGCCGGCACGCTCGACGTCGGGGCCGAGTACGTGGCGGTCGCGGCGCTCGCCGGATCGAACGGCACGACTGCGGCGGCCACGAGGTACCCCGCGACGAGCACCAGCACCGCGACGACGGAGATCGTCGCGGGCCTCCGGACGGCGGAGCGGGGGCGACGGACGACTCGTGACACGGGAACCGAGCGTACCGGTGACGAGTCCCGCGTGGCTGCGAGCGGGCCGCGGTGTCGCGTGTGCAAAAGTGGCTCCGTGAGCACCCCCGCGATCCCGACCCTGCAGCCCGGCGCCGGCCCGATCCGGTCCGGCCACTACCTTCCCGTCGACCCGGAGACGGTCCTGTGGGGTCGGCTGCCGAACGCCGACGACCGCCCGGTCATCACGATCGCGTCCGGCGAGGACGTCACGATCGACACCGTCAGCCACGAGGGGATCCTGCCCGACCAGGGCAGCGACCCCCGTGCGTACTTCGCGTCGCACGGCGTGGCCGCGGAGCACGTCCTGGACGACGCCGTCGCGATCGCCAGGAGCGGCCACCGGGACCCTGCCACCGACGGCCCGCACGTCGTCTCCGGTCCGATCGCGATCGCGGGCGCCGAGCCGGGCGACGTCCTGACCATGACGGTGCTCGAGACGCTGCCGCGGGTGCACTACGGCGTCGTGTCGAACCGGCACGGCCGCGGTGCCCTACACGGTGAGTACCCGGTCGACGGCACCACGGTCAGCGTCTTCGCCGACGTCGTCGAGACGACCGCGGGTCAGCGGGGCCGCATCCCCCTGACCGGCGCTCGCGACCGCTTCGCGCACTTCCCGCTCGCCCCCTTCCTCGGGATCATGGGTGTCGCCACCCCCGGCGACCGGCTGCACTCGGTGCCGCCGGGCCGCCACGGCGGCAACGTCGACGTCAACCTGCTGCAGGTCGGCGCGCAGCTGCACCTGCCGGTCCTGGTCCCCGGCGCGCTCGCGTACGTCGGTGACCCGCACTTCGCCCAGGGGGACGGCGAGGTCGCGCTCACCGCGATGGAGGCGTCGCTCCGCGCGACCGTCCGGTTCGACGTGACACCCGCCGCCGAGGCCGCGCAGCACTTCGGCGACCTGGTGTGGCCACTCGTCGAGACCCACGAGTTCCTCGTGCCGACCGGCATGGACCCGGAGCTCGACGAGGCCGTCCGCGCCTGCGTCCGGCACGCCGTCGCGATCCTCGGCGCCCGCTGGGGCATGGAGCCGCACCTGGCGTACGCCTACCTGTCGGCGGCGACGGACTTCAACATCTCGCAGGTGGTCGACCTGGTCACCGGCGCGCACGCGCGCATCCGCAAGGCCGACTTCGAGGAGCCCGCACGATGAGCACGCACGAGACGACCACTTCGGCACCGGAGGGCTTGCTCGACGCGCTCGACGCGTACGAAGCCGCCCTCGCCGCGAACGACCTCGACGCCCTCGACGCCGCGTTCATCGACGCCCCCGGCACGATGCGCGGTGACGACCGCGGCCTGCTCGTCGGGCACGACGCGATCAGCGCCTTCCGCGGTGCACGGGGTGGGGTCCTGGCCCGCTCGCTGACGCGCGTCGAGGTCCGCCCCCTGGCCGAGGGCCTCGCCCTCGTCGTGTCGGTGTCCGAGTTCGCGGCGGGCGGGCAGGGCCTCCAGACGCAGCTGTGGCGACGCGACAGCGACAGCGACCACGACGGCACCACCGCGCCGCGCTGGCGCATCGAGGCAGCCCACGTCACCGGCCGGCCGAAGGCCGTCGACACCACCGTCTGGCGCGCCGTCGGCGACCCGCTCGTCGCGCCCGCCGCGTCCGGACCGCTCGACGGGCTCACCGTCGCGGTGAAGGACCTCTACGCCGTCCCCGGCCAGCCGGTCGGCGCCGGCAACCCGACGTACCTGCGCGAGTCCCCCGTCCAGGCGACGCCGGCCGCGGCCGTCGCGGCGCTCCTCGACGCCGGCGCCGCGATCCGCGGCATCGCGCGCACCGACGAGTTCGCCTACAACCTGACGGGACGCAACGAACACCACGGCACCCCGCCCAACGGGGCGGTCGCGACCCGACTGCCAGGAGGCTCGTCCAGCGGATCCGCATCGGCCGTCCGTCTCGGCACGGCCGAGATCGGGATCGGCACGGACACCGCGGGATCGGTGCGGGTCCCCGCCTCGTACCAGGGGCTCTGGGGCCTCCGAACGACCCACGGCGCGGTCTCCCGCGACGGGCTGCTCCCCCTCGCACCGTCCTTCGACACCGTGGGGTGGCTCACCCGGAGCGCCGACGTCCTGCTCGCGGCGCTCGACGCCACGGTGCCGTCGGATCCGGACGCTCCTGCGGAGCCGGAGCTCCTCGTGCCCGCTGAACTCCTGGACCTCGTCGAGCCGGCCGTCGCCGAGGCCTTCACCGCGTTCGTCGCCGGACAGGGCCAGCCGATCGGCACCGTGCAGCTCGCCGACCTCGGGATCCCGGCCCTCGACGACCTGCGCGAACTGCTGCGCCTCGTGCAGGCCGCCGAGGCCGTCGCCGCACACGGTGCCTGGATCGACGCCCACCCCGGTGCCCTGAGCACCGTCGTCGGCGACCGGTTCGCCGCCGCCCGAGCGAACGACCCCGCAGCCACCGCCGACGCCGTCGCGCGGCTCGACGACGTCCGGGCGACGATCCGCACGGCGCTCGCCGGCCGGACCCTGCTGTTCCCGACGGTCCCCGGACCGGCACCGCTCATCGCCGCCGACGGCGCGGCACTCGAACGCACCCGGACCGCGACGACGGCGATGACGAGCCTCGCGAGCGTCGGCGGCGTCCCGGCGGTCAGCGCCCCGGGGCTCACCGTGGACGGAGCCCCCGTCGGCGTGTGCCTGGTCGGCGAACCGGGCACCGACCGTGCCCTGGTGATCCGCGCCGGACGGATGCTGCAGCGCTGAGGCGAGTCGGGCCTCCCGGTCCGCCCGTGGCGTGGCTAGGAGGTGAGCCGCTGGGCCTGGGTGACCGCCCACAGTCCGACGGCGCTCGCCGCGGCGATGTTCAGCGAGTCGACACCGTGCGCCATCGGGATCCGCACCGTGGTGTCGGCCGACGCGATCGCGGCGGGCGTCAGCCCCTGCCCCTCGGTGCCCATGACGAGCGCGACCTTGCCGGGGACGTCCCGGGCGAACTCGGCGAGGTCGACCGACTCGTCGGTGAGCGCCATCGCGGCGAGGTGGAAGCCCTGCGCGCGCAGTTCCTCGCCCGCCGCCGGCCACTCGCCGATGCGGGTCCACGGGATCTGCAGGACCGTGCCCATGCTCACCCGGACGCTCCGGCGGTACAGCGGGTCGGCGCAGCGCGGGCTGACGAGGACCGCGTCCGCGCCCAGGCCGGCGACGCTGCGGAAGACGGCACCGACGTTCGTGTGGTCGACGATGTCCTCGAGCACGACGACCAGCTTCGCGTCCCGCACCACGTCGGCGACCGTCGGCAGTTCGGGGCGCTGCACCGCGGCGATCGCGCCACGGTGCATGCGGAAGCCGGTGAGCTCCTCGAGCAGGGCGTCCGGGCCCACGAAGACCGGGCCGTCGTGCTCCGCGACCAGGGGCAGCACGCTGTCGAGCCACTTCTCCTGCACCAGGATGCTCCGAGGGGTGTGCCCGGCACGGACCGCGCGCTCGATGACCGTGTTCGACTCGGCGATGTACAGGCCGCCCTCCGGTTCGCTCACCCGGCGGAGCGCCACGTCGGTCAGACGGGCGAAGTCGTCGAGGCGGGGGTCGTCGAGGGAGTCGATGCGGACGGGGTGCACGGGGCTCGTTTCGGTGTGGTGCAGGTGGTGGGCCAGCTGGTGTCTCGCCGCGTCTCGCCGAAGGGGGAAGCGACCGGGACGGTCGGCTGTTGAGGGTACCGTGAACAGGGTGCTGGATGATGCTGCGTCGACGACCGGACCGCCCACCGGGGCGCCGACCGGTTCGCCGACCGGTCTGCCGACCGCAGCGGACCTCGACCGCGTGCTCGAGGTGCTCGACGGCAAGCGCGTCGCCGTGCTCTCCGGCGCCGGTCTGAGCACCGATTCCGGCATCCCCGACTACCGCGGCGCCGGGCGGGTCGTGCGCAAGCCGATGACCTTCCAGGAGTTCCGCGCCGACGCCGCCAAACGGCAGCGGTACTGGGCCGGCTCGCACCTCGGCTGGCGGAGTTTCGCCGCCGCCCGACCGAACGAGGGGCACCGGGCGCTCGCCGCCCTCGAGGACGCCGGTGTCGTCACGGGCGTCATCACGCAGAACGTCGACGGCCTGCACTTGCGCGCCGGGTCCCGCCGCGTGGTCGAGATCCACGGGTCGATGGACCGCGCCCTCTGCCTGACCTGCGGGCAGGTGTTCTCCCGCGCCGACCTCGCCACGACCATCGACCGTGCCAACCCGTGGATCGACGAGCCCGGCTCGGTGCAGCTGCAGCCCGACGGCGACGTCGAGATCACCGACGTCGAGCGCTTCGTGGTGCCGGACTGCTCGGTGTGCGGCGGCATGCTCAAGCCCGACGTCGTCTTCTTCGGCGAGTTCGTGCCCACCGAGAAGTTCCACGAGGCGGTGTCGATCGTCGCCGACGCCGAGGCGCTGCTCGTGGTGGGGTCGTCCCTGACGGTGAACTCCGGCGTGCGGCTCGTCGACCACGCTGCCCGCCGCAAGAACCCGGTGGTCATCGTGAACCGCGGTGCGACCCGCAGCGACCGCCGTGCCGCCGTGAAGCTCGACGGCGGGACGACCGAGACGCTGGTGCACCTGGCCGAGCGGCTGGGGTCGGGTCGCACGGCGGCCGGTCCCCCGGCAGCCGGTCCCGCTGCGGCCGGTCCCACGGCGGCCGGTCCCACGGCGGCCGGTCCCGCGGCGTCTGGGATGATCGACGAGTGACGACGCTCCTGTACCTGGTCCGGCACGGTGAGACCGACTGGAACGCGCAGCGCCGCATCCAGGGTTCCACCGACATCCCGCTCAACGCCACCGGACGGCGACAGGCCGCCGAGGCCGCCGAACTCCTCACCCGCCGGCAGTTCGACGCCGTCGTCGCCTCGCCGCTGTCCCGCGCCGCCGAGACCGGGGCGATCATCGCCGACCGGCTCGGGCTCGCGGCGCCCGTGACGTACGCCGGGTTGGCCGAACGCTCCTACGGCGAAGCCGAGGGGCTCACCGACACCGAGGTCACGGCGAAGTACCCGCACGACGACATCCCCGGCCGCGAGTCCCGGTCCGCGCTGCTCGCCCGCATCACCGAGACGCTCGGTGAGATCGCGGTGCGCTTCGACGGTGGGGTCGTGGTCGTCGCCACCCACGGCGCGGTGATCCGGAGCGTGGTCAACGAGGCGGCGCCCGGCACCGCCGACCGGCACGCCACCCCGATCCGCAACGGCTCGATCCACTCGTTCCGCTGGGACCCCGAACGCTTCCACGCAGAGCTCGTCCGGTTCGACGACCCGATCGACGACGTCTCGGACGGGCCCGGGCGGTACGCCTTCGACTACCAGAACCCGCTGGAACGCCGGGGCTGAGCGGGCGGCGCGGCCGTCCTGCGACTAGGCTCCGACGCACCCGAACCAGGGGGCGACATGGTGACCGACGGAACCGACCCGGGTGGCTGGCACGCCGCCGACCAGCAGGACGACGACCTCGACCGTGCCTTCGGGCCCGAGACCGCCAGCGTGCAGACCCGCACGATGGGGCAGCGTGCCCGCACCTGGCTCCTCATCGGTGGCGGCACCGTCGTCGTCGCCGGTGTGATCGCCCTCGTGCTCGGCACCATCATCGGCAGCGTGCAGACCGGCGTCGGGGGCGCGTTCCCCCGCCCGGACCTGGCGCTCGACCGCCTCGACGACCGGCTCGCCGACGTGCCGGGTGTCACCGAGGTCCTCCACCACCCGGCCGAGAAGACGGGCTTCGCGAGCTACGACGCCACCGCGACGATCACGGCTGACCCGTCCCTCGACGCCGCCGCGCGCACCGACCTGGTCGAGACGCTGAGCCGCGCGACCGAATCGGCGGGCGGCAACGGCGTCCGGGTCGTCGCGATCGCCGACCTCGGCGCCATCGAGGTGGGCGTCTCCGACTCACGGTCGGTGACCGCGAAGCGCCTGGTGCTGGCGGACACCCTCGACCGCATCGGCGGGGTCACGGCCGTCCGCTGCTCGTGGGAGCGCGGTGGCACCCCCTCGGACCGCGCCGCCGACCAGGCCATCGTCGTCCGTACCCCGGGGCGTGGGGCCGCCGTCCCGCCGATCGTGGCGCGGGTGACCGAGGAGACGCGCAAGGTGTTCCCCGGGGCGAGCGTCGAGGTGATCGCCGCGAAGTAGCGGTCGGCCGGTCGCATGTCCGATGCAGAACGACGAATCCGATGTCGTACGACGTCGACGATGTCGCATCGCATCGCCTCGCACCGCCTCGCGTCGCTACGCATCGCATCGCCTCGACACCGCGCCCCTGCGCCCCGCTACCGCCCGCGCCGGTCGGCCACGGCCCGCTCGACCGCCCGCACGACCTGCTCCGCCGAGTCCTGCCACCGGAACCGCGCGGCCCGCTCGACCGACTGCGCTGAGGCCTCGTCCCAGCGCTCCTCGACGCGCCGCACCGCAGCCGCCACCGCCGACGGCGAGGCGGGGTCGAAGTACTCGGCCGCATCGCCCCCGATCTCGCGAAAGATCGGGATGTCGCTCACGACGACCGGGGTCCCGACGCCCATCGCCTCGACCAGCGGGATGCCGAAGCCCTCGTCGTACGACGCCGTCGCCAGGGCCGTGGCGGATCGGAGGACCGACAGGTACTCCTCGTCGGTCGCACCGTCGTGGAACACGATCGAGCCGGCCGGCGCGAGCCCCTCGATCCGTGCACGGTCGGCGTCGGACACGCGTGACATGCAGTGCAGGGTCCAGTCCGCTCCGAGCAGCGGCAACGCGGCCGCCAGCGTCTCGACGTTCTTGTACGGCATGAACGAGCCCATGTAGACGAGGGAGCGCTCCCGCGGCGCACCCGCCGCACGCGGAGTCGCCGGGTCGGCAGCGTTGTACGCCACCGTCACCGGACGCTTCGTCAGCCGGTGCTCGGCGATGAGCCCCGCGGTGGTCTCGGACACCGTGACCACCCCGTCGGCACCGTTCAGCAGGATGCGCTGCGGCACCCACAACAGGTGGAACGCGCGCCACCCGAGCCGGAGCGGCCACGAGAACTCGCGCGGAGGCGTCCGGTTCCGGTAGTAGATCAGGTCGTGCAGGGTGAGCACGAGTGCGTAGTCGCGCCCCCGCGAGCCCATCGTCTGCATCGGCGAGAACACCGCGTCGAGGCCGAGTCGGTTCACCCGTCGTGCGACGAGCGGTTCCCCCGCGTCGGTGGGCGCCGGCAGCAGCGCCCACGGCAGGTCGCGCGGCAGCGACTCGAGCTGGCGTTCGTCGTGGACGAGCAGCACGACGTCGTGCCGGTCGGGCAGGTTCGCGACCACTCCGGCGGTGAAGCGGCTGATGCCGTCGTGCCGACCGATCCGCACGTACCTGCAGTCGATGCCGATCCGCAGGCGCGTCATGCGTCGGTCTCCTTCGCGTCACTCACCGTCGAGTCGTCCGACTTCGGCGCGCTCGCCTTCGGCGCGCTCGCCTTCGGCGCGGTCGCCTTCGTCGCGGTCGTCGTCGTCGCGGTCGACCGGGAGGCCCGTCCCGCCCCCGACGGTCGGCCCGCCTTGGTGCCGCGGCCCCGTCCAGGGCGCGCGGCCGTGTCCGCCATCCGGCGCAGCACCGCCGCCGCGGCCGGTGCCGGTGTCTCGTAGTGCACCAGGTGCCCGACCCCGGGGATGACCACGAGTTCGGCATCGCGCAGGCGGGCGGCCAGGGCGCGCTGCTCGGAGACGGCCGTGATGTCGTCGTGCTCGGCGGCGATCATCAGCACCGGCACGTCGATGCGGTCCGCGTACTCGGACACGTCGTGGGTGACCGAGGTCCGGAACGCCTCGAGCACGCTCGTGCGGTTCGCGAAGGCCGAGAAGTACCGGTCGTGCTGGTCGTGCACCCAGCGGCGCATCCCGCGGTCGTGCGACTTGAGCATCGCGATGCTCATCACCCGCACGATGGCAGCGTTCCGCAGGATCCCGAGCCCGATCGGTCTCGGCAGCACCGCGCCGGCCTTGTAGTAGCCGATCGCGATCCCGGTGCCCACCGCACGGGGTCCCTGCAGCGCCGGCGCGGCGATCGGGTTCACCAGGACGAGCAGCCGGGTGTCGAGCCCGGCAGCCACGGTGGCGGACACCACGATCGACCCGAACGAGTGGCCGAGGACGACGGCGTCGCGGCGGAGCCCGAGCGCCTCGTGGAACGCGCGCAGCCAGCCGACGTACGACTCGATGTCCGACACCGGCAACGGGTCGGACACGCCGAAGCCGGGCAGGTCGGGGACGATCACGCGGACGTCCTGCAAGTGCGCGGCGATCGTCTCGAGGCCGTGGTGGTCGCCGCGGAACCCGTGCACGGCGAGGACGGTCTGCGTCGCGTCGGACGGCCCGTACTCCCAGTAGTGCGTGGTGCGGCCGTCGACCTGCACGGACCGGTGGACCACCGGTGTGGCGGCCATGAGCGACTGGTACGGGGAGAGCACGGGCGGTTGCATCGGCGCCAGTCTACGAAGACAACCGCACGAAACCCCGGACACCCGCAGCATCGCGCGCCTATCGTGTCCGGGGCGGGCCGTCGACCGGCCCGTCGATGACGACGAGGAGCACGGTGACCTTCACAGCCCCGATCCAGCTGCCCGGCCTGACGCTCGACCCGCAGTGGTACAAGCGCTCGGTCTTCTACGAGTGCATGATCCGCTCGTTCGTCGATTCGAACGGCGACGGGATCGGTGACCTGCAGGGCGTGATCGGCAAGCTCGACTACCTGCAGTGGCTCGGCGTCGACGCCCTGTGGCTGCCGCCGTTCTTCCAGTCGCCGATGCGCGACGGCGGGTACGACATCGCCGACTACAAGGCGATCCTGCCGGAGTTCGGCACGCTCGACGACTTCCGCGAACTCGTCACGAAGTCGCACGAGCGCAACATGCGCATCGTCATCGACATGGTGATCAACCACACCAGCGACCAGCACGAGTGGTTCCAGCAGTCCCGCGAGGACCCCGACGGCCCCTTCGGTGACTTCTACGTCTGGCGGGACACGGACGAGGAGTACCCGAACATCCGGGTGATCTTCGTCGACACCGAGGAGTCGAACTGGACGTTCGACCCGGTCCGCCGGCAGTTCTTCTTCCACCGGTTCTTCTCGCACCAGCCCGACCTGAACTTCGAGAACCCCGCGGTGGTCGAGGCCGTGTACGACGTCGTGCGGCACTGGCTCGACCTCGGTGTCGACGGTCTGCGGCTCGACGCGATCCCGTACCTGTTCGAGTCCGAAGAAGGCAACGGCGAGGGCGAACCGGAGACCCACGAGTTCATCAAGAAGATGCGCGCGATGGTGGACGACGAGTACCCCGGCCGTGTCCTGCTCGCCGAGGCGAACCAGTGGCCGCGCGAGACCGCCGCCTTCTTCGGCACCGACGAGGAGCCCGAGTGCCACATGGCGTTCGACTTCCCGGTGATGCCCCGCATCTTCTACTCGCTCCGTGCCCAGCACGCCAAGGAGTTGTCGGCGATCCTGTCGGAGACGCTCGACGTGCCGTCCGCGGCAGCCTGGGGCGTGTTCCTCCGCAACCACGACGAGCTCACGCTCGAGATGGTCAGCGAGGAGTACCGGCAGGCCATGTACGGCTGGTACGGCTACGACCCCCGGATGCGCTCGAACATCGGCATCCGCCGCCGCCTCGCTCCCCTGCTCGACAACTCGCGTGCCGAACTCGAACTCATCCACGCACTGCTGTTCTCGCTGCCGGGCTCGCCGTTCCTGTACTACGGCGACGAGATCGGGATGGGCGACAACATCTGGCTCCCCGACCGCGACTCGTCCCGCACGCCGATGCAGTGGACTCCCGACCGCAACGCCGGGTTCTCCACGGCAGACCCGGGCAAGCTCTACCTGCCCGTGGTGCAGTCGCTCGTGTACAACTACGCGCAGGTCAACGTCGAGGCGCAGCTCGCCCAGTCCCGCTCCCTGCTGCACTGGGTGCGCAACGTGATCCACGTGCGGAAGGCCCACCCGGTGTTCGGGCTCGGGACCCTGCACGTGCAGGAGACCTCGAACGAGTCGGTGCTCGCGTTCGTGCGCTCGTGGGAGGGCTCCGGGCAGCAGTTCGGGCCGTCGGCGGAGGACGTCCTGTGCGTGTTCTCGTTCGCCACGAACCCGACGTCGGTCACGGTGTCGGCTCCGGAGTTCGCCGGTCGGCCGCTCTACGACCTGTTCGGCGGCGGTTCGTTCCCCGCGTTCGACGAGGACGGCACCGTCACGCTGACCCTCGGGACGCAGTCGTTCTACTGGCTGCACATCGGCGCGCCGGTCGGGTAGCACCGGTCGTGTCGGTGCGTCCCGTTAGCCTGACCGCGTGACGTTCCCCACAGCACAGCTGGATCCGACAGCACAGCTCGACACGCCCTCCCCGGCGCAGGACCTCTCCGGACGCCCCTGGTGGCACGCCCTCGGCGTCTTCGACCTCGAGACCACCGGTGTCGACGTCGAGACGGCGCGGATCGTCACGGCGCACGTCGGCCTCATCGACATGACGGGTGCCTCCATCGCCGAGGGCGCCTGGATCGCCGACCCGGGCATCGCGATCCCCGAGGGCGCCGCGGCCGTGCACGGCTACACCACCGAGCGCGCCCAGGCCGAGGGGCGTCCCGCGGCCGAGGTCGTCGCCGAGATCATCGCCGCGATCGAGGCGGTGTTCGCCCGCGGCATCCCGCTGGTGATCTACAACGCCCCGTACGACCTGACGGTCCTCGACCGCGAGGCGAAGCGGCACGGGTTCGCCTCCCCCGTCATCGGCAACGTCGTCGACCCGCTCGTGATCGACAAGGCCCTCGACACCTTCCGCAAGGGCAAGCGCACGCTCGAGGCGGCGTCCGAGCTGTACGGCGTCACCCTCGACGACGCACACGACGCCGGCGCCGACGCCATCGCGGCCGGTCGGGTCGCCCAGGCCATCGCCGGCAAGTACCAGGACGAACTCGGCATCTCGGCAGAAGAGCTCCACCGCAAGCAGGTCGGGTGGTGCGCCGAGCAGGCGACCTCGTTCCAGGAGTACATGCGCAAGAAGCGCGACCCGTCCTTCACCGCCGACGGTCGCTGGCCGCACCGCAACGGCGCCTGACCCGCGCACCGGCCGCACGACGCAGAACGGGCGGTCCTCCCGAAGGAGGACCGCCCGTTCCGACGTGCTGTGGGGCTGCTTACTTGGAGAAGCCCTTGAAGCGCTGGTTGAACTTCTCGACGCGACCGGCCGAGTCGAGGATGCGCTGCTTGCCCGTGTAGAACGGGTGCGAAGCGGACGAGATCTCGACGTCGATCACCGGGTAGGTGGCACCGTCGAGCTCGATCGTCTTGTCGCTGTTCGCGGTGGAACGCGTCAGGAAGGTCTCACCGGAGGCCAGGTCACGGAAGACGATGGCGCGGTACTCGGGGTGGGTGTCGGTCTTCATGGAGTTTCCTCGATAGCGGTAGCGGTGGTGGGATTGCGCGAGATGCGCGGGAAGTCATCGGCTTGCGCCAGCCGTCAACGTTACCAGACGGAAGGCGCGATCGCAGCGCTAGGACGCGCGCGCCGTGTACCGACCGGCGTCCTTCGTGACGGACAGCGCGATGCCGAACGCCTCGGTCAGGGTCTGGTCGGTCAGGACCTCGTCGATGGGCCCGGCGGCCTGCACGTGGCCGTCGGCGAGCACCAGCGCGTGGGTGAACCCGGCGGGGATCTCCTCGACGTGGTGGGTGACGATCACGATGGCCGGCGAGTCGGCGCTCTGGGCGTAGCCGCCGAGGGTGCGGACGAGGCTCTCACGGGCACCGAGGTCGAGCGAGGCGGCCGGTTCGTCCAGGAACAGGATCTCGGGGTCGGTCATGACCGCACGGGCGATCTGGACGCGCTTCTGCTCGCCGTCGCTCAGCTCGCCGAAGGTGCGGTCGGTGAACGACCCCAGGCCCCACTCCTCGAGCACGCGCTGGGCACGGCGGACGTCGAGCTCCTCGTACTCCTCGTTCCAGCGACCCGTGACCGAGTACGCAGCCGTCAGCACGACGTCGATGACCTTCTCGGTCACCGGGATGCGCCGGGCCAGGGCGGTCGACGCGAAGCCGATGCGCGGGCGGAGCTCGAACAGGTCGGCGCCGCCCAGCTCGGTGCCGAGCACTTCGACGTCACCCGAGGTCGGGAACGTCTGGGCACCGGCGACCTGCAGCAGCGTGGTCTTGCCGGCGCCGTTCGCGCCGAGCACGACCCAGCGTTCGTCGTCCTGCACCCCCCACGAGATCGAGTCGAGGATGGTGGCCCCGTTGCGGACCACGGAGACGTCTGACAAGCGCACGACCGAGGGCATGCGACCAGCCTACGGGGTCCGGCCGAGCACCTCGTCGTAGACCTGCCGTGTCCTCGTGGCGATCGCGTCCCAGGTGAACTCGGACTCGACGCGCAGGCGCCCGGCGCGGCCCATGAGCTTCGCGAGCCCCTCGTCGGCGAGCACCTCGTTGAGCGTCGCAGCCAGGTCCGCCACGTACTTGTCGGGGTCGGTCGGGGTGCCCGTGCCGTCCTGCGCCTGGTCGATCGGCACGATGCGACCGGTGAAGCCGTCCGCGACGACCTCGGGGATGCCCCCGGTCCGGGTACCGACGACGGGGATGCCGCACGCCATGGCCTCGAGGTTCACGATGCCGAGCGGTTCGTAGATCGACGGGCACACGAACACGGTGCCCGAGGACAGCACGTTCACGATCTCCTCGTGCGCGAGCATCCGGTCGATCCACACGACGCCCTCGCGCTGCTCGCGCAGGCCCTCGACCAACCCGGTGACCTCGGCGAGGATCTCCGGGGTGTCCGGGGCACCGGCGCACAGCACGATCTGGACGTCCTCGGGGAGCGACGCCACGGCGCGGAGCAGGTAAGGCAGGCCCTTCTGCCGGGTGATGCGACCGACGAAGACGACGCTGGGGCGCGACGGGTCGATGCCGAGGGCGCGGACGGCGTCCTCGTCGACCTGCGGCTTCCAGGCGTCGATGTCGATGCCGTTGTAGACGACGTGCACCTTGGCCGGGTCGATCGACGGGTACGAGCGCAGGATGTCGGCGCGCATGGCCTTCGATACCGCGATGACACCGTCGGCGTTCTCGAACGCCTCGCGTTCCATCCAGCTCGACAGGCGGTAGCCGCCGCCGAGCTGCTCGGCCTTCCACGGGCGCAGCGGCTCGAGGCTGTGCGCCGTGACGACGTGGGGGATCCCGTAGGTCAACTGCGCGATCCGGCCCGCCGAGTTCGCGTACCAGGTGTGCGAGTGCACGAGGTCGGCGCCCTCGACGTCGGCGGCGATGGCCACGTCGGTGCCGAGCGCCTGCAGCGCGCCGTTCGCCTGTTCGAGACCGGCCGGCGTGCGGTACCCCCAGACGTCGGCTTCGTCGCGGAACGCCCCGAACGCCCGGACACGGACGTCGGTGTCCGTCCCCGACCGCAGCGCAGCGGTGAGTTCGGACACGTGGACACCCGCACCGCCGTAAACCTCCGGCGGATACTCCCTGGTCAGCAGATCGACTCGCACTGGATCAACGTAACCGGTTCCCAGTGCTGACGCCTACTGTGATCGGCATGGCACCAAAGAAGGTCTTCGGCATCGTGCTCGCTGGCGGCGAGGGGAAACGGCTCATGCCGCTCACGGCCGACCGGGCGAAGCCCGCAGTCCCGTTCGGCGGGAACTTCCGTCTCATCGACTTCGCGCTGTCGAACCTGGTGAACTCCGGTCTGCAGAAGATCGTCGTCCTCACCCAGTACAAGTCGCACAGTCTCGACCGGCACGTCGCCGAGACCTGGCGCATGGAGGGCCTGCTCGGGTCCTACGTGGCGTCGGTCCCCGCGCAGCAGCGACTCGGCAAGCGCTGGTTCGCCGGGTCGGCCGACGCGATCCTGCAGTCGCTCAACCTGCTCCGCGACGAGCGTCCCGACATCGTCGTCGTGGTCGGCGCCGACCACGTGTACCGGATGGACTTCCACCAGATGGTCGAGGCGCACATCGCCTCGGGCCGCAGCGCCACCGTCGCGGCGATCCGTCAGCCCATCGAGCTCGCCGACCAGTTCGGCGTCATCCAGGTGGACGCCGACGACCCGACGAAGATCGACGCCTTCCTCGAGAAGCCGAAGAACCCGGTCGGGCTCGCCGACTCCCCCGGCGAGGTCCTGGCCTCGATGGGCAACTACGTGTTCAACGCGGACGCCCTCGTCGACGCGGTGCTCCGCGACGGCCAGGTCGAGTCGTCCGCGCACGACATGGGCGGCGACATCGTCCCCGACTTCGTGGACCGCGGCGACGCCGGTGTCTACGACCTGCAGCGCAACGAGGTCCCCGGGTCCACCGATCGCGACAAGTACTACTGGCGCGACGTGGGGACGATCGACTCGTTCTTCGACGCGCACATGGACCTCATCGCCCCGGTGCCGGTGTTCAACCTGTACAACCAGGACTGGCCGATCTTCAACCAGCAGACCAACCTGCCGCCGGCGAAGTTCGTGCGGGACGCCAACGGCAACACCGGCTCGACGGTCGACTCGCTCGTGTCGCTCGGCTGCCTGGTGTCGGGCGCGCAGGTCGAACGCAGCATGATCGGCCCGTGGTGCGGGATCGACTCCGGAGCGAAGGTCCTCGACTCGATCGTCTTCGAGCGGGCGACGATCGGCGCCGGTTCGGTCGTGAACCGGGCGATCCTGGACAAGGACGTCGTCATCGCGCCGGGTGCGCAGGTCGGCATCGACCGTGAGGCCGACGAGGCCCGCGGCTTCACCGTGACCGAGTCCGGCATCACCGTGGTCGGCAAGGGCGTCCGCGTCGACGCCTGATCCGTCAACGAGTCCGGGCTCCGCCCGTGGGTCGGCAAGGGCGTCCGCGTCGACGCCTGATCCGTCAACGAGTCCGGGCTCCGCCCATGGGTCGGCAAGGGCGTCCGCGTCGACGCGTAGCGTCGGCCGGTCACGTCGACACCGACGAACGGACGGACAGGAGGCACGGCTCGCGTCACGGACGCGGGCCGTGCCTCCGTCTGTCGGTACCGTTGGTCCGTGCCCCGCTTCCTCGTCGTCCTCGATGCCGATTCCACCCTCCTCGAGGACGAGGTGATCGAACTCCTCGCCGACACCGCCGGGACCCGGCCACAGGTCGCAGCGATCACGGAGCGCGCCATGCGCGGGGAGATCGACTTCGCCGAGAGCCTCCGGGAGCGGGTCGCGACCCTGGCGGGCCTCCCGGTCGACGTCTTCCGACGCGCACAGCAGGCGGTCCGCGTGACGCGGGGTGCCGACCAACTCGTCCGCGGCGTGCACGCCGCCGGTGGGACCGTCGGTGTCGTGTCCGGCGGGTTCCACGAGGTCCTCGACCCGTTCGCCGAGCAGCTCGGTCTCGACCACTGCCGGGCGAACCGGCTCGAGGTGGCCGACGGCGAGCTGACCGGCCGTGTGCTCGGCGACGTCGTGGACGCGCACGCCAAGGCCGTCGCCCTGCGGGAGTGGGCCGATGCCGACGGCGTGGACGCGGTCCGCACCGTCGCGATCGGTGACGGGGCGAACGACCTCGAGATGATGCGCGTCGCCGCCCTGTCGGTGGCGTTCGACGCGAAGCCGCGCGTGCGGGAGCAGGCGGACGTCGCCGTCGTGGACCGCGACCTGTCCGCCGTGCTCGCGACGCTCGGCCTGCGCGGCTGACGCTCCGCCGATCCTCGTAGCCGAGTCTCGCGCAGGGCGACACTGCTCGGCCCGCGCGGCCCGAGCAGTGCCGCTCAGGCCGAGACTCGGGCGGGTCAGGCCGAGACTCGGGGCTAGTGGCCCATGCCGAGGCCGCCGTCGACCGGGATGATCGCGCCGGAGACGTAGCCGGCCCCGTCGCTCGCCAGGAACAGCGTGGCGTCGGCGACGTCGTCGACCGTGCCGTACCGGGCAGCCGGGATCGCCTTCTTGAACTCGGCCTGCAGCTCGTCGGACAGCGCCGCCGTCATGTCGGTCTGGATGAACCCGGGCGCGACGACGTTGGCGGTGATGCCGCGCGAGCCGAGTTCGCGGGTGATCGACCGGGCCATGCCGACCAGGGCTGCCTTCGACGACGCGTAGTTGACCTGGCCGATCTGCCCGTAGGCGCCGACGACACTCGACATGAGCACGATGCGGCCGAACTTCGCCTTCATCATGCCCTTGGTGGCGCGCTTCACGACCCGGAACGTGCCGGTCAGGTTGGTGTCGACGACGCTCGTGAAGTCGTCCTCGGACATGCGGAGCAGCAGCTGGTCGTTCGTGATGCCGGCGTTGGCCACGAGCACCTCGATCGAACCGAGCTGGGCTTCGACCTGCGTGAAGGCAGCGTCCACCGAGGCCGTGTCGGTGATGTCGGCCTGCACGGTGAGGGCCCCTTCGGGTCCGCCCTGTCCGCTGCGCGACGTGACCGCGACGCGGTGTCCGGCGGCGACGAAACGCTCGGCGAGGGCGTGGCCGATGCCGCGGTTGCCGCCGGTGATCAGGACGGTACGGGGGGTGCTCATAGTCGCTCCGTTCGGTGGTGGTGTGCGGTCGTGTCGTGCCGACGGGTCGGCGGACACGCCCGGACGAGCGTAGCGGAGCCAGCACCGCAACCCGTTCGCGCGCGGCGCACCCACGATCGGCCCCGGAGGCTTAGGCTGGACCACGGGTAGACGGAGACCATCTGTATGAAGAGCACGCACACCAGCATCACCACGCTCCCGGATTCGCCGGAGCTGGACCGGGCGCACCGCCTGTCCCGCTACGTGTGGCAGATGGCGATCCGCGTCGTCCTCTTCGTCGTGGCCGTGCTCGTCTACTCCATCTGGCACTCCTGGATCGCCGTCGTGCCGATCGTCCTCGCCGCAGTGATCCCCTGGGTCGCCGTCATCGTCGCGAACGCGGGCAGCCGGACCGAGAGTGACATGATCTCGCCCGCCGGTGCCATGCAGCTCTACGACGCGGTCGACCCGGGCCTCCGCGAGCAGCAGGAAGAGGACCGGACCCAGGCCTACCGCGACGAGCAGGACCGCCTCCGGCAGCAGGCCCAGCACGCGCAGGACGAGTGGCAGCGCAACGGCGACCGCTCGAAGATGTGGGGGCACCGCTGATGGGCGCGACCTTCGACCTGCACACCGAACCGGGCTCGACCCCCGTCTGCTCCCGGGCTGGCTGCTCCAACACGGCAGCCTGGCGGGTGAACTGGCGCAACCCCCGGATCCACTCCGCCGACCGCGTGAAGATCTGGGCCGCGTGCGAGGAGCACCGCGACTTCCTCGCCGACTACCTCCGGTCCCGCACCTTCCCGGTGCGCGTCACCGGCATGCACGAGGACGTCGACCGGCTCGACGACGAACGCGACCCGGCCTCGTCGCCGAAGAACGACGTCGGGGTGCGCTCCGCCGGCACCGGTCGATGACCGACGACTTCGACCCGCACTCCCGGTACGGCCGGAAGCACGCAGCCAAGCTGCAGCGCGCCGCCGACCACGCCCGTCGCTCCGTGCCGGACGATGAACGCCGCACCCAGGAGGACCCGGACGAGCCCTTCGTCGGATGGCACTTCGTCCGGAGTCGCCGCTGGCTGGGGTACTTCGCGATCGCCGTGGCCTTCGCGATCGTCTGCGCCCTGTTCGGCATGTGGCAGTGGGACCGCCGCAACGAAGCGGTGCGCCAGAACGAGCAGGTCGCCCAGAACTACGACCACACCCCGGTTCCCCTCGACCAGGCGCTGCCGACGGCGTCGAGCTGGCAGGACGAGCAGGAGTGGCTCCGCGTCTCCGTCACGGGTCGCTACGACATCGACGCGCAGCTGCTCGTCCGCAACCGCGTGCACAACGGCCAGCCCGGCTTCGAGGTCCTCACCCCCCTGGTCACCGACGACGGCCGCGCGTTCATCGTCGACCGCGGCTGGGTCCCCACCGGCAACGCGCAGGACGCCCCCGACCACGTGCCCGCTCCCCCGTCCGGCGAGGTGACGGCGATCGTCCGCCTGCAGCAGAGCGAACCCCGGATCCCCGGCCGCACCGACCCCGCGCACACCGACCAGGTGCAGTCGGTGACACTGGCGGACGTCGCGAAGAAGGTCGACACCCCCATCTGGACCGGCGCGTACGGCGAGCTCGCCTCCGAGTCCCCCGCCCCGACCGAGGCGCGCCCGCTCGGCTGGGAGCGCCCCACTGCCGACACTGGCCTGCACCTGAGCTACTTCATCCAGTGGTTCCTGTTCGCGGCCGGCGGCTTCGGGTTCCTGGCGTACGTGATGGTGCAGGAGTACCGGAACCTCAACCAGGACGACCCGGAAGAACGCGAACGCGCCCAGGAGCGGCAGCGCCGCAAGGACGCCAAGCCCAAGACCGACGCCGAGATCGAGGACGACCTGATCGCGTCCCGCCGCTGACGATCGCGCTCGTATGCGCGCGTCGCCGCACCGTGCGCACCTCGTAACCCCGGGCGCGCTTCCGCGCACCGTGCCCCACTGCAAGCGCGCACCCAGCCCACAACGCCGCACCGGACGGCGAACCCGGCACCGTGCGGACGGGAGGCCCGGCGCACGACCGGCACCGCGCCTCCAGGCCGCACCGTGCGCACCTCGCAACCCCGTGCGCGCTTCCGCGCACCGTGCCCCACTGCAAGCGCGCACCCAGCCCACAACGCCGCACCGGACGGCGAACCCGGCACCGTGCGGACAGGCTCCGCCTGGCCGCCCGGCTGCCCTGCCGACCGACCGATGTCAGGCGAGCTCGATGAGCTCCGCGTAGTCCTTGTTCCAGTGGTCCTCGGTGCCGTCCGGCAGCAGCAGCACGCGCTCGGGGTTGAGCGCCTCGACGGCACCGGCGTCGTGCGACACCAGGACGACCGCGCCCTCGAACCCGGCGAGGGCATTGAGGATCTCCTCGCGCGACGCCGGGTCCAGGTTGTTCGTCGGCTCGTCGAGCAGCAGCACGTTCGCCCCGGAGACCACGATCATCGCGAGCGACAGTCGGGTCTTCTCGCCACCGGACAGGACCCCGGCCTTCTTGTAGCCGTCGTCGCCGGTGAACAGGAAGGATCCGAGCACGCGACGGGCCTCGGTCTCGTTGAGGTCGGTCGACGCCGACACCATGTTCTCGATCACGGTGCGGTTGATGTCGATGTTCTCGTGCTCCTGCGCGTAGTACCCGATGCGCAGGCCGTGGCCGGGCTGGATCTCACCGGTGTCGGGCAGGTCGGCGCCCGCCAGGATCCGGAGCAGCGTCGTCTTGCCGGCACCGTTGAACCCGAGGATGACGACGCGCGAACCGCGGTCGATCGCCAGGTCCACGCCCGCGAAGATCTCGAGCGACCCGTAGGACTTCGACAGCCCCTCGGCCATGAGCGGCGTGCGGCCGCAGGGGGCCGGCGTGGGGAAGCGGATCTTGGCGACCCGGTCGGCGACCCGCTCGTCCTCGAGACCTGCGAGCAGCTTGTCGGCACGCGCGACCATCTGGTGCGCCGCGGCGGCCTTCGAGGCCTTCGCACCGAACCGAGCGGCCTGGTCCTTCAACGTCGCGGCCTTCTTCTCGGCGCCGGCGCGCTCCTTGCGGCGACGCTCCTCGTCGGCGACGCGCTGCCGCTGGTAGAGCTTCCAGCCCATGTTGTAGATGTCGATGGTCTGGCGGTTGGCGTCGAGGTAGAACACGCGGTTGACGACCTCTTCCACGAGCTCGACGTCGTGGGAGATGATGATGACGCCGCCGGGGTAGGTCTTCAGGTGCTCACGCAGCCACACGACCGAGTCGGCGTCGAGGTGGTTCGTGGGCTCGTCGAGGATCATCGTCTCGGCGTCCGAGAACAGGATCCGCGCGAGCTCGATGCGACGACGCTGACCGCCGGACAGGGTCTTGAGCTGCTGGTCGAGGATGCGGTCCGGCAGCTTGAGGTTCGACGCGATCGACGCCGCCTCGGCCTCGGCCGCGTAGCCGCCGAGCGCGTTGAACTGGTCGTCGAGCCGGCTGTACCGGCGCATCGCCTTCTCGGCGACGGCGGTGTCCTCGCTCGCCATGTCGAGCGTGGCGAGGCGGATGCCCTCCACGAGTTCACCGAGCCCGCGGGCGTCGAGGATGCGCTTGCGCGCGGTCTCCTCCGGGTCGCCGGAGCGCGGGTCCTGCGGCAGGTAGCCGATCTCCCCGCCGCGGTCGATCGTGCCGCCGTTCGGCTGGGTCTCGCCCGCGAGGGCCTTGGTCATCGTCGTCTTCCCCGCGCCGTTGCGGCCGACGAGTCCGATCTTGTCACCCTTCTCGACACGGAAGGACACGTCTTCCATGAGGAGACGAGCTCCGACGCGGATCTCGAGTTCGTGCACGGCAAGCACAGTGGACGTCCAATCAGTTGGTGGGTTTGCACAACGACGTGTGCGTGAGGTGCACCGCTACGCTGACGGGACCGATGGTTCCGAACGGGACCAGCAGTCCATTCTAGGAGAATCCATGACGAACGCCACCGGGTTCGCTCCCCGCGCAGTCCTCGCCGACCGTCTGCGGACGCACGGGCTGGCCACGAACGCCGCCCTCGTCGCCGGCGGAGCCCTGTTCACCGCTGCGATGGCACAGCTCGAGGTCCCGATGTGGCCGGTCCCGATCACCGGGCAGACGCTCGCCGTCGTCCTCGTCGGCGCGACCCTGGGTGCCCGACGCGGCATGCTCTCGCTGCTCGTCTACGCCGTCGCCGGCCTCGCGGGCGCACCGTTCTTCGCCGACATGACCGGCGGCCTGCACGCCCTGGCCGTGCCGAGCTTCGGCTACGTCATCGGGTTCATCCCCGCCGCGGGCGTCGTCGGCTGGCTGGCTCGCCGCAACTGGGACCGGCACTTCGGGCGCGCAGCCGTCGCGATGCTGCTCGCCAGTGCCATCCCGTTCGTGACCGGTCTGCCGTACCTGGCGGTCGTGCTCGGGCAGCTCGGCGCACCGAACGACCTGCAGTCGGTGCTCGCTGCTGGCCTGTACCCGTTCATCGTCGGTGGGATCGCGAAGGCGCTCATCGCCGCGGGCATCGTGCCGCTCGCGTGGAAGGCGCTCGGCCGCCGCTGACGCGCGGCGCGCTCGTCGTCGACACGGTCGACACGCCCGGCTCCGGCGGCCGGGGTTCCGATGTCTCGGAACCCCGGCCGCTTCTGCGTGCGTCTGTGGAACCTCGGCGAACGTGAGTGGCGTGTCGCGCCCCGCGCGCGGCGCGACCACGGACAGCCGGGAGGCCCGGTGCCAGCTGGCACCGGGCCTCCCGTCTGCGATGTGGTCGCGACTAGATCGCGAACCCGAGCGCGCGCATCATCTCGCGCCCGTCGTCGGTGATCCGCTCCGGACCCCACGGCGGCATCCAGACCCAGTTGATGCGGAAGGCGTCCACAATGCCGTCGAGCGCGTTCGCGGTGTCGCCCTCGATGACGTCGGTGAGTGGGCAGCCGGCACTCGTCAGCGTCATGCTGATCACGAGCGCCGAGGCTTCGTCGTCCCAGGCCAGGTCGTAGATCAGGCCGAGGTCGACGATGTTGACGCCGAGCTCCGGGTCCTGGACCTCCTTCAGGCCCTCGACGACCTCGTCGAACTTCTCCGGTGCGAGTGCCGCGATCATCAGGCCTGCGCCTCTGCGGCGGACGCCGCCGCGGCCTGCACGTAGCGGTCGTAGCCCTCGTTCTCGAGGCGGTCGGCCAGCTCCGGGCCACCCTGCTCGGCGACCTTGCCCGCGACGAACACGTGCACGAAGTCCGGCTTGATGTAGCGGAGGATGCGCGTGTAGTGCGTGATGAGCAGCACGCCCAGGCCGGTCGCGGCCTTGGCGCGGTTGACGCCCTCGGACACGATCTTCAGCGCGTCGACGTCGAGGCCGGAGTCGGTCTCGTCGAGCACGGCGAAGCGGGGCTTGAGGAGCTCGAGCTGCATGATCTCGTGGCGCTTCTTCTCGCCACCGGAGAAGCCCTCGTTGACGTTGCGCTCGGCGAACGACGAGTCCATCTTGAGGTCGGCCATCGACTGGCGGAGCTCCTTGATCCAGCCGCGGAGGGCCGGGGCCTCGCCGTCGATCGCCGTCTTGGCGGTGCGGAGGAAGTTCGACACCGTCACGCCGGGGATCTCGACCGGGTACTGCATCGCCAGGAACATGCCGGCACGGGCGCGCTCGTCGACGCTCATCGCGAGGACGTCCTCGCCGTCGAGGGTGATCGAGCCACCGACGACGTTGTACCGGGGGTGCCCGGCGATCGTGTACGCCAGCGTGGACTTGCCGGAGCCGTTCGGCCCCATGATCGCGTGGATCTCGCCCTCGTTGATCGTGAGGTCGACACCCTTGAGGATCTCCTTGGTGCCCTGATCGGTGTCGATCGAGACCTGGAGGTCGCGGATTTCCAGAGTGGACATTGCGTGGGTTCCTTCGGTTTTCTGTCGTGTCGCGGACGGGCCGCGGAAAGTGTGGGGGCCGGGAGGCGGAGTCAGTCGACGGGGACGGGATCGTGCACGTCGACGTAGACGTCGCCCTCGCGCACCTCGACCCGGAACACCGGGACGGGCTCGTACGCCGGGAAGTTCTGCGGCTTCCCCGTGGCGAGCGAGAAGCGGGAGCCGTGGGCCCAGCACTCGAGCGTGTCGCCCTCGATGAACCCCTCGGCCAGCGAGATGTCCCCGTGGGTGCAGGTGTCGCCGATGGCGTGCACGGTGCCGGACGAGTCCTTCACGATGGCCACCGCGGTGCCGTCGACGACGGCGCGCATGGGGCTGTCCACCGCGATCTCGGACTCCGCGCAGACCTTCGTGGGCATCAGGCGTCGGCCTCCGCCGGCGCGACGATCACCGAGCGGCCCTCGGCGAGCTCCTGCTCGACTGCGGCGATGAGTCGTTCCTCGAGCTCGGGCGCACCGATCTTCTGGATGACCTCGACCAGGAAGCCGAGCACGACGAGCCGACGCGCTTCTTCCTCGGGGATGCCGCGGGCCTGCAGGTAGAACAGCTGCTCGTCGTCGAAGCGACCGGTCGCACTCGCGTGGCCGGCGCCCTCGATGTTGCCCGTCTCGATCTCGAGGTTCGGGATGCTGTCGGCACGGGTGCCGTCGGTCAGCACGAGGTTGCGGTTCTGCTCGTACGAGTCGGTGCCGTCACCGGCACGACCGATGAGCACGTCACCGATCCACACGGTGTGCGCGCCCTTGCCCTGCAGCGCACCCTTGTAGTTGACCCGACCGCGCGTGTTCGGCGCGTCGTGGTTCACGTAGACCTGCTGCTCGATGTACTGACCGGCGTCGGCGAAGTACACGCCGTACATCTCGGTGTCGGCACCCTGCGCACCGAGGTGCGTCGAGGGGTTGACCCGGATGACGTCGCCGCCGAGCGAGACCACGACGTGCTTCAGGAAGGCGTCGCGGCCGACCTCGGCGAAGTGCGTCGAGACGTGCACCGCGTCGTCGTCCCAGTCCTGCAGGCTGACGACGGTCAGGCGTGCACCGTCCTGCACGACGATCTCGATGTTCTCGCTGAGCAGTGCGCTGCCGCGGTTGTCGAGCACGACGATGCCCTGGGCGTGCGGCTCGGCCGTGATGACCGTGTGCGCCGCGCGGGGCTGCGTGCCGAAGTCGGAACGCGTGATGTTGATGAACTCGTGCGCCTCGGTCGCCGTGATGGTGACGGCGAGGACGGCGTCGCGCGCCGTCCACGCAGCGGCCGCTGCACGGTCCTCGGGCAGACCGGCGGTCCCGACGCGGGGGTCGTCGCTGCGACCCCACTCGACGTCGGCACCGTCGGACTGGCGGGCGAGGAACCGGTAGGCGGATCCGTCGAGACCGCCGTCGAGGAGCGGCTGGAGCTTCGCCAGGGGCGCGAACTTCCAGTTGACCTCTCGGCCGGTGACGGTCGGGAACGCCTCGAGGTCGCCGGACTGGAACCGCTCGGAGCGGGTCTGGACCGGGATCTTCTTGTCCGGGGCGTCCCAGCCGCCGTCGGAGTGGGCTCCGGCGCCGTGCTGTTCGGCACCCTGGGCGGGTGCCGTGGGCTCGATCGGCTGGTCGATGTGGGGAGGGGTGGTGCTGGACATCTAGCCGACGGATCCTTCCATGCTCATCTCGATGAGCTTGTTGAGTTCGAGCGCGTACTCCATCGGGAGCTCGCGGGCGATCGGCTCGATGAAGCCACGGACGATCATCGCCATCGCTTCGTCCTCGGCCATGCCGCGGGACATCAGGTAGAAGAGCTGCTCCTCGCTCACGCGCGAGACCGTGGCCTCGTGCCCGAGCTGGACGTCGTCGACGCGGATGTCGATCGCCGGGTACGTGTCGCTCCGGCTGATCGTGTCGACGAGCAGCGCGTCACACCGCACGGTGTTCGCCGCGTGGTGGGCCGCCGGGTCCACCCGGACCTCGCCGCGGTAGCCGGCACGACCACCGCCACGGGCGATCGACTTCGAGACGATCGACGACGTCGTGTACGGCGCCATGTGGATCATCTTCGCGCCGGCGTCCTGGTGCTGGCCGGGGCCGGCGAACGCGACGGACAGGGTCTCGCCCTTGGCGTGCTCACCGGCGAGGTAGATCGACGGGTACTTCATCGTCACCTTGGAGCCGATGTTGCCGTCGATCCACTCCATCGTGGCGCCCTCGTGCGCGATCGCACGCTTGGTCACGAGGTTGTAGACGTTGTTCGACCAGTTCTGGATCGTCGTGTAGCGAACGCGGGCGTTCTTCTTCACGATGATCTCGACGACGGCCGAGTGCAGCGAGTCCGACTTGTAGATCGGGGCGGTGCAGCCCTCGATGTAGTGGACGTAGGAGTCCTCGTCCGCGATGATCAGCGTCCGCTCGAACTGGCCCATGTTCTCGGTGTTGATCCGGAAGTAGGCCTGGAGCGGGATCTCGACGTGGACGCCCTTGGGGACGTAGACGAACGAGCCGCCCGACCACACTGCCGTGTTCAGCGCGGCGAACTTGTTGTCGCCGGCCGGAATGACGGTGCCGAAGTACTCCTGGAAGAGCTCGGGGTGCTCGCGGAGCGCGGTGTCGGTGTCCATGAAGATGACACCCTGCTGCTCCAGGTCCTCGCGGATCTGGTGGTACACGACCTCGGACTCGTACTGCGCGGCGACACCGGCGACGAGGCGCTGGCGCTCGGCCTCGGGGATGCCGAGCTTCTCGTAGGTCGCGCGGATGTCCTCGGGGAGGTCCTCCCACGACTGCGCCTGCTTCTCGGTCGAGCGCACGAAGTACTTGATGTTGTCGAAGTCGATGCCCGTCAGGTCGGCACCCCACGTCGGCATCGGCTTGCGGCCGAAGAGCTGCAGGCCCTTGAGCCGGTTCTTGAGCATCCACTCGGGCTCGTGCTTGAGGTTCGAGATGTCGGTGACGACCTCGTCCGAGACCCCACGGCGGGCCGAGGCCCCGGCCGAGTCGGAGTCGGACCAGCCGAACTCGTATTGCCCGAGCCCTTCGAGCTCGGGACGGTCGATGAGCACGTCGGACATGGTCTCCTCGTTTCCTTCTCGCGGGGCAGCGTCTTCAGGTGTGAACCCGTGGCGTCTGGACGCCATTCCACCGCAGACCGCCGACAGGCGGACACGGTGCTGCTCCCTCGCAACGACAATGGTTCCACGCAGTCCCTGGATCGATCGGCGATCTCGGCCCATTCGGAGCCGGCGCCTGCCTAGACTTGACTGCTGCTGAACCCTCGAATCCTACAGGTTCACTGCACGGAACAACAGAAAGGCACCACCCTCGTGACTCGCGTCGGACCCCCCGTCGACCAGGATCTCCGGACCGCACGGTGGTGGTCGCTCCCCCGGGTCGTCGACCGCCGGGTCATCGCGCTGGCGTGGGCCTCGTTCGTGGTCGAGGTCGTGTTGATCGGCACCGGCGGCCTCGTCCGCCTGACCGCGTCGGGCCTCGGATGCCCCACTTGGCCCAAGTGCACGGCCGATTCACTGGTCTCGACACCCGAGATGGGCATCCACGGGATCATCGAGTTCGGCAACCGACTGCTCACCTTCGTGCTCGTCATCGTGGCGATCGCGATGTTCCTGGCGGTCGTCCGGATGCTCCGCACGCGCCCCGAACTGTTCTGGCTCGCGTTCGCTCAGGGCGTCGCGATCCCGGTCCAGGCCGTCATCGGTGGGCTCAGCGTGCTCACGAACCTCAACCCGTTCGTCGTCGGGCTGCACTTCGTCGTGTCCGCCGCCCTGACATCGGTCACCGCGGCCCTGGTCTACCGGACGATGCACGGGCCCCGAACCAGCCACCGCCTCGTGCCCGGCTGGTACACCGGCGTCGTCCGCGGCACCGTCGCCGCCGTCGTGGTCACCGTGCTCGTCGGCATCCTGACGACCGGCAGCGGCCCGCACGCCGGTGCCGACGAGGCCGTCGACGGCGGGATGCTGCACCGGACGGGATTCGACCCCGCGGTCATGGAACACGTGCACGCCTGGCCTGCGTACGCCCTGTTCGCGCTGACCCTCGTGCTCGTCGTCGGCGCCGTCCGGCTCCGGATCTCGAGCAAGTGGGCACTGTTGCTCCTCGTCGTCGAGTTCCTGCAGATCGCCGTCGGCCTGACCCAGGCCCGCACCGGCCTGCCCGTCGGGCTGGTGGGCACGCACATGGTGCTCGCCGGCCTGCTCGTCGGGGCCACCACGGCGGTCGTGCTCGCCACGCGCGCCAGCGCTGGCCGCGAGGCCGTGCGCGAACCACTCGACGCCGCCTGACGCCCGGGCGCGTCGCACGCGCGCACCCGTCTCCGACACCGGTTCTGCGACACCCCACGAGTCGATCGACTCGTGGGGTGTCGTTCGTTGCACACGCATCGGGTGCGTACGCACGGCCCGACAGTCCACGCGACGATCGACCGGTGGACCGTCGCAGAACGCGTGCGCCCCGCGCCCACGCACGCACAGGGCGGCCAGGAGGCCCGTGGCGGGGCCGCCACGCCCCTCCCGGCCGCCTGGTGGGCACGTCCACGGCCGCGCAAGGTCCCGCACTGACCCGCAACGACGTCCTCGACGTCGTACGACGTCGAGGACGTCGCAACCCCGCGCCCGCAACCGTTGCGCACGCGCACCGACGACGAAGGCGACGTCGCACGACATCGAACTCGTCGTACGACGTCGCCAGCGGCGACGCGCAGCGCTTAGAAGGTGAAGACCTGCGGCAGCAGCGGGTCGATGCCCACGGCGATGAAGAGCAGCGTCAGGTACGTGATCGAGCTGTGGAACACCCGCATCGGCTGCACGTGCTCGACGTGCTGGATCGCTCGCGAGTACAGCCGGTGCGACTCGACGACGAACCAGATGCCACCGGCCAGTGCGACCACGGTGTACAGCGGGCCCATGTGCGCAACGGGGATGAGCAGGAGCGAGCAGACGAGCGTCGCCCAGGCGTAGAGCACGACCTGCAGGCCGACCACGGTGCGTCCGCGGACCACGGCGAGCATCGGGACGTCGGCGGCGTCGTAGTCGTCGCGGTACTTCATCGACAGCGGCCAGTAGTGCGGCGGCGTCCAGAGGAAGATCACCATGAACAGGATGACCGGGGCCCAGGTGAGCGACCCGGTGACGCCCGCCCAGCCGATGAGCACGGGCATGCAGCCGGCCGAGCCGCCCCACACGATGTTCTGCGGAGTGCGGCGCTTGAGCCACAGCGTGTAGACGAACACGTAGATGAGGATCGCGATGACGCTCAGGGCCGCGGCGAGCCAGTTCACCAGGAACCCGAGCACCGCCGTCGACAGGACGCCGAGGATCCACGAGAACACGAGGGCTTCGCGGTCCGAGAGCTCACCGGTCACCAGCGGGCGGGTGCTCGTCCGCTTCATCAGGCGGTCGATGTCACGGTCGATGTAGCAGTTGAAGGCCGACGCCGAACCGGCGGACATCGCGCCGCCGAGCATCGTCCAGAACACGAGCCAGAGGTCCGGCACACCACGCTCGGCCAGGAACATGGTCGGCGCGGTGGTCACGAGCAGCAGCTCCATGACCCGCGGTTTGGTCAACGAGACGTACGCACGGACCTTGCGGGACAGCGTCGATCGGGGTCGATCGGTGTCGGGCCTGGTCACGGTGGCAGTCGGCAAGGGAACCTCAGTCTGTTCGCATCAGCTCGCACACTCGGTGGACGACTGCGGCGGCGTCCGGGCATGCGCTGACCCGGAATGTCCACGGGTCGTCGACAGTTTACGTGATGGAAGCGCCGCGATGATGCCCCGCTCGCCCATCCCGGTCACGACGACGGACCACGGACGCCCGACTGCGGAGCACGACACGCCCGGCGGACAGGCGCCCGGGTGACCCGACTCGTGAACATCGGGCGTCACCTGAACCCCTTCTGAGTGGCTGGTCACTATGCTGGACCTGCCCTCCCGCAGTGCGCGCCCCGATGACGTCGGTCGCGATGAGCCGGTCGGCCGCCGCTAGACGGCGACACGACTCGGCCCCGGGATGGCCACATGTCCGTGCGATGGCACGAGCCCTCGCACATGTCGCATCAAGAAGGGTCAACATCCAAGTGGCTGAATTCACCTGGGACGCCATCGACCGGAAGGCCGTCGACACGGCCCGCGTTCTCGCCGCCGACTCGGTCGAGGCCGCCGGCAACGGTCACCCCGGCACCGCGATGAGCCTCGCGCCGCTCGCACACCTGCTCTTCCAGAAGGTGATGCGTCGCGACCCGAGCGACTCCACCTGGATCGGCCGCGACCGCTTCATCCTCTCCGCCGGTCACGCCTCGATCCTGCAGTACGTGCAGTTCTACCTGCACGGCTACGGCCTCGAGCTCGACGACCTGCAGCACCTGCGCAAGTGGGGCTCGAAGACCCCGGGTCACCCGGAGTACGGCCACACCGACGGTGTCGAGATCACGACCGGCCCGCTCGGCCAGGGCCTCGCGTCCTCGGTCGGCTTCGCCTACGCCCAGCGCTTCGAGCGCGGCCTGTTCGACCCGGAGACCCCGGCCGGCCAGTCGCCGTTCGACCACTTCACCTACGTGATCGCCGGTGACGGCGACATGCAGGAGGGCGTGACGAACGAGGCGGGCTCGCTCGCCGGCCGCCAGCAGCTCGGCAACCTGATCGCGTTCTACGACTCGAACCAGATCTCGATCGAGGACAACACCGACATCGCGTTCTCGGAGAGCGTCCCCGAGCGCTACGAGGCGCTCGGTTGGCACGTCCAGATCGTCGACTGGAAGAAGACCGGCGAGTACTCCGAGGACGCCGTGGAGCTCCACGCCGCGATCGAGGCCGCCCAGCAGGTCACCGACAAGCCGTCGCTCATCGTCCTCAAGACGATCATCGGCTGGCCGTCGCCGACCAAGCAGAACTCCGGCAAGATCCACGGTTCGGCGCTCGGCGCCGACGAGATCAAGGGCCTCAAGGAGGTCCTCGGCTTCGACACGTCGAAGACCTTCGAGGTCGCCCCCGAGGTCCTCGAGTACACCCGCGGCGCCGTCGCGAAGGGCCAGGCGCAGCACGCCGAGTGGCAGAAGACCTTCGACGCGTGGGCTGCTGCCAACGCCGACAAGAAGGCGCTGTTCGACCGCGTCAACGCCAAGGAGCTCCCCGCGGACCTCGAGGCAGCACTGCCGGTCTTCCCGGCCGACAAGGCCGTCTCGACCCGCGCCGCCTCCGGCAAGGTCATCAACGCCATCGCGCCGCTGATGCCCGAGTTCTGGGGTGGCTCGGCCGACCTCGCCGAGTCGAACCTCACCACGATCGAGGGCGCCAAGTCCTTCGGTCCGGCCGAGGCCTCGACGTCGACGTGGAGCACCGACCCGTACGGCCGCGTGCTGCACTTCGGCATCCGCGAGCACGCCATGGGCTCGATCCTCAACGGCATCGTGCTGCACGGGAACACCCGCCCCTTCGGCGGCACGTTCCTGATCTTCAGCGACTACATGCGTCCGGCAGTCCGTCTCGCCGCGCTCATGGGCGCCCCGGCGATCTACGTCTGGACCCACGACTCCGTCGCCCTCGGCGAGGACGGCCCGACGCACCAGCCGATCGAGCAGGTCTCGTCGCTCCGTGCGATCCCGGGTCTCGACGTGGTCCGCCCCGCCGACGCCAACGAGGTCGCGTACGCCTGGCTCGAGATGCTCAAGCACACCGACCGCCCGGCCGGCATCGCGCTGAGCCGTCAGAACCTGCCGGTGTTCGAGCGTGGCGAGGGCGACGCCTCCGGTGAGGTCTTCGCTTCGGCGAAGAACGTCGCCAAGGGTGCGTACATCCTGGCCGAGGCGCCGAACGGCACCCCGGACGTGATCCTCATCGCGACCGGTTCCGAGGTCCAGATCGCCGTCGAGGCCCGTGAGCAGCTCAAGGGCGAGGGCATCAACGCCCGCGTCGTGAGCGCACCGTCCATCGAGTGGTTCCGCGCCCAGTCCGAGAACTACCAGGACCAGGTGCTGCCGAAGGACGTCACCGCTCGCGTGTCGGTCGAGGCCGGCATCGCCATGAGCTGGCGCGACATCGTCGGCGACAAGGGCCGCAGCGTCTCGATCGAGCACTTCGGTGCCTCGGCCGACTACCAGACGCTCTTCAAGGAGTTCGGCTTCACGACGGAACACGTCGTGGCCGCCGCGAAGGAATCCATCGCGGCTTCCTGACCCGCAGGGGCCGGGTCCGGTTCGCCGGATCCGGCCCTTCTGCCGGGAGGCGCGGTTCGGCTCCGCCACGCGCCCCCGCTCCCCCAGACCCCGGCCATCAGGCCGATGAAGGAAAGAAGAGAAACACATGGCTGAGAACACCCCCACTGCCGCCCTCTCCGCGGTCGGCGTGAGCATCTGGCTCGACGACCTGTCCCGCGAGCTCCTCGAGACCGGTGCGCTCACCGACCTCATCGCGCAGAAGAACGTCGTCGGCGTGACCACCAACCCGACGATCTTCGCGTCGGCCCTCGCCAAGGGCGAGCGCTACGACGCCCAGGTCAAGGAGCTGGCCGCTGCCGGCACCGACGTGACCGAGGCGATCTTCGAGATCACCACGCAGGACGTCGCCAACGCGTCCGATGTCTTCAAGCCGATCTACGACGAGACCAAGGGCTTCGACGGCCGCGTCTCGATCGAGGTCGAGCCGGGTCTCGCGCACGAGACCGCCAAGACCATCGAGCAGGCCAAGTTCCTGTTCGAGAAGGTCGGCAAGGAGAACGTCCTCATCAAGATCCCGGCAACGGTCGAGGGCCTCGAGGCCATCACCGAGGTCATCGGCGCGGGCATCTCGGTGAACGTCACCCTGATCTTCTCGCTCGAGCGCTACCGCGCCGTCATCGACGCGTACCTCGGTGGGCTCGAGAAGGCCAAGGCCGCCGGCCACGACCTGTCGAAGATCCACTCGGTCGCGTCGTTCTTCGTGTCGCGCGTCGACTCCGAGATCGACAAGCGCCTGGACGCCGTCGGCACCGACGAGGCCAAGGCCCTGAAGTCGAAGGCCGGCATCGCCAACGCGCAGCTCGCCTACCAGGTCTGGACCGAGGCGTTCGCCTCCGAGCGCGCCCTCGGCCTGCTCGAGGCCGGTGCGAACACGCAGCGTCCGCTCTGGGCCTCGACCGGCGTCAAGGACCCGTCGCTGCCCGACACGCTCTACGTGACCGAGCTCGCCGCACCGAACACCGTGAACACGATGCCGGGCAAGACGCTCGACGCCACGTTCGACCACGGTGAGATCCACGGCGACGCCATCGCCGGCACCTTCGACGCCGCGCAGCAGGTCCTCGACCAGCTCGCCGCGCAGGGCATCGACTACGACGACGTCGTGGCGCTGCTCGAGAAGGAGGGCGTGGACAAGTTCAACGTCTCGTGGGGCGAGCTCGTCGACACCGTGAAGACCGCGCTCGAGGGCGCCAAGTAGTGACGGTTTCCATCGCTGCCAGCGGCGATGCCGCGCGGGCCATCGACTCGGTGGTCCCGCGGCTCGTCGCTGACCTGGTGGCCTCGGGCATCACCGCCCAGGACCCCGAGCTGTGGGGACCGGACGCCGAGGCCGAGGCGTCCAAGCGCCTCGGCTGGGTGGAGGCCGTCTCGGTCTCCCGCCCGCTCGTCGCCCAGATCACCGCGCTGCGCGAGTCGCTCCGTGCCGAAGGGGTCGACCACGTCGTCCTCGCCGGCATGGGCGGCTCGTCGCTCGCGCCGGAGGTCATCACGCGCACCGCTGGCGTCCCGCTGACGGTGCTCGACTCGACCGACCCCGCGCAGGTCCGCGCCGCCGTCACGACGGACCTCGAGCGCACCGTGCTCGTCGTCTCGTCGAAGTCCGGCTCCACGCTCGAGACCGACTCCCAGCGCCGCGTCTACGAGCAGGCGTTCCGCGACGCGGGCATCGACCCCACGGGCCGCATCGTCGTCGTCACCGACCCGGGCTCCGCGCTCGAGGCCGCCGCGATCGACGCCGGCTACCGGGTCTTCACCGCCGACCCGACCGTCGGCGGCCGCTACTCGGCCCTCACCGCGTTCGGGCTGGTGCCCTCCGGTCTCGCCGGAGCGGACATCGCCGAGCTGCTGGACGAGGCCGACGCCATCTCCGCGCTGCTGTCGGTCGACCTCGACGAGAACCCCGGGCTCGTGCTCGGTGCGGTCCTCGCCGGCACCGACCCGCTGCGCTCCACGATCGCGATCGTGCCGGACGGCACCCACATCGTCGGGTTCGGCGACTGGGCGGAGCAGCTGATCGCGGAGTCGACCGGCAAGAGCGGACGTGGCCTGCTGCCCGTCGTGCTGCACGCCGACTCCCCCGAGGTCTCCGCAGCCCTGCCGGACGTCCAGGTCATCCGCCTGGTCGGTTCGCGCGAGGACGAGCGCCACGTCGCCGAGGGCGAGGTCGAGATCACCGGGACGCTCGGTGGTCAGATCCTCGTCTGGGAGTACGCCGTCGCGGTCGCCGGGCGGTTGCTCGGCATCGACCCGTTCGACCAGCCCGACGTCGAGGCCGCCAAGGTCGCGACCCGTGCGCTGCTCGACGACCGTCCCGCGCCTGCGGACCCCGCGTTCACCGAGGACGGCATCGCCGTCTCCGCGACGCCCGGACTGCCGGTCGGGACGACGCTCGCAGAAGCCGTGACGGGCCTCCTGTCCGAACTGGACGCCACTGGCTACGTGGCGGTGCAGGCGTACGTCGACCGCACCACGAACCGTGACCTCGAGACGCTCCGCGACGCCCTGGCGGCGCGCACGCGTCGGCCGGTCACCTTCGGGTACGGCCCGCGGTTCCTGCACTCGACCGGGCAGTACCACAAGGGCGGACCCGCCACGGGAGTGTTCCTGCAGATCGTGGCGGACGAACCGGACGACCTGGCGATCCCGGGCCGGCCGTTCACGTTCGGCCAGCTCCTCCAGGCCCAGGCAGCCGGTGACGCGAGTGTCCTCGCGCAGCACGGCCGCCCGGTCCTCACCCTCACGACGTCGGACGTGCGCGCCGCCACCGCGGCCATCGCCTCCGCCGTCTCCCACTGACTCGTAAGGAGTTCACCGACTCATGTCACCGGTGGCAATCACCCCGGAGCACAACCCGCTCCGGCTGCCGACGGATCGTCGACTGAACCGGATCGCGGGACCGAGCACGCTCATCATCTTCGGCGTGACGGGCGACCTGTCACGCAAGAAGCTGATGCCGGCGGTCTACGACCTGGCCAACCGGGGGCTCCTGCCCCCGGGGTTCGCGCTCGTCGGCTTCGCCCGTCGTGACTGGGAGGACCAAGACTTCTCCCAGCTCGTGCACGACGCCGTCAAGGAGCACTCCCGCACCCCGTTCGACGAGGACGTCTGGCGTCAGCTCGAACAGGGCATCCGCTTCGTCCAGGGCTCGTTCGACGACCCGGAGGCGTTCCTGCAGCTCAAGCAGACCGTCGACGACCTGGACGCCGAGCGCGGGACGCTGGGCAACCACGCGTTCTACCTGTCCATCCCGCCGAAGATGTTCCCGGTGGTGACCGAGCAGCTGAAGCTGTCCGGCCTCACCGCGAAGCGGGAGGGCTCGTGGAGCCGCGTGGTCGTCGAGAAGCCGTTCGGCTCCGACCTCCGCACCGCGCGCGAGCTGAACGCCATCGTCGAGAGCGTCTTCGCGCCCGACGACGTGTTCCGCATCGACCACTACCTCGGCAAGGAGACCGTCCAGAACCTGCTGACGCTCCGGTTCGCGAACCAGATGTACGAACCCATCTGGAACTCGAACTACGTCGACCACGTGCAGATCACGATGGCCGAGGACATCGGCGTCGCCGGACGCGCCGCGTACTACGACGGCATCGGCGCTGCGCGCGACGTCATCCAGAACCACCTGCTGCAGCTCCTCGCGCTCACCGCGATGGAGGAGCCCGTCTCGTTCAAGGCCGCCGACCTGCGTGCCGAGAAGGAGAAGGTGCTGTCCGCCGTGCGGCTGCCCGAGGACCTGTCGACCGCCACGGCGCGCGGACAGTACGCCGGCGGCTGGCAGGGCGGCGAGAAGGTGCTCGGGTTCCTCGACGAGGCCGGGATGAACCCCGAGTCCGGCACCGAGACGTACGCGGCGATCAAGCTCGACATCGCGACCCGTCGCTGGCAGGGCGTCCCGTTCTACTTGCGCGCCGGCAAGCGACTCGGCCGTCGTGTGACCGAGATCGCGATCGTCTTCAAGCGCGTCCCCGAGGACGTCTACGGCAACTCGCAGTCCCCGCTCGGTCAGAACGCGCTCGTCATCCGCGTCCAGCCGGACGAGGGCGTCACGCTCCGGTTCGGCTCGAAGGTCCCCGGCGTCGGCACCCAGGTGCGCGACGTGACGATGGACTTCGGCTACGGCCACGCGTTCACCGAGGCGTCCCCCGAGGCGTACGAGCGACTCATCCTCGACGTGCTCCTCGGTGACCCGCCGCTGTTCCCGCGGCACCAGGAGGTCGAGCTGTCCTGGAAGATCCTCGACCCGATCGAGGAGTTCTGGGCCACGCAGGGCCAGCCCGAGCAGTACCGTCCCGGCACGTGGGGTCCGGCGTCCGCCGATGCACTGCTCGCCCGCGACGGCCGGACCTGGAGGCGTCCATGAAGATCGACCTGCCGAACACCACGGTCTCGAAGATCCAGAAGAAGCTCGTCCACATCCGCGAGGAGGGCGGCGCCGTCGCCCTCGGTCGTGTCCTGACGCTGATCATCTCGACGGCCCTCGGCCACGAGGAAGAAGCGATCGAGGCCGCGAACGAGGCGTCCCGCGAGCACCCGATGCGCGTGATCATCGTGTCGAAGAACGACGGCGACACGAAGTCGCCCGGCCGTCTCGACGCACAGATCCGCGTGGGCAGCGACGCGGGCGCCAGCGAGGTCATCGTCCTCCGCGCCTACGGTGAGACCGCGACCGACGAGGAGAGCCTGGTCACGGGCCTGCTCCTGCCGGACGCCCCGGTCGTGGCCTGGTGGCCGCAGACCGCGCCGTCGCAGCCGTCGGCCTCAGCACTGGGCCGCATCGCCCAGCGCCGGATCACCGACGCCGCCGCTCAGAAGGACCCGAACGGCGCGATCGAGGCGCTCGGTGCTTCGTACGTGCCGGGCGACACCGACTTCGCGTGGACCCGACTGACCCTGTGGCGGAACCAGCTCGCCGCGGCGCTCGACCAGCCGCCGTACGAGCCGATCACCGGCGTCGAGGTGACGGGCGCGTCGGACAGCCCGTCGACGATCCTGCTCGCCGCGTGGCTGCAGCTCCAGCTCGAGGTGCCGGTGACGGTCACCACGTCGCCGCGCGCGACCGGCTCGAGCGGCATCCACGGCGTCAAGCTCGTGCGCGAGTCGGGCACCATCGACCTCGAGCGTTCCCTGGTGGACGTCGCGACGCTCTCGATGCCCGGTCAGCCCACGCACGACCTGTCGCTGCCACGCCGCAACCTGCGTGACTGCCTGGCCGAGGAACTCCGTAGACTCGACCCGGACGTCCTCTTCGGAGACGTCGTCAAGCACGGGGTTCCCCAGCTGCGCGAGACCATCGCCCGCTGAGCACCCCACAACGGTCGGGTCGTCTGTCTGGTGCAGGCGGCCCGACCGGACCGAAGGCGGTCGTACGACCGGTCGGCCGCCACGAACACGGGAGTCACGTGACCAACGAACGGCGGGTGCTCGTGCACCCGGACAAGCAGGCCCTCGGCGCTTCGGTCGCCGCACGCTTCATCACCAAGATCATCGACGTGCTCGACGAGCAGGAGCGTGCCGACATCGCGATCAGCGGTGGCTCGGTGTCGTCCCTCGTCCTCGCCGCGATCGGCCAGTCGCCGGCGCGCGAGAGCGTCGACTGGTCGAAGGTCCACGTCTGGTGGGTCGACGAGCGCTGGGTGCCGGCCGGTGACGCCGACCGCAACACCACGGGGACGCAGACCGACTTCTTCGACCACGTCGACATCCCGGAGTCGAACATCCACCCGATGCCCGCTTCCGACGCCGGCATCGACATCGAAGCGGCCGCGCTGCAGTACGAGCGCGAACTGCAGGACGCCGCGTACGAGGGTGCCGTCGCTCCGCGCTTCGACATCACGCTGCTCGGTGTCGGCCCAGACGGGCACACCGCGTCGCTCTTCCCCGAGTTCCCGCAGCTCACGGTCACCGACCGCGCCGTCGTGTCGGTCGACGACTCCCCCAAGCCGCCGCCGCAGCGCCTGACGGTCACGTACCCGGTGATCAACGCCTCGCAGCGCGTCTGGGTCATCCTGTCCGGTGCCGAGAAGGCCTCGGTCCTCGGGCTCGCCCTGGCGGGCGCCTCCGTCGAGGACGTCCCCGTGGGCGGCGTCCAGGGTCGCAAGCGCACCGTCTTCTTCGTGGACCAGGACGCCGCGCGCGACGTCCCCGAGAACCTCATCGCGTCGACGTACTAGACGCGCGTCCTGCCTGACGGGAGGCCCGGTGCCAGTTGGCACCGGGCCTCCCGTCCGTCGTGCCGTCGCGGCCCTGCCCCCGAGGTTCCGAAATCTCGGCATCTCGGCGCTCGCACCGGCCGGCCGTGGAACCTCGGCGGGACACACACGGCATGTCGTGGAACCTCGGCGACGCCCACACGCTGCTGCACCGCCAGCCCGTCGAGCTGCCCCGTGCCGCGGTGGCCGCCCGGGCCGCCGACTTCCCCAGGTTCCGAGATTTCGGCATCTCGGCGCTCGTACCGGATGGCCGTGGAACCTCGACGCAACGCACGCGGCATGTCGTGGAACCTCGGCGGGACACAATCGCCGAGTGGAGCCCAAGAGCCCCCGCGACGCACGAAGGCCCCCACACCATCGCGGTGCGGGGGCCTTCGTCAGTGTGTGTGGGCGCTACGCCTTCTTGGCCGCGGTACCGCGACGCTCGCGGAGCTGCTGGAGCGCGTCCTCGAGGAGCTGCGCTGCCTCTTCCTCGGTGCGACGCTCCTTCACGTACGCGAGGTGCGTCTTGTAGGGCTCCGTCTTGGAGACCACGGGAGGGTTCTCCTTGTCGCGCCCGGCGGGGAGCCCGCTCGACGGCGAATCGACCGTCTCCGGGATCTCTTCGTCCGGGAGGTTCGCGGCGAAGTACCGCACGACCTCGTTGCCGAGGGCGTCCCAGTACGAGATCGCCACACGCTCGGCCTGGACCCCACGGTCCTGTTCGCCCATCGGTCCGGCGCCGACGCGGGACCCTCGGATTGCACTGCCTCCGCTAGCCATGGATCAGACCCCCGCCGTGAACTTGTTGATGAGACCGAGCACGATGATGGAGACGATCCAGACCAGACCGAGGATCACCGTGATGCGGTTGAGGTTGCGCTCGGCGACGCCGGACGCCCCGAGGTTGCTCGTCACGCCGCCACCGAACATGTCGGAGAGGCCGCCACCGCGGCCCTTGTGCAGGAGGATGAGGAGCGTGAGCAGGAGGCTCGTGATTGCGAGCAGGACCTGCAGCACGACGGAGAGTATCGCCACGACGTACCTTTCGTGTCAGTCAGCCGTACCAGTGTACCGGCCGCGCGAGGCACGGCCGGTACATGGACGGGAGTGGTGCGGACTACAGCCCGACGCCAGCAGGTGTGGCTACAGCCCGACGTGCTGGCGGAACCGGGCGATCGCCGCGAACTCCTGCACGTCGAGGGATGCGCCGCCGACGAGGGCGCCGTCGATGTCGGGCTCGCGGAGGAACCCGGCGATGTTGCCGGACTTGACCGAACCGCCGTACAGGACGCGCGTGTCGGCAGCAGCCTGGTCGCCCCAGGCAGCAGCGATGCCGCGACGGATCGCGGCGCACTCGTCCTGCGCCTGCTCGGCCGTGGCTGCCTGGCCGGAACCGATCGCCCAGACGGGCTCGTAGGCGACGACGATGTCGGACGGCTGCACGGCGTCGAGCACGACACGGAGCTGCTCGACCGGCACGACGCCGGCGCCGCGCTGCTCGCGCTGCTCACCGGTCTCGCCGATGCAGACGACCGGCACGAGGCCGTGCTTGACGGCTGCGGCGGTCTTGGCCGCGACGATCTCGTCGGTCTCACCGTGCAGCGTGCGCCGCTCGGAGTGTCCGACGATGACGTACTGCGCGTCGAGCGCCGACAGGAACGCGCCGGAGACGTCGCCGGTGTAGGCACCGGAGTCGTACTGCGACAGGTCCTGCGCACCGAAGTGGATCGGCAGCTTGTCGGCCGAGATGAGCGTCTGCACGCTCCGCAGGTCGGTGAAGGGCGGGAACACCGCGACCTCGACGTCGTCGAAGTCGTGGCGGGCGTCCTTCAGTGTCCACGCGAGCTTCTGGACCGTGGCGATGGCCTGGAGATGATCGAGATTCATCTTCCAGTTGCCGGCGATCAGCGGCGTGCGGGTCATGCGGACCACCCCAGTGCTTCGAGACCGGGAAGCGACTTGCCCTCGAGGAACTCGAGGCTCGCACCGCCACCGGTCGAGATGTGCCCGAACTGGTCGTCCGAGAAGCCGAGCGAGCGGACCGCAGCGGCGGAGTCGCCACCGCCGACCACACCGAGGCCGTCGACCTCGGTCAGGGCCTTGGCGACGGTCTTCGTACCGGCGGCGAAGGCCGGGAACTCGAACACGCCCATCGGACCGTTCCAGAACACCGTCTTCGAGCCGGACACCGCCGACGCGAACCGTGCCGCCGTCTCCGGGCCGATGTCGAGGCCGATGCCGTCGGTGCCGAACGACGACGACTCGATCGCGTCGGCCGCCACCGTCTCGTGCGCCGCGTCGGCGGAGAACCCGGAGGCCACCACGACGTCGGTCGGCAGGTCGATCGTCACGCCGAGCTCCTTCGCCCGCGAGAGGTACTCGCGGACGACGTCGAGCTGGTCGGCTTCGAGCAGCGACTTCGCCACCCCGTGGCCCTGGGCCGCGAGGAAGGTGAAGAGCATGCCGCCGCCGATGCACAGCGTGTCCACCTTGGGCAGGATGTGGTCGATGACGCCGAGCTTGTCACTGACCTTCGACCCGCCGAGCACGACCGTGTACGGCCGTTCCGGCGAGGTGGTCAGGCGCTCGAGCACCCGCAGTTCGGTCTCGATGAGCGAACCGGCTGCGCTGGGCAGCGCGGACGCGAGCTCGTAGACCGAGGCCTGCTTGCGGTGCACGACACCGAAGCCGTCGGAGACGAAGGCGTCACCGAGTGCTGCGATGCGGTCCGCGAACGCGGAGCGCGCGGCAGCGTCCTTCGAGGTCTCCTCCGGGTTGAACCGGAGGTTCTCGAGCAGCAGGACGTCACCGTCCTCGAGGGCCTCGGCGGCCGCGGTCGCCTCGTCGCCGACGGTCTCGCCGACGAACGTGACCTCTTTGCCGAGCAGCTCGGAGAGCCGCTGGCCGACCGGCGCGAGCGAGAACTCCGGCTTGGGTTCCCCGTCGGGGCGGCCCAGGTGGGAGATCACGATGACGCGCGCGCCGGCGGTGATGAGGGTGTTGAGGGTCGTCAGGGACGCCCGCACGCGGCCGTCGTCCGTGATCGTGCCGTCCTTGAGCGGGACGTTCAGGTCACAACGGACGACGACGCGCTTGCCGGCGAGGTCGCCGAGGTCCTCGAGGGTGCGGAGGGCCATGTGCTACAGACGCTCGCCGACGTACTCGGTGAGGTCGACGAGACGGTTCGAGTAGCCCCACTCGTTGTCGTACCACGAGGTGATCTTCACGAGACCGCCGATGACCTTGGTCAGGCCGGAGTCGTAGATCGAGGAGTGCGGGTCCGTCGTGATGTCGGTCGACACCAGCGGGTCCTCGCTGTAGAGCAGGATGCCCTTGAGCGGGCCCTCTGCAGCTTCCTTGTACGCGGCGTTGATCTCGTCGACGGTGACCTCGGACTTGGTCTCGAGGGTGAGGTCCGTGATCGAGCCGGTCGGCACCGGGACGCGGAGCGCGAAGCCGTCGAGCTTGCCGGCGAGCTCCGGCATGACCTGGCCGATGGCCTTGGCGGCACCGGTCGAGGTCGGGACGATGTTCAGCGCGGCCGCACGGGCACGACGGGGGTCCTTGTGCGGGCCGTCCTGCAGGTTCTGGTCGGCGGTGTAGGCGTGGATCGTGGTCATGAGACCACGCTCGATGCCGAACTTGTCGTTGAACACCTTCGCGAGCGGCGCGAGGCTGTTCGTCGTGCACGACGCGTTCGAGATGATGTTGTGGTTCGCCGGGTCGTACTGGTCCTCGTTCACGCCGAGGACGATGGTGACGTCGTCACCGGTGGCCGGGGCGGAGATGATGACCTTCTTGGCGCCAGCGTCGATGTGCTTCTGCGCATCGGCGGCCTTGGTGAAGAAGCCGGTCGACTCGATGACGATGTCGACGCCCAGCTCGCCCCAGGGGAGGTTGGCGGGGTCGCGCTCCGCGAGGACCTTGATGGCCTTGCCGTCGACGACGATGTTGTCGCCGTCGAGCTCGACGGAGACGCCGAGACGACCCGTGATGGAGTCGAACTTCAGCAGGTTCGCCAGAGCGGCGTTGTCGGTGAGGTCGTTCACCGCCACGATCTCGAGGTCGGAGCCCTTCGCGAGGGCGGCCCGGAAGAAGTTGCGGCCGATACGGCCGAAGCCGTTGATACCGATCTTGACGGTCAATGGATCTCCTGGTGGGTGTGGAGCGCCCGAGGGGCGCTGCTTTCGGAGGCGCTGGCCCTGTCGGGCCCGCGTGTGGTGGACGATACGCCCCGTAACGTCGCCGTAACGACCCTAGCAGTCGGACCCTGCCAGACCGTGCCGGATGACGGTCCGTCCGGACGGTCCCGCAAGGTGTCCTGACGGACGTCGGTGCGGCCCGCGAAGTCGACCACAGAACGGACGGGAGGCGCGGTGCCAGCTGGCACTGCGCCTCCCGTCATGCAGGTCGGACGACCCGTCTCAGACGCCCTCGAGCTCCTCGGGGACGCTCGCTTCCGTCCCGGGGATGCCGAGGTCGGACGCGCGCTTGTCAGCCATGGCGAGGAGTCGGCGGATGCGACCGGCGATGGCGTCCTTCGTCATGGGCGGGTCGGCGTGCTGGCCGAGCTCGTCGAGCGACGCGTCGCGGTGCTGCAGGCGCAGCGCGCCGGCGTACTGCAGGTGGTCGGGGACCTCGTCGCCGAGGATCTCGAGCGCGCGCTCGACGCGGGCGCAGGCGGCGACGGCGGCCTGCGCCGAGCGGCGGAGGTTCGCGTCGTCGAAGTTGACGAGGCGGTTCGCGGTCGCACGGACCTCGCGACGCTGCCGCATCTCCTCCCAGTCGGCGGTGGTGCGGGCGGCACCCATCACCGTGAGCATCTGGCCGATGGCCTCGCCGTCGCGGATGACGACGCGGTGGACGCCACGGACCTCGCGGCCCTTCGCGGCGACGCCGAGACGTGACGCGGCACCGACGAGGGCCATGGCGGCCTCGTTGCCGGGGCACGTGACCTCGAGCGCTGCGGCCCGGCCCGGGTCGGTCAGGGTGCCGGAGGCGAGGAACGCACCGCGCCAGATCGCGGCGAGGTCCTCGCGGTTGCCCGTGGTGAGCCGGTTCGGCAGCCCGCGGACGGGGCGTCGACGGGCGTCCATCAGACCGGTCTGGCGTGCGAGGGTCTCCCCCGCCTCGAGCACGCGGACCAGGTAGCGGGTGCCACGACGGGACGACGCGGACGAGCCGACCGACGCCTCGCTGCGGACGCCGTACAGCTCGGCGAGGTCCTTGCGGACCCGGTGCACGATGATCCGGGTGTCGAGCTCCACCTCGACCGCGATGCGGCCCGAGATGACGTGCAGGCCACCCGCGAACCGGAGGATCGTGGCCAGTTCGGCGGCGCGGACCGTGTTGCGGTTCACGGCGACCCTGGCCAGTTCGTCCTTGACCTCGGCAGTCAACGGCACAGCATCATTCCTAACGTTCATCTGGTGGTCCCGCGATTCCGGCGGCACGTGCGTGGGGAGCGGCCGGAGGGACGGTCACTCCCGGCCGAGATCTCGGTTCTTCACACGCACGGCGACGCCAGGCATCCCGCGGAGGAGGTTCGCCAACTCGGCGACGATGGCGACCGAGCGGTGCTTCCCGCCGGTACAGCCGATGGCGATCGTAGCGTGTCTTTTGTTCTCGCGCTGGTACCCCTCGAGCACCGGCTCGAGCACGGAGACGTACCGGTCGACGAACGGACGGGCTCCGGCCTGGGCCAGGACGTAGTCCGAGACGGGCTGGTCGAGGCCCGTGTGGGCCCGGAGTTCCGGGACCCAGTAGGGGTTCGGCAGGAACCGGACGTCGGCCACCATGTCGGCGTCTGCGGGCAGTCCGTACTTGAACCCGAAGCTCATGAGCGTCACCTGAACACCCACGAAGTGATCGTCGGCGAACTGCTCGGTGACCGTGTTCGCGAGCTGGTGGATGTTGAGGTCCGAGGTGTCGATCACCATGTCGGATGCCTCGCGCAGACCGGCAAGCCGGGTCCGCTCGCGCGCGATGCCGTCGAGCAGGGTGTCCTCGCCCTGCAGCGGGTGGGGTCGTCGGACCTGCTCGAAGCGCCGCACGAGGACGGCGTCGGTGGCTTCGAGGAACAGCACCCGGACCCGTGCGGACGTGGTCGACCGCACCTGCTCGACCGCGTGCTCCGGGTCCGTGAAGAACCGTCCGCCGCGGACGTCGACGACCGTGGCGATCTTCGGGATCTTCTCGCCGGCGCGGTCAGCCAGTTCGGTGAGTGGTGCCAGCATCTGCGTCGGCAGGTTGTCGACGACGTACCAGCCGAGGTCTTCGAGGGCCTTGCCGACCGTCGAACGCCCGGCCCCGGACATGCCGGTGACGATGAGGATGTCGTGCTGCGACGCGTGCGCGGTCGCTGTGGCGCTGTCGGTCATCTGGGAGTGGGCTCCGTCGTGGCGGCCCGGGCGCGTCGCCCGGGGAGGTCTCGGCTGCGGGACCAGGGTATCGCCCGACAGGTGTCGGGAGGCACGGGATGCGTCACGTGGGCAGCTGCGGACCGTCGCGGGTCACGTCGGGGACCCGCACCGGGCTCCCGACGAGCGGCGCAGCATCCGCGGGGTCCGCGGGCTCCGGGGTTGCCGTCGGTCCCGTCTCGGCGTCCGGCGCGCTCGTCGGGCTGGCCGCACTGGTGGCCGGCGCGCTCGTCGGGGTCTGCTGCAGCTTCGTGACCACCGCCGCAGCGGTCGCCGGACCGACACCGTTCACCTCGCTGATCTCGTCGGCCGTGGCCTCGCGCAGCCGTGCCACGGACCCGAAGTGCTTGAGCAGCGCGTTCACCCGCGACGGCCCGAGCCCGGGGATCTCCGACAGCCGGGACCGCACGTCGCGCTTGCGGCGGGTGCGCTGGTGCGTGATCGCGAACCGGTGCGCCTCGTCGCGGATGCGCTGGATGAGGAAGAGCGCCTCGGAGTTGCGCGGCATGATCACCGGGAAGTCGTCGTCGGGCAGCCAGAGCTCCTCGAGTCGCTTCGCGATGCCGACCAGCGCGATGTCCTGCACCCCGGCTTCGTCCAGCGCGCGCTTGGCGGCCTGCACCTGGGGTTGTCCACCGTCGACGATGAGCAGTTGCGGGCGGTAGGCGAACCGTTTCGAGGGCTTGGAGCCCTCGACCACCTCGGCGCTCGTCACGTCGGGGACGTCCGGCAGGTCCGCGTCCTCGTCGAGGCGCGCCAGACGCCGCGTCAGCACCTGGTACATGCTGTCGGTGTCGTCGGTGGTCTCGGCGATCGTGTAGCGGCGGTACTGGTCCTTGCGGGGCAGTCCGTCCTCGAACACCACCATCGACGCCACGACGTTCGTGCCCTGCAGGTGCGAAATGTCGTAGCACTCCATGCGGAGCGGGGCCTCGGTCATGCCGAGGGCGTCCTGGATGTCGGCGAGGGCCGCGGAGCGCGTCGTGTAGTCGGCGGACCGCTTCGTCTTGTAGAGCATCAGCGCCTGGGCGGCGTTCTGGGCGGCCGTGCGGGCCAGGCCCGCCCGGTCACCGCGTTGCGCCGTGCTGAGCTTCGTGCCGCGGCCACCCCGTCGTTCGCTGAGCCACTGCTGCAGCGCGTCGGCGTCCTCGGGCAGGGTCGGCACCACGACCTCGCGCGGGGGTTCCTCGGCGACGGCGGCCGGCGTGAGCTCATTGTCGGCGTAGACGCCCTGCACGATCTGCTCGACCAGGTCACCGGTCGAGATGTCGAGCTCCTTGTCGACGACCCACCCGCGGACACCGCGGATGCGCCCGCCACGGACCGAGAACAGCTGGACGGCGGCGGCGAGTTCGTCCTCGGCGATCCCGAACAGGTCGAGGTCCACCGAGTCGCGGAGCACCACGGCGGACTTCTCGAGCACGGCCTCGAGCGCCTCGACCTGGTCGCGGAACTTCGCGGCTTGTTCGTACTGCATGGCGTCGGCCGATGCGCCCATGCGCTGGCGCAGCTCGGTGATCACCCGGCGGTCGTAGCTGTTCATGAACCGCACGAACTCCTCGACGAGCGCACGGTGCTCCTCGATGGTGACGCGCTGCGAGCAGGGACCGCCGCACTTGCCGATCTGCCCGGGGAAGCAGGGCTTGCCCGTCTGCATCGCGCGCTTGTACGAGGAGTCCGAGCACGTGCGGATCGGGAACACCTTGATCATCAGGTCGATGGTGTCGTGCACCGCCCAGATCTTCGGGTACGGCCCGAAGTACTTCGCACCCTTGATCTTCCGGTTCCGCGTGACCATCACCCGTGGGGCTTCGTCCGCCATGGTGATCGCCATGTACGGGTACGACTTGTCGTCACGGAACTTGACGTTGAAGGGCGGGTCGAACTCCTTGATCCAGGTGTACTCGAGCTGCAGTGCCTCGATCTCGGAGCCGACCGTCGTCCACTCGACACTGCGGGCCGTCAGCACCATCCGCCGGGTGCGTTCGTGCAGCGTCGGCAGCGGTGCGAAGTAGTTGCTCAGCCGGGCGCGGAGGTTCTTCGCCTTGCCGACGTAGAGCACCCGGCCGGCCTCGTCACGCCATCGGTAGACGCCCGGGTCGGTCGGGATCTCCCCCGCCTTCGGGCGCCACGGAACGGTGTCCGCCACCTACCGCGCCCCCGCCTTCTGCTTGGTCGACTTGCCCGGTCGGCTCGCCGTGCGGGCCTCCACCGCCTGCTGCTTGCCCACCCGGGCATCCTGTGCGTCGAAGATCTCCCGCAGGAAGACGCCCGTGAAGCTCTCCGGTACGTCCGCCACGTGCTCCGGGGTGCCGGTCGCGAGCACCGTACCGCCGCCGGCACCGCCCTCTGGGCCCATGTCGATGACCCAGTCGGCCGACTTGATCACGTCGAGGTTGTGCTCGATCGTGATGACGGTGTTGCCCTTGTCGACCAGGCTCTGCAGCACGATGAGCAGCTTGCGGACGTCCTCGAAGTGCAGACCCGTCGTCGGCTCGTCGAGCACGTAGACGGTCCGGCCGTTCGAACGGCGCTGCAGCTCGGTGGCGAGCTTCACGCGCTGCGCCTCGCCACCGGAGAGCGTGGTCGCGCTCTGGCCGAGACGGACGTACCCGAGGCCCACGTCGACGAGCGTCGCCATGTACCGGTGGATCGCGGAGATCGGCTCGAAGAACTCGGCCGCCTCGCTGATCGGCATGTCCAGGACCTCGGAGATGCTCTTGCCCTTGTAGTGGACCTGGAGCGTCTCGCGGTTGTAGCGCGCGCCGCCGCAGACCTCGCACGCGACGTAGACGTCGGGCAGGAAGTTCATCTCGATCTTGATCGTGCCGTCGCCGGAGCAGTTCTCGCACCGGCCGCCCTTGACGTTGAAGCTGAACCGACCGGGCTGGTAGCCACGGGTCTTCGCCTCGGGTGTCTCGGCGAACAACTGGCGGATCCGGTCGAACACGCCCGTGTAGGTCGCCGGGTTCGACCGCGGCGTGCGGCCGATCGGGGCCTGGTCGACGTGCACGACCTTGTCCAGCTGGTCGAGACCCTTGACGCGGGTGTGCTTGCCGGCGATGTGCCGCGCACCGTTGAGCTGGTTCGCGAGCACCTTGTACAGGATGTCGTTGACCAGGGTGGACTTGCCCGACCCGCTCACGCCGGTGACGGCGGTGAACACCCCGAGCGGGAAGTCGGCGTCGATCGTCTTCAGGTTGTTCGCCCGTGCGCCCTGCACGCTGATGGTGCGCTTCAGGTTGACCTTGCGACGCTCGGCGGGGACCTCGATCGCACGACGGCCGGCGAGGTAGTCCCCCGTCACCGACTCGCGGTTCGCGATGATGCCCTCGTACGAGCCCGAGTGCACGACGTTGCCGCCGTTGACACCGGCCCCGGGGCCGATGTCGACGACCCAGTCGGCCGTGCGGATGGTGTCCTCGTCGTGCTCGACGACGATCAACGTGTTGCCGAGGTCCTTGAGCTTGACCAGGGTGTCGATGAGGCGGCGGTTGTCCCGCTGGTGCAGCCCGATGCTCGGCTCGTCGAGCACGTACAGCACGCCGGTCAGGCCGGACCCGATCTGCGTCGCGAGACGGATGCGCTGTGCTTCGCCACCGGAGAGCCCGCCGGCACCGCGCGCCAGGGTCAGGTAGTTCAGGCCGACCTCGAGCAGGAACTCGAGGCGCGCCCGGATCTCGCGCAGCACCGCCGCGGCGATGTGCGCTTCGCGGTCGGTGAGCGTCAGGGTGTCCATGAACGCGTACGCATTGTCGAGGGACATGTCGGTGACGTCGGCGATGCTGCGGCCGTCGACCGTGACCGCCAGGACCTCGGGCTTGAGGCGTGTTCCCTCGCACACCGGGCACGGGACCTCGCGCAGGTAGCCCTGGAAGCGCTGGCGCTGCGAGTCCGACTCGGCCTCGGCGAACTTGCGCTCGATGTAGGGCATGACGCCCTCGAACCCGCTGGTGTAGCGCATCTCGCGGCCGAACCGGTTGCGCCAGGACACCGACACCTGGAAGTCCTTGCCCGTCAGGATCGCGGCCTGCACCGAGGCGTCGAGCTGGCTCCACGGGGTGTCGAGCGTGAACCCGAGCTCCTTGCCGAGGCCGGCGAGGAGCTTCTCGAAGTACGAGTACAGCCCGCTCGCTCCGGTCCAGGGCAGCAGGACGCCGTCGCGCAGCGAGGCATCCGGGTCGCCGAGCACCAGGTCCGGGTCCACCGACATGCGCGTACCGAGCCCGGAGCACTCCGGGCAGGCGCCGAACGGCGCGTTGAACGAGAACGTGCGGGGCTCGATCTCGGTCAGCGCGAGCGGGTGGTTGTTCGGGCACGACAGGTTCTCGGAGTAGGTGCGCACCGCACCGGGGCCGTCGTGGTCGACCAGGTCGATGCCGACCGTGCCACCGGTCAGGCGCAGTGCCGTCTCGAGCGAGTCGGTGAGCCGACCGAGGATGTCCTCGTTCGACACCAGACGGTCGACGATCACCGAGATGTCGTGCTTGACCTGCTTCTTGAGCTTCGGCGGGTCGCTGAGCTGGATGCGCTCACCGTCGACGATCGCGCGGGCGTAGCCGGACGCCGCGAGCTCCTGGAAGAGGTCGACGAACTCGCCCTTCTTCTTGGAGATGACCGGGGCGAGCACCTGGAAGCGCGTGCCGGACTCGAACTCCATGAGCTGGTCGGCGATCTGCTGCACGGTCTGCTTGCTGATGACCTCGCCGCACGTCGGGCAGTGCGGCACCCCGATGCGCGCCCAGAGCAGACGCATGTAGTCGTAGACCTCAGTGATCGTGCCCACCGTCGACCGCGGATTGCGGTTCGTCGACTTCTGGTCGATCGACACCGCGGGCGACAGCCCTTCGATGAAGTCGACGTCGGGCCGGTCGACCTGCCCGAGGAACTGCCGCGCGTAGGCGGACAAGGACTCGACGTAGCGTCGCTGGCCCTCGGCGAAGATCGTGTCGAAGGCCAGTGACGACTTGCCGGATCCGGACAGGCCGGTGAACACCACGAGGGAGTCACGGGGGATCTCGAGGTCGACGTTCCGGAGGTTGTGCACCCGGGCCCCGCGGACGCTGAGCGTCGAGGAGCCGGTCGGGACGGTCACGCCGGGGAGGTGGGGGTCGGTCGGCTCGCCGAAGGCGTTCCGGCCCGAGGTCGCGGTGCCGCGGTCAGAGGTGATTGTCATCGCCGTCGATTGTACGAAAGGGGTCCGACATCCGCCCGCGAGTCGGTGTCAGACGAGTGCGTCGAGAGCGAACGCGACCCCGGAACGACGCTCGCTGGCCGTCCAGAGCCGAGCGGCGGCGATCCGGTCGTGTGCGCGCGGCTCGGCACGGACCACGGCTGCGGGTCCGCGCAGCTGCATCCACCCGGCCGGGCCCCAGTACTCCCCCGAGCGCACGTCCGCGGCGACCGCAGCGTGCACGAGGGGCTCGGCACCGGCGTCCTTGCCCTGGGCGTACAGCCGCTGCGCCGGCCGGGTCCACGCGGGCTCCGGGCGCGACGGTGCGACGTCCGGGCGCTCCGGCGAGAGCGCGTCGAGCGACAGCCCGGGGTGCGCGACCACGCTGGCGACGGACGAGCCCGCATCCGCCAACCGCTGGGCGAGTTCGAAGCCGAACAGCATCACCGCGAGCTTGCTGCGGCCGTACTGCCGGTAACTGGAGTAGTGGCCGACGCGGAACGGGTCGCCCGTGTCGAGACGGGCCCACCGGTGCGCGATCGACCCGAGGTGCACGACGCGGCCGCTGCGCCGTTCGAGCAGCGGCGTCGTCAGCGCCGTCCAGGCGAAGTGCCCCAGGTGGTTCGTGCCGATCTGCAGCTCGGTGCCCTGTGCAGTGGTGCTCGGGGTCGAGGCCCCGACGACACCGGCGTTGTTCACGATCGCGTCGACGCCGTCCGGTTCGAGGGCCGCGAGCTCGTCGGCGGCGGCACGGACGGAGTCGAGGTCGGCGAGGTCGAGGTGCACGTGCGCCAACGAGGCTCCGTCCACGTGCCGGCGGATGCTCCGTTCCGCCGCTGCGGCCCGACCGCGGTCGCGGGTGGCGAGGACGACCCGGTGCCCCGACGCGGCGAGCTGCTCGGCCGCGTGGTACCCGAGCCCCGCGCTCGCCCCGGTGACGACGACCGTGCGGCGACCGTCAGCTGACATGCCCGGCCGACTCCATCTGCCGCAGCGCCTTCTTCAGGTCCTGCACCTCGTCGCGGAGTCGCGCGGCGAGTTCGAACTTCAGCTCCGCCGCCGCCTGCAGCATCTGGTCGTTGAGGTCGCCGATCGTCGCCTCGAGGTGGGTCGCACCCTCGCCCGCGATGCCGCCGCGCTTCAGGTTGGGCGTGGGCGAGCGGCGACCGTCGGCGCCGGGACGACCCTGCAGCAGCGCCTTGGTGTCGTCGTTCTCGCGCTGCAGCACCTCGGTGATGTCGGCGATCTTCTTGCGGAGCGGCTGCGGGTCGATGCCGCGCTCCAGGTTGTACGCGACCTGCTTCTCGCGACGACGATCGGTCTCCTCGATCGCGGTCTTCATCGAGTCGGTCATCTTGTCGGCGTACATGAGCACCTGGCCCGACACGTTGCGGGCCGCGCGACCGATCGTCTGGATGAGCGACGTGGACGACCGCAGGAAGCCTTCCTTGTCGGCGTCGAGGATGGCCACCAGGGACACCTCGGGCAGGTCGAGGCCTTCTCGCAGCAGGTTGATGCCGACGAGCACGTCGTAGACGCCCTGCCGCAGTTCGGTCAGCAGTTCGACGCGCTTCAGGGTGTCGACGTCGGAGTGCAGGTACCGCACCCGCACACCGGCGTTGCCGAGGAAGTCGGTCAGTTCTTCCGCCATGCGCTTCGTCAGGGTCGTGACGAGCACGCGCTCGTCCTTGTCGACGCGCTGCTTGATCTCCTCGAGCAGGTCGTCGATCTGGCCGTCGCTCGGCTTCACCACGATCTCGGGGTCGACCAGGCCGGTCGGGCGGATGATCTGCTCGACGACGCTGTCCGTGATGCCGAGCTCGTACCGACCGGGCGTCGCCGACAGGAAGACCTTCTGCCCGACGCGGTCGAGGAACTCCTCGAACCGCAGCGGACGGTTGTCGAGCGCGCTCGGCAGCCGGAACCCGTGGTCGACCAGGGTGCGCTTGCGCGAGGCGTCGCCTTCGTACATCGCGCCGATCTGCGGCACGGTGACGTGCGACTCGTCGATGACGATGAGGAAGTCGTCGGGGAAGTAGTCGATGAGGCAGTGCGGCGCCTCGCCCGCGACGCGGCCGTCCATGTGCCGCGAGTAGTTCTCGATGCCCGAGCAGAAGCCGATCTGCTCCATCATCTCGATGTCGAACGTGGTGCGCATGCGGAGCCGCTGGGCCTCGAGCAGCTTGCCCTGTCCCTCGAGCTCGGCCAGGCGCTCGGCGAGCTCCGCCTTGATGTCGACGATGGCGCGGTGCATGACGTCGGTGTCGGCGACGTAGTGCGACGCCGGGAAGATCGAGACGGCGGGCAGGTCGTTGATCACGTTGCCGGTCAGCGGGTGCAGGGAGGAGAGCGCTTCGACCTCGTCGCCGAACATCTCGATCCGGATGGCGTGCTCTTCGTACATCGGGATGATCTCGATGGTGTCGCCGCGCACGCGGAAGGTACCGCGGGCGAAGTCGACGTCGTTGCGCTGGTACTGCATCGAGACGAACTTGCGCACGAGCTGGTCGCGCGAGATCGTCTGCCCGACGTGCAGTGCCACCGAGGCGTTCATGTACTGCTCGGGTGTGCCGAGACCGTAGATGCAGGACACCGTCGACACCACGACGACGTCGCGCCGGCTGAGCAGCGAGTTGGTCGTCGAGTGCCGGAGCCGCTCGACCTCGGCGTTGACCGAGGAGTCCTTCTCGATGAAGGTGTCCGTCTGCGGGACGTACGCCTCGGGCTGGTAGTAGTCGTAGTACGACACGAAGTACTCGACCGCGTTGTTCGGCATCAGACTGCGGAACTCGTTCGCCAACTGCGCGGCGAGGGTCTTGTTGTGCGCGAGCACGAGCGTCGGCCGCTGCACCTGCTCGATGAGCCACGCGGTCGTCGCCGACTTGCCCGTACCGGTCGCACCGAGCAGGACGACGTCGGTCTCACCGGCGTTGATGCGCCCGGCGAGCTCGGCGATGGCCGCTGGCTGGTCGCCACTCGGCGTGTACTCGCTGATGACCTCGAACGGACGTACCGCTCGGGTCGGTTCGATCGCAACACCCATGCCCTCAACGGTAGTCGGCACCCCTGACACCGGCGCCCCTGCTCGCCCTCGGCGTATCGTCCTCGCCAAGCAGCCTCCAAGTCCGCTGATAACCAGCGGGCATAGCGTCCGGTCCGTTCAGCAACCCGATCGCTCCGCACGTCCCCGACGAGCCAGCACGAGCCACACCCGAAGAGGCACCATGACGACGGCGACCCCCGCCGCACCGACGAAGGGCACCCCGTTCCGCGGTCGCATCCGCGGACGAGTGCTCCTCCTGCTCTGCTGCATGTACGCGATCTCGTACATCGACCGGACGAACATCTCGACGGCGCTGCCGCACATCACCGAGGAGTTCGGCTTCAACGAGGCCACCGCGGGCCTGATCGTGTCCGCGTTCTCGCTGCCGTACGCGCTGCTGCAGGTCTTCGGCGGCACGATCAGCGAGAAGTTCGGACCGCGCAAGGCCCTCTTCGTCATCACCGTGGTGTGGGGCGTCGCGACACTGTGGACCGGCTTCGCCGTCGGCTTCTGGACCCTGTTCGCGGCCCGGGCGCTCCTCGGGCTCAGCGAGGCCGCGGCGTTCCCGACCGCGACCCAGGCCATGACCCGCTGGATCCCCCGCGACCGCAACGGCTTCGCGCAGGGCGTCGTGCACTCCGCGGCCCGGCTCGGCAACGCGTTGGCCCCGCTGCTCGTCGCCTGGGTGATCGGCTCGACGGGCAGCTGGCGGTGGGCGTTCTTCGCCACGGCGGTCCTGTCCTTCGCCTGGGGCATCGTCTGGTTCGTCTGGTTCCGCGACAAGCCCGAGTCCACGAAGGGCATCACGCAGGTGGAGATCGACGAGCTCCCGCCCGTCGAGACGCGTGCGACCCGTCCGCCGGTGCCGTGGTGGCAGATGGCGCGGCAGATCCTGCCGGTGACCTTCGTCGACTTCGGCTACGGCTGGACCCTCTGGGTGTTCCTCACGTGGCTGCCGACGTTCCTCAGCTCGACCTACGGACTCGAGATCGGCGACTTCGCGCTGTTCACCACGCTCATCCTGCTCGCCGGCGTCGTCGGGGACACGGTCGGCGGCATGCTCAGCGACCGGATCATCCACCGCGGCGGCAACACCCGGAACGCCCGCCGGACCGTCCTGGTGATCGGACTCGGTGGCTCGCTCGTCTGCCTCATCCCGCTCGTCATCGGGCAGGGCCTGCTCGTCGCGACGATCTCGCTCGCGCTGTCGTTCTTCTTCCTGGAGCTCTGCAACGCGAACCTCTGGGCGATCCCGATGGACGTCGCCCCGCAGTGGTCCGGCACCGCGTCCGGCTTCATGAACACCGGCTTCGGCATCGCCGGCGTGGTCTCCCCGATCGTCTTCGGGCTGCTCATCGACGCGTCCGGCTGGCAGCTGCCGTTCGCCCTGTCGTGCGTGCTGCTCGGCGCCGCGGCGGTCGTCGCGTGGTTCATGAAGCCGCAGCGGCTCACGTCGACGAACGGCGTCCTCGAGGTCGGCACCCCCGCCGCCGAGCAGCGCGCCCCCTGACCCGCGACGCGCACTGTCAGCGGCACGCCGTGCCGAATCGGGCGTACCTGGTCGAAAGGAACGACCAGGTACGCCCGATTCCGCTGTCCGCAACGGGACCCACCGGACGTGCGCGGGCCCTGGTGGTCCCCGACCGCCGGACGGGAGGCCCGGGTCCAGGCCGACCCGCGCCTCCCGTCCGCCGCGCAGCGCGTCCACCGCCGCGCAGCGCGTCCACCGCCGCGCACAGCGAGCAGGAACGGGCGTCCCTGGTCGGGTGAGCCGACCAGGGACGCCCGGAATGCGCGGGTCAGCGCTGCGGGCTGCGCGCCCGACGCTGGGCGCGGGACGCGAGCGACGGCCGGCCGGTGAGCGGCACGCTCAGCGGGGTCCACCGGAACGCCTCGGTGACCGCCACGGACAGCACCACCACGAGCAGGTACGTGACGAGCGTCAGCCACGGCCGCGGCACCACGGCCTCGAGCCAGCTGTCGCCGTACAGCAGGAGCCAGATGAGGAACGGGTGGCTCAGGAAGATCCCGAACGACCGGTCCGAGGCGTAGTCGACGAAGCGCGCGACCGGGCTGCCGGGGCGCCGACGGTCCGCCCAGCGCGCACCGATCGCCAGGAAGCCGACGAAGACCGCGGTGCTCCACACGGCCTCGATCGGTTGCAGCGGCGTCCCGGCGGCGTAGAGCGACTGGCCGAGGGCGACCTGGAGTGCCCAGACGCCGAGCGTCAGCGCGCCGACGCCGGCGAACGCCCAGAGCACGGCCCGGCGGTGCACCCGGATGAACCGGAGGAACGCGTCAGCGTGGTCGGCGGCGATCGCCCCGGAGACGATGAAGAACACGTACGAGAAGAAGAACTGCTTCTGGTACCCGTGCAGCCAGGCGTCGCTCGCCGGGAAGTACTTGTACCCGGCGAAGACGACGAGCTGCACCACCAGCGCCACGACGAGCGTCGTGACGTGGTGCCCGCGGGTCTTCCGGACCAGCCGCACGATGACCGGCAGCAGCAGGTACACCTGCATGGTCACGAGCAGGAAGTACAGGTGGTACCAGGACGAGCCGGTGACGATGCCCTCGGCGAGCGTGCGCACCAGGTCGGGCACGTCGCCCCGACGGGTGCTGCTGAGGAGCCAGCTCGAGCCGACGTACACGAACGACCACGCCAGGTACGGCACCCCGACGAGCAGGAACCGCTTGGGCCAGAACTGCGCCATCGGCCGCGGTCGCAGCGTGTAGCTGTAGACGAGCACGAAGGCCGTCAGCGAGAAGAAGACGAGCCGGGTGAAGTGCAGCAGGGCGAGCAGCGCGTTCAGGCCGACGTCGTCGGACGCGGCGGTGTGGCTGGTGGTGTGCACGCCGATGACGCAGGCGAAGGTCAGGATCCGCAGGACGTCGACCTCGTACAGGTGGCGTGGCTTGCCCGCCGCGGTGCGGGTCGGGGTCTGGACCTGTGGCTGTGGCTGCGGCTGCGGCTGCGGCTGCGGCTGCGGCTGCGGCTGTGGCTGTGGCTGCGGCTGGGCCTGCGGCTGGGCGCCGGTCACGACGGCTGCGCCATCGTCCGCACCTTCGCCCGCTGCACCTTGCCGGTGGGCGCGCGCGGCAGGTCGGGGACCACGATGATCTCGACGGGGCGGCGGAAGCGGGTCAGGTGGGCCTCGGCGCGCGCGGTCAGGTCGGCGACGAGCACGGCGGCGTCGGCTTCGTCGGCTTCGTCGGCTTCGCCCTGCTGCAGGATCACGTACGCCACCGGGACGGCCCCGAGCACGTCGTCCGGCCGCCCGACCACGACGGCCTCGAGCACCCGGGGATCGCCGAGCAGGACGTCCTCGACCTCGGAGGGGTAGACCTTCTCGCCGCCACGGTTGATGACGTCGTCTGAGCGTCCGGCGAGCGAGACCCAGCCGTCCGCAGCGACGGACCCCACATCTCCCGTGCTCAGCCAGCCGTCGGCGTCGAAGCGGTCGGGAGCGCGCCCGAACAGGTAGCGCCCGACGATCCCCGGGCCGCGCACCCACAGCGCACCGACCTCGTCGGCGGGCAGGGCTGCGCCGTCCTCGTCGCGTGCCTGCACCTCGGACCCGACGGGCACGCCGACGGTCCCGGGGCGAGCAGGCGCGTCCAGCGGTGTCGCGGTGATCTGCGACGCACCTTCGGTCATCCCCCAGCTCACGACGAGCGGGACGTCACCGAGTGCCGTGCGCACCGGGTCCGGCAGCGGTGCCGAAGCGCTCCGGACGAACCGGAGGCCCTCCGGGAAGTCCAACGGCCCGGTCTTCGCGAGCACGGCGAGGATCGCCGGCACCGCGTTCAGCCAGGTGATGCGCCGCTCGGCGAGCAGTTCCCAGAACCCGGTCCGCCGGAAGCGCACGTCGAGCACGAGCGTCGCCCCGGCGACGAGCGTCGCCAGCAGGCCGACGACCTCGGCGTTGACGTGGAACAACGGCAGCGAGTTGAACCCGCGGTCGCGGCCGGTCAACGCGTTGTGCCGCGCGACCGCCCGCGCGACGAACAGCAGTTGCGACTCCGGCAGCTCGACGCCCTTCGGAGCGCCGGTCGACCCGGAGGTGAAGAGCACCACGGAGCCCTCGCCCGGTGCGTCCGGACTCTGCGTGGGCACGTCACCGTCACGGACGGCGGCCGGGAGGAACGTGGCCGCGTCGATCCCGCTGGCGGGCACCCCGGGGACGGTCCCGTCCACGGCGCGGTCCGACACCACGATCGAGGCCCCGCCGATCAGGTCGGCGAGACGGGCCGGCTCGGTCGCCGGTTGTCCGGTGTCGACCGGGACGGCACGGCGCCCGGTCGCCACGGCGGTCAGGTGCACCACGGCGAACGCGAGGGGGTCGCCGACGTCGACGAGGACGACTCCGGAGGCGGGCACGCCGATCGCATCGAACGTCGCGGACCAGGCGGTCACGGCGTCCTCGAGTGCTCGGTAGGTCAGGACGCGCGCGGAACGGGCGTCCTCCAGGTAGGGGCGCTCGGGGCTCTCCGCCGCGCGGTCGCGGATGAGCGAGCGCAGGTCGGGTTCTCCGTCGACGGGCTGCACCAGCAGAGGCTATTGCGCGACCCTATGAGCCGTCAGAGGGGAACCGGTGCAGCATCCACTGCCAGAGCGCGGTCATCCGGGGGTCCCCGTCCGGTCCGAGCGGCGTGGAGTCCTTGATGATGAACGAGTGCGCCTTCCCCCGGCCCCGGACGTCGGTCAGGATCGCGTGCGGGTCCGCGCCGGCGGGCGGTGGATCGGTGTCCGTCCGGAAGGGGCCGTCGACGCCGTCGAGCCCGAGGATCCGCCACGACCCGGTGATCCGCGGGCCGAAGGCGTCGCGGACGTCGTCGACGGCGTACATCCGGGCGACGGGGGTCTTGCCGGGACGGTTCATCCAGGCAGCGTGCGACGGACCGCGTGACTCGACGGGCGACGAGAACATCAGCGCGCCGCGCACCGACCGGATGTGCGCGATGTACGCCGCCTCGCCGCCGCCCTGGGAGTGTCCGGCCACGACGATGTCCTGCCAGGCGATGTCGTCGTCGCCCTGCACGAAGCGGCCCCACCCGCCGTCGGGGTCGTGGTCGTCGAGGTAGGCCACCGCGTCACGGAAGCGCGACACGATCGACCCGGCGGGCGTCACCGAACTGAACTCGGACTGGCGGGTGCCGTCGAACCGGTTGCGCTGCACCATGCCGTAGCAGCGTGCGTCGGCCTCGCACGTGCCGGACAGGGTGCGTCCGAGGTTCCAGTAGTCCAGCCCGAGCACGTGGTAGCCGTCGGCGAGGGCCTGTCCGAGGAACCGCTGGTACTCCGCCGGCCGCGACCGCGTCGCGGGCAGGAACAGCAGCAGGGGGCCGCCGGCCGAGGTGCGGGCGGCGAAGTCGTCGCGGTTCGGGGTGAGCCGTTCGCCGCCCACGGTGCCGAGCCGGAACCGGTGGAACTCCCCCTCGGGTCCGCGCTCGTCGCCCGATTGCGGCGCGGCGGCGTGCGAGCGGTCGATCGTCGGGACGCGTCCGTCGTCCTCGATGCGCTGCGCACCGAGGAGGTTCGCCGCGAACAGCGCTCCGCCGCCGATCGCGACGAGCACGATCGCGGCGAGGACGAGCAGCAGCCGGTGCTTCACGAGGTGATCCGCGACCACACCTCGTCGGCCGACCGGATCGTCTGGTCGAGTGTGCCCGTCGCGTCGACGACGTGGTCGGCGAGGGCGAGACGGTCGGCGTCGCTCGCCTGTGCGGCGACTCGGCGCTCGGCCTCGTCGCGGGCCATCGCACGGTGTTCGACCAGCCGCTCGATGCGCTGCGCGGCGGGGGCGTCGACCACCACGACCGCATCGAACCGGAGCGGGCGGGATCCGCGGGCCTCGGCGAGCAGCGGCACGTCGTACACGACGACGGCGTCCGGGTCGGCGGCCTCGGCCGCGTCGAAGGCACGCTGGGCGAGCCGCCAGACCTCGGGGTGGGTGATCGCCTCGAGGTCCTTGCGTGCCGCCGGGTCGGAGAACACGATCGCGCCGAGCGCTGGACGATCGAGCGAGCCGTCGGCCGCGATCACCGAGGAGCCGAACCGCTCGGCGACCTGCGCGAGCCCGGGGCTGCCGGGTGCGACGGCGTCCCGTGCCAGCCGGTCGGCGTCGACGACGATGCCGCCGTGCTCCGCCCACCGCTTGGAGACCGTCGACTTGCCCGCGGCGATGCCGCCCGTGAGACCGATGATGCGCACTGCGACAGGCTAACGACCCGCAGCGTGGAATCGCCGGAAGCCCGGCACCCCCTGGGGGATGCCGGGCTTCCGGTCAGTGCGACTCGCTCGATCAGTTGGTCGAGCTGAGCTTCTCGCGGAGCGCCGCCAGCGAAGCGTCGTCGGCGAGGGGGCTTGCACCACCGGTCTCGCTCGAGAACGACGACGAAGAGGAAGCGGACGACGTCGAAGCGCCGGCCGGGAGGTCGAAGCCACCCTTTTCCTCGTCGGCGATGGTCTTCGCGACCTGCGCCTTGTGGGCTTCCCAACGACCCTGGGCGGCCGCGTACTGGCCCTCCCACTCGGTGCGCTGGGTGTCGTAGCCCTCGAGCCACTCGTTCGTCTCCGGGTCGAAGCCGTCCGGGTACTTGTAGTCACCCTTGTCGTCGTACTCGGTCGGCATGCCGTAGAGCGCCGGGTCGAACTCGGTGCCCTCGGGGTCCACGCCCTCGTTCGCCTGCTTGAGGCTGAGCGAGATGCGGCGACGGTCGAGGTCGATGTCGATGATCTTGACGAAGACCTCGTCGTTGACCGAGACGACCTGCTCGGCGAGCTCGACGTGCTTGTTCGAGAGCTCGGAGATGTGCACCAGGCCCTCGATGCCGTCGGCAACGCGGACGAAGGCACCGAACGGGACGAGCTTCGTGACCTTGCCCGGTGCGATCTGACCGATCGCGTGGGTGCGGGCGAAGACCTGCCACGGGTCCTCCTGCGTCGCCTTGAGCGAGAGCGACACGCGCTCACGGTCCAGGTCGACCTCGAGGATCTCGACGGTGACTTCCTGACCGACCTCGACGACCTCGCTGGCGTGCTCGATGTGCTTCCAGCTGAGCTCGGAGACGTGGACGAGACCGTCGACGCCACCGAGGTCCACGAACGCACCGAAGTTGACGATCGAGGACACGATGCCCTTGCGGACCTGGCCCTTGTGCAGGTTGTTGAGGAACGTGGTCCGGGACTCGGACTGCGTCTGCTCGAGGAGCGCACGGCGCGACAGGACCACGTTGTTGCGGTTCTTGTCGAGCTCGAGGATCTTCGCCTCGATCTCCTGGCCGAGGTACGGCGTGAGGTCGCGGACGCGACGGAGCTCGATGAGCGAGGCGGGGAGGAAGCCGCGGAGACCGATGTCGACGATCAGGCCACCCTTGACGACCTCGATGACCGTACCGGTCACGACGCCGTCGGACTCCTTGATCTTCTCGACGTCGCCCCATGCGCGCTCGTACTGCGCACGCTTCTTGGACAGGATGAGGCGGCCTTCCTTGTCCTCCTTCTGGAGGACCAGGGCCTCGACCTCGTCGCCGACCTTGACGACCTCGTTGGGGTCGACGTCGTGCTTGATCGAGAGCTCGCGCGAGGGGATGACGCCCTCGGTCTTGTAACCGACGTCGAGGAGGACCTCGTCGCGGTCGATCTTCACGACGGTGCCGGAGATGAGATCACCGTCGTTGAAGAACTTCAGGGTCTTCTCGACCTCGGCCAGGAAGTCATCAGCCGAACCGATGTCGTTGATGGCGACCTGCTTAGGAGCCTTGGTCGTAGTGGTTGTCATGTAGAGATTGCTCCGAACGGACATGAGTCGGGCCGTGGCGGGCGAGGAGTCGAGACCCCCGTGGTGCACCGCCGTGGCGATTGGTTGTGTGACGCGGATTGCGCCGCACAAGTCTAACCGCACCGGCGGAGCCCCCACAACCGGGCGTGTCACCCGCGCGTCAGCCGAGCAGCGCGCTCCGCAGCGTGTCGAGACCGATGCTGCCGAGGGCGAGCGCACGACGGTGGAACGACTTCAGGTCGAAGTCGGCGCCTTCGCGGGCGGCCACCTCGTCGCGGATCGACTCCCACACGCGCTGGCCCACCTTGTACGACGGCGCCTGTCCGGGCCACCCGAAGTACCGTGCGACCTCGAACTGCACGAACGCGTCGTCCATGTTGACGTTCTCGCGCATGAAGTCGAGGGCGTACTCCCACGTCCAGCCGCCGCCGTCCGGGTTGGTCTTCTGCAGGTGCACGCCGATGTCGAGCACCACGCGGGCGGCACGCATGCGCTGGCCGTCGAGCATGCCCAGCCGGTCGCCGTCGTCGTCGAGGAACCCGAGCTGCTCCATCAGGCGCTCGGCGTAGAGCGCCCAGCCCTCGACGTGTCCGGACGAGCCGGACAGCTGGCGGCGCCACGTGTTCAGTTCACCGCGGTTGTAGACGCCCTGGCTGATCTGCAGGTGGTGACCGGGGACGCCCTCGTGGTAGACGGTCGTCTTCTCGCGCCAGGTGCCGAACTCGGTGACGCCCTCGGGCACCGACCACCACATCCGGCCAGCGCGCGAGAAGTCGTCGGACGGCCCGCTGTAGTAGATGCCGCCCTCCTGCGTCGGGGCGATGCGGCACTCCAGCCGGCGGATCGGGTCCGGGATGTCGAAGTACGTGCCGGCCATCGCCGCGACGGAGGCGTCGCTCGTCTCCTGCATCCAGCGCTGCAGGGCGTCCGTGCCGTGCAGGATCCGCGACGGGTCGGTGTCGAGCACCTCGATGGCCCGGGCGACGCTCGCACCCGGCTCGATCCGGTCCGCGATCCGCTCCTGCTCGTCACGCATGCGAGCGAGCTCCTCGAGGCCCCACTCGTACGTCTCGTCGAGGTCGACGACAGCACCGAGGAACCGGCGGGAGTGCAGCTCGTAGGCCTCGCGCCCGACGGCGTCGACCGGGGTGGCGAGCGGCAACAGCTCGTGCTCGAGGAACTGCCCGAGGCTCCGGTACGCGGCCGACGCGACCGCGGCCCCGCGGGTCAGGTCGGCACGGAGCGAGTCCGGCACGGGAGAGCCGTCGTCGAACGCCGCACCCTCGGCGAGCCGGCGGAAGAAGCCGTCCTCGGCACCGTTGCGGGCGGCCTGCTCCGCGAGCAGGGCGACCTGCCGCTTCGCCGGGGTGACGTCCTCGCGCGTGCCCTCGAGCAGGGTCTCGCGGATGCCCTCGAGCGCGTCCGGCAGCGCGTGCAGTCGGCTGGCGATGTCGTGCCAGTCCGACTCGGTCGCCGTCGGCATCAGGTCGATGATCTCGCGGACGGACTGGGCCGGGCTCGCGATCACGTTGAGGTCGCGGAGGTGCAGCTTCCGCGCGTACGACTCCTGCACCAGGTCGAGTTCGGCGCCGAGGTCCGCCTTCGTGACCTCGTCGACGGGGTCCACCGCGGCCGCGGCGTCGAGCGTGCGCTTCGCGGCCCGTGCCGCGTCGGCCAGGGCGGCCGCGCCGGCGGGCGAGGTGTCGCCGTACTCCCCGGTGCGACCCGGCACACCGATGTACGTGGCCGTCGTCGGGTCGAGGTCGACGAGGGTGGCGACCCATCCCTCGGCCACGTGGTCGACGGCGGTCTGCTGGCGGACGGGACGCTCTTCGCTCATGCTCCGACCCTACCCACGTCGGCAGGCGCCGTCGGCCGGGCGCGCATCGGACGGGAGGCCCGGTGCCAGCTGGCACCGGGCCTCCCGTCCGTCCTGTGGTCGCGTCGCGACCCGCGGTCAGTGCGCCGCGCTCTCCCAGTTCGCACCGAGACCGACCGAGACGTCGAGCGGCACGGTGAGTTCGGCAGCGTTGCCCATCCGGGTGCGCAGGATCTCCTCGACGCGGTCCTGCTCGCCGGGCGCGACCTCGAGGATGAGCTCGTCGTGCACCTGGAGCAGCAGGTGCGACTCGAGTCCGCCGTCGCGCAGGTCCTGGTCGACGCCGAGCATCGCGATCTTCATGATGTCGGCTGCCGAGCCCTGGATCGGCGCGTTCAGCGCGGCGCGCTCGGCGTTCTCGCGCAGGACGCGGTTCGGGCTCTTCAGGTCCGGGAACGGCCGGCGACGACCGAAGATCGTCTCGGTGTAGCCGTCCTCGCGCGCCTGCTCGACGACGTTGCGCAGGTAGTCGCGCACGGCGCCGAACCGGGCGAAGTACTCGGTCATGAGCGTCCGGGCCTCGGACTGCTCGATGCGGAGCTGCTTCGACAGCCCGAACGCGCTCAGCCCGTAGGCCAGGCCGTACGACATCGCCTTGACCTTGGTGCGCATCTCGGCGGAGACCTCGGACGGCTCGACACCGAACACGCGGGCGCCGACGAAGCGGTGCAGGTCCTCGCCCTCGTTGAAGGCCTGGATGAGACCGGGGTCGCCGGACAGGTGCGCCATGATGCGCATCTCGATCTGCGAGTAGTCGGCCGTGATGAGCGTCGTGTACGGCTCCGCGACGGCGAACGCCGACCGGACCCGGCGCCCGACCGCGGTCTTCACCGGGATGTTCTGCAGGTTCGGGTCGGTCGACGAGATGCGGCCGGTGCTGCTGCCGGTCTGCTCGTACCGGGTGTGGATGCGCCCGTCGACGATCGCCGCGTCGAGCGTGTCGACGATCTGGCGGAGCTTCGTGGCGTCGCGGTGCTGCAGCAGCAGGCCGAGGAACGGGTGCGGGTGCTGCTCCTGCAGGTCGGCCAGGCTCGCGGCGTCGGTCGAGAACCCGGTCTTCGTCTTGCGGGTCTTGGGCATCGCGAGTTCGGTGAACAGGACTTCCTGCAGCTGCTTCGGGGACCCGAGGTTCACCTCGTGCCCGATCTCGGCGAACGCCTGCTGCGCCAGGTCGGCGGCACGCTCCCCCAGTTCCTTCGACAACCCCGTGAGCACCGGTCGGTCGATGCCGACACCGATCGTCTCCATGCTCGCGAGCACCGACACCAGCGGGAGCTCGATGTCGTCGAGGACCTTGAGCGACGACTCGTCGATCCGGGCACGGAGCGCCGTGGTGACCCGCAGGACGAACCAGGCGTGCACGCCGACGTTCACCGGGTCGCTCTCCGGCACGAGCTGGTTCGGGTCGGCGGTGGGGAGCTCTTCGCCGAGCTCCTGGTAGACGAGGTCGGCCAGCGGCTGCCCCTGCTTGCCGGGCTGGGCGAGCCACCCCGTGATGCGGGCGTCGCCGGCGATGCCGTTCACGACGAAGCCCGCGGTCGCAAGCACCTTGATCGCGGTCTTGGCGTCGTGGAAGTGCTTCGGGGCGTCGGAGGCGAACCACGCCGACAGCTGCTCGTAGTCCTTCGCGCCGCTGCCACCGGGCACCTGGACGGCGTCGTCGTGCGTGGCGATGCCGATGGTGCTGAGTCGGCCGTCGATGACCTCGACCGCAACGCCGTAGCCGTTCGCCGCCTCGGACGCGTTGCGGCGCTCGAGCCAGTACCCGAGTTCCTCGTCGATCAGGGTCTTCACCGACGGCGGGGTCGCGGCACCGTCCGTCACCCCGCCCTCGGCCGGCTGCTCGGACGGCTCACCGGAGCCGGCGACCTTGAAGACGCGGTCGAGCAGCGTCCGGAACTGCAGCTTGGCGAACAGCTCGCGCACGGCGGTCTCGTCGAGGGGCCGGAGCGCGACGTCGGCCGGACCGACGGGCAGTTCGACGTCGGTGACCAGGCGGTTCAGCCGGCGGTTGCGGACGGCACGGTCCTGCTGCTCGCGCAGGTTGTTGCCGACGACGCCCTTGATCTCGTCGGCGTGTTCGAGGACCCCCTCGAGCGAGCCGTACTGCGTGACCCACTTCACCGCGGTCTTCTCGCCGACCTTGTCGATGCCGATCAGGTTGTCGCTGGTCTCGCCGACGAGCGCGGCGATGTCCGGGTACTGGTGCGGCTCGATGCCGTAGCGCTCGTACACCTTGTCGCGGTCGTACCGGGTGAGCTCGGAGACGCCACGGACCGACGGGTACAGCAGCGTCACGTCGTCGTTGACGAGCTGGATGGCGTCGCGGTCGCCGGAGACGACGTACACCTGGTACCCCTGCGCAGCACCCTGGGACGACAGGGTCGCGAGGATGTCGTCGGCCTCGTAGTCCTCCTTCGTCACGGTGGTGATGCCCATCGCCTCGAGCGCCTGCTGCAGCAGCGGGATCTGCCCCTTGAACTCGGCCGGGGTCTCGGAGCGGGTGCCCTTGTACGCCTCGTACTCACGGGTGCGGAACGAGAACCGGGAGATGTCGAACGCCACCGCCAGGTGCGTCGGCTTCTCGCGCTGCAGGAGCATGAGCAGCATCGAGATGAAGCCGTGGATGGCGTTCGTGTGCTGCCCGTCGCGGTTCACGAAACTGTCGACCGGCAGCGCGTAGAAGGCCCGGAAGGCGAGCGAGTGGCCGTCGATGACCATGAGGGTAGGCTTTGCGGAGTCCGACACCCGGACAGCCTACCGACGCCATCCGACACGGGAGTTCGAGCGCGTGACCGACGAAGCCACCATCACCGGGAACGTCGACGAGCGCCTCGCGGCCCGCGGGATGGGCGAGCTGGCCACCAAGATGGGCATGGTCATCACCGAGATGTCGGCCGACCGCGCCGTCGGCAGCATCCCGGTCGAGGGCAACCGCCAACCGGTCGGCCTGCTGCACGGGGGCGCCTACGTCGTCCTCGCCGAGAGCCTCGGTTCGATGGCCGCCAACGTGCACGCCGGCGAGGGCCGCTACGCCGTCGGCATCGAGCTGAACGCCTCGCACACCCGCAGCGCCACGTCCGGCACCGTCACCGGTGTCTGCACCGCGATCCACCTCGGCAACACGCTCACCACGCACGAGATCGTGCTCACCGACGACCAGGGGCGCCGCTGCTCCACCGTCCGCATCACCAACCTCATCCGCGAGGCACGCTGAACCCCTCGCACCGACGCAGGGAGTCCGTCATGGACTGGAAGATCGAACTCGTCATGGTCCCCGTCAGCGACGTCGACCGGGCCCGCGAGTTCTACGAACGCATCGGCTTCACGATCGACCACGACCAGCGCGTGTCCGACGACGTGCGGTTCGTGCAGGCCACCCCACCCGGGTCGGCGTGCTCGATCGCGTTCGGCGAGGGCATCATGTCCCCCGACGTCCAGCCCGGGTCGCTGAAGTCCGTCCAGGTGGTGGTGCCCGACGCCGACGAGGCCCTCGCCCACCTGCAGGGGCTCGGCGTGCACGCGATCGGTGTCGACGATCTGGCCTGGGGTCGCTTCGTCTTCTTCACCGACCCCGACGGCAACGCCTGGACACTCCAGCAGCTGCCCGCGCGCGGCTGAGGCACCGAGCGCTCAGTCCTCGGGCGGACGCTGCAGCAGCAGCCGTGCGTCGCCGAAGCCGAGCCGCCGGTAGAGCCGCTCCCCGTCGACGCTCGAGTGCACCGAGGTCCGCTCGACACCGAGGTCGTCCGCGATGTCGAGCAGCGCGGTGACGAGTCGTCCGGCGACGCCGAGCCCGCGCAGGTCGGGGTGCACGTAGACGGTCTGCACGTCGGCGGTCAGGCGTCGGCCCGGCCGGTCCGGGGTCGGCGGCCGGGCGACGAGTCCGAGCCACGCCATCCCGAGCACCGCACCGTCGCGCTCCGCGACCACGCACCGGTGCGTGTCCGGGTGTTCGAGTGCGAAGGCCGTCATCGCCGCGCGGTAGTCGTCCGGCGTCGCGGCCGGCTCGGCACCGCCCTCGCCGACACTCCACCGCCACCGCAGGTCGGCCACCGCTGGCATGTCGTCAGGCCGGGAGGCCCGGATCACAACGTCGTCCACCCCTCCAGCCTGCCAGGTGGTCGCCTCCACCGCCCCGCGCGCGTTGCGCTCGCGCATGCGTCCGCACACTTCGACAGAGCACGCGTCGATCGACCGGTGGCTCGTCGCAACATGCACACGCACCGAGCGCCCCGCGCGCCGGGAACGCAGCAGCGCCGCCGGACCGGGGTCCGACGGCGCTGGTGTGAGCGACGGGTGGTGCTACTTCTTGGCGCTGAGCTGCTCGATGATCGCCTTGGCGACGTCGTGCATGGTCAGACGGCGGTCCATCGAGGCCTTCTGGATCCAGCGGAACGCCTCGGGCTCGGTGAGGCCCATCTTCTCGTTGAGCAGGCCCTTGGCACGGTCGACGAGCTTGCGGGTCTCGAAGCGCTCGACCAGGTCGGCGACCTCGGCCTCGAGCGTGATGATCTGCTGGTACCGCGAGAGGGCGATCTCGATCGCGGGGAGCAGGTCGTTCGGGGTGAACGGCTTGACCACGTAGGCCAGCGCGCCGGCCTCGGTCGCACGCTCGACGAGGTCCTTCTGGCTGAACGCCGTGAGGAGGACCACCGGAGCGATGTGGTTCTTGGACAGCTTCTCGGCTGCGGAGATGCCGTCGAGCTGGGGCATCTTGACGTCCATCACGACGAGGTCGGGGCGGAGGTCGGTGGCGAGCTGCACGGCGGTCTCGCCGTCGCCGGCCTCGCCCACCACGTCGAACCCGTTGTCGCGGAGGATCTCGACGATGTCGAGGCGGATGAGCGACTCGTCCTCGGCGACGACGACGCGGCGCGGTGCTGTTGCAGTTGCAGTTGCTTCTGTGTCACTCACAGCCGCAAGCCTACTAGACGTCAGAAGTGCTTCATGTCAGCACACGGCTCAGGTTGCCAGAAAGCGTTGTACGAGTGGCGGGACTTGAACCCGCACGCCGTGAGGCAGAGCATTTTGAGTGCCCCGTGTCTGCCGATTCCACCACACTCGCGAGACCTCCAGGCTAGCAGGACCCCCGCCCCTCGACCGCCGCCGGCAGCCGCAGCTCGAACACCGCACCGCCGAGCACGCCGGCTTCGCCGTCCACGCCGACCTCGGCGTGCTGCAGGGACCCGCCGTGCGCCTCGGCGATGCCCCGTGCGATCGGCAGACCCAGTCCGGCCCCGCCGGACCGGGCGTCGCGAGCGGCCTCGAGCCGGACGAGTCGGTCGAACACCCGCGCACGGTCCTGGGTCGGGATGCCCGGACCGTCGTCCGCCACCCGGACCACGGGGCCGGCCCCCGGATCGTCGAGGGAGACGACGATCCTGCCAGCGGGCCCCGCTGCTCGGGCGGCGTTGTCGACGAGGTTGCCGACGACCTGGGCGAGCCGCTCGGCGTCGACGTCGGCGGAGACGGGCCGCTCGGGCACCACGACCTCGAGTGCGACGGACGGCAGCCGTACCCGCAGCCGGTCGCTCTCCGCGACGAGGAAGGCACCGAGGTCCACCGGTCGTCGGTCGAGCTCGATCCCCCGGTCGAGGCGGGCCATCGTGAGCATGTCCTCGATGAGCCGTGCGGCTCGGTCGGCCTGGCGGACGACGTGCACGGCGAGCACCTCGCGCGTGGCGACGTCGCCGCCACCGTCGCGCACGAGGGTGTCGGCCGCTGCCCGGACCCCGGCCACCGGCGTCCGCAGCTCGTGCGCGGCATCCGAGAGGAACGAGCGGACCCGTGCCTCCGCCGCGACGGCCTCGCGCTCCGCGCCCTCGACGGCATCGAGCATCTCGTCCAGGGCGACGGCGACGCGGCCGATCTCGGTGTCCTGCCGCGAGGGCCGGAGTCGCCGTCCGCGGTCGCCGCCCGCGATCGACCGCGCGGTCGTCGCCATCTCGTCGAGCGGCCGCAGGGACCGCCGGACGACGAGCACCACCCCGAGGACGGCGACCCCGAGGAACGCCGCGGAGGCACCGCCCATCACCCAGCCGAGCTGCACCAGGGTGTCCTGCACGTCGCGGGTCCCGGCGGTCAGGGTGATGCGCGTGCCGTCGTCGAGTCGGCTCACGAGGGTGAGCACCCCGTCGTCCTCGCGCACGGACGACGACGTGACCGTGGCGCCGTCCTCGGTGGTCGTGGGCGTCGCCGCGGCCGTGGGCGTCGTCCCGCCGACGAGCCCGCTGCCCCGCGGCACCGTCGCCGGCAGGCCTCCTGGATCCGGCGGGCCCGTCCGCAGCTGGTCCGGCGTCGGACCAGCCTCGACGGCCCCGCCGTCCGGCTGGACGATGCGCACCGACAGGCCCTGCGCGGAGAGCCGGTCGGCGAGGTCCTCGGCGTCGACGGTCCCGACGAGTGCGGCGGCGGCAGATGCGCGGTCGCGGAGCCGGTCCTCGGCCTGGGCGCGCAGCCGGATGCCGAGCAGCACCTCGACGGCGACCGCCAGCCCGGCGAGCAGCACCGCGAGCAGGACCACGATCGCGACGACCGTGCGCAGCCGCAACGAGGTCGTGCGGAGCGCACCGTCGTGGACCCTCACGCCGCCGACCGCTCGTCGCTCAGCCGGTACCCGATGCCGCGGACGGTGTGCACGAGCCGCGGCCCGTGCGCCTCCATCTTCCGTCGGAGGGCGCTGAGGTGGACCTCGACGACGTTCGCCGCGACGTCGTCGTAGCCCCACACCTGCGTCGTGATCTGCCCCTTCGACACCGTGCGGCCCCGGCTCTCGGCGAGGAACCGCAGCAGGCGGAACTCCGTCGCGGTGAGGTCGAGCAGGACACCGGCACGCCGAGCGGTGGCGGCGTCCGGGTCGAGGACGAGGTCGCCGACCTCGACGACCGACGGGATCCGCCCGCGCCGCCGGAGCACCGCCGTCACCCGCGCCACCAGCTCGGCCATCGCGAACGGCTTCACCACGTAGTCGTCGGCGCCCTCGGCGAACCCGCGCAACCGCTCGTCGAGCTCGTCCCGCGCGGTCATCATCACGACGGCGGCATCCGAGGTGGAGCGCACCCGGCCGGCGAGCACGATGCCGCTCGGCCCGGGCAGCATCCAGTCCAGCAGGACGAGGTCGGGCGCGGCGCGGCGGAGGTCCTCGACGAGGTCGCGTCCGTCGGACGCCTCGGCGACGAGGAAGCCCTCGGCACGCAGGGTCGTCGCGACGGAGGTCCGGATGGAGTCGTCGTCGTCGACGACCAGGATTCGAGCGGGAACAGGCACGGCGGACACCGTAGGGCGCTCCGGCGGCCACCGAGCATGGAGGACGCTGGAGAACCCCTGTGCTTCAGGCATGCTTCAGATTCGGACTCGAGCGTCGTCTCCAGTGGCGGATCACCCGGATCCGCCCGGACACGGAACGGATCCCCCATGCGCGACGAACGAGACGACTCGACCACCACTGCCACCCCGCGACGCGGTGCCCTCCTGCGACGGATCGGCATCGGCACGGCCGCGGCCGCGGTCCTGGTGCTCGGCGGGTTCGGCATCGCCACGGCGAACGCCGCGACGACCACCCCGGCGCCGAGCACCCCGACGGGCGCACCGAGCGGTGCTCCGACCAGCGCGACCACACCGGCTCCGGCTCCGGCCGACGGCGACGCCGCGACGCCGCCCGCTCCGGCCGACGGCGACGCCGCGACGCTGCCCGCTCCGCCCGAGGGCGGCCCCGCGACGGCGCCCGGCTGCACGGCGCTGCCGAAGGCCGGCGGCCCCGCGACGATGCCCGCGCCGCCGAAGGGCGACGAGGGGAAGACACCCACCCCGCCGAAGGACGGCGCGAAGCCCACCGCACCCACCCCGCCGAAGGACGGCGCGAAGCCCACGGCACCCACCCCGCCGGCTCCCGACGCGACCACGACCCCGGCGCCGACCACCGGTTCCTGATCACCAGGCCGGGAGGCGCGCGCCGTCGGCGGCCTCGACCGCGCGGGGCGCGCCTCCAGGCCGGGTCGTCCCGACCGGTTCAGGGACCCTCGAGCGCCTCGATCGCCGCCACGAGACCGGCCCGTCGCGGCGACCGCCGCGGCAGGACCGCGAGCAGCGCGCGGAGCACGCGCGCGTCCGCCGCCCCGTCCGGCGTCCGCGCCCACGCGAGCAGCGCCTCGACGCTGCCGTCCGCGACGACCGACTCGCGGAACCGACCGCGCACCAGGTCGCGCACGGCGTCCACCCCCGGCGCGGCCGACCCCGGCAGGACGGGTCCGGTGTACCGGTCGACGGCCTGGAGGCGCGCCCCGCGGTCGAGCGCGGACAGCACGGTGTCGACGTCGGTCGCCATCCCGGTCACCCGGTACGGTCGCGACGTCACGGTCACGCCCGACGCGTGCTCCGCGAGGACCCGTCGGAGCCGCACCACCTCGGCGCGCAGCGTCACGACGGCGCAGGCGTCGCCGTACACGGCGTGCGCGAGGTCGGCGGCCGCCAACCCGTCGGGGTGCGCGGCGAGGACGACGAGGAGCTCGGAGTGCCGCGCGGACAGGTGGACCCGGCGGTCGTGGACGCGCAGGACGGCGGTGTCGGTCCCGAGCACCGACAGTTCCGCGCCGGGTGCGCGCGGCGTCGACGCGGCGGACGCCGGGAACCGGCTCGCGGCCAGGACGAGCCGTGCCTCGGCGGCGGCGACCGTGGCGGTGAGGAGCGACAGGGTGTGCCGTTCGACGGCCCGGTCGTCGCCCGTCAGGTCGAGCACGCCGACGGTGGCTCCGTGGGCGTCGTGCACGGGCACGGCGGTGCACGACCACGGCTTGACGGCGTTCGCGTAGTGCTCGTCGGAGCGGATCTGCACCGGTCGATCCAGCCGCAGTGCGGTGCCGGGCGCGCTCGTACCGACGCGGTCCTCGGCCCAGTCGGCCCCGGGGACGAAGCCCATGTCCTCCGCAGCACGTCGGGCCGTCCGCGCGCCGTCGACCCACACCAGCCGACCCGAGGCGTCGCCGACGGCGAGGACACAGCCAGCCGATCGGGTGTCGTCGAGCAGCAGGTGCCGGACCACGGGCAGCAGGGTGGCGAGGGGGCCGTCCCGGCGAGCGGCGTCGAGCTCGTCGTCACCGAGTGCGAGCGCAGGGACCCCATCCGGGTCGACCGCTGCAGACCGTCGCCAGGACGCGGCGACGAGCGGGCGGAGCCGGTCGGGTGCGCGCATGCGTCCTCCGATCGGCCCCACCCGCCGCACCGTCGCGACGAGTCCGGCCAGCCTACGTCCGGTGCGCGACCGGGACCAGGCCGAGATCGGCCAGCTCGGCGTCGTCGAACATCCGCGACCGGGTCAGGAACCGCTTGCCCTCGGGGCTCTCGACCGAGAACCCGCCGCCGCGACCGTCGACGACGTCGATCGTGAGGTGCGTGTACTTCCAGTACTCGAACTGCGACACCGACATGTACACCTCGACGGGGTCGATGCCGTCGACCTCGACTGCCCCGAGCAGGACGTCGCCGGAGCCGGTCCGGAACATGCCGACGGGGTAGCACATCGGGCTCGAGCCGTCGCAGCAGCCGCCCGACTGGTGGAACATCAGCGGGCCGTGCCGGGCGGCGAGGGTGCGCAGGAGCTCCCCCGCCGCCGGCGTGACCGCCACGCGTGCGGTGTCGGGCATCAGAAGAAGCCCATCGGACCGTCGGCGTAGGACACGAGCAGGTTCTTCGTCTGCTGGTAGTGGTCGAGCATCATCTTGTGGTTCTCGCGCCCGATGCCGGACTGCTTGTACCCACCGAACGCCGCTCCCGCCGGGTACTGGTGGTACGTGTTCGACCACACGCGTCCGGCCTGGATGTCACGGCCGGCACGGTACAGCGTCGTGGCCTCGCGGCTCCACACCCCGGCACCGAGTCCGTAGAGGGTGTCGTTGGCCGTGGCGATCGCGTCGTCGTAGCCGCTGAAGGACGTCAGCGCGAGGACCGGACCGAAGATCTCCTCCTGGAAGATCCGCATCGAGTTCACGCCCTCGAACACCGTCGGCGTGACGTAGTACCCGCCGGAGAGCTCCCCGCCGAGGTCCGCGCGCTCGCCACCCGTGAGCAGCTTCGCGCCCTCCTGCTTGCCGATGTCGATGTAGCTCAGGATCTTCTCGAGCTGGTCGTTCGACGCCTGGGCGCCGATCATCGTGGACAGGTCGAGCGGGTGGCCCTGCTTGACGGCGCGCACCCGGTCGAGGCCGTCGGCGACGAACCCGTCGTAGATCTCCTTCGCCACGAGCGCCCGGGACGGACACGTGCAGACCTCGCCCTGGTTGAGGTTGAAGAAGGTGAAGCCCTCGAGCGCCTTGTCGTAGAACGAGTCCTTCTCGGCAGCGACGTCGGGGAAGAACACGTTCGGGCTCTTGCCGCCGAGCTCGAGCGTCACCGGGATGAGGCTCTGCGAGGCGTACTGCATGATCAGCCGACCGGTGGTGGTCTCGCCGGTGAACGCGATCTTCCGGATGTCCGGGTGCTGGGCGAGTGGTGCGCCGACCTCGATGCCGAAGCCGTTGACGACGTTGAGCACGCCGGCGGGCAGGAGGTCGCGGATGAGCTCGACGAGCACGTGGATCGACGCCGGGGTCTGCTCGGCGGGCTTCAGCACGACGCAGTTGCCCGCGGCCAGGGCCGGCGCGAGCTTCCACACGGCCATCAGGATCGGGAAGTTCCACGGGATGATCTGTCCGACGACGCCGAGCGGTTCGTGGAAGTGGTACGCCACGGTGTCGTGGTCGATCTCGCCGGCCGAGCCCTCCTGCGCGCGGATCGCTCCGGCGAAGTACCGGAAGTGGTCGATCGCGAGCGGGATGTCGGCGCCGAGGGTCTCGCGGATCGGCTTGCCGTTCTCCCACGTCTCGGCGACGGCGAGCATCTCGAGGTGCTCCTCCATCCGGTCGGCGATCTTGTTCAGGATGACCGCGCGCTCCGCGGCGCTCGTCCGCCCCCAGGTCGGGAACGCCTTCCAGCCCGCCGCCACCGCACGGTCGACGTCGGTGGAGTCACCGCGCGCGACCTCGGTGAAGACCTTGCCGGTGACGGGGGTGGGGTTCTCGAAGTACTGCCCGCTCGCCGACGGGACGTACTCGCCGCCGATGAAGTGGTCGTACCGCGATCGGTACTGCACGAGGGAGCCCGGTTCGCCGGGTGCGGCGTAGCTGGTGGGCGATGGTGCGATGGTCATGGTGTTGGCCTTTCGACGACGCTGTCGGGGCACGCACGGTTCGCGTGCTGCTCGCACCGTACGACCGCGGGGGTTGCATCCGGTTGCACGGGCTCACGCCGGCTCGGGCCCGAGGACCGCACGGGCTCGCCGTCGGCCGGGTAGCGTTCGGGACTCCAGCGGGTCCGATCAGGAGGAGTGTCCGTGGATTCTCGTGCCGTCCGCACGTTCCGGGTGTTCGTCGTCGTCACGGCGGTCGTCGCGATCGCCCTGGGGATCGTCGCCATCGTGTGGCCCCGGCCGTCGCTCGTCCTCGTGGCGCTGCTGTTCGGCGTGTACCTCGTCGTCGCCGGCGCCCTGCGGGTCGTGGCTGCGGCGCGCGGGCACGGGACACCGACGGTGTGGCGGTGGACCTCCGGGATCGTCGGTGCGCTCGTCGCGGTCGCCGGACTCGTCGCGCTGCTCGACCCGGCGATCCCCCTGGTCGTCTACGCCGTGCTCGCCGGGGTCGGCTTCGTGATCGAGGGCATCGTGTCGATCGTCGGCGGCTTCGTCGGCCACCCCGGGTCGTCCCGGGTGCCGACGCTGGTGAGCGGCGTGCTGTCGATCCTCGGCGGCGTCGTCGTGCTCGTGGCGCCCGGCCTCGCGCTCACGGTGTTCATGGTCTTCGCCGGCATCGCCCTCATCGTCGTCGGTGCCGCAGCCCTGCTGCTGCTCCCGCCGCGAGCCGCCGTCCGCCGCTAGGCGTCAGGCGGCCCCGGTGCCGAACAGCAGCCCGAGCGCGTAGGTCACGACCGCGGCGCCGAACCCGATCGCCAGCTGCCGGAACGCCCGCTTGCCCGGCGAGGCACCGCTCAGCACGCCGACGACCGCACCGGTGCCGAGCAGGGCGAGACCGACGAGCGTGCCGGCGACCGCGATGGCCGCCCACCCCTGCATGCCGAACAGGAACGGCACGACCGGGATGATCGCGCCCGACGCGAAGAACAGGAAGCTCGACACCGCGGCACTCAGGCCGTTGCCCACCGCCTCGTGGTCGTCGGTGACGGTGACGGGACCGGTCGACGGGTGTCGCTCACCGATGCCGGACAGCACGTGCGCTGCGTGCTCGGTCGCCTCGGCCTCGGACATCCCGCGGGCGCGGTACACCAGGGCCAGCTCGTTCGCGTCGACGTCGAGGTCCGCCACGGCGCGGCCGGCCTCGGGGTGCGGTGCGGACGCCTCGAGCAGTTCACGCTGCGACCGGACCGACACGTACTCCCCCGCACCCATCGACAGGGCGCCGGCGAGCAGGCCCGCGATGCCGCTCAGCAGGACGAAGTGCCGGTCGGCGCCCGACGCGCTGATGCCGATGATGAGGGCCAGGTTCGACACGAGTCCGTCGTTGGCGCCGAACACCGCCGCGCGGAACGTGCCGGACAGGCGCATCCGACCGCGGTTCGCGAGCCCGCGCACCACCTCGCCGTGGATGCGCTCGTCGGCCGCCATGCTCGCCGTCGCGTCGTCGTCGTCGGCGTACGGCGAGCGGTCCTCGGCGCGCTGCATCAACGCGAGGACGAACACCGACCCGAAGCGCTTCGCCAGCGTCGCGAGGACCCGGGTGCGCAGACTGCCCCGCTGCGGACGCCCGACGTCGTCACCGAGCAGGTCGAGCCAGTGCTGCTCGTGCCGCCCCTCGGCCTCGGCCAGCGCGGCCAGGATCTCGCGTTCCTCGCCGGACCGCCGAGCGGCCAGGTTGCGGTACACCGCGCCCTCGGCGCGTTCGTCGGCCAGGTAGCGTCGCCAGCGGCGGACGTCGGCGCGCGGCGCCGGGTGTTCGGTCTGGAGGCTCACAGCAGCCATCCTGCCGCGTACGGCCGACCGGTGGTCGCCACCAGGGCCGTGGAGACGCGGCAGGGCACGGACCGGAGGCGACGCGTGTTCGTGCGCCGTGCCTCCCGTCCGCGCCCTGTCGGCGTCGGGATCCTGCGGATCAGTCCCGCACGTAGGCCGGAGCGGCCTCGGCGTGGGCGTCGCCCACCCGGTGCACGCGCAGGTCGTTCGTCGAGCCCTCGATCCCGGGAGGCGAACCGGCCGTCACGATGACGCGGTCGCCGGGGGCGGCCAGGCCGTTCTCGAGCAGGACGTCGTCCACCTGCGAGAAGAGCTCGTCGGTGTGGGTCTTGCGCTCGACCAGGAACGACCGGACGCCCCAGGTGAGCGCCATGCGGCGACGCGTGGCCTCGTTCGGGGTGAAGGCGATGATCGGCAGGCCGTGGCGCAGACGCGACATGCGGCGCGCCGAGTCGCCGGACTCGGTGAACACGCAGAGGTACGAGGCCTCGGTGAACTCCGCGATCTCGACCGCGGCGAGGGTGATCGCCCCGCCGAGGGTGCGCGGCTTGGTGCCGAGCGGCGCGATGCGCTCGAGGCCGTGGTCCTCGGTCGACTCGACGATGCGGGCCATCGTGCGGACGGTCTGCACCGGGTACTCGCCGACGCTGGTCTCGCCCGAGAGCATGACCGCGTCCGCACCGTCGAGGACGGCGTTCGCGACGTCGGAGGTCTCGGCGCGGGTCGGGATCGGCGACGAGATCATCGACTCGAGCATCTGGGTCGCGACGATGACCGGCTTCGCCATGCGGCGGGCGAGCTCGACGGCGCGCTTCTGCACGATCGGGACGGCCTCGAGCGGGAGCTCGACGCCGAGGTCACCGCGGGCGACCATGATGCTGTCGAAGGCGTCGATGATCTCCTCGAGCGCGTCCACGGCCTGCGGCTTCTCGATCTTCGCGATGACGGGGAGGCGCTTGCCCTCCTCGTCCATGATCTCGTGCGCGCGGACGACGTCCGAGGCGTTGCGGACGAACGAGAGCGCGATGAGGTCGGCACCCTGGCGGATGCCCCAGCGGAGGTCGGCCTCGTCCTTCTCGCTCAGCGCCGGGACGTTGACGGCGACGCCGGGCAGGTTGATGCCCTTGTTGTTCGACACCGTGCCGCCGACGACGACCTCGGTGCGCACGCGGACGCCGTCGGTGTCGAGCACGCGCAGGCGGACCCGACCGTCGTCGATGAGCAGCGGGTCGCCGGGCTTGACGTCCTGGGGCAGGCCCTTGAACGTCGTGCCGCAGATCTCCTTGGAACCGGGGACGTCCTCGGTCGTGATCGTGAACACGTCGCCGACCGCCAGGTCGTGCGGGCCGTCGGCGAACTTGGCCAGACGGATCTTCGGACCCTGCAGGTCGACGAGGATCGCGACCGGCTTGCCGAGCTCCTCGGCAGCGCGACGGACGTTCACGTAGTTGGCCTCGTGGACGCTGTAGTCACCGTGGCTGAGGTTGAGTCGGGCGACGTCGACGCCCGCTTCGATGATCTCCTTGACGGTCTCGTAGTCCGACGTTGCCGGTCCGAGCGTCGAAACGATCTTTGCGCGTCTCAATGGATTCCTTCGTGGTGGTGGGTGATGCTCTGGTTTCCGCGCTGTGGGGCCGCGCGGAACGAAGCGAGGCCACCAGCACCTTATCGAGTGCTGGTGGCCCCTCGCTCACCGGGGGGTGAGCATCTGGTGGTGGTCGGTCATGCGGTGATCGGTCATCTCAGACCGAGATCGCGCGGTCGGTCGCCTTGACCGGCGCCGGCAGGATCGTCGAGCCCTCGAGGTACTCGTCGACTTTCGCCGCCGCGGCACGGCCCTCGGCGATCGCCCAGACGATCAGCGACTGCCCGCGGCCGGCGTCACCGGCGACGAACACGCCCGCCTCGTTCGTCGTGTAGTCGGCGCGGCGGTCGAGCGCACCGGACACCGTCGTCGGCAGGCCGAGCTGCGGCTCGATCGTGTCGGATTCCGGACCGGTGAAGCCCATCGCGACGAGGACGAGGTCTGCGGGGATCTCGCGCTCGGAACCGGCCTTCGGCACACGACGGCCGTCGAGGTACTCGGTCTCGGCGACGCGGAGCGCCCGGACCTCGCCGGCCTCGTTCGCCAGGAACTCGACGGTCGAGGCGAGGAAGTGCCGCTCGCCGCCCTCTTCGTGGGCGCTCGTGACCTCGAAGACGGTCGGGAACATCGGCCACGGCTGCTCGGACGGACGCTCCAACGGCGGCTGCTTGCCGATCGCCAGGTTCGTCACGCTCAGGGCGCCCTGCCGGTGCGCGGTGCCGATGCAGTCCGCACCGGTGTCACCGCCGCCGATCACGACGACGTGCTTGCCCTCGGCGGTCAGCTGATTGTCGACCCGGGTGCCGGCGTTCGCCTTGTTCTGCTGGACCAGGTAGTCCATCGCGAAGTGCACGCCCTCGAGGTCGCGCCCCGGGATCGGCAGGTCGCGCGGCACCGTGGCGCCGGTGGCGACGACGACCGCGTCGTAGCGCGACTTCAGGTCGTCCCAGGTGATGTCGCGGCCGATCTCGACGCCCGCACGGAAGCGGGTGCCCTCGGCCTGCATCTGGGACAGGCGCGCGTCGATCTGGCGCTTCTCCATCTTGAAGTCCGGGATCCCGTAGCGGAGCAGCCCGCCGATGCGGTCGTCGCGCTCGTAGACGGCGACGGTGTGCCCGGCGCGCGTGAGCTGCTGCGCGGCGGCCAGCCCGGCCGGGCCGGAGCCGACGACGGCGACGGTCTTGCCCGTCAGGCGCTCCGGCGGGTGCGGGGTGACCCAGCCGTTCTGGAACGCCTCGTCGATGATCGAGACCTCGACCTGCTTGATCGTCACCGGCGGCTGGTTGATGCCGAGCACGCACGAGGACTCGCACGGAGCGGGGCACAGCCGGCCCGTGAACTCCGGGAAGTTGTTCGTCGCGTGCAGTCGCTCGATCGCCTGACGGCCCTCACCGCGCCAGGTCAGGTCGTTCCACTCCGGGATCAGGTTGCCGAGGGGGCATCCCTGGTGGCAGAACGGCACGCCGCAGTCCATGCAGCGGCCGGCCTGGCGCTTGAGGGCACCCGACTCCTGCTGCTCGTAGACCTCTTTCCAGTCCATGAGCCGGACGGGCACGGGGCGCCGTGCCGGCAGTTCGCGTTCCTGGACCTTGAGGAATCCCTTGGGGTCAGCCACCGGTCACCTCCGTGGTCGTGTTGGGCGCTGCCGGTTCCACACGTGCGTGACGCTCAGCCACCGGTCACCTCCATGATTCGATTCCACACGACGTCGCCGTCGGGGTCGAGCCCCTCGTCGACGGCGCGCTGACGGGTCTCGAGCACCGCCGCGTAGTCACGCGGCAGCACCTTGACGAAGTCGCTCAGGTCGCCGGACTCGAGCAGGTCGGACGCGAGCGTCGAACCGGTCTCCTCGGCGTGCCGGGTGAGCAGGTCGGTGACGATCTCGACGTCGGCACTGTCGAGCGCCTCGAGTCGGAGTTCACCGGTCGCGAGGGCATCGGTGTTGACGTGCTCCTTGCGCAGACCACGGACGTACGCGGTGCCGCCGGACATGCCGGCCCCGAGGTTCCGACCGGTCTCGCCCAGGATGAGCGCGAGGCCGCCCGTCATGTACTCGAGCGCGTGGTCGCCCACGCCCTCGACCACCGCGGTCGCCCCCGAGTTGCGCACCAGGAAGCGTTCCCCCACGATGCCGCGGATGAACATGCTGCCCTGGGTCGCGCCGTAGCCGATCACGTTGCCGGCGATGACGTTCTCCGCCGGGTCGAAGCCCGAACCGGCGTCCGGCCGCACGATGATCTCGCCACCGGACAGTCCCTTGCCGACGTAGTCGTTGCTGTCACCGATGAGGCGCAGGGTGATGCCGGCGGGCATGAACGCGCCGAGCGACTGCCCGGCGGAACCGCGCAGCGTGACGTCGATCGAGCCGCTGGGCAGCCCGTGCTCGCCGTGCCGCTTCGTGACCTCGTGGCCGAGCATCGTGCCGACCGCGCGCTCGGTGTTGCGGATGGGCAGGTCGAGCGCGATCGAACCACCGTGGTCGAGCACGTCGGCGGTCTGCTGGATCAGCCCCACGTCGAAGTGCTGCTCGAGCTCGTGGTCCTGCTCGCGCTGGTGGCGACGGGGCTCGGCGTCCTCGAAGTGCGGACCCGCGAGGACCGGTGCGAGGTCGAGCCCTGACGCCTTCCAGTGCTCGAGGGCACGGTCGACGTCGAGCGCGTCGGACCGGCCGATCGCCTCGTCGAGGGTGCGGAAGCCGAGCTCGGCCAGGAGCTCGCGCACTTCCTGCGCGATGAACTCGAAGAAGTTCACGACGAACTCGGGCTTGCCGGAGAAGCGCTTGCGGAGCTCGGGGTTCTGCGTCGCGACCCCCACCGGACACGTGTCGAGGTGGCACACGCGCATCAGGATGCAGCCCTCGACGACGAGCGGAGCGGTGGCGAAGCCGTACTCCTCGGCGCCGAGCAGGGCTGCCACGACGACGTCGCGTCCGGTCTTCATCTGACCGTCGACCTGCACGACGACGCGGTCGCGCATGCCGTTCAGCATGAGCGTCTGCTGCGTCTCGGCGAGGCCGATCTCCCACGGGGTGCCGGCGTGCTTGAGGGAGTTGAGCGGGGACGCACCCGTGCCACCGTCGTGCCCGGACACGAGCACGACGTCGGCCAGGGCCTTCGTCACCCCGGCCGCGACCGCGCCGATGCCGGACTGGCTCACGAGCTTCACGTGGACGCGGGCGGCCGGGTTGGCGCGCTTCACGTCGAAGATCAGCTGCTTGAGGTCCTCGATCGAGTAGATGTCGTGGTGCGGCGGCGGCGAGATGAGGCCGACGCCGGCGGTGGCGTGCCGGGTGCGGGCGACCCACGGGTACACCTTCTGCGGGGGCAGCTGGCCGCCCTCGCCGGGCTTCGCACCCTGCGCCATCTTCAGCTGGATGTCGGTGGCGTGGGTGAGGTACATGCTCGTCACGCCGAACCGCCCGGAGGCGACCTGCTTGATCGCGCTGCGGCGCTCGGGGTCGAGCAGTCGGTCGACGTCCTCGCCGCCCTCACCCGTGTTCGAGCGACCACCGAGGCGGTTCATCGCGATCGCGAGGGTCTCGTGGGCTTCCTTCGAGATGGAGCCGTACGACATCGCACCGGTGTTGAAGCGCTTGACGATCGACTCGATCGACTCGACCTCGTCGAGCGCGACGGGCTTCCGGACCCCGTGCTTGAAGCGGAACAGCCCGCGCAGCGTCATGAGCTCCTCGGACTGGTCGTCCACTGCGCTCGAGTACTCACGGAAGATGTCGTACCGACGGGCACGGGTGGCGTGCTGCAGCCGGAAGACGGTGTCCGGGTTGAACAGGTGCGGGGGGCCTTCGCGACGCCACTGGTACTCGCCGCCGGTCTGCAGCCGCTCGTGCGACAGGACCGCGCCGTCCTGCGGGTACGCCTGGGCGTGCCGCTCGGCGTTCTCCTTCGCGATGACGTCGATGTCGACCCCGCCGAGGATCGACGACGTGCCGGTGAAGTACTTGTCGATGAACTCCTGGCTGAGCCCCACCGCTTCGAAGGCCTGGGCGCCGGCGTAGCTCGACACCGTCGAGATGCCCATCTTCGACATGATCTTCAGGACGCCCTTGCCGAGCGCCTTGATCACGTTCTTGACGGCCTGTTCCGGGGTGATCCCGGTGATCATGCCGGCACGGACCAGGTTCTCGCAGGTCTCCATCGCGAGGTACGGGTTGATCGCCGACGCGCCGTACCCGATGAGGGACGCCACGTGGTGGACCTCGCGCACGTCGCCGGCCTCGACGATCAGGCCGACCTTCATGCGCTGCTCGGTGCGGATCAGGTGGTGGTGCACGGCGGCGAGCAGCAACAGGCTCGGCACGGGCGCCTGTTCGGCGTTGCCGTCGCGGTCCGACAGCACGATGAACTGCTTGCCCGACTCGATGGCGGCGTCGACCTCGTCGCACACGGCGGCGATGCGCTTCTGCATCGCCTTCTTGCCGGCGTCGACGCGGTACAGGCCCTTGATCGTGACGGTCAGGTGGCGACCCGACTCCGTCTCGAAGTGCTGCACCTTGGCGAGCTGGTCGTTGTCGATCACCGGGAAGTCCAGCGTGATCTGCTTCGCGTGCTCGGGACCGGCCGACAGCAGGTTGCGCTCCGGACCGAGGCCCATCCCCATCGAGGTGATGACCTGCTCGCGGATCGAGTCGAGCGGCGGGTTCGTCACCTGGGCGAACTGCTGCGTGAAGTAGTCGAACAGCAGCCGGGGGCGCTGCGAGAGCACCGCGATCGGGGTGTCGGACCCCATCGCACCGAGGGGCTCCGCGCCCACCTGCGCCATCGGGCGGAGCAGGATGCGGACTTCTTCCTCGGTGTAGCCGAAGGCACGCTGCCGGCGGGTGACCGACGCCGGGGTGTGCACGATGTGCTCGCGGTCGGGCAGGTCGTTCAGGTTGATGCGGCCCTCGTCGAGCCACGCACCCCACGGCCCGGACGACGCCAGGCCCTGCTTGACCTCGTCGTCCTCGATGATGCGGCCGGCCTCGGTGTCCACCAGGAACATCCGGCCGGGGCGCAGCCGGCCCTTGCGGACGACCTTCGCGGCGGGCACGTCGATGACACCGGTCTCGGACCCCATGACGATGAGCCCGTCGTCGGTGACGAGGAAGCGACCGGGACGCAGCCCGTTGCGGTCGAGGGTCGCGCCGACGAGCGAACCGTCGGTGAAGGTGATGGCGGCCGGACCGTCCCACGGCTCCATGAGCATCGAGTGGTACTCGTAGAACGCCCGGAGTTCCGGGTCCATCCCGACCTGGTTCTCCCAGGCCTCCGGCACCATCATCGACACCGCGTGCGGCAGCGTCCGGCCGGTCAGGGTCAGGAGCTCGAGCACCTCGTCGAACGACGCCGAGTCGCTCGCACCGGGGCTGACGATCGGCAGCAGCGGCGCCACGTCGCCGAGCAGCTCGCTCTCGAGCTGCGACTGCCGTGCGCGCATCCAGTTGCGGTTGCCGCGCACCGTGTTGATCTCACCGTTGTGCGCGATCGTCCGGAAGGGCTGGGCCAGCGGCCACGACGGGAACGTGTTGGTCGAGTAGCGCGAGTGCACGATCGCGAGCTTCGACGCGAAGCGCTCGTCGCTGAGGTCCGGGTAGAACGGCTCGAGCTGCAGCGTCGTGACCATGCCCTTGTAGACCATGGTGCGGCTCGACAGCGACATGAAGTAGAGGTCGTTCGCGTGCTCGGCGCGCTTGCGCAGCCGGTAGGTCTGGCGGTCCAGCGCGATGCCGCTCCACGAGGCGCCGTGCACGTCGTGGCGCACCGAGGCGACGAACAGCTGCTCGAACGCGGGCATGGCCGCACGCGCCAGGGTGCCGAGCACCTCGGGACGCACCGGGACCTCGCGCCAGCCGAGGACCTTCAGGCCCTCTTCGCGCGCCAGTCGTTCGACGGCGCCCTTGACGGCGTGCCGGTCTCCCTCGTCGGTCGGCAGGTAGGCCGTGCCGACCGCGTACTCCCCCGCCGCCGGCAGGTCGAACGGCACCACGGCGCGCAGGAACTCGTCCGGCACCTGACACAGGATGCCCGCGCCGTCGCCCGTGCCGGCATCCGAACCGACGGCACCGCGGTGCTCGAGGTTGCGGAGGGCGCCGAGTGCAGCGTCGACGATGTCGTGGCCGGGCGTCCCGCGCAGCGTCGCGACCATCGCGAGACCGCAGGCGTCCTTCTCGTTCGCCGGGTCGTACATGCCGGTGGCGTCGGGGACCGCCGAGAACCGCCGGTGCGGCGGCACGAGGGACTTCGGTGCCGAGGGCTGGAGTGGCTGGAGCGCCATGGGGGAACCGTCCTCACGAGGAAGTGGAACAGGGACAGCGGTGGCCCGGTGGTGCGTTCCGCCCAGACGGGCGGGACTGGTGCCCGTGCCCCGCTTGTGGCGGGGAGGAGTGCTCCTAGGCGCGGTCAGTGGGAGTCGTGACCGCTCCGGAGCCCTGGGCGACGAGGCGTTCGTCGTCGTCCTCGTGCTCCGAGAAGGTGTCGTCGGAGTCTACATCGGACTTCGGACCGGGCTCGCGACCGGGCAGGTACGGGCTCGGCTCCTTGCCGGTGTGCCGACGGGTCTGCACGATGAAGATGACGATCCCGAGCAGGATGGCCGCGAACGACATCCAGACGTTCGTGCGGATGCCCGCGAAGGTCTCGCTGGTGTCGACGCGGATCGACTCGAGGAAGGACCGGCCGACGCCGTACCAGATCAGGTACAGGGCGAGGACCTTGCCCCACTGGAGCGTGAACTTGCGGTCGAGCAGCAGGATGACGACGACACCCAGGACGTTCCAGATGATCTCGTAGAGGAACGTCGGGTGGAACAGCGTGCCCTCGGGCAGGCCCTTCGGGAACGCGGCGTTCGTCGACTCGATCTGCAGGCCCCACGGCAGGCTGGTCGGCATGCCGAAGAGCTCGTGGTTGAAGTAGTTGCCGAGCCGACCGAACGCCTGCGCGAGCAGGACCCCGGGCACGACGGCGTCGATGAACGACGTGAAGCGCAGGCCGACCTGGCGGCAGCCGATCCAGGCACCGACGGACCCGAGGATCAGGGCGCCGAAGATCGCGAGCCCGCCCTCCCAGATGTACAGGAAGGACAGCGGGTCGATGCCGGGGCCGAAGTAGTCGGACACGTGCGTGAACACGTGGAAGAGCCGGCCGCCGATGATGCCGGCGGGCACCGCCCAGATCGCGATGTCGATGATGATCCACCGCTCGACGCCGCGCGCGTTGAGGCGGCGGTTCGCGAGCAGGACCGCGGCGACGATCCCGAGGAGGATGCAGATCGCGTACGCGTGGATGCGGAAGTCGAGCGGCAGCGACCAACCGAACACGTCGCGCAGCCAGGCGGTCAGGTCGAAGTACTGCCAGGCGGTGCTCGGGCTCGGGATGCTCAGGAGGGGCATGGAGGAACGGTCGCCTTTCGGAACTGACGGGGCGCGGTGTCGACGTGTCGTCGGCCCCGCTCACTGTAGCGCGGACCGTGGGCCCGCCAGGAACTGGACTAGGAGCGGCGGGCGCCGGTGGTGAGGTCGGCCGCGCGGTCGGCGACCCCCTGCACCCCGAGGTCGGCCAGTGCGCGGACGAACGCCGAGCCGACGATCGCGCCGTCGGCGTACTCCAGGACCTCGGCGACCTGCTCGGCCGTCGAGATGCCGAGGCCCACGCAGGTGCGCGCGACGCCGGCGTCACGGAGCCGCGACACCACGGTGCGTGCAGCGACGTCGACGCCTGCCCGTGCTCCGGTGACGCCCATCGTCGAGACGGCGTAGACGAACCCGCGGCTCGCCTGCACCGCCTGCTGCATCCGGGCGTCGGACGAGGACGGTGCCGCGAGGAACACGCGGTCCAGGCCGGTCCGCTCCGACGAGGCCATCCACTCGGCGGCTTCGTCCGGGATCAGGTCGGGCGTGATGAGCCCGGCGGCACCGGCGGCGACGAGTTCGTCGGCGAAGCGGTCCACGCCGTAGCGGAGGACCGGGTTCCAGTACGTCATCACGAGCACCGGCACGTCGGCGCGCTCGGTGATCTGGTGCACGGCGTCGAAGACCTGCGCGACCCGGAAGCCGTTCGCCAGGCTCTCCTCGGCCGCACGCTGGATGACCGGGCCGTCCATGACGGGGTCGGAGTACGGCAGGCCGAGCTCGATGACGTCCACGCCGTTCTCGGCGAGGGCGACGGCAGCGTCGACACTGGTCTGCACGTCGGGGTACCCGGCGGGCAGGTAGCCCACGACGGCCCCGGCACGCTCGACGTTGGCGGTGTCGATCGTCGTGGCGACGGTCTGGTTCGTGGTCACAGCTGCACCGCGTTCTCGTCGAGGATGCCGAAGTAGCGACTGGCGGACGCCACGTCCTTGTCGCCGCGGCCGGACAGGTTCACGAGCACGACGCCCTCGGGGCCGAGCTCCTTGCCGAGCTTCATCGCACCCGCGAGCGCGTGCGACGACTCGATCGCCGGGATGATGCCCTCGGTCTGGCTGAGCAGCCGGAACGCCTCCATCGCCTCGGTGTCGGTGATCGGCGCGTACTGCGCGCGACCGATCGACGCCAGGTACGCGTGCTCCGGCCCGACGCTCGGGTAGTCGAGCCCGGCGGAGATGCTGTGGCTCTCGATGGTCTGGCCGTCCTCGTCCTGCATCAGGTAGGACTTCGCGCCCTGCAGGACGCCCTCGCGACCGAGCGTGATGCTCGCGGCGTGCCGACCGGTCTCGACGCCGTCGCCACCGGCCTCGAAGCCGTGCAGCGCGACGGACTCGTCGTCGAGGAACGCTTCGAAGATCCCCATCGCGTTCGAGCCGCCACCGACGCACGCGGCGACGGCGTCGGGGAGACGCCCGACGCGGTCGAGGACCTGCTGCCGGGCCTCTTCACCGATCACCTTGTGGAACTCGCGCACCATCTCGGGGAACGGGTGCGGGCCGGCGACCGTGCCGAGCAGGTAGTGGGTCGAGTCCACGTTCGCCACCCAGTCGCGGAGTGCCTCGTTGATGGCGTCCTTCAGCGTGCGCGACCCGGTCTCGACCGGGATCACCTCGGCGCCGAGCAAGCGCATCCGGGCGACGTTGAGCGCCTGCCGCTCGGTGTCGACGGCACCCATGTACACGACGCAGTCCATGCCGAACAGCGCCGCAGCGGTCGCCGTGGCCACACCGTGCTGGCCGGCACCGGTCTCCGCGATGAGGCGGGTCTTGCCGAGCCGACGGGCCACGAGCGCCTGACCGAGCACGTTGTTGATCTTGTGCGACCCGGTGTGGTTCAGGTCCTCGCGCTTCAGGATCACGCGGGCACCGCCGGCGTGCTTCGCGAACCGCGGCACCTCGGTGATGATCGACGGACGACCGGTGTAGTCGCGCTGGAGCTCGTCGAGCTCGGCACGGAAGGCCGGGTCCGCCCAGGCCGTGCGGAATGCGGCCTCGAGCTCGTCGAGCGCGAGGACGAGCGACTCGGGGACGAAGCGTCCGCCGAAGTCACCGAAGTACGGGCCGTGCAGGTCGCGGAGTGAGGTCACGATGGGTCTTCCCGGGACGAGTCCGACGCGACCGGCGGTGCCGGTCGTCGGACGGGTGGAACGTTCAGCCGCGGTCGGCGGCCTCGATGAACGACGCGAGGGTGGCGGCGGGGTCGGCACCCGTGACGAGCGCTTCCCCGACCAGGACGACGTCGGCACCCGCTGCGCGGTAGTGGGCGACGTCGGCGGGACCGGCGACGGCGGACTCGGCGACACGCACGACCCCGTCGGGGATGCGGTCGGCGAGCGACCCGAACAGGTCGCGGTCGAGCGAGAAGTCGGTGAGATCGCGTGCGTTGACGCCGAGGATCCGCGCACCGGCGTCGAGGCCACGGGAGACCTCGTCGGCGGAGTGCGCCTCGACCAGCACGCGCATGCCGAGTTCTTCGGCCAGCGTGTGGAGCTCGACCAGCTGCTGCTGCTCGAGCGCGGCGACGATGAGCAGCACGACGTCGGCTCCGGCGGCCCGGGCCTCGACGACCTGGTACGGGTCGGCGATGAAGTCCTTGCGCAGCACGGGGATGCCGACGCGGGCCTTGACGGCTTCGAGGTCGGCGAGGCTGCCGAGGAACTTGCGTCCCTCGGTCAGGACGCTGATCGTCGACGCGCCACCGCGCTCGTAGTCGGCCGCGAGTGCAGCCGGGTCCTCGATGGGGGCCATCGAGCCACGGGACGGGCTGGCGCGCTTGACCTCGGCGAGGATCTTCACCCGGTCGCCCGGGGCGAGGAACGCGAGGGCGTCGAGCGGCGACGCCACCCGGTCGAGGTCGCGTTCGACGTCCGAGTACGGGCGGTCGACGCGACGGGCGGCGGCGTCCTCGAGCGCGCCCGCGACGAGGGTCTCGAGCACGTTCGGCATGCGAGTCCTACTCGGCGTGGTGCTTGGCGACGTACTTCGGGCCGTTCACGCCGTAGCCGGCCTTCGCCATGACCGCGCCGATGACCAGACCGATGACGACGACGGCAGCGGAGACCCAGACGCCCCACGGCTGGTCGAACCAGAAGAACAGCGTGCCTGCCGCGAATCCGATCAGCATGATCACGACGGCGGTCCATGCGGCCGGCGAGTGGCCTTCGCCGAGTTCTGCGGGCTCAGTGTTGCTCACGGTGCTCCTCGTTCTGCTCCGGCGTCGTCGGTCGACCGACGCCCATCCGATCCTACCGTGCCGTCGGTCGGGTCGACCCCAGCACTGAGGTCGTCCCAGTCCACGACGGCGTCGCGCACGACCGGGGCTGCGGCACGCGCGTCGGCGGCGGCTCCGGCGGTCGCTGCCCCGTACTTCCGGCTCGGACCGGGCCACGCACGCTGCACGACGATGACGACGATACCGAGCAGGACGGCGAGGACGCCACCGGCGATGCCGACGGCCGGCCAGAGCGACACGTCGACGCCGGACACGACGCGGCGCACGGCGGTCAGGTCGCTGACCCCGGCCACCGCGCCGACGGCACCCTTCGCCGCGGCGACCGGGTCACCGAGTGCGGTGATGCCGCTGACCACGACGCCGAGACCGAGCAGGATCTCGACGCACGCGAGCACGATGCGCAGCACCCGGCCGGCGATCGTCATCGCGAGGAACAGGGCCAGGCTCGCGATCGCCAGGGCGGTGTACTGCGGCACGACCGCGGCTCCGTCGGCGTCGACCGTCGAGGTGACGGCGGCACCGGCGTGCAGGTCCACGGTGAACCAGGTCTGCGTCCACGCGAGCATGATGATGCCGGCGACGAGCAGTCCGGCGACCACGACGATCGGGCGCGAGCGCTTCACGAGCGCACCTCGCGCATCCGGTTCGCCGTGGCGACGGCCCGCAGGGGTGCCGCCGCCTTGTTGATGGTCTCCTCGTGCTCGGTGGCGGGGTCGGAGTCCGCCACCAGGCCGGCACCGGCCTGCACGCGTGCCACGCCGTCCTTGATCAGGGCCGTCCGGATCGCGATCGCGATGTCCGCGTCACCGGCGAAGTCGAAGTAGCCGACGACCCCGGCGTAGGCACCGCGCTTCGCCGGTTCGAGCTCGTCGATGATCTCCAGCGCGCGGGGCTTCGGCGCACCGGACAGGGTGCCGGCCGGGAACGTCGCCCGGAACACGTCGATGGCGGACATCCCCGGGCGCACCGCACCCTCGACGCTCGACACCAGGTGCATGATGTGGCTGAACCGCTCGACCGTCATGAACTCGGTGACCGCGACGGTACCGGGCTCGCAGACCTTCTGCAGGTCGTTGCGGGCCAGGTCGACGAGCATCAGGTGCTCGGCGCGTTCCTTCGGGTCATCGAGCAGGTCGTCACCGAAGCGGACGTCCTCTTCCGGCGTCGCACCACGTGGACGCGACCCGGCGATCGGGTGCGTGATGGCGCGGCCGGACTGCACCTTCACCAGGGCCTCGGGCGAGGCGCCGACGATCCAGTACCGCTCGTCGGCGGTGTCCGCCAGGGCCAGGAAGTACATGTACGGACTCGGGTTCAACGTCCGGAGGACCCGGTACACGTCGAGCGGGTCGGCGGTCACCTCGTGGTCGAAGCGCTGCGAGATCACGACCTGGAACACGTCGCCGTCGCGGATGAACTCCTTCGAGCGCTCCACCGCGGCCATGTACTCGTCCGGCGTGGAACGGTGCGTCGGCGTCGGCTCGGCGATCTCGAACGCCTCGGCGACGGTCGCGACGCTCGGCTGGACGAGGTCGGCCTGCAGGCGGTCCAGGCGGCGCTGCGCGTCGGACCAGAGCGTGTCGGCGTCGTCGGTACCGTCGTTCAGCACACTCGCGACGAGCAGGACGAGCCCTGTGCGGTGGTCGAGCGCGACGAGTTCGGAGACGAAGGACAGCGCCTGTCCGGGCACGTCGAAGTCGGCCGGCGGCACGTTCGGCAGGTGCTCGAGCTGGCGCACGGCCTCCCACCCGATGAACCCGACCGTCCCGCCGACGAGCGGTGGGGAACCGGGCACCCGCGGGGTGGCCCAGCGCTCGTGCAGGCGCGCCAGGACCTCAAGCGGTTCGCCGTCGAGCGAGCCGACCGCACGTTCGGCGTCGATGCCGGTGTCGATCCAGGCGGCGCGGTCGCCCTCCTGCGTGAGGACGCCGAAGCTGCGCACACCGACGAACGACCAGCGCGACCAGAGGCCGCCCTGGCCCGCGGACTCCAGCAGGAACGACCCGGGCCGGCCGTCGGCGAGCTTCCGGTAGACACCCACCGGCGTCTCGCTGTCGGCGTAGAGCGCGCGCACCACCGGCACGACGCGGTGGTCGCGCAGCAGGGCGTCGAACTCCGGCCGGGAGGTCGTGTGCGGCGCATCGGAGATCGTCGCGGTCGTCATCGGGTCGCCTCCACTGCCGTGTCGGCCGGGTCAGACGCGGTCGCGTCCGTCGGCCCGGACGCGGTCGCGTCCGTCGGCGCCGACGCCGTCACGGGCGCGAGCGGATCGACGTCGAAGCAGCGGTGCGCTCCGGTGTGGCACGCGGCCCCGACCTGCTGCACGGTGACGAGCAGGGTGTCGGCGTCGCAGTCGAACGCCGCGTCGCGCACGTACTGCGCGTGCCCCGACGTGTCACCCTTCCGCCAGTACTCGTTCCGCGACCGCGACCAGAAGGTCACGCGCCCCTCGGTGAGGGTGCGGCGGAGCGCTTCCCGGTCCATGTACCCGAGCATGAGGACGTCCTTCGACGACTCCTCTTGCACGATGGCGGGGAGCAGCCCGTCCGCACCGAAACGTGCGCGGTCGAGGACCGCGTCGGTGTCGGTGCTGGTGCTGTCGGTCATGAGACTCCTAGCCTACGGCGGCGGATCAGCGGGCGGCGGCGGTTCAGCGGACGGCGTGGCCGGTCGCGCGCAGCGCGGCCTTGACGTCGCCCACCGTCATCTCGCCGCGGTGGAAGACGGACGCGGCGAGGAGGGCATCCGCACCCGCGTCGACGGCGGGGGCGAAGTGCTCGACCCGACCCGCGCCTCCCGAGGCGATGACCGGGACCCGCGCGACCGACCGCACCGCGGCGACGAGTTCGAGGTCGAACCCGTTCTTCGTGCCGTCCGCGTCGATGGAGTTGACGAGTAGCTCCCCCGCGCCCCGCTCGACGGCGTCGCGCGCCCAGGCGATCGCGTCGATGTCGGTCTCGGTGCGGCCGCCGTGCGTGGTGACCACGAAGCCGGACGCGGTGCGGTCGGAGCGCTTGACGTCGAGCGACAGCACGACGGCCTGCGCGCCGAACCGGTCAGCGATCTCGCCGACGAGGTCGGGCCGGGCGATCGCGGCGCTGTTCACGCCGATCTTGTCCGCGCCGCACTGCTGCAGGCGGGACACGTCGTCGACGGAACGGACTCCGCCGCCCACCGTGAGCGGGATGAACACCTGCTCGGCGGTGCGGGTGACCGTGTCGTACATCGTGGCGCGGTTCTCGACCGTGGCACCGACGTCGAGGAACGTCAGCTCGTCGGCACCCTGCTCGTAGTAGCGCGCGGCGAGCTCGACCGGGTCACCGGCGTCCTGCAGGTCGAGGAAGTTCACGCCCTTGACGACCCGGCCGCCCTTGACGTCGAGGCACGGGATGACGCGGACGGCCACGCCGCCCGGCGCCGTGGCTGCCGCGGTCACAGCCGGGCCGCGTGGATCGGGCTGACGAGGATGGCGCGGGCCCCGAGGTCGTACAGGGCGTCCATGATCAGGTTCGCGTCGTCGCGCGGGATCATCACGCGCACGGCGGACCAGTCGCGGCCGTGCAGCGGCGACACCGTCGGCGACTCGATGCCGGACGCGACGGCGGTCGCCTGCTCGAGCAGCGCGGTGGGGATGTCGTAGTCGAGCATGACGTAGCCGCGCGCGACGAGCACGCCCTGCAGCCGACGGCGGAGCACGTCGATGCCCGGGATCGTCTCGTCGGTCGACACCAGCAGCGCGGTCGACTCGAGGATGACCGGACCGAAGATCTCGAGGCCGGCCTGCCGCAGCGTGCTGCCCGTCGACACCACGTCGGCCACGGCGTCGGCGACACCGAGACGCACGGCGCTCTCGACCGCCCCGTCGAGCTTGACGAGCGTCGCCGTCACCCCGTGGCGGGCGAGGAAGTCGCCGACCAGGCCCGGGTAGCTCGTCGCGACGCGGACGCCGTCGAGGTCCTGCAGGGTGCTGTACCGGCCCGGCGTGCCGGCGAAGCGGAAGGTGGAGTCGGCGAAGCCGAGCGCGTCGACCTCGTGCGCCTCGGAACCGGAGTCGAGCAGCAGGTCACGGCCGGTGATCCCGACGTCGAGTGCGCCGGAGCCGACGTACGTCGCGATGTCCCGCGGGCGGAGGAAGAAGAACTCGACGCCGTTGCGCTCGTCCAGCAGGTGCAGCGCCTTCGGGTCGCGGCGACCGGCGTACCCGGCCTCGCGCAGCATGTCGGACGCGGTCTCGGACAGGGAGCCCTTGTTGGGCACGGCGATGCGGAGCATCAGGGGGTCTGCTTTCTGGTCGGGGTCGTGGCGGATCGAGGTCGGTGCAGGGGCAATGCCCGAGCGCGTCCTACAGATGTCGCCAGATGTCCGCCGGGGACAGCCCCTTCGCGACCATGAGGACCTGCAGGTGGTACACGAGCTGCGAGATCTCCTCCGAGGTGCGCTCGTCGCCCTCGTACTCGGCCGCCATCCAGACCTCGGCCGCTTCTTCCACGATCTTCTTGCCGATCTGGTGCACGCCGGCGTCCAGTTCGGCGACGGTGCCGGAGCCCTCGGGGCGCGTGCGCGCCTTCTCGGTGAGCTCCTGGAACAGGTCGTCGAACGTCTTCACGCGGTCCAGGCTACCGGTCTCCGCTGACGCTGCCGACGTACCGTCCGGACGGGTCGCGCTCATGCCCGCGCCCGCGCGGCCGCTTCGCGCAGGTCCGTGATCCGCGCGGCGGGCTCACCGCCGTACACGGCCGACCCGGCGACGAGCGTGTCGGCGCCGCTGCGCACGGCCTCGGGCACGGTGTCCACCGAGATGCCGCCGTCGACCTCGAGCCACACGTCGAGCCCCGAGGCGTCGACCGCCGCACGGGCGTCGGCGAGCTTCGGCATCACGGACGGCATGAACGACTGCCCGCCGAAGCCGGGCTCGACGGTCATCAGCAGGATCATGTCGTAGGCGTCGAGGTGGTGCAGCACCTGGGTGATCGGGGTGCCGGGCTTCACCGCGACGGCGGCACGGGCCCCGTTCGAGCGGATCGCGGCGGCCGTGGCCACGGGGTCGTCCGCGGCCTCGAAGTGGAACGTCACGCTCGACGCACCGGTCTCGGCGTACTTCGGTGCGTTGACGTCGGCGTCGGTGAGCATGAGATGGACGTCGAGCGGCACCGGGGAGACCTGCTGCAGGCGCTCGACGATCGGCAGCCCGAGCGTCAGGTTCGGCACGAAGTGGTTGTCCATCACGTCGACGTGCACCAGGTCGGCGGTCTCGATGCGGTGGAGTTCACGCTCGAGGTTCGCGAAGTCGGCGGACAGGATGCTCGGCGAGATGCGGATCGTCACCGGGCAAGCCTACCGGCGCAGGGACTCCGTCAGGCCGACGCGAAATTGAGCTTGCGCTTGAGCTTGTGTCCCCACGCGAAGTCCTTCATCTCGCGCTGAGCTCGCCCCAGGACGATGCTCGGCGCAATGCCCAGCTCCTTCGCGAGCTCTTCGACTGCGCCGATGTTGCGGGTCAGCGGCAACCTGTCCAGGAACTCACGCGGGATGAGCAGGTCAGAAGCGAACTGGTTCGCCTCCAGCTCTGCGTCGCTCCCGTCGTCGCCCAGGTGCAATTGATGATCGTCGCCGTGGAGGAGCACGTGACCGATCTCGTGGAACAACGTGAACCACAGCTGGTCGTCCGTCTTCCGGAGTAGGGAGAGTTGGAGGATCGGAGTTCCACCCATCCAACGCGTCGCGCCGTAGACCCCGAGGCCGGGCACCGGAGGCACGAAGCACAGTGCCACGCCGACGCGGGCAAGGAGCTCCACGGCGGACGCGATCGAGCTCGGGAGCTCGGCGGCAGTGAGCGCTCGGAGCGTCGGGAGGAGCGCACGCAACGCGGCAGCGTCGTACGGCGAGACGTCGCGACGAGCCGTCTCGCGTTCGGCGATCGTCAACCACACGGCGATCTCGCGCGCATCGTCTCGATCGACCGTGGTGCGCCGGTATGCGACGCTGCCTTCGCTCCAGGTGCGCCGCCATGCGTCGATCGAAGCGACGCCGAAGAAGTCGAGGAGCTCACGGACCGTACCCGCCTTGTCGCGCGAGTTTGCTGTGATGACCCCGAGCTCTCGAAGGTACTTGAGCGGAAACTGGGACGCCTCGTCGTGCTGCGCCACGTAGCGATCTGCAGCCGCTCGGCGGGCGAGTTCCTCGCGATACGCCGACTCGTACAGGTTCCAGATCCGTGCAGGGACTCCTGTGACATCGGAGAGGGCGATGGAAACCGCCTGCGACAGCGTTGCCTTACCGGAGAGCAGCTCACTGACGTGCTTCCGGGATACGCCCAGACGACGGGCAAGCTCTGCACCGCTCACGTCCTGCTCGGTCATCCACTCTTCGAGGTAGTCCCCGGTTGCAACAACGAAGTCGGGCCTTGCACTCATTTCCTTCACTCCTCTCGCCTATCGCTTGTGGTAATCCGTGATCTCCACGATCAACGCGGTCACGACGTCGTCCGCGTCCTGCACGACGATCAGCCGCCAGTTCGCCGTCAAGCGGGCCGACCACTGACCGGCTCGGTCGCCGAGCAGCTGCTCCCAGCGGCCAGTGCCGAGCAGGAGATCATCGAACTGCTGCACGGCGATGAGTTCACCGATCCGCAACCGGAGCGCCTTCGCGACTTGTGCTCCGAGCTGCTTCTGCATCCGGCGGTCCTCTGTACAGGTACGCTCCAGATCCCTCGAGGCGTACCGCAGCTGCATGTCCCAATGTTACCGATCAGGTAACACGAGGGCAAGCGTCCGGGAAAGAAGAAGACCGGCCCTGGACCTGCTGAGGCAGGCGGAACCGGTCGTGTCTCCCCAGACTATCGGATCAGCCCACGCGACGGAACAACGCGATGAACATCGCGTCCGTGCCGACCCGGTGCGGCCAGAGCTGCGCCGTGTTGCCGTCCGCGATCTCCGGGTCGCGTGCGGCGACCCCGCGCACGATCGTCGCGGTGTCGAGCTGCTCGAGGACTCCCCCGTGCCGCCCCATCAGCGCGTCGACCTGCCCGCGCGTCTCGGCCAGGTGCGGCGAGCACGTGACGTACGCGAGCGTCCCACCCGGTGCGAGCACCCGGACCGCGGCGTCGAGCAGCTCGGCCTGCAGGGCCGCGAGCTCCTGGACGTCCTCGGGGGTCTTCCGCCAGCGTGCTTCCGGACGCCGACGCAGGGCGCCGAGGCCGGTGCACGGTGCGTCGAGCAGGATGCGGTCGAAGGTCATCCCGGTGCCGTCGCGGCCGTAGCGCCGGGCGTCGCCCTCGACGACGCGGACGTGGTCGCCGAAGACCCCGAGGGCGTTCCGGACGAGCCCGGCGCGCGCCGGCACGAGTTCGTTCGCGACGAGGGTCGCGCCGCCCTGCTGCACCTCGGCGGCGAGCAACGCGGCCTTGCCGCCGGGGCCGGCGCACATGTCGAGCCAGCGCTCGCCCTCGCGCACCGCCGACGACCGGCTCAGCGCGAGGGCGGCGAGCTGCGAGCCCTCGTCCTGCACGCGCAGGCGCCCGGCGGCGACGCCCGGCACGCGCGCGGGGTCACCGGAGATGCCGCGGATCCCGACGGGCGAGACCGGCAGGGCGTCGGCGACCGGCACGGGGTCGGCGGTCCGGACGGGAGGCACGGTGCCGGCCGCGCCGTCGGCCTCCGGTTCGTCGTCGGCGGGCACCAGGGCCGCTGGCACGTCCGCCGCGCCCGTCGCGTCGGCGAACGCGGCATCGGCGTCGGCGTCTGCGTCTTCGTCCGGCACCGTGCGCGCGGTCGCGGTGGCGATGTCCTCGTCGGTGGCGAGCCCGGGCAGCGCCGCGAGCTGCACCCGGGGCGCGGCGTTGTCGGCGGCGAGCAGGGCGGCGAGCTCGTCGCGGGAGCGTTCGGCGGCGAGGGCGTCGCGCAGTGCCGAGACGACCCAGACCGGGTGCGACCACCGCGTGGCGAGCAGGGCGTCGCCACCACGGCCCTCGGTGATCTGCGCGTCCCACTCGTCGTCGGTGCGCGCGGCGATCTTGCGCATCACGGCGTTCACGAAGCCGGTGGCACGGCGGGCACCGACCTCGCGGGCGAGCTCGACCGTGGCGTCGACCGCGGCGTGCGTCGGGGTGCGCATGGCGAGCAGCTGGTGGGCCCCGAGCCGCATCACGTCGAGGACGTCGGCCTCGATGTTCTCCGGCCGACGACCCGACGCGAGCGCGATGATGACGTCGTAGCGACCGAGCATCCGGATCGAGCCGTAGGTGAGCTCGGTGGCGAACGCGGCGTCGCGCGCGGTGAGGCCGGCACGACGGATGCGTGTCGGCAGCAGCAGGTTCGCGTACGCGTCGTCGACCTGCACGGCACGGAGCACGTCGAACGCGACACGACGGGCGTTTGCGGGGCGGGGACCGCGGCGGGCGCCCCGGGTGTTCGTCGGCTGGCTCATGCGAGGACCTTCCCGTCCAGTTCGCCCAGGCCACGGGCCCAGGCTGCGGCGTCCATCGCCTTCTTGCCGGCCGGCTGCACCTCGAGCAGCACCAGCGGAGTGTCACCGGTCCCGACCAGCAGCCGACCGCCGTGGAGTGCCAGCGCACCGGGCGCGAGGTGCGGGGCGGGGTCCGCGGGGCCTCCTGTCAGGCGGTTGCTGCGGAGCAGCTTCACGCGGGTCTCGCCGAGGTGGGCGTACGCGCCGGGCTCGGGGGTGACCCCGCGCAGACGGGCGTGCACGACCGCCGCCGGAGCGTCGAAGTCGATGCGCCCGTCGTCGATGGTCAGCTTCGGTGCGAGCGTCGGCTCACCGGTCTGCTCGGTCGCGACGGCCGTGCCGGCGGCGATGGCGTCGACCACCCGGGCGACGGTCTCGGCACCCGACTCGGCCATGGCGGCGAGGACCTCGCCGGCGGTGGCCTCCGGGTCGATCTCGAACGGGTCCGCCGCGAACACCGGGCCGGCGTCGAGCGCCTCGACGAGCTGGAAGACCGACGCGGCGGTGCGGGTGTCCCCCGCCATCACGGCCCGCTGGACCGGAGCGGCGCCACGGTACGCCGGCAGGTCGGAGAAGTGCAGGTTCACCCAGCCGAGGCGCGGGGCATCGAGCGCCGGGCGGCGGAGCAGCGCCCCGTAGGCGACGATGACCCCGAGGTCCACGTCGAGCGCGGCGATGCGCGCGGTGACGTCGTCGTCCACGCGGCTCGCCTCGATGACGGGCAGTCCGAGCTCCGCGGCGACCTGCGCGACCGGTGTCGGCGTCAGCACCCGCTTCCGGCCCTGCGGTGTCGGCGGACGCGTGAGGACCGCAGCGATCTCGTGATCGGACGCCGCCAGGCGGCGGAGGGTGGGGACGGCCGCAGCGGGGCTGCCGGCGACGACGAGACGCATGGGTTCGATCCTCCCACGCGCGCGCTCGGTGGACTGACCCGAACCGGCGCCGCACCGGGTGGGTACGGTCTGCGGCACAGCACGAGAGGGGTTCCCATGTCCGACGTCACCACGTCCACCGACCGCTTCGCAGGGTCCAGCATCCAGAAGGTCGCGCTGCTCGTCGGCGTCGTGTTCCTGCTGGTCGGGATCGCCGGGTTCGTTCCCTGGCTGACGTCCGGCTCGCTCGCGGGCGCCGGCCACGGGTCGATGGCGATGCTGCTCGGGGTCTTCCAGGTGTCGGTGCTGCACAACGTCGTGCACCTGCTGTTCGGGGTCGTCGGGGTGCTCGCGGCGGGGTACGCCACCGGGTCGCGGATGTACCTGGTGCTCGGCGGGGTCGTCTACTTCGTGCTCTGGGTCTACGGGCTGTTCACCGCCGGGCACTCGTTCGGCGCGAACTTCGTGCCGCTGAACTGGGCCGACAACTGGCTGCACCTCGTGCTCGCGGTCGGGATGGTCGCGCTCGGCGTGGTGTTCCCGCGCGTCGGTGGACGGGCCGTGCGCGCCTGAGGCTGCTGCCGCGGACTCGGAACGACACCCTCGTCGTCGTACGACGCCGAGGGTGTCGTTCTGCGTCGGAGCTGAGCGGGGTCAGACCTCGGAGAAGGGTTCGGCGTCGTCGAGCCGGACCCGCAGCGTCGGTGCCGCTCGACGCCGGTTGCCACCCTTGAGCACCCGCCGGGTCGACGACCGCCGGATCACCTCAGCCTTGAGGGTCGCCGCGACCTCGGCACCGTGGGCGTACGGGAACCGCACGATCGCCCGGACCGTGCCCGGCAGGGCGTCGTCCTCGACGGGTACCGGGCCGAGCACCGGGCCCGCGGTCGCACCTTCGAGGGCCTCGACCGCAGCGGTCACGGCCTCGTCGGTGCCGGTCATCGTCGCGACGCGGACCGCCGGCGGGAAGTGCAGCTCGCGCCGGTCGGTGAGTTCGTCGTGCGCGGGACCGTCGAGCCGCCAGAGCGCCATCGCCGTCGCGAGCTTGCCGCCGATGCCGACCAGGTACGCCTCGGCTCCGGGAGCGCCCTTCGCGGCGGCGTTCGTCCAGAACCGGAGCACGTCCTCCTGCACGCGCAGCCCTTCGCGCGCGAGCATCTTCTCGCCGTCGAGCAGGAGCACGCACGCGTAACCGCCGGGCACGCTCGGCTCAGCACCGCGGGTCGCAACGACGACGGAGGGCCGCGCGGGCACCTCGTCGAGCGGGCGCGAGCCGTCGGCCACCACGATCCGGGTGCCGGGGAACGCCCGCCCGAGTTCGTCGGCGGTGCGTTGGGCGCCCTGTCCCACGGGCTTCACGGTGCCGTTGCCGCACGTCGGGCAACGGAACCCCACGGCGAGGGCACCGCAGAACCGGCACTGCGGCGTGGCACCGCGGTGCGGACTGCCGAGCGGACCGCCGCAGATCCGGCAGTGCGCCCGCTCACCGCACTCCGCGCAGACGAGCCCGGTGCCGAACCCGGGGCTCGCGACCTGCACGAGCACCGGGCCGTGCTGGCTGGCCTCGCGCGCGGCACGCCAGGCGGAGCTCGGGATGCGCGCCTGCGCGGCGTAGCCCTCGGCCGAGGTCTGCTGCACGGTGGGGATGACCTTCGGGGTCTTCACCCGGAACGGCGTGACGTCCTGGAGCCAGTGCAGTTCGACGAGCCGTTGCACGTCGGTGCTGCGGGCGTGCGAGAGGAACAGCAGTGCGGCGCCCGACTGCGCTGCCCGCACGAGGGCGACGTCACGCGTGTGCACGTACGGCGCGCGCTGCTCGATGAACGAGGCGTCGCCGTCGTCCCACATCGCGATGAGCCCGAGATCGGTCGCCGGTGCGTACACCGCCGTGCGGTTGCCGATCGCGACGACGGGGTGGGTCCGCGCCTGCAGCAGTGCCTTGGCCCGCTGCCCGTTCGTCTGCTTGGCGTCGAAGCGCACGACCCGTTCCGGCGGCAGCACCGCGAGCAGCGCGCGCTCGAGGTCGATCACGTCGCGGAAGTCGGGGACGGCGATGACGGCGGACTGCTCGCTCGCCAGCGTGTGGGCGGCGGCCTGGGCGAGGGTCGCCGCCCAGCCGGGCACCCAGATCGGATCGGAGTCGCCGTCGCCCTCGTCGCTGGTGGGCCCGGCCAGCGCCACGGGGTGGGGAACCGCGGCGACCGCAGCGCGATCGTGCTCGGCGATCACGCCTTCGAGCATGCCCGGGGTGTAGCCGGTCACCGGCGGTGCGGACACCGGGGGCGGCGACCACGAGGTGTCCCGCGCGAGCCAGGCCTTCTCGGCGCGGACCTGGCGGGTCGGCACGGCCAGGCGCAGGACGTCGGACGCCACACCGGCGGCGCGGTCGGCCACGGCGCGGGCGAGCTTCCAGATCTCCGGCGCCAGCACCGGGACGGGTGACACCAGGGTCTCGATCGCGCTGAGCTCACCCGGGTAGTCGCCCTCGTCGACGATCTCGACGACGTAGCCGTCGGACATCCGGGCCCCGGTGCGGAGGGGGACCTTCACGCGGACCCCCGGCACGCAGTCGTCCTCGAGCTCGGCCGGCACCCGGTAGTCGAACAGACGGTCCAACTGCGGGAGCGGCGAGTCGAGGACGACGCGCGCGACGGTGGTCACGCGGTGCCTCAGACGGCGGCGGTGACGAGCCCTGCGGCGGCGCGGAGTTCCTCGACGCGGTCGAGCTGCTCCCAGGTGAACCCGGGGAGCTCGCGGCCGAAGTGTCCGTACGTCGCGGTCTGCGCGTAGATCGGACGGAGCAGGTCGAGGTCGCGGATGATCGCGGCCGGACGCAGGTCGAAGACCTGGCGGATCGCGGCTTCGATCGTGGCGTCGTCGACGTGTCCGGTGCCGAAGGTCTCGACGTAGAGCCCGACGGGCTTCGCGCGGCCGATCGCGTAGGCGACCTGCACCTCGAGCCGGTCGGCGAGGCCCGCGGCGACCGCGTTCTTCGCGACCCAGCGCAGCGCGTACGCCGCCGAGCGGTCGACCTTGGACGGGTCCTTGCCGCTGAACGCGCCGCCACCGTGACGGGAGGCCCCGCCGTAGGTGTCGACGATGACCTTGCGGCCGGTGAGTCCGGCGTCGCCCTGGGGGCCACCGATCTCGAAGCGGCCAGTCGGGTTGACGATGACGTCGACGTGCGAAGAGTCGAGGTCGACGAGGTCGAGCACCGGACGGATCACGTGCTCGGTGATCTCGGCGGTGAGCTGCTCCAGCGTGACGCTCGGCGAGTGCTGCGTCGACAGGACGACGGTCTCGACGGTCTTCGGCACGACGCCGTCGTAGCCGACGGTGACCTGCGTCTTGCCGTCCGGGCGCAGGAACGCCAGCTCGCCGGACTTGCGCACGGCGGCCAGACGCTCGGCCAGGCGGTGCGCCAGCCAGATCGCGACCGGCATGTACTCGGGGGTCTCGTTCGTCGCGAAACCGAACATGATGCCCTGGTCGCCCGCCCCCTGTCGGTCGAGCGGGTCGACCGCGCCGGTGCGGGAGTCGAGCGACTCGTCGACGCCCTGCGCGATGTCCGGCGACTGCGCACCGATCGACACCTCGACGCCGCACGTGGCGCCGTCGAAGGAGACGTCCGACGAGTTGTAGCCGATGCCCGTGATGACGTCACGGACGAGCTTCGGGATCTCGACGTAGCCCGAGGTCGTGACCTCGCCGGCGACGTGCACGAGCCCGGTCGTCACCATCGTCTCGACGGCGACCCGAGCGTGCGGGTCCACCGTGAGCAGTGCGTCGAGGATGCTGTCCGAGATCTGGTCGCAGATCTTGTCGGGGTGCCCCTCGGTCACCGACTCGGACGTGAAGAGGCGCAGAGCAGCTGCAGTCACCGGGATCAGTCGGAGGGCTGCTGCTGCTTGGTGACGGTGAGCTTGTCCTCGTTGATCTCGTGGAGAGCCACGGACAGCGGCTTGTCGTCGATCGTCGAGTCGACGAGCGGGCCGACGTTGTCGAAGAGCGAGCCCTCGTGCAGGTCGGCGTAGTAGTCGTTGATCTGGCGCGCGCGCTTGGAAGCGAAGATGACGAGCGCGTACTTCGACTCGACCTTGCTGAGCAGGTCGTCGATGGGCGGGTCGATGATGCCCTGGGGGTTGGCCATGGAGTCTCCTCGTCGTCGGTGCACCCGTCAGGGCGCAGAGAACAAGTCTACGACCTGTCGCGCCGCGGTGCCGACATCGGAGTTCACGATGCGGACGTCGAACTCGTCCTGGGCGGCGAGTTCGACCTTCGCGGTGTCGAGTCGACGCGCCTGTTCCTCGGGCGACTCGGTGCCGCGGCCGATGAGTCGACGCACCAGCTCTTCCCACGTCGGGGGCAGCAGGAACACGAGCACGGCCTCGGGCATGGCGTCACGGACCTGGCGAGCACCCTGCAGGTCGATCTCGAGCATGACCCGCTCTCCGGCGTCGAGCGCTCGGTCGATCGGCGGCCGCGGGGTGCCGTACCGGTACGAGTTGTGCACCGTGGCCCATTCGAGCAGTTCGCGCTCGCGGATCATCCGGTCGAACTCAGCGTCGTCGACGAAGTAGTAGTGCACGCCGTCGACCTCGCCGGGGCGGGGCTTCCGGGTGGTGGCGGACACGCTGAGGTTGACGTCCGGGTACTGCTCGCGGATGTACGCGCTCACCGTGCCCTTGCCGACCGCAGTCGGCCCGGCGAGGACGACGAGCTTCGAGGCACCGCGCTTGCGACCGCGGGCGGCGAGCCAGTCGGCCAGGGCCGTGCGCTGCCGGGTGCCGAGGCCCCCGAGGCGCTTCGACGGCGCGATGCGCAGCGTGCCCATGATCGACTCGGCACGTGCCGGACCGATGCCGGACAGGCTGACGAGCAGGTCGCGCACCCGGAGCGAGCGCTCCGCCGAGGTCGTGTCGACGAGGGCGTCATCCCATGCAGACCGTGCGACCTCGAGCGCCGAGCGCTCCCCCGACGCGATCGCGGACTTGACCGCGGCCCGGGCGCGTCGCGCGGCGACCGCTGCCTGGGCCGCCGCGACGCGGTCGACCTCCGGTGGCGTGCGGTGGGCCGGCAGGTCGGTGCCGTCGGTGCGGTCGCCGTCGGTGCGGTCGCCGTCGGCGGTCATGCTGCGGCCCCGAGGGCGGCGCGGGTCCGGTCGGCGCGGTCGGACACGAGTGCCGCGACGCCGTCCGGACCGTCGGTCAGCAGCCCGCGCGACTCGCTCACGAGCACCTGCTCGGCGCGCGCACCGTACAGCGCACGGAGGTCCTCGATCCGGGCGCCCTGGGCGCCGAAGCCCGGGGCGAGCACCGGCGCGGTGCCGATCGCGTCCGCGTCGATGCCGAAGTCGTCGAGGTGAAGGGTCGCGCCGAGCACGAGCCCGACGTCGCCGAGGGCCTGGTCGCCCGCGGCCCGGTTGTCGTCTGCCACGTCCAAGACGATACCGGCAGCCACGGACCGCCCGGCACGCGGGCCCTCCGCCAGGACCGCGGTCTGCAGCACCCGCGCCTCCGGGTTGCTCGTCGCAGCGAGCACGAAGACCCCGGCACCGTTCCGCCGGGCGACGTCGACCGTCCCGCTGAGCGAGCCGTAGCCCAGGTACGGCGACACCGTCATCGCGTCGGCCGCGAACGGCCCGTCACGGTCGAGCCACGCGAGCGCGTAGTCGTCACCGGTCGACCCGATGTCGCCCCGCTTCACGTCGGCGACGACCAGGAGGCCCGCATCACGTGCCCGACGGATCGTCGCGTCGAGCGCGCGGTAGCCCGCGACCCCCGCCGCCTCGAAGAAGGCGATCTGCGGCTTCACGATCGCCGCGCGGCCGGCGGCCGCGTCGACCAGGGCCGCACCGAAGGTGGTCAGGCCCTGCTCGTCGCGGCCGAGCCCCCACGCCGCCAGGGTGGTGGCGTGGGGGTCGATGCCGACGCAGAGCGGTGAACGCTCGCGCATCGCGGACGCGAGCCGATCGCCGAAGGAGGCCGGGCCTCCCGATCGTCCGTCGCTCACCAGGTGGCGCGCTCCCGCGCGTAGTCCTGCAGGCTCCGGACGTTGAGCGGCGTGCCGATCGTCTCGATCGCCGCGACCGCCGCACCGATCTGCGCGATCGTCGTGAACAGCGGCTTGTCCGCTGCGACCGTGGCCGCACGGATCTCGTACCCGTCCGCACGACCGGCGGCACCCGACGGCGTGTTGATGACGATGTCGACCTCGTTGCGCGTCAGCAGGTCGACGACGCTCTCGCCGCCCTGGCTGTACTTGCCGACGATGCCGACCTCGATGCCGTTGCGGCGGAGGATCTCCGCCGTGCCCTCGGTCGCGATGATCGTGAAGCCGAGCTGCTGCAGGCGGTGCACCGGCAGCACGATGGCGCGCTTGTCGGTGTCCGCGACGCTCACGAAGACCGTGCCGCTGGTCGGCAGGCCGCCGTACGCGGCGTCCTGCGACTTGAGGAACGCCCGCGGGAAGTCGCGGTCGATGCCCATGACCTCGCCGGTGGAGCGCATCTCGGGGCTGAGGACCGAGTCGACGACCTGGCCCTCGCGGGTGCGGAAGCGGCGGAAGGGCAGGACGGCCTCCTTCACGGCGACCGGGGCCTCCATCGGGACGAACGCCCCGTCGCGGGCCGGCAGCATGCCCTCGGCGACGAGCTCGTCGACGCTGGTGCCGGTCATGATGCGGGACGCGGCCTTGGCCAGCGGGATGCCGAGCGCCTTGGAGACGAACGGGACCGTGCGGCTGGCGCGCGGGTTCGCCTCGAGGACGTAGAGCACGCCGGCGCCGATGGCGAACTGGACGTTGAGCAGACCCTGCACGCCGATGCCGCGGGCGATCTTCTCGGTCGCGTCGACGACGCCCTGGATCTCGGCGCGGCCGAGGCCGACCGGGGGCAGGGTGCAGGCGGAGTCGCCGGAGTGGATGCCGGCCTCTTCCAGGTGCTCCATGATGCCGCCGATGTAGAGCCGTTCACCGTCGAAGAGGGCGTCGACGTCGATCTCCACCGCGTCGTCCAGGAACCGGTCGACGAGGAGCGGGAGCTCCGGGCCGATGATCGCCTGGTCGGCCATCCGGTCGAAGTAGTCGGCGAGCGACGGGGAGTCGTACAGGATCTCCATGCCGCGGCCGCCGAGCACGAAGGACGGGCGGACGAGCACCGGGTAGCCGATCTCCTCGGCCACGGCGGTCGCGCTCGCCAGGTCGTGGGCGGTGCCGTTGCGCGGCGCGAGCAGTCCAGCGGCGTCGAGGATGGCGGAGAACTGGCCGCGCTCCTCGGCGGAGTCGATCGCCGTCGGGCTCGTGCCGAGGATCGGGATCCCCGCCGCCTCGAGCGGCTTCGCCAGGCCCAGGGCGGTCTGCCCGCCGAGCTGCACGACGACGCCGACGAGCTCGCCCGACGCCGCCTCGGCCTCGATGACCTCGAGGACGTCCTCGGCCGTGAGCGGCTCGAAGTACAGGCGGTCTGAGGTGTCGTAGTCGGTGGAGACCGTCTCGGGGTTGCAGTTGATCATGATCGTCTCGAACCCGGCGTCGCTCAGCGCGAAGGACGCGTGCACGCAGGAGTAGTCGAACTCGACGCCCTGGCCGATGCGGTTCGGGCCGGAGCCGAGGATGACGACCTTCTTGCGGTCGCTCGCGACCACCTCGGTCTCGGCGTCGTACGACGAGTAGTGGTACGGCGTCAGGGCGGGGAACTCGCCGGCGCAGGTGTCGACGGTCTTGAACACGGGCCGGATGCCGAGGGCATGCCGGTCGTCGCGGACCTGCTGCTCGCTGACCGGGTGCTCCGGGGTGCTGCGCAGCGCCGCGATCTGGGTGTCGCTGAAGCCGTGTTCCTTGGCCCACCGGATGGTGTCCGCGTCGAGCTCGTCGGCGGCCGCGACCTCGGCTGCGACCTCGTTGATGAGCACGATCTGGTCGATGAACCAGGGGTCGATCTTCGTGGCGTCGAAGACCTCGTCGGCAGTGGCGCCGGCGACCAGGGCCTGCTGCACCGTGACGATCCGGCCGTCGGTCGGGACGGACGACTTCGCGAGCAGGGCGTCCTTGTCGAGCTCCGCCGCCGGGGTGTCCCAGTGGAAGCTCGAGCCGCGCTTCTCGAGCGAGCGCAGCGACTTCTGCAGCGCCGTCGCGTAGTTGCGGCCGATGGCCATCGCCTCGCCGACGCTCTTCATCGTCGTGGTGAGCGTGGCGTCCGCCGCGGGGAACTTCTCGAACGCGAAACGCGGGGTCTTCACGACGACGTAGTCGAGCGTCGGCTCGAAGCTGGCCGGGGTGACCTTCGTGATGTCGTTCTGGATCTCGTCCAGGCGGTACCCGATGGCGAGCTTCGCGGCGATCTTCGCGATCGGGAAGCCCGTGGCCTTCGACGCCAGGGCCGACGAACGGGAGACGCGCGGGTTCATCTCGATGACGATCAGGCGGCCGTTCGACGGGTCGACGGCGAACTGGATGTTGCAACCACCGGTGTCGACACCGACGCGGCGGATGATGTCGATGCCGATGTTGCGCATGTTCTGGTACTCGCGGTCCGTGAGCGTGAGCGCCGGTGCGACGGTGATCGAGTCGCCGGTGTGCACGCCGACCGGGTCGACGTTCTCGATCGAGCAGATGACGACGGTGTTGTCGTAGTTGTCGCGCATCAGCTCGAGCTCGTACTCCTTCCAGCCGAGGATCGATTCCTCGAGCAGGACCTCGGTCGTCGGGCTGGACTGCAGCCCGTCGCCGACGAAGCGGACGAGCTCGGCTTCGTCGTACGCGAAGCCCGAACCGAGACCACCCATGGTGAAGGACGGGCGGACGACGAGCGGGTAGCCGAGGTCCTTCGCGAACTCCTTCGCCTCTTCCAGCGTGTGGGCGATGTGGCTCCGGGCCACGTCGGCGCCGGACTCGAGCACGAGCTCCTTGAAGAGCTGGCGGTCCTCGCCGCGCTGGATGGCGTCCACCTTGGCGCCGATGAGCTCGACGCCGTGCTTCTCGAGGATGCCGGCCTCGTCGAGCGCGATCGCCGCGTTCAGGGCGGTCTGGCCGCCCAGCGTCGGCAGGACGGCGTCCGGCTTCTCGATGCGGATGATCTCCTCGAGGCACGCGTTCGTGATCGGCTCGATGTAGGTCGCGTCGGCGAAGTCGGGGTCGGTCATGATCGTCGCCGGGTTCGGGTTGACGAGGATGACCCGGACGCCCTCGGCACGGAGGACGCGGCACGCCTGGGTGCCCGAGTAGTCGAACTCGGCGGCCTGACCGATGACGATCGGGCCGGAACCGATGACGAGGACGGAGTTGATGTCTGCGCGCTTGGGCATCAGTTCGCTTCCTTGGTGATGTCTGCTGCGGGAGTGGTCGCGTCGGCGGTGGCCGCGTCGAGCGGCTCCCCGTCACGTCGCGCGCGCACCAGGTCCGCGAACCGGTCGAAGAGGTACATGCTGTCGTGCGGACCAGCGGCGGCCTCGGGGTGGTACTGCACGCTGAACGCGGGCACGTCGAGCGCCCGCAGGCCCTCGACCACGTCGTCGTTCAGCGAGTAGTGCGAGACCTCGACGCGGCCGAACCCGGCCGGCGACTCGAGGACCTGCCCCAGCGGGGCGTCGACCGCGAAGCCGTGGTTCTGGCTCGTGATCTCGACCTTGCCCGTGGTGGTGTCGAGCACCGGCTGGTTGATGCCGCGGTGCCCGAAGGGCAGCTTGTAGGTGCCGAAGCCGAGCGCGCGGCCGAGCAGCTGGTTGCCGAAGCAGATGCCGAAGAACGGGCGACCGGTCCGCAGGCTGCCCTGCAGCAGTTCGACCTGGGCGTCCGACGCCGCGGGGTCCCCGGGGCCGTTCGAGTAGAACAGGGCGTCCGGTGCGAGCTCCTCGAGCGCCGCAGCGGAGATGTCCTGCGGCACGACGTGCACCTCGAAGCCGCGCTGGGCGAGGTAGCGGGTGGTCGATGCCTTCACGCCCAGGTCGAGCACGGCCAGCCGGCCGATCTGCTCGCCCTCGGCCGGCACCACGTAGGTCTCCGGGGTGGACACGATCGCCGAGAAGCTCGCGCCCGCCATCGTGGCCTGCGACCGGACGGCGTCCAGCTGCTCCGACTCCGACAGCGTCGCGTCGGCACCGCTGAAGACGCCGCCCTTCATGGCGCCGGCGTCGCGGATCCGTCGCGTGAGGGCACGGGTGTCGACACCGGAGATCCCGACGATGCCGTCGCGCACCAGGTGGTCGTCGAGCGACGCGTTCGCGCGGTGGTTCGAGACCACGCGGCTGGGGTCGCGCACCACGTACCCGGCGACCCAGATGCGACGGGACTCGGGGTCCTCGTCGTTGACACCGGTGTTGCCGATGTGCGGCGCGGTCTGCACCACGATCTGGCCGGCGTAGGACGGATCGGTCAGCGTCTCCTGGTAGCCGGTCATGCCGGTCGCGAAGACCACCTCGCCGAGCGTGCGCCCGCGGGCGCCGTAGGCCCAGCCGTCGTACCGGGTGCCGTCTTCGAGGACCAGGACGGCCCGTTCGCGTGTCATGCTTTCTTCCCTTCGCCCGCGGTTCGCGGGGCATCGGCCGCAGTCGCCTGCGGCCCGGTCTCGGTCAGTCCCTGCAGGGCGAGCAGCGCGGCTGCGTCGTCCTCCGGGAACCGGAAGTACGTGTCGAGGTCCGTCGCACCTGCGGCGCCGGTCGCCGTCCATCGCAGACGGACCAGTCCCCCGGGCTCGACCACCCGGTCGATCGCCCACGTCGAGCGGTCGGCACCGCGGACCGCAGCACGTTCGACCCAGCGGTCGTCTGCGCCGGCGAGCCGCAGGACCACACCGGTCGCGTGGACGCGCACGCCCCCGCGGCCCCGGAACCCGAGCCCGCCGGCGGTGATGCGTTCCAGCGGCTGGTCGGCACGGGTCGTCGCGACGGAGAAACCGTCCCAGGACCCGACCATCGGTCCGATCGTGGTCGGGACGGGGACGGGAGGCACGGATTCCGCCTGCTTCCTGGTCCGCGTCCGCCAGGTGCGCGCCATGGCGACGAACAGCGCGGCCACCGCGAGCAGGATCACCCCGCCGAGCAACCAGCGTGCGGCGTCGCCGCTCATGCGCGCACCCCCGTCCGGAGTGCCGCGGCGTGCGCGGCGACGGTGTCGGCGTCGACGAGACGGCCGTCGAGCACCGTCGGCGCGCCCAGGTGGAACGTAGCGACGACCCGGCCGGGCAGCGTCATGCCGAGGTACGGCGAGTTCTGCGACTGCCCGGCGAGGTCGGCGACCGCGAACTCGCGGCTGGCCGTCGGGTCGTAGAGCGTGATCTCGGCGGGCGCGCCCTCGGCGATGCGCTGACCGTGGCCCTCGACCTGGCCGATGCGCGCGGGCGCCTCGGACAGGACCCGGGCGACGTCGGCCCAGTCGAGCTGCCCCGACGCGACGACGGCGGACTGCACGACGCTCAGCGCCGACTCGAGGCCGACCATGCCGTTCGCCGCCGCCGGCCACTCGCAGCACTTCGCCTCGGCGGTGTGCGGTGCGTGGTCGGTCGCGACGATGTCGATGGTGCCGTCGGCCAGGGCGGCGCGCAGGGCGTCGACGTCCTCCTGGGCCCGGAGCGGCGGGTTCACCTTGTAGCGGGCGTCGTACCCGGGGGCGCCGTCGTGCCCGGCGATGCGGTCCTCGGTGAGCACGAGGTGGTGCGGGGTGACCTCGGCGGTGACGTCGATGCCGCGGGACTTGGCCCAGCGGATCACCTCGACGCTGCCGGCGGTCGACACGTGACAGACGTGCAGCCGCGCGCCCACGTGGTCGGCGAGCAGGACGTCGCGGGCGATGATCGCCTCTTCCGCCACGGCCGGCCAGCCCGCCAGCCCGAGCTCCGACGACAGGCGGCCCTCGTTCATCTGCGCGCCGATGGTGAGTCGGGGTTCCTGCGCGTGCTGCGCGAGCACGCCGCCGAAGCCCTTGATGTACTCGAGTGCGCGGCGCATGAGGAGCGGGTCGGCCACGCACGAGCCGTCGTCCGAGAAGACCCGGACCTTCGCCCTGCTCGTCGCCATGGCGCCGATCTCGGACAGGTGCGTGCCCTGCAGCCCCTGCGACACCGCGCCGATCGGGCGGACCGTGACGTAGCCGGCGTCGTCGCCGAGTGCCTGCACCTGCTCGACCACCCCGGCGGTGTCGGCGACCGGGCTCGAGTTCGCCATCGCGTTGACGGCCGTGAAGCCTCCGGCCGCCGCGGCGCGGGAGCCGGTGAGGACCGTCTCGGATTCCTCGTGACCGGGCTCGCGCAGGTGGGTGTGCAGGTCGACGAGGCCCGGCAGGGCGATGAGCCCGTCGGCGTCCACGACCGTGGCGCCGCCCGCGTCCACACCGTTCCCGATCGCCGTGATGCGGCCGTCCTGCAGACGGATGTCGGCGCGCGAGCCGTCGACCAGCTGCGCGCCGCGGATCAGGTGAGCGGTCATGCTGCGGACTCCTTCGATTCGGTGCCGGTCAGGGCCAGGTAGAGGACCGCCATGCGGACCGAGACGCCGTTCTCAACCTGCTCGACCACGGTGGAACGGGGGTCGTCGGCCGCGACGCCGGCGATCTCCAGCCCGCGGTTCATCGGACCGGGGTGCATGATCAGCGTGCGCTCGGACAGTCGGGCGAACCGCGCAGCCGTCAGGCCCCAGTGCCGCGTGTACTCGCGCGGGTTCGGGAAGAACGCGTCGTCCATCCGCTCCTGCTGGATCCGGAGCGTCATGACGACATCCGGGTCCTCGGCCAGGGCGGCGTCGAGGTCGTGGTGCACCGCGGCCCCGAACGGGGTCGTGGTGGCGGGGAGGAGCGTCGGCGGTGCGGCGAAGGTCACGCTCGCGCCGAGGGTCCGGAGCAGCCACGCGTTCGACCGGGCGACGCGGCTGTGCAGCACGTCGCCGACGATCAGGACCCGGACGCCGTCGAGGCCCTGTCCACGCGACCCGGCACCGTGCAGGCGACGGCGCATGGTGAAGGCGTCGAGCAGCGCCTGCGTCGGGTGCTCGTGCGTGCCGTCGCCGGCGTTCACCACGGGGACGTCGATCCAGTCGGCGTCGGCCAGCACGCGCGGCGCACCGGACGAGCCGTGCCGCATGACGATGCCGTCGATGCCCATCGCGCCGAGGGTCTGCACGGTGTCCTTGAGGGACTCACCCTTGGAGACGCTCGAGCCCTTGGCCGCGAAGTTGATGACGTCGGCCGACAGGCGCTTCGCCGCGGCCTCGAACGAGATGCGCGTGCGTGTCGAGTCCTCGAAGAACAGGTTCACGACCGTCTTGCCGCGCAGCGCCGGGAGCTTCCGGACCTCGCGCGTGTTGACCTCGGCCATCTCCTCGGCGACGTCGAGGATGTGCACGGCCTGGTCGCGCGACAGGTCGGCGGTGGAGAGCAGGTGCCGCATCACGCCACCCCCTGCTCGATGAACACGGTGTCGTCGCCGTCGGTCTCGGACAGGTGCAGGGTGACCCGCTCGTCCGAGGCGGTCGGCAGGTTCTTGCCCACGTGGTCCGCGCGGATCGGCAGCTCGCGGTGGCCGCGGTCGACGAGCACGGCGAGCCGGACGGCGCGAGGCCGGCCGATCCCCTGCAGGGCGTCGAGCGCTGCCCGGACCGTGCGACCGGAGTACAGGACATCGTCGACGAGCACGACGACCTTGCCGTCGATGCCGCCGGCGGGGATCACCGTGCGGTGCGGGGCACGACCGATGCCGTGCCCGAGGTCGTCCCGGTGCATGGTCACGTCGAGCGTGCCGACCCGTTCGGACCCGATGCCCGCCCGCGCGGACTGCCACTCGGGCTCGATGTCCGCCAGGACGCGGCCCAGCCGTTCGGCGAGCACGGCGCCCCGGGTCGGGATGCCCAGGAGGACGAGGTCCGAGCCGCCGTGGTTGGCCTCGAGGATCTCGTGTGCGATGCGCGTCAGAGCGCGCGTGATGTCGGGTTGCTGCAGGACCGTTCTGGTACCCACGTCGACCCCCTTCCCCGCCTCACTGGACGGCATTAAAGGATGCTGACGTGCACAAGCCTAGCGGGACTCCTGGTCCCCTGCGACCGTCCGACCGGACGGTGCACGACCGCCGGCGACGGCTCCGAGGACACCGTTCACGAAGCCCGCGGAGTCCTCGGTCGAGAGCGACTGGGCGAGCTCGACGGCCTCGGCGATCGCGACGGCGTCGGGCACCTCCGGGTTGAACCGGAGCTCCCAGACGGCCATCCGCAGGATGCAGCGATCGAGGACCGGCATCCGGGCGATCGACCACCCCTGGGCGTGGTCGATGATGACGGAGTCGATCTCGTGACGGGCCTCGTCGACGCCCGTCACGATCTGCCGCGCGTAGTCCCAGCTCGAGGCGCGCTCGGGCTGGTCCAGGTGACGGACGGTCTCGGTGGCCAGGACGTCCGCGATCGGGAGCTCACGCACCTCGGCCACGTACAGCATGTCGAGGGCGCGCTTACGAGCCTTCGAACGAGCACTCATACAGCGTCGCCTAGGAGTTGACGCGGCCGAGGAAGCTGCCGTCGCGCGTGTCGATCTTCACCGTGGTGCCGCTCTCGAGGTACAGCGGGACCTGGATGCGGTGGCCGGTCGCGATGATGGTCGCGTCCTTGGTGCCACCGGAGGAGCGGTCGCCCTGCAGACCCGGCTCGGTCTCGACCTCGGTCACGATCGACGTCGGGAGCTCGACGTAGAGCGGGTTGCCCTCGTTCATCGCGATGGTGACCATCGCGGACTCGAGCAGGTAGTTCTTCGCGTCGCCGACGACCGTCGCCGAGACCGGGATCTGGTCGTAGGTGTCGGTGTCCATGAACACGTACGAGTCGCCGTCCTCGTAGAGGAACTGGTAGTCGCGGCGGTCGACCACGGCGGTGTCGATCTTCGCACCGGCGTTGAAGGTGCGGTCGACGACCTTGCCGGAGACGACGTTCTTCAGCTTGGTGCGGACGAACGCGCCACCCTTGCCGGGCTTGACGTGCTGGAACTCCACGACCGACCACAGCTGGCCGTCGATGATGAGAACGGCGCCGTTCTTGATGTCAGTGGTACTGGCCATGAGTCTTCGGTGTCCCGTTCGGTCGTGTTGTGAAAGGTCTTCGGGCCGCGCTGGGCCCCGGACGAGTGTAGCGGACGCCCGCCCGTCGCCATCAGCGCCGCCGCCGGGCGCGCCAGGAGTCGATCGCCGCCCAGCCGAGCAGCACCACGGCCGCTCCCCCGAGGAGGGCCCCGGCCACCGCGGTCGAGATCGCCGCGTCCGGTCGGGCGGGCAGCGCCAGGTAGACGATCGCCAGGATGCCGGCACCGGCGCCGAGCAGCACGAGCAGGATGCGCCGGATCATGCCGGACACGAGTTCGCGGTCGCGTCGGTCCGCGAAGAGCCGGATGTTGACGGTGAACTTGCCCGTCTCGATCGCCTCGCCGATCCGGTCGACCCGGCGCGGCAGCCGTCGGGCCGCGGAGACGACGCCGATCAGCTCCTTCGCCGCCAGGTCCCGCAGCTTGCCGGGGCGGAGTTGGTCGGTGATCTGCTCACGGGCGAGCCCGCGGGACTCCTCGAGCAGGTCGAACGAGGGCGCGAGCGTCCGGAGCGTGCCCTCGAAGATCGCCAGCGCCCGCGCGGCCGCGACGAAGTCCGGCGGCGCCTTGAGCCGGTACCGCCCGAACACCTCGACGGCGTCGTCGACCGTCTCGACGCCGATGCGCGCGCCCGGTCCGAGCTCGTCCGCGACGAAGCGCGCGATGTCCCGACGGAAGTCGGGCTCGTCGTGCGCGTCGCGCACCGGGGCCATCCGCAGGACCGCATCGGCGATCCGCGAGGTGTCGTCCTGCAGGTAGGCGACCAGCAGGTCCTGGACCGTGTCCCGGAGGGTCGGGTCGAGCCTCCCGACCGATCCGAAGTCGATCAACGCGGGCCGCCCGTCGGGCAGCACCAGGACGTTCCCGGGGTGCAGGTCTGCGTGGTACAGACCGTCGAAGACGACCTGGCGCAGGAACGCGCGGAGGATCGCGCGCATCGGGCCGTCGAGGTCGCGGTCCGCACGCTCGGCGCGGATCGCGCTGAGCGTGTCGCCCTCCAGGAACTCCATCACGAGCACGCGGCGCCCGGACAGGTCCGGGTACGGGTCCGGGAACCGGACCTCGTCCGGACGGGCACTGCGGGCCTGTGCGGCACGCAGGGCGGTGAGGTTCCGCAGCTCCGAGACGAAGTCGACCTGGCGGACCAGGTCGTCGGCGTACTGCGCGGCCACGTCCTGCACGCCGACCTGCCGGGCCTCGGTCGACCAGCGCGCCATGAAGCGGACGACGCGGAGCGCGATGTCGACGTCACGGCGGACGGCGGCGTCGATTCCGGGACGCTGCACCTTGACCGCGACCGCGGTGCCGTCGGGCAGGCGGGCGCGGTGGACCTGGGCGATCGAGGCCGCGGCGACGGGCACCGGGTCGAAGGAGGCGAAGACCTGGTCGACCGGTGCGCCGAGTTCCTGTTCGAGCAGGGCGAGCACCTGGTCGGCGGGGGCAGCGGTGACGTTGCGCTGCAGGTGGGCGAGTCCCTCGGTCCACTCCTCCGGCAGCAGGTCGTCACGCGTGGAGAGCAGCTGGCCCATCTTCACGAACCCGCCGCCGGCCTCTTCCAGCGCACGACGCAGGTGCTCGGCCTGGCTGCGGCGCAGGTCGGAGGTGGCCGGGTCGTGCGAGAAGTCGAGGCGACGGAACGGGACGAGGCGGTGGCGTCTCGCGATCGACAGCAGTTCGGTGAACCGGCGGCCACGGGACCGGAGGGTGCCGGCGTCGGCCTCCTGCGATCCGGACAGGTCGCTCAGTCGGGGTGGGTTGGGCACGTCGTCAGTCTGCTCCCCGCTGCTGGGTCCGCAGGGTGCGCCGGTTGTCGTGCACCGGCCGGGAGGCGCGGTCCGGCATCCACAGGTCGGCTCGCGTGTCGCGTCGGGTCGCGCCCACTGCCGCAGGCTTGCCCCATGGAGACAGCACTGGTCGCGGCGTGCATCGCCGCCGGCGCGGCGATCGTGGCGGCGGTAGTCAGCTGGTTCGGGGCGTTCCAGAGCCGTCGCTCCGCTGACCGCGACCAGGCGTGGAAGCGGTTGACGTGGGCGATGCGCCCCAAGGAGACGTCGGCGGAACACGACATTTCGAGGACTGTGCTCGAGCGCATGATGACCGTACGGTGGGCGTCGAAAGCCGACAAGAACCTCGCTCTGCGGGCACTCCGTCGACATCCACCGTTGCCCCCTGACGAGAAGGAACCATGATGCACCTGTTCGCACCGCTCCCCGACCGGCCGTCGTTCAAGGTCGACGGAACGGACGACGACGACGCCGAGCTCGCGGCGTGGTTGGAAGGCGCGACGGTCGCTGAGATGGCTGAGGCCGAACGGACAGGCGTCACCACCGTGTCGATGCACGTCAAGTGGTGGTGGCGACGGACGCGGCGGGTGTTGCGCTGACGCCGGGTCAGGCACCGCTGCCGTTGTAGCGCGCGGTGGCGCCGGACTCGACCAGATCGCGGTAGCGCTCGAGCGCCGTCTCGGCACCGGTGCCGTGCTCCTGGTGCACGTCGATCCCCCGAGCAACGAGCTGCTCGCGCCAGTCCCCCGGCACCGGTCCCTCGTCGAAGCCGGTGATCCGCTCGACCGTGGCGCCGTCGGCGGCGAACTCCAGCGCGGAGACCCCCGACCACAGCAGGGCGCCGAGGCACATCACGCACGGTTGGGCGTTCACCACGAGCACACGCCGGTGGCCGACGTCACGGCCGAGGTTCCAGGCCCCCGTCCGAGCCTGTGCGAGTCCGAGGGTGACGACCTCGGCGTGCATCGACGACAGGTTGGTGTGCAGCACGAGGTTCACCCCGAGGGCGACGACCGCGCCCGTGTCCTCGTCGACGACGGCCGCCGCGAACGGACCGCCGGTACCCTCCTCGACGTTCCGTTCGGCGAGGGCGTTCACGAGCGCGAACCGCTCCGCACGGGTGCCGAGGTGTTCCGGAGCAGCGGCCTGCGCGTCGCGGAGCCAGTCGGGGACGCCGACACGGAGCTCGGTCGGGAACGGGGCGAGGGCTGCTGCAGACATGCGGCGACGCTAACGGCGCATCGTTTCGACGGTGTTTCCCGATCGAAACGATGCCGAAACACCGCGCCCGTAGCGTCGTCCACCACCGGCTCGAACCGGTGAGAGAACGCGACACGAGCACGGGCGACAGGGGGCGACGATGACGGCACACCACGCGACCGCCGCGTCCCGCTGCTGGCCCCGCGGCGCCATCGCGCACGGACACTGACGTCCGTCCGTCCGTCCGACCGACCGACCGTTCGTCTGACCGCCGCGCGCCGATCCGCCGGGCGGTCCACGTGCCCTGGAGCGCGCCGCCTCGCCGAGCCGCGCCGATCTGGGCACCCTGCTCCGTGCCTCCCGGCCGTCCGCCGGACGCACCCACCCACCTGCTGCACCGTCCCCTCCGAGAGGACCCCCCGTGACCACGATCCACCTCGCAGTGTTCCTGTTCCCCGGCTACCACCTCGGCGCCTGGCGCCTGCCGGACGCCGTCCCCGAGCTCGACCTCGGCATCGACCACTACGTCCGCGCCGCTGAACTCGCCGAGGCGGCGAAGCTCGACGCCCTGTTCTTCGAGGACCAGGCCGCAGTCCGGCGCAGCAACGACATCCTGGCCGGCGACACCTACGGTGCCGCGAACCCCCGCTCGATCCACTTCGACCCGACGATGCTCCTGCCCGCCCTGGCGATGCGGACCACGCACCTGGGTCTCGCGGCGACGTCGACCACGACCTTCAACGACCCCTACAACCTCGCTCGGCGGTTCTCGACCCTCGACCACATCAGCAAGGGCCGCGCGGGGTGGAACCTCGTGACGTCCTTCAACGAGGACGAAGCCCAGAACTTCGGACTCGACGCCCACGTGCAGCACGCGGCGCGGTACGAGCGGGCGAGCGAGTTCGTCGACGTCGTCACCGGGCTCTGGGACTCGTGGGACCCGGATGCGATCGTGCGCGACAAGGAATCCGGCACCTACTTCGACATCGAGAAGATGCGGTTCCTGCAGCACGACGGCGAGCACTTCCGCGTGCGAGGACCGCTGACGACGGGTCGGAGTCCGCAGGGCCGGCCCGTCGTGTTCCAGGCGGGTGCGTCGGAGCCGGGCCGCGCTCTCGCGGCGCGCACCGCCGACGTCGTCTTCACCCTGCAGTCCGACCCGGACGAGAGCCGTGCGTTCCGCGACGACATCCGAGCGCGCGCCGAACGGTTCGGCCGCGACCCCGACCACGTCAAGGTGCTCGTCGGCATGACCCCGATCGTCGGCGACACCGACCACGACGCACGCGACCTCGCCGACCGGATGATGGCGTTGATCCCGGACGACCTGGCACTGAGCAACCTGAAGCCCCTCGCCGGTGGCGTCGACTTCCGGCAGTTCGACCTCGACGCGCCCGTGCCGGATCTGCCCGAGTCGAACGCCGGCAAGTCACACCGTGCAGCGATCATGGCGGTGTCACGGCAACAGGGACTGTCCGTCATCGAGACCGCCCGGTACTTCGCCGAGGGCAGCTACCGGAAGATGATCGGGTCGCCGTCGACGATCGCCGACACCATGCAGGCGTGGTCCGAGGCCGGGGCGTGCGACGGGTTCCTGGCGGTGCCGACGCACTTCCCGGCCGGGGTCGAGGACTTCACCCAGAAGGTCGTGCCGGAGCTGCAGCGCCGCGGACTGCACCGCACCGAGTACACCGGACCGCACCTGCGCGACCACCTGGGCGTGCAGAAGTACTAGACGCCGACCTCTTGGTAGGCGGTGAACAGCAGGTGGTCCTCGGGGCCCTCGAGGATCACCGGCTTGCCGACACCGTCGAGGATGATGAACCGGAGCATGCCGGCACGGGCCTTCTTGTCGCGACGCATCGCGGCGAGGAGGCCCTGCCACCGGCCGATCCCGTACGACGTCGGAAGGTCCAGGGAGTCCAGGATCGCCCGGTGCCGGTCCACGGTCGCGTCGTTGAGGTGGCCCGTCAGGCGTGCGAGCTCGGCGGCGAACACCATGCCGACCGACACCGCAGCACCGTGCCGCCACTGGTACCGCTCCGCGTGCTCGATGGCGTGCCCGAGCGTGTGCCCGTAGTTCAGGATCTCGCGTCGTCCTTGCTCGGTGAAGTCGTCGGACACGACCTCGGCCTTCAGGGCGATGGCGAGTTCGACCACGCGGCGGAACTCCGGCGACGTCGGGTCGGTGACGCGGGCGACGTCGGCCTCGATGATGTCCAGGATCTCCGGCACGGCGATGAACCCGGCCTTCACGATCTCGGCGAAGCCGGTGAGGATCTCGTTGCGCGGCAGGGTGCGGACGAGGTCGAGGTCCGCGACCACCGCGCGGGGCGCGGAGAAGGAACCGACGAGGTTCTTGCCCTCGTTCGTGTTGATGCCGGTCTTCCCGCCCACGCTGGCGTCCACCATGCCGAGCACGCTCGTCGGCACCGACACGTACGGCACCCCGCGCAGCCACGTCGCCGCGACGAAGCCCGCCAGGTCGGTGACGGCACCGCCGCCGAGGCCGATGACGGCGTCGGTGCGGGTGAAGTCGGACTGGCCCATGATCTGCCAGCAGAACGACGCGACCTCGATGCGCTTGGCGGCCTCGGCGTCCGGCACCTCGGCGATGAGGGCTTCGAGGCCGGCGTCGACGAGCAGGTCACGCAGGTCGTTCGCCCGCGCACCGAGGGTCGGGGCGTGCACGATGAGGATCTTGGCGACGCGGGGGCCGAGGATCGCGGGAAGCGAGCCGAGCAGGCCCGAGCCGACCGCCACCACGTAGCCGTCGTCACCGCCGACGCGGATCTCGGTGGTGCCTGCGGGCAGGATCGGGTCGGTCACGGTGCTCCTTCGGTGGTGGTGCTGGTGTCGTCGCGTCGGCTGGCGCTGCTGTCGCCGCTGGCGCTGCTGGCGCTGCTGTCGCCGCTGGCACTGCTGTCGCTCCGCAGCCAGGTCACGACCTCGTCGACCACCCGGGACATCGGACGGCGCGAGGTGTCGACGACGACGTGCGCGAGCTCGGCGTAGGTCGCCGCACGCTCGTCCATGATCGTCTGCCAGGCGTCGATGCCGCCGTTCGCGAGCAGGGGCCGGTCCGAGCCGGCGATCCGCTCGGCGACGGCCTCGGGCGAGACGGTGAGCAGGACGATGCGGGCGCCGGACAGTGCCGCGCGGGTGGCGGCGTGCGTCACCGCTCCACCGCCGACGGCGATGACGCCCCCGGTACCGAGGGCGGTCCGGACGGCGTCGGCCTCGAGGGCACGGAAGGCTGGCTCACCGCGGTCGGAGAAGATGCCGGGGATGGGGCCGTGCTCGCGCACGATGACCCGGTCGGTGTCGGTGAACGGCACGCCCAGCGCCTTCGCGACGCGCTTGCCGACGCTGGACTTGCCGGCGCCCATCGGGCCGATCACCACGACGGGCGCAGCCGGACCTCGTGCGGCGCCACCGGACGAGGCGCCGCCGCCGGACGAGGCGCCGCCGCCGGACGGGACGCCACCGGGCGCGGCGCCGCCGCCGTTCGTGCTCACGACGCGTCGGCCGGTGCCGCCGGCTCCGTCCGACGGGTGCGGAGCGTCTCCGGGATCGACGCGAGGTAGGCGTCGAGGTTGCGCTTGGTCTCGACGACGTTGTCGCCGCCGAACTTCTCGAGCACGGCGTCGGCGAGCACGAGCGCCACCATCGCCTCGGCCACGACCCCGGCGGCCGGGACCGCGCAGACGTCGGACCGCTGGTGGTGCGCCGAGGCGTCCTCGCCCGAGACGACGTCGACGGTGTGCAGCGCGTGCGGCACGGTCGCGATCGGCTTCATGCCGGCACGGACGCGCAGGACGGTGCCCGTGGACATGCCGCCCTCGGTGCCGCCGGCGCGGTCGCTCGTCCGGTAGATCTCGCCGTCCTCGCGGTAGAGCTCGTCGTGGGCCGCGGAGCCGCGACGGCCAGCGGTCGCGAAGCCGTCGCCGACCTCGACGCCCTTGATCGCCTGGATGCCCATGATCGCCGCGGCCAGACGGGCGTCGAGCCGACGGTCCCACTGCACGTGCGAACCGAGACCCGGCGGGACACCGTAGAACAGCACCTCGACGACGCCGCCCAGGGTGTCACCGTCCTTCTTCGCGGCCTCGACCTCGGTCACCATACGCGCCGAGGTGTCGGCGTCGAAGCAGCGCAACTGGTCGTCGTCGAGACGGTCGACGTCGTCGGGCAGCGGGAGATCGGTGCCGTCCGGCACGCGGACCGAGCCGACCTGCAGGGTGTGCGCGACCGACCGCATGCCGAGTTCGGCGAGGAAGGACTTCGCGACGGCCCCGAGCGCGACGCGGGCCGCGGTCTCACGGGCACTCGCGCGCTCAAGGATCGGGCGAGCCTCGTCGAAGCCGTACTTCTGCATGCCGACCAGGTCGGCGTGGCCCGGACGGGGGCGGGTCAGCGGGGCGCTGCGGCCACGCGACATCTCGGTGGACTCGACCGGCTCGGGGTTCATGACCTCGACCCACTTCGGCCACTCGGTGTTGCCGATCCGGATCGCGATCGGGCTGCCGAGCGAGAACCCGTGCCGGACACCGCCGGACACGTGCAGCTCGTCCTGTTCGAACTTCATGCGCGAGCCACGGCCGTAGCCGAGCTTGCGGCGCGCGAGATCGGTACGGATGGACTCGAACGACACCGGGACACCCGCGGGCAGGCCCTCGAGCATCGCGATCAGTTCGGGTCCGTGGGACTCACCAGCAGTCAACCAACGAAGCATGGAGCAATCCTCCCACAGCGCACCGCCGTGCGACGTCGCCGCCCTACTGGTAGTCGGGGTGCGCCCGGAGCCACGCCTGGAACTGCTTCACCGCGACGAGGTGCTCGTCGTAGGTGTTCGAGAACACCGTCTCGCCGGTCTCCAGGTTCACCGTCACGAAGTACAGCCAGTTGCCCGGGGCCTCGTTCGTCACGGCCTTGATCGCGATGTCCCCGGGGTTCGAGATCGGTGCCGGCGGCAGCCCCTCGTGCACGTACGTGTTGTACGCGTTCGACTCGTCGGCACGCTCGGCGTCGGTCGTCGTCACGGTGTGGGTGTTGCCCGTGCCGTAGGCCACGGTGGCGTCGGACTGCAGGCGCATGCCCTGGTCGAGCCGGTTCTGGAACACCCGCGCGACCTTCGGGTAGTCGGCGGCGAGGCCTGCTTCCTTCTGCACGAGCGACGCGAACACGATGACGTGCTCCTGATCGGCCTCGGCGACACCCGCTGCGGACAGGCGCTCCTTCATCGTGTCGACCATCGACTTGAAGTACTGCTCCGCCGTCCACCCCGGATTGATCGGGTACGTCGCGGGGAACAGCCAGCCCTCGAGCGTGGTGACGCCGGACGGCAGGTCGTAGGCGGACAGGTCCTTCGCTGCCGCGTCCACCTCGGCCTTGGTCAGTCCGGCCTTCGAGACCATGCCGGCCTCGATGTCGGCCAACGCGGTGCCCTCGGGGATCACGATCGAGGCCTGGACGCGGTTCTTCTCGTCCTGCAGCGCGGCCAGCGCCGACTTCGAGCTCATCTGCTTCTTCAGCGAGTACGAACCCGGCTGGAACTGCACGTCGGGTGACGCCAGCAGCAGCTTGTAGAAGACCTTCGAGTCCTTCACGACGCCGCTGCGCTGCAGCGTCGCAGCGACGTTCTCGCCGATGTCGCCCTGCTTGATGGTGATGGTCACCTTGGCCTTGCCGGTGCCCGTGTAGTCGTCCGGCTCCTGCGAGCCGCTGACCGCGGCGACGATCTGCTGGATCTTCGGGGCGGCGAACGCGTACGCGCTCACCCCGCCGGCGAGGACCACGGCGACGATCACGATGCCGGCGATGAGCGGCCCGCGACGGCGCTTCGGGCGCGGTTCGCGCGGCGGCCTGGAGGCTCCCCCGCGTCCGCCACGGCCACCACGTCCGCCGCCTCCCGCGGCTCCACCGCCACCGGTGCGTCCGGCGTCGTCGGTACCGTCGGGCGCGTCGGACCCGGCTCCGCCGGCGGCGGGCGCCGAGGGCACCTCGCCGGTCAGCAGCGCGGCGACCTCGGGATGGAGTTCCGGGGCCGCCTGCTGCGGTCGCACGGGCTCCGGCTCCGGCTGCTCGCGCGGAGCGGTCGAGTCGCGTTCCGCTTCGAGCGCCCGAGCCTCGCGACGGGACATCGGACGCTCCGGCCGCGGGGTCACCCGCGCGGAGTCGTCACGGTCATCGGTACCTGCTGCGCGGTCGGAAGTGGTCTTCCGCCGCTCGGCTTCGTTGCCGGGCGCGATGATCGCGTTCCAGTCCAGATCGTCTGCCAACGGTTCTCGGTCTCTCGGTCGGGAACTCCGCCTGGGCACCGTCGTCCTCGGGTGACGGAAGGGCAGCCGGGTCGCGGTGGATCGCCCTGTCAGGGAAGCGTGGTGCCCGGAGGGGCACCGGCACTGCGTTCGTGGTCGAGCGCGTGTTGCAGAATGATAACAGCGGCCGCTTGGTCGATCACGGACCGCGACTTCTTGGTGTTCTTGCCGGCCTGGTGCAGTCCGCGTTGCGCGGTCACCGTGGACAGCCGTTCGTCGACCAGCCGGACCGGGCGGCGCTCGGCGATCCGGGCCGCGAACGCCCGGGCGTCGTCCGTCGACGGGGTGTCGCCGCCGGACATCGACAGGGGCAGTCCGACGACGAGCTCGAGCACGTCGTACTCGTCCGCGATCTCGAGGATCCGACGCAGGTCGGTCGAGTCGTCGCGGCGCACGGTCTCGACCGGCGTCGCCAGCAACCCGTCGCGGTCGCACACGGCGATCCCGATCCGGGCACGGCCGACGTCCACGCCGAGCCGCCGCCCGGACCGGATCGCCACGGTCAGCCCGCGATCCGAGCGGTCACGGCGCGGAGCGCAGCCGGGAGCGCCGCCGGGTCGGTGCCGCCGCCCTGGGCCAGGTCCGGCTTGCCGCCGCCGCCGCCACCGAGCACACCGGCGGCCTCCTTGGCGAGCGGACCAGCCTGGACACCCGCGGAGCGCGCCGCGTCGTTGGTCGCGACGATCACGATCGGCTTCCCGCTCACCACGGCACCGAGCACCACGACGGCAGCGCCGTCACCGAGCTGTGCGCGGACCCCGGTCGCCAGCGAGCGCAGGTCGTCGCCGGACTGCAGGCCGTCGACGGTCTCGGCCACGACGGTGGTCGAGCCGACGGTCGTCGCGGTCCGGGCGATCGACGGGACCCGCTGCTGCAGGTTCGCCGACTCGAACTCGGCGATCCGCTTCTGCGCGGTGCGGAGGTCCTCCATGAGCGACTGCACACGCGTCGGCAGGTCGGCACGGGGCGCCTTCAGCGCGCTGGAGAGCTGCGAGACGATCGTCCGCTCGACCGCGAGGTCACGGAAGCCCTCGAGCCCGACGAGCGCTTCGACACGACGGTTGGTCGACCCGACGCTCGACTCCCCCACCAGGTTGACGAGTCCGATCTGGGCGCTCGACGCGACGTGCGTCCCACCGCAGAGCTCGCGTGACCACGGACCGCCGATGTCGACCATGCGGACCTCGGCGCTGTACTTCTCGCCGAAGAGCGCCTGCGCACCGAGCGCCTTGGCCTCGTCGATCGGCATGATGCGGGTCGAGACCTCGAGGTCGGTGCGGATCGCGGTGTTGACGACCTCCTCGATCTCGGAACGGGTCGCGAGCGAGATCGGCTGCGACCACGAGAAGTCGAGGCGCATGTAGCCGGACTTGTTGTACGAGCCCGCCTGCAGCGCCTCGGGGCCGAGGATGTCGCGGAGCGCGGCGTTCACCAGGTGCGTCGCGGAGTGCGCCTGCGTGGCGCCGCGGCGGTACTCGGCGTCGACCACGGTGCTCGCCGCGTCGCCCACGCCGACCTCGCCGGAGCGGACCTGGACGGTGTGGCTCCAGAGGCCGGCGACGGGACGCTGGACGTCGAGGACCTCAAGGTCGAAGCCGTTGCCGACGATCGATCCCTGGTCGGCGTCCTGGCCACCTGACTCGGCGTACAGCGACGTCTCGCCGAGGATGACCTCGGCGATGTCGCCCGCCACGGCCCGGTCGACGCTGACGCCGCCGACGATGATGCCGAGCACGTTCGTCTCGGCCTCGAGCGCGTCGTAGCCGAGGAAGACCGTCTCGCCCTTCGCCCGGAACGCGCTGTACACGCTCAGGTCGGCGATCGCGGTCTTCTTGCTCTTCGCGTCGGCCTTCGCCCGAGCACGCTGCTCGGACATCAGGGTCTCGAACGCGGTCCGGTCGACGTGGACCCCGGCCTCTTCGGCCATCTCCATCGTCAGGTCGATCGGGAACCCGAAGGTGTCGTGCAGCAGGAACGCGGTGTCCCCGCCGATGGACGGCGCACCGTCCTGCTTCGCGCGCTCGACGGCGACGTCGAGGATCGTCGTGCCCTGCGCGAGCGTGCGGAGGAACGTCTCCTCTTCCGCGTAGGCGATCCGCGCGATGCGGTCGTAGTCGGAGGCGACCTCGGGGTAGGCGTCGCGCATCGCGTCGCGGGACGCCGGGAACAGCTCCGGGAACGTCGCGGTCTCGACCCCGAGCAGGCGCATCGCACGGACCGTGCGACGCAGCAGCCGACGCAGGATGTACCCGCGGCCTTCGTTCGACGGGCTCACACCGTCGGCGATGAGCATGAGCGCGGAGCGCACGTGGTCCGCGATGACCCGCATGCGGACGTCGTCCTCGTGCACGGCGCCGTAGCGGCGGCCGGAGATCTCGGATGCGCGGTCGAGGACGGGGCGGACCTGGTCGATCTCGTACATGTTGTCGACGCCCTGCTTGATGAAGGCGACGCGCTCGAGCCCCATGCCGGTGTCGATGTTCTTGTTCGGCAGCTCGCCGGTGATCTCGAAGTCGTACTTCGAGCGGACGTCCGCGATCTGGTACTGCATGAACACGAGGTTCCAGATCTCGACGTACCGGTCGTCGTCGGTGGCCGGGCCGCCGTCGATGCCGTACTCGGGCCCGCGGTCGAAGAAGATCTCGGAACAGGGACCGGCCGGTCCGGGCTGGCCGGTGGACCAGTAGTTCGTGTCCTTGCCGAGCCGCTGGATGCGCTCCTCGGGCAGGGAGGAGTGCTGCTTCCAGAACGCGATCGCCTCGTCGTCGTCCTCGTAGACCGTCACCCAGAGGTCGTCGGGCGAGAAGCCGAGCCCGCCGTCGGACTCCGGGTTGGTCAGGAACTCCCAGGCGAACTGGATCGCCTGCTCCTTGAAGTAGTCGCCGAACGAGAAGTTGCCGTTCATCTGGAAGAACGTGCCGTGGCGAGGGGTCTTGCCGACCTCTTCGATGTCGTTCGTGCGGATGCACTTCTGCACGCTCGTGGCACGGGGGTACGGCGCGGGGACGAGCCCGGTCAGGTACGGGATGAACGGCACCATGCCGGCGACCGTGAAGAGGAGCGACGGGTCGTCGGAGACGAGGGACGCGGACGGGACGACGGTGTGGCCGCGGTCACCGAAGTACTGGAGCCAACGGCGGCGGATCTCTGCGGTCTGCATGGTGCTTCCTGGGTTCAGGTCGGGGGTGGGAGGTGGAGGCGGACGGCGGTGCGGCCGGACCGCGGTGGAGCTCGACGTCTCAGACGTCGGTGCGGAGCTCGGCCCCGCGGGACCGGTACCCGTCGGCGACCGCGCCCGTGAAGGCCTTCGTGCTCGCGTCGACGACGGCGAAGAGCCGTGCGCCTCCGGGGGTCCTGGCGACCTGGTGCGCCACGGCGAACCCGATGACGACGCCGACCGCGACGAAGAACAGCTGCTTCACGGTGCCTCTCCCTCTGTGCACCCTGGCGGTGCATGCCCGGACAAGCTTAGCCGCCGGGCACTTCGGGGCCGGAACGCCGAACGGCGGGCCGTCCTCGAGAGGACGACCCGCCGTTCGGGGGTGATCAGTGGATCAGCGAGCTGCGTAGTACTCGACGACGAGCTGCACTTCACAGGTCACGGGGACCTCGGCGCGCTTCGGGCGACGCACGAGGCGGGCCTGGAGCTTGTCGATCTCGACCTCGAGGTAACCCGGGACCTTCGGCAGCACTTCCTGGTGGCCACCGGCAGCGGCGACCTGGAAGGGCTCCATCGACTCGGACTTCGGCTTGACGTGGATCAGCTGGCCCTCCTTGACGCGGAAGGAGGGGCGGTCCACGAGCTTGCCGTCGACCAGCAGGTGACGGTGCACGATCAGCTGACGGGCCTGCGCGGTGGTGCGGGCGAAGCCGGCACGGACCACGAGGGCGTCGAGGCGCTGCTCGAGGAGCTCGACCAGGTTCTCACCGGTCAGGCCCTTCGTCTTGCGGGCCTCTTCGAAGACGATGCGGAGCTGCTTCTCGCGGATGCCGTACTGGGCGCGCAGACGCTGCTTCTCACGGAGGCGGACGGCGTAGTCGCTGTCCGCACGACGGCGCGTACGGCCGTGCTCACCGGGGCCGTAGGGGCGCTTCTCGAGGTAACGGGCCGCCTTCGGCGTCAGCGGGATGCCGAGTGCGCGCGACAGGCGGGTCTTGCTGCGGGTACGTGACTTGGTAGACACAGGGTCCTTTTCTCTGTTCGAACTGAATACTCACCGGAGGCCGGGCACGCGAGTGCCCGCGGCCCCGACGACGGGATCCAGAGGGATGAGCCTGTGGGATCGGACGGCTACAGTCCGAACCTCTGCCCCCGTACCACCGGAGTGGCACTCTGTCCTCAACGCAGCCGTGCTCGAGGACCAGGACGTAGGCCCGGCAATGCTAGCAGGAACTCGACGTGCCTTCCTACTGCCCGCGGGTGATCTTCCGGAGTCGTTCGAGCCGCGGACCGACCTCGCGCTCGTAGCCGTTCGCCGTCGGGGTGTAGTACTCGGTGCCCTCGAGCGCATCGGGCAGGTACTGCTGCTCGGCGACACCGTGCTCGGCGTCGTGCGAGTAGACGTAGCCCTTGCCGTGGCCGAGTCGCTTCGCCCCGGCGTAGTGCGCGTCGCGCAGGTGCATCGGCACGGTGCCCATCCGCCCGGCCTTGACGTCCGCCATCGCCGCGTTCACACCGTTGTAGGCGGCGTTCGACTTCGGTGCGGTCGCCAGGTACACGACGGCCTCGGCCAGGGGGATGCGGCCCTCGGGCATGCCGATGAGCTGCACGGCCTGGGCCGCCGCGACGGCGATGGGCAGCGCCTGCGGGTCCGCCATGCCGATGTCCTCGGACGCCGAGATGATGATCCGGCGCGCGATGAACCGGGAGTCCTCGCCCGCCTCGATCATCCGCGCGAGGTAGTGCAGCGCGGCGTCGACGTCGCTCCCCCGCACCGACTTGATGAAGGCGCTGATGACGTCGTAGTGCTCGTCGCCCTGCCGGTCGTACCGCAGCAGTGCACGGTCGACGGCCGCGGCGACGGTGTCCGCGTCGACCACCGGCACGGTGTCGTCGTCGTCGTCCTGGGCCGCGGCAGCCGAGGCAGCAGCAGCTTCGAGCGCCGTGAGGGCACGTCGGGCGTCACCGGAGGCCAACCGGACGATGGCCCCACGTGCCTCGTCACCGAGGACGACCGCGCCACCGAGGCCGCGGGGGTCCTCCACCGCACGGTCGACGAGCATTCCGAGGTCGGCGTCGGTGAGCGGCTTGAGCGTCAGGAGCAGGGACCGGGACAGCAGCGGGGAGATGACCGAGAACGACGGGTTCTCGGTGGTGGCCGCGATGAGGATCACCCACCCGTTCTCGACACCGGGCAGCAGGGCGTCCTGCTGGGCCTTGCTGAACCGGTGGATCTCGTCGAGGAACAGCACCGTCGTGGACCCGTAGAGATCGCGGTGGGTGAGGGCCTTCTCCATGACCTCGCGCACGTCCTTGACGCCGGCGGTCACCGCGGAGAGCTCGACGAACTCGCGTCCGGACTGTCGCGCAATGGCCTGCGCCAACGTCGTCTTGCCGGTGCCGGGAGGACCCCAGAGGATGACCGACACACCGCCCGGGTTGTCGCGGGTGCCGGTGGCGAGCTGCACGAGCGGTGACCCGCGGCCGAGCAGGTGCTGCTGGCCGGCGACCTCGTCGAGGCTGGTCGGGCGCATCCGCACCGCGAGCGGGACGGAGCCCTGCGCGAGACCGGCGCGACCGCCCGTCGTGGGCGCACGCATGCTCGAACGGTCCGCTGCCATGCACCAATCGTAGGCCGACCCACTGACAGCCCCGCGCCTCCCAGGCCGTTGATGGTGACGACTCGGATACGCTCGTTCCACACTGCGACGAGAGGGCAGAACAGCACCGTGGCACCGAAGAACCCAGCGCGCGACAACCGCGAGGCGCGCGAGCGCCTCCGTCTCTACCAGGCCCGCCAGGGACTCCACGACCGGCAGCGCCGCCGACGGGTGCGCGACAACCTGGTCGGCGCCGGTGCCCTCGTGCTGGTCGCCGCCCTGGCCACCGGGTCACAACTCGCCTTCGCGGGCTCGCAGGGGAACGGGTCGGCGGACGCCAGCGCGAGCGCCACCGCCACACCGACGCCCTCGGCCAGCGCCACGGCGGCGAACACGGGCGACGTGCCGAGCAAGGAGATCGCCAAGGGCGCGACCTGGACGGGCTCGCTGACGCTCAACAAGTCGATCGACCTCGGCATCGAACTGGACGGCGCGAAGGCCCCGCAGGCCGCGAGCGTCGAGATCTCGTTGATCAAGGAGCAGTTCTACAACGGCACCACCTGCCACCGGCTGGCCGACAGCGACGGGCTGAAGTTCCTGCAGTGCGGTTCGGCGAACGGCGACGGCACGGGCGACGCAGGGTTCGAGTACGGCCCGCTCGAGAACGTCCCGAGCGACGGGGTCTACGACGAGGGCACCATCGCGATCGCGCGATCGACGTCGCCGTACTCGCAGTCGACCCAGTTCTTCATCGTCTACGGCGACACCACCCTCGACGGCTCCACGGGCGGCTACACGGTCGTCGGGAAGGTCACGAGCGGCCTGTCCGAACTCGAGTCGAAGATCGCCGCGAAGGGCATCTCGTCGCCCGGCCAGGACGGCACCGGTGAGCCGAAGGTGGCGACGACGATCACCGCCGCGACCATCGCCCAGGAGAAGTAGTCCACAAGCCGTTGCGTCCGGCGGGCCGCGGAGCCCGTCCGTGCAATAGGCTGACGACCTGACCGTGCCGACGGTGACGTCGGCGATGCACGACCACGATCGAGGCGAGACCTGTGGGATCTGACGAAGCAACGACCTGGGGGCGGGTCGACGAGAACGGGACCGTGTACGTCCGGTACGAAGAGACCGAACGTGCTGTCGGTGAGTACCCGGACGCCACCCCCGAAGAAGCCCTCGCCTACTTCGCGCGGAAGTACGCCGACCTCGAGGGGCAGGTGAAGATCGCCGAGCAGCGCGTCCAGCGTGGTGCGTCGGCGAACGACGTCGCCCGGACGGTCGAGCACCTGACGACCCTGGTGGCCGAAGCCCGCGTGGTCGGTGACATCAAGTCGCTCGAGACCCGAGTGGGCGCACTCACCGAGCAGCTCGGCTCGCTCACCAAGGAGCAGGCAGAGCAGGCGCAGCAGGCGCTGAACGACGCCCTCGCGCACCGTGCGGCCCTGGTCGAAGAGGCCGAGGCACTCGCGGCGGTCGACCCGGCACGTGCGCAGTGGAAGCAGATCACGGCGCAGCTCGACGACGTGTTCGCCCGCTGGCAGCAGCACCAGCACGACGGCCCACGCATCCCCAAGAACGAGGCCAACGAGCTCTGGAAGCGGTTCCGCGCAGCGCGCTCCACCGTCGACCAGCACCGTCGCGCGTTCTACTCGGAGCTGGACGCGCAGCACCGCGACGCCCGCACCCGCAAGCAGGAGCTCGTGTCGCAGGCCGAGGCGCTTGCCTCACGCGGGTCCGACGCGATCCCGGACTACCGCCAGCTCCTCGACGACTGGAAGAACGCCGGGCGCGCCGGCAAGCGCCACGACGACGCCCTCTGGGCGCGGTTCAAGGCCGCCGGTGACGTGCTGTTCGAGCAGCGCCACGCCGAGAGCGCAGCGGAGGACGAAGAGTTCTCCGGCAACCTCGAGGCCAAGCAGGCCCTGCTCACCGAGGCCGAGCCGCTCCTCAAGGCGACCGACCGGGTGGCGGCGCGCAAGACCCTGACCGGCATCCAGCGCCGCTGGGACGAGGTCGGCAAGGTGCCCCGCGGGGACGTCCGTCGCATCGAGGACCGCCTGCGTGCGATCGAGGACCACGTGCGTGGCCTCGAAGACGCGCACTGGAAGGAGTCCAACCCGGAGCGCAAGGCCCGGCAGACCGGACTCGCGAGCCAGCTCGAGGACGCCATCGGCAAGCTCGAGTCCGAGCTCGCCGACGCGCAGGCCTCCGGCGACGCCCGCAAGATCAAGGACGCCCAGGAAGCGCTCGACGCCCGCAAGATCTGGCTCGACGCCCTCGGCAGCTAGTCACGCCACACGACGACGCCCCCGTGACCGATCGGTCACGGGGGCGTCGTCGTGTGGCGTCGTGTGGCGCCGTCTGCTGGCGTCCGGTGTGGCTCCGCCGTTCAGACCGGCGTGGGCAGGCCCAGCAGCAACCGGATGTCGAGGTCGTCCTGCCGCATCTGCGTGGCGAGCTCGTCCATCGAGTCGAACTTCACCATGCCGCGGACGTACGAGACGAACAGCACCGAGATGCGGTCGCCGTACAGGTCGAGGTCGACGTCGAGCAGGTGCGCCTCGATCTGCTTGGCGGGCACGCCTTCGAACGTCGGGTTGTTGCCGACCGAGACCGCCGCCGGGTACACCGTGCCGTCGTGCAGCACCCGGGCGGCGTACACACCGTCGGCCGGCGCGAACCCCTCGAACGCCGGGTCGAGGTTCGCTGTCGGGTACCCCATGGCGCGCCCGCGCTGGTTGCCGTGCACGACCGTGCTGCGGACCGCGTGCTCACGCCCGAGCAGCCGGGCGGCCTCGGCCACCCGCCCGTCGCCGAGCAGTTCGCGGATCCAGGTCGACGAGACGCGTCGTTCGCCGTCGGGGCGGACGTCGTCCACCAGGTCGACGTCGTCGATGAGCTCGACCGTGAAGCCGTGCTGCTCCCCCAGGGTGCGGAGCAGCGCGACGTCGCCGGCACCCTTCGCCCCGAAGCGGAAGTCGCTACCGACGAAGACGAGTCGGGCGTGCAGGGTGTCGACGAGGATCTCGGACACGAACGCCTCGGGCGACTTCGACTGCAGTTCCTCGTCGAAGCGCAGCAGCAGGGTGGCGTCGACCCCGGCGTCGTCGAGGAGCTCGCGCCGCTGCGCGGTGCTCGTGAGTGCCGGCGGGACGTGCTGCGGGTCGATGACGTTGAGGGGGTGCCGGTCGAACGTCACCACGGTGGCGACCAGGCCCTGTTCGTGGGCGGCGCGCTCCAGGTGCGCGATCACCGCGCGGTGTCCGACGTGCACGCCGTCGAACTTGCCGATCGTGACGGCGCTCGGACCGAAGCCCTCGGCCACGTCGGCGATGTCGTCGTAGAACTGCACGGCTGCTCCTACTCGCCCACGGGGGCGGTGGTCGATGCGGGCACCGGTTCGACCGTCGCGGTGCGGTGGTGCTTGCGGAGCCACCAGAGTCCGGCGATCGGCAGCACCAGCGGCGCGAAGGCGTAGCCCATGCCGTAGTACGACCAGATCGTGTCGTCGGGGAAGAGCTGCCGGTCGAACAGCGAGAGCGTGCCGATGACGAGGACGCCGGTCATCTCGAACACGATCGTGACGCACGCGACGCGGTACCAGAAGCGCCCGGGCACGATCAGGGCGATCATCGCCACGATGTACACGACGGCGGCGATGGCGCTCACCGTGTACGCGAACGGCGCGAACGAGAACTTCTCGATGATCTGGACGACGCTCCGGCCCGTCGCCGCCAGGGCGAGGATGCCGTACACGGCGATGAGGACGCGGCCGATGCCGGTCGCGAGTGAGGATCTGGTCGCCATTGCACCGATTCTACCGACGTGCGCGGACCGCCATGACGCTCGGCGTCAGTTCAGGGCGAACCAGATCTGGTACATCCGGTAGATCATGACCGCGACGGTGAAGGCGCCGGCGCCGAGGACGACGGTGCTCCACTTCGTGCGGTCCACGAGGGCCCAGACGATGGTCGCCGGCGGCACCAGGAGCACCGACACGGCGTAGACCCCGAACTCGAGGGCGTTGCCGTCCGGTGGGCTGCCCGTCGCGGGCAGCACGATCGAGATGACGCCCTGCACCAGGAGCAGGACCTCGATGAGCGCGAGGGACCCCACCGTGTAGTCGTTGGGCTTCCAGCCGATGAACCCGACCACGACGGCGAACAGCCCGGCCAGGACCGCGACGACGAGCTGGACCCACATGAACCACTCGATCACGCGTGCGCCCCGTTCTGCGACGCCGGAGCAGCCGGCGCCGGGAAGTTCGTGATGACCCGGAGCAGTCCGCGCCGGACCGAGACCAGTCCGACGAGGCGGTCGTCGTCGACGGCCACGGCAGCGACCGGCTCGTCCGAGTCAGGGTGGTCGGCTGCGACGCGCTTGCCGTCGGTCAGGTCCTTCGCCGCGGACGCGTCGAGCGACACCGACGAGAACAACCGGCGTGCCACGTCGGCCGGACGAGCGAGCGCCGCGCGGACGTCGACGGCGTCGTCCTCGAGGTCGATCGCGTCGGCGACGTCGAACGGGCCGACCTGGGTGCGGCGGAGCGCGGTGAGGTGCGCACCGGTGCCGAGGGTGGCGCCGACGTCGCGTGCGAGGGCGCGGACGTAGGTGCCGGACGAGCAGGTCACGACGACGTCGAGGTCGACGACCGCCACCTCGGCACCGTCGACCGTGACGGTGCGGTCGTTCCGGCCGGTGACGTCGAACCGCGAGACGGTGACCGTGCGGGACTTCAGCTCGACGGTCTCGCCCTTGCGCGCCAGGTCGTACGCGCGGCGCCCGTCGACCTTGATCGCGCTGACGGTGGACGGGACCTGGTCGATCCGGCCGCGCTGCAGGCCGACAGCGCGTTCGACGGACTCGTCCGAGACGTCCGCTGCGGCGACGCCGGTCGCGGCGGTCGGGGTGCCGTCGGCGTCGTCGGAGTCCGTGGACACGCCGAGCCGGATGGTGGCGGTGTAGGTCTTGCCGAGGCCCACCAGGTGGGTGAGCAACCGGGTGGAGTGCCCGATCCCCAGGAGCAGCAGCCCGGTCGCCATCGGGTCGAGGGTCCCCGCGTGGCCGACCTTCTTCAGACCGAGGCGGCGACGGGCGATCGACACGACGCGGTGGCTGGAGATCCCCTGCGGTTTGTCGACGAGGAGGATGCCGTCCGGCACGGTTTCGAGCACCAGAGGAGATTACCAGCGCCGGTCAGCAGGCGTCGTTCCACTCGCGACGAGGGTGCTCGGGATCGGTGACGTCGAGGACGGCGGAGGCGGCGATCTTGACGTCCGCCCGACGCTCGAGCCGGCCGGCTTCCTGCTCGACCCACAGCGACCAGCGCCAGAGCCCGCGGACACCCGGGGCCAGCAGCCCGTGCCCGTGCACGACCAGCACGCCGTCACCGGCGCCGGTGGTGCGGAACGGGGTGACCACCTCGTCGCGCAGCGTGTCGGGGTCGTTGGACGGCGCCGTCGCGGCCATCGCGGACACCCCGTGCTGCTCGAAGCCGGCCACCAGCGTGGCGGCGACGTGTTCGAGATCGGTGCCGTCCTGCCCGTCGATGCCGATCACGGTTCGGTTCGTGCCGACCTGCGCGATCACCTCAGCAGCGATCGCGGCCATCGTGTCGGTCTCTTCGGGTGCCCAGCGTGCCATGCGTCCACCGTAGGCTGTCGTGGTGAACGCGAGCAGGGCCTCCCGGCCGGATGTGGAGAACGCGAGCGTCCCCGACATCGCGACCCCGTTGACCACCTGGTTCCGACAGGAGGCCCGGGACCTGCCGTGGCGTCGCCCCGGCTTCCCCGCGTGGGGCACCCTGGTCAGCGAGATCATGCTGCAGCAGACGCAGGTCGCGCGCGTGGTCCCTCGACTGGAGGCGTGGCTCACCCGGTGGCCGACGCCTGCGGACCTCGCGGCGTCGCCCCCGGCGGACGCGGTGCGTGCCTGGGACCGGCTCGGCTACCCGAGACGCGCGCTCGCGCTGCACGCGGCGGCCACGGTGATCGCGACCGAGCACGGCAACGTCGTCCCTCGGGACGTCGAAGCGCTGCTCGCGCTGCCGGGGATCGGCGACTACACGGCACGGGCCGTCGCCGTGTTCGCGTACGGCGACCGGCACCCCGTCGTCGACGTCAACGTGCGACGGGTCCTGAAGCGCGCGCTCCTGGGCCAGGGCGAGCCCGGGCCGGCGAAGGCCAAGGACGACCTACCCCTGATGGAGTCCGTGCTGCCAGCGGACCGCGACGACGCCGCCGCGACGAACGCGGCGGTGATGGAGCTCGGAGCGCTCGTGTGCGTCGCTCGCTCCCCCGCGTGCGACGCGTGCCCGATCGCGGACCGCTGCGCCTGGCGTGCGGCCGGGTACCCCGAACACGACGGGCCGCGCGCCCCGAAGCAGGCGAAGTTCGCCGGCAGCGACCGGCAGGTGCGCGGGCTGATCATGGCCGAGCTGCGCGCGAGCGACGTGCCGGTTGCCCGGTCGGAGATCGAACCGGTCTGGCCGGACGCCGAGCAGCGGGACCGAGCGCTCGCGTCGCTGCTGCGCGACGGGCTGGCGGTCGGCGACGACGCGACCGGGTACCGGCTGCCGGACGCCTGACGCCTGACGCGCGAACGCCCCGCTGCACACGATGCAGCGGGGCGCTCGGACGTTCGTCGGGCTACGCCCGCGCCACGTCCTGCTCGTCGTCGGACTCGTCGTCCTCGTCCTCGTCGTGCTTGTACGGGTCGGCGTCGCCGGCGAACGTCGCACCGACCGACGCGGCGCGCACCTGCTCGTCACGCACCTGGGCCTGCACGAGCAGGTCCTCCATGTGCGCCGAGGTCTCCGGCAGTGCGTCGGCGATGAACTCGAGCGACGGGGTGAGCCGCGCCGTGATGTTCTTGCCGACCTCGGAGCGGAGCATGCCGGTCGCGGCCTTGAGTGCCGCGGCGGAGTCGGCGCGCTCCTCGTCGGTGCCGTACACGGTGTAGAAGACCGATGCGTGCTGCAGGTCTCCGGTCACGCGGACGTCGGTGATCGTCACGAACCCGAGACGCGGGTCGCGCAGACCCTTGTCGAGACGGCGTGCGACGACTTCCTTGATGCGGTCCGCCATCTTGCGTGCGCGCTGCGGATCGGCCATGGGTGCCTCCTGAGGCAGTGGCGGGACGTTTCCCGCCGGTGGTTCTGCGTGGAAAGGGGTCGGGCCCCGACCTCCCGCGAAGGGAGGCCGGGGCCCAGGGTAGTCACACGATCAGTCGCGCGGCTTCTCGACGAGCTCGGTGGTCTCGATCTCGTCACCGATCTGGAGATCGTTGAACTTGCCGAGACCGATACCGGCCTCGAAGTCCGTGCGGACCTCGGTGACGTCGTCCTTGAAGCGACGGAGCGACTCGATCGCCAGTCCGTCGGCCAGGACCACACCGTCACGGATGACGCGCGCCTTGGCGTTGCGCGTGATCGTGCCGGAGCGGACGATGACACCCGCGATGTTGCCGAACTTCGAGGAGCTGAAGACCTCGCGGATCTCGGCGACACCGGACTGGACCTCTTCGTACTCGGGCTTGAGCATGCCCTTGAGGGACTGCTCGATGTCGTCGAGTGCGTTGTAGATGACCGAGTAGAAGCGCACGTCGATGCCTTCGCGCGCCGCACGCTCGCGGGCCTTGACGTCCGGACGGACGTTGAAGCCGACCACGATGGCGTTGTCGATCGTGGCGAGGTCGATGTCCGACTCCGTGATCGCACCGACACCGCGGTGGAGGATGCGGAGCTGGACGCTGTCGTCGACCTCGATGTCCAGGAGCGACTGCTCGAGTGCCTCGACGGCACCGGAGACGTCACCCTTGATGATGAGGTTGAGCGAGTCGACCTTGCCCTCTTCGAGTGCACGGGTGAAGTCCTCGAGCGAGATGCGCTTGCGGGCCTTGGCCAGCTGGGCGTTGCGCTCGGCGGCTTCACGCTTCTCGGCGATCTGACGTGCCGTGCGGTCCTCTTCGGTGACGAGGAAGGTGTCACCGGCGCGGGGCACCGAGGACAGACCCTGCACCTGGACCGGGCGGCTCGGCGTGGCGGCCTTGACCGCGACACCGTTCTCGTCGGTCATCGCACGGACGCGGCCGTAGGCCGTGCCCGCCACGATCGCGTCGCCGACGTGCAGCGTTCCGGACTGGATGAGGACGGTCGCCACCGCACCACGGCCCTTGTCGAGCCGTGCTTCGATCGCGACACCGCGGGCGTCCTTGTCGGGGTTCGCACGCAGGTCGAGCCCGGCGTCAGCGGTGAGCAGCACGGCGTCCAGGAGGTCCTGGATGCCGATGTTCTGCCGAGCCGAGACGTCGACGAACATGACGTCTCCGCCGTACTCCTCCGCCACCAGGTTGTACTCGGTGAGCTGCTGGCGGACCTTGGCCGGGTTCGCGCCTTCCTTGTCGATCTTGTTCACCGCGACCACGATCGGCACGTTGGCCGACTGCGCGTGGTTCAGCGCCTCGATCGTCTGGGGCATGATGCCGTCGTCCGCCGCGACCACGAGGATCGCGATGTCGGTGACCTGCGCACCACGAGCTCGCATGGCCGTGAAGGCCTCGTGACCCGGGGTGTCGATGAACGTGATCGGACGCTCGATGCCCTCGTGCTCGGTGACGATCTGGTACGCACCGATGTGCTGGGTGATGCCACCGGCTTCACCCTCGACGACCTTGGAGTTCCGGATCGCGTCGAGCAGTCGCGTCTTACCGTGGTCGACGTGACCCATGACGGTCACGACGGGGGGACGGACCTGCAGGACGGAGTCGTCCTCGTCGGCGTACTCGGCATCGATGTCGATGTCGAAGCCCTCGAGGAGCTCCTTGTCCTCGTCCTCGGGCGAGACGATCTGGATCTTGTAGCCCAGCTCGTCACCGAGGACCTCGAACGTCGCCTCGTCCAGCGACTCGGTCGCGGTCGCCATCTCACCGAGGTGGAACAGCACCGTGACCAGGTTGCCGGGCATGGCGTCGATCTTGTCCGCGAAGTCCGAGATGCTCGCACCGCGACGGAGTCGGACGACCGTGTTGCCGTCGCCACGAGGGACCTGCACACCGCCGAGCGACGGGGCCTGACGCATCTCGTACTCGGCGCGCTTCGTCCGCTTCGACTTGCGGGCACGGCTCTTGCCGCCACCGCGACCGAACGCACCGGCGGTACCACCACCGGGGCCACGACCACGGCCACCGCCACCGGCGGGACGCGGGCCGCTGAAGGCCGGACGCGGGAAGCCGCCACCGGCACCGCCGCCGGCACCCGGACGGGCGCCACCGGGGCCGCCACGACCGCCACCCTGGCCCGGGCGCTGCCCGAAGCCGTTGGGACGGTTCGCCTGACCGGGTCCACCCGGACGCGGTGCACCCGGACGCGGGACGCCGGGACGCGGGGGCTGCGGACGCGGGATGCCCGCTCCACCGGCACCAGCGGCGGGGCGCTGGCCCATGCCCTGGTTCGAGGCGAAGGGGTTGTTGCCGGGGCGCGGCGGGCGCGAGCCCATGCCCTGGTTCGACGCGTAGGGGTTGTTGCCCGGACGTGCGCCGGGCTTCGGGCCACCGGGCTTCGGACCGGCAGCGGCGGGCTTGGCACTGGAGCCGGGCTTCACCGCGTCGGTCTTCGGCTCGTCACCGGTCGAGTCGGCCGGCTGCGTGGCAGCCTGCTGCTCGGCGGCGGCCTTCTCGGCACGGGCCTTCTGTGCGGCCTCGGCCTCGGCCTGTCGCTGGGCGACGGACTTCGGTGCGGCCGGGGTCGGGACGTCCTCGGCAGCAGGTACTGCCTGGACCTCGGGCTCCGGTGCGGGTGCCGGACGGGCCGGGCCGGGGCGCGGGCCACCGGGCTTCGGCGCGCCGGACGCGGGTGTGCTGCTCTTGGCCGGCGTGCTCGGCGCGGGGGCCGAGGCTGCGGGCTTGGATGCCGGGACACCGTCCGCCTGCAGGGCGGCACGGAGCTTCCGGGCAACGGGGGGCTCGATGCTCGAGCTGGCACCCCGGACGAACTCGCCGAGCTCCTTGAGCTTCTCGAGTGCGGTCTTGCTGTCGACGCCGAGTTCGCTTGCGATCTCGTGTACGCGTGGTTTAGCCACTGTTCTCCTTCACGGGTCCCACCCCGTAAAGGGCAGGACTCAATGGATGACGGGTCTCATTTCGAGCCGCTCATCAGTTGTCCATAAGCCGTTCAGCCTGTTCTGTCATGTCCGGGCGCTCGGTCGACGCTCGTGAGAGGCCGACGATGTGGTCGAGCACCGCGGACGTGTCGGGATCGCGATCCAACCGGAGCGCACGGCGGAAAGCCCTGCGCTTGACGGCCAGATCGTAGGCATCGACGGTCGGTGTGAGCCATGCTCCCCGGCCCGGCATGACTGCCTTCGGATCCGCCACGACGCGGCCATCGCTCAGGGCGACGACTCGGAGGAGTGAGGATCGGGAAGCGCGACGACGACTGCCGATGCACGTTCTGACGGGAACCACTCTACTCCTTGCCTCGGACGTCCGCGATCCGGCGCGCCCTTCTGGGCACGCCGGCGGCGAAATCGCCTAGTCGTCGCCGTCCAGGATGGAGTCCGGCTGGATGTCGATCCGGGCCCCGGTGAGTTTGGCGGCCAGGCGGGCGTTCTGCCCTTCCTTGCCGATCGCGAGCGACAGCTGGTAGTCCGGCACGAGTGCGCGGACGGCCTTGGTCGACGCGTCGAGCACGAAGGCGCTGGTCACCTTGGCCGGCGACAGGGCGCTCGCGACGAACGCCGACAGGTCCGGGGACCAGTCCACGATGTCGACCTTCTCGGCACCCAGCTCGTTGGTGACGGCACGCACGCGCGCACCGAGCTCGCCGATGCAAGCACCCTTCGCGTTGACGCCGGGCTCGTTCGCCTTGACCGCGATCTTCGTGCGGTGGCCGGCTTCGCGCGCGAGCGACGTGATCTCCACGACGCCCGAGGCGATCTCCGGCACCTCGAGGGCGAAGAGCTTCCGGACCAGGCCCGGGTGGGTGCGCGACACCGTGATCTGCGGACCCTTGTTGCCGCGGGCGACGCTCGTCACGTACACGCGGATGCGCGACCCGTGCGCGTAGGACTCGCCCGGCACCTGCTCTTCGGGCGGCAGGATCGCCTCGACCGTGCCGAGGTCGACCATCACCATGCGCGGGTTCGGGCCCTGCTGGACCACACCGGCGACGATGTCGCCCTCCTTGCCGCGGAACTCGCCGAGGATCTTGTCGTCACCGATGTCGCGGAGGCGCTGGTTGATGACCTGCTTCGCCGCGAAGGCCGCGATGCGACCGAAGTCGCTCGGCTGGTCGACGGCTTCGCCGATGACGGTGCCCTCGTCGTCGAGCTCGGGGACGTAGACACTGACCTCGCCGGACTTGCGGTCGAGCTCGACGCGCGACTGCGCGTGGGCCGGCTCGCCGTTCTCTTCGGCGTGCTTCTGGTAGGCGGTCAGGATGGCAGATTCGATGATCTGGACCAGTTCGTCGAACGGGATCTCCCGCTCGCGCTCCATGAGTCGCAGGACTGCGAGATCGATCTTCACCGAGGTGCCTCCGTATTCAGATGAGTCGCTCCTGCGGATGGAACCGTCGCAGAAGTCGGCCACAAGCGTACCGCACTGCGGCTCGCGGACCCGAGCCGAGACGGCCGGGAGGCCCGGTGCCAGCTGGCACCGGGCCTCCCGTCCGTCTCCTCGTGGCGTCTAGATCGCGCGGACCGCGTCGAGCAGCTCGGCGACCGGCACGTCGCGGCGTTCGCCGCTGGCCCGGTTCCACAACTCGACGATGCCGTCAGCGGCGCCGCGGCCGGCGACGACCACGATCGGCATGCCGAGCAGCTCGGCGTCGCGGAGCTTCACGCCGGGCGACACCTTGGGACGGTCGTCGTAGAGCACGTCGAACCGCTCGCCCTCGAGCTCGGCGACGATCGACGTCGCGAGCTCGTAGGCGACCTGGTCACGGCCGGTCGCGACGATGTGCACGTCGAACGGCGCGACGTTCTTCGGCCAGGCCAGGCCCTTGTCGTCGTTGTGCGCCTCGGCCAGGATCGCCAGGATGCGCGTCACGCCGATGCCGTACGAGCCCATCGTGACGGTCGCGAGCTTGCCGTTCTCGTCCTGCACCTTGAGCCCAAGGGCCTCGGCGTACTTGCGGCCGAGCTGGAAGACGTGCCCGATCTCCATGCCGCGGGCGGTCTCGAGCGGACCCGAGCCGTCGGGCGACGGGTCCCCCGCGCGGACGTCGGAGACCTCGGCGACACCGTCGGCCACGAAGTCACGGCCGGCGACCAGGCCCGAGACGTGCACGCCGCGCTCGTTGGCGCCGGTGACCCAGGCCGTGCCGTCGACCACGCGCGGATCGACGAAGTACCGGATGCCCGTGGCACTGTCGGCGCCGAGGACCTGCGGGCCGATGTAGCCCTTCACCAGGCCCTTGTGCTTCTTGAAGTCGTCGTCGCCTGCGGCTTCGACCTCGGCCGGGGCGAACGCCACCTCGGCGCGCTTCAGGTCGACGTCGCGGTCACCGGGGAGCCCGACGACCACGATCTCGCGCGTGCCGTCCAGGTGGGTGAGGACGAGGACGACGTTCTTCAGCGTGTCCGCGGCGGTCCACGGCGCGCCGTCGCGCGCGGCGACCTCGTTCGCGTGGGCGACGAGCGTGTCGATCGTCGGGGTGTCCGACGACGGCAGGAGCACCGCGTCCGGCTGGCCCTCGATCGGCAGGGACGCGGGCACCGGCGTGACGTAGGCCTCGACGTTCGCCGCGTAGCCGTTGGCGCTGCGGACGAAGGTGTCCTCGCCCACGGCGATCGGGTGCAAGAACTCCTCCGACTTGGAGCCGCCCATCGCGCCGGCGTCCGCCTTGACGATGACGTACTCGAGGCCGAGGCGGGCGAAGATCTTCTCGTACGCGTCGCGCATGACCTGGTAGCTGCGCTCGAGGCCCTCGTCCGTGAGGTCGAACGAGTAGGCGTCCTTCATGGTGAACTCGCGACCGCGCAGCAGACCCGCGCGCGGGCGTGCTTCGTCGCGGTACTTGTCCTGGATCTGGAACAGCGTGACGGGGAGGTCCTTGTACGACGAGTACAGGTCCTTCACCAGCAGCGCGAACATCTCTTCGTGCGTGGGGGCGAGCAGGTAGTCGGAACCCTTGCGGTCCTGCAGGCGGAACATGCCGTCGCCGTACTCGGTCCAGCGGTTCGTCGCCTCGTACGGCTCGCGCGGCAGCAGCGCCGGTAGGAGCACTTCCTGCGCACCGGCAGCGACCATCTCGTCGCGGATGATCCCCTCGATCTTGGCGCGCACCCGGAGACCGAGCGGCAGCCAGGCGAAGATCCCCGGGGACTGGCGACGGACGTACCCGGCGCGGACGAGCAGCTTGTGGCTCGTCACCTCGGCGTCGGAGGGGTCGTCGCGGAGCGTACGGAGGAACAGATGCGAAAGCCGTGTGACCACGGGGCCAGCCTAGCGGCGTGCGCCGACGGCGCGGCACGGGAGGGGCGCACCGTGCGAGGTTCGCCGCACGGTGCGGCGCAAGCCGCATCGTGCGGTGTCACAAGCGCGCACCGGACTGCTGTCCCGTCACGGGTCCGCGAAGTCCGCACGGTGCGAACGGGACGCCCGGTGCCAGGCCGCCGCGGGCCTCCCGTCACGGGTTCGCGAAGTCCGCACGGTGCGAACGGGACGCCCGGTGCGAGGCCGCCACGGGCCTCCCGTCCGGGACGCCCGCGACGCTCGTCGAGCGCGGACGCGCACCGTGCGAGGTTCGCCGACCGGTGCGGCCTCAGCCGCACCGTGCCGCCCGCTGACCCCGCACCGAGCCGTCAACCCGGCACACAGTGGCGGAATCCGCACCGTGCCGGAGCGCGACCTACGGGGTGGTGATGACCTCGGGGCTGCCGAGCGCGGCCTCCGGACCCATCTCGTCGGCGATGCGGTTCGCCTCGGCGATGAGGGTCTGCACGATCTCGTGCTCCGGCACCGTCTTGACGACCTTGCCCTTGACGAAGATCTGGCCCTTGCCGTTGCCCGACGCCACGCCGAGGTCGGCCTCGCGCGCCTCGCCCGGGCCGTTCACGACGCAGCCCATGACGGCGACGCGCAGGGGGACGGACATGCCCTCGAGCCCCTTCGTGACGTCGTTCGCCAGCTGGTAGACGTCGACCTGGGCCCGGCCGCAGCTCGGGCACGAGACGATCTCGAGCTTGCGCTCGCGCAGGTTGAGCGACTGCAGGATCTGCAGGCCGACCTTGACCTCTTGCGCGGGCGGCGCGGACAGGGACACGCGGATGGTGTCGCCGATGCCCTCGGCCAGCAGGATGCCGAACGCGGTGGCGCTCTTGATGGTGCCCTGGAACTCGGGGCCGGCCTCGGTCACACCGAGGTGCAGCGGCCAGTCACCGGCGGCGGCGAGCTGGCGGTAGGCCTTGACCATGACGATCGGGTCGTTGTGCTTGACCGAGATCTTGAAGTCGTGGAAGTCGTGCTCCTCGAACAGGCTGGCTTCCCACACGGCGGACTCGACGAGCGCCTCGGGCGTGGCCTTGCCGTACTTCTGCAGCAGGCTCGGTTCGAGTGACCCGGCGTTGACGCCGATGCGGAGCGACACGCCTGCGGCCTTCGCCGCGGCGGCGATCGCACCGACCTGGTCGTCGAACTTGCGGATGTTGCCCGGGTTCACGCGGACCGCGGCGCAGCCGGCGTCGATCGCCTGGAACACGTACTTCGGCTGGAAGTGGATGTCGGCGATGACCGGGATCTGCGACTTCTTCGCGATGATCGGCAGCGCGTCGGCGTCTTCCTGCGTCGGCACGGCGACCCGGACGATGTCGCAGCCCGAGGCCGTGAGCTCGGCGATCTGCTGCAGCGTCGCGTTGATGTTCGTCGTCGGGGTCGTGGTCATCGACTGCACGGACACCGGAGCGTCGCCGCCCACGAGCACCTTGCCGACCCGGATCTGGCGCGACTTGCGTCGGGGGGCGAGGGTTTCGGGCGACTTGGGCATACCGAGGTTCACAGCGGGCACGTGAGCACTCTACGCGCTCGCTCCGACCGTCCCGGCCCGGTCACACCGGACGCTCAGAGCCGGGTGGCGCTGTCCACCACGGTGATGAGCGGCGCGTACAGCCGCATCGCGTCGAGCGCCCGCTCGTGGTCCGCGTCGCTCGCCCCGGCGCAGGCATCCGCGACGACCGTCACGGTCGCTCCGGCGTCCGCCGCCGCCAGGGCGGTCGACAGCACGCAGCAGTCGGTCGACACCCCCGTGAGCACCAGGTGCGGGTGGTCGCCGACGACGGCCTGGAGGCCCGTCCCCCACTTGCCGAACGTCGGCTCGGTCACGAGGGGGTCGTTCCGGTCCCCTGCCGCACTCGCGAAGGGCTCGGTCAGCGCGTACAGCGGGTCGGCGTCCGGCACGAGGGCGAAGGGCCACTCGCGGTAGTACGGCACCCAGGCGCCCTGCGGGCGCTGGGGTGCGACGAACCGGGTGAACACCGTGCGTCCGGTGAAGCGGGGCAGCAGGCGCTCGATGCCGACTCCGGCGTGGTCGTACCGCGGCGCGGCCCACGGGGACTCCCCCGTGAAGACCTGCTGCATGTCGATGACGACGAGCCAGGCGTCGTCGGGGACACCCGTGCTCGCCAATCCGCTCCCCGTTGCGCTCACCGCTGTGCTTCCTGTCGTCGCACGGAGCCCCAGGCGAACAGCAGGGTGCCGAGGAACCCGACGACGAGCGCGACCAGCACGCCGAGGTTCGCGTAGGCCCAGGCGCCGTCGCGTCCGCCGAGGCCGAACGGTCCGAGCAGGTAGCCCTGCCACGACAGCCACGCCGGTGACGCCAGCGTGACGAGGCCCCACCCGAGCGCCGTGCCGACCGCGACCAGGGCGATCGCGCCCCACCGGACGTCGCCGTAGCGGCCGCGACGGTCGTCGAGCTCGGATTCCGCGTAGGCCGTGCGCCGCAGCAGGACGTCGGCGACGAAGATGCCGGCCCAGGCGGCGATCGGGACGCCGAGGGTGATGAGGAACGCCTGGAACGGGCCGACGAAGTCCGTCGCGAAGAAGGCGATGTAGATCGCACCCGCCACCATGAACACGCCGTCCACTCCGGCGGCGACCGGCCGTGGGATCTTCACGCCGACGCTCAACAGCGCGAGGCCCGACGAGTAGATGTCGAGCACCGCGCCGCCGACGAGCCCGAGGATCGCGACGAGGGCGAACGGGATGAGGAACCACACCGGCAGGATCGACGTGAGGGCACCGATCGGGTCGGCACCGATCGCGGCGTTCAGGTCCGGCGACGAACCGGCGAGCAGGACACCGAAGACCACGAGGACGGCCGGTGCGAGCGCCCCGCCGAAGGTCGTCCACCCGACGACTCCCCCGGTGGACGACGACCGCGGCAGGTACCGCGAGTAGTCGGCAGCGGCGTTCACCCAGCCGAGGCCGAACCCGGTCATCACCAGCACGAGCGCACCGATGAACTGCTGGCTGCTGCCCGTCGGCAGCGCGGCGATCGCGCCGAAGTCGATGGACGGCACCGCGAGCACCACGTAGACGACCGTCAGCACAGCGGTGATCACCGTGATCCAGGTCTGCAAGCGCATGATGACGTCGAAGCCCGCGACGCCGGCCCCGACCACGAGCGCGGCGACCACGACGAGGGCGACGACCTTCGTCAGCACCCCGCCGTCCCAGCCGAGCTCGGTGAAGACCGTCGAGGTCGCGAGGACCGCCAGCGCGGCGAGGGCGGTCTCCCACCCGACGGTGAGGATCCAGCTGAGGAACGAGGGCACCCGGTTGCCGCGGACCCCGAAGGCCGCACGGCTCAGCACCATCGTCGGCGCCGACCCGCGTTTGCCGGCGATCGCGACGACGCCGCACAGCAGGAACGAGAACACCACCCCGACGACCGAGACGATGGTGGCCTGCCAGAAGGAGATCCCGAACCCGACGACGAACGATCCGTAGGCGATGCCGAGGACGGAGATGTTCGCCGCGAACCACGGCCAGAACAGTCCCCGCGGGGTGCCCTTGCGGTCGGACTCGGCAATGACGTCGAGACCCTGCCGCTCGACGGTGCGGACCTCGGGCGCGGCGGTGGTGGGCCCGGAGTTCGTGGGCGCTGTGCTCATCCGCTGAGCGTAGCGCCGCAGCGACTACCCGAACAGGTTCACGGGCCGCACGATGTCGGCGTAGATCAGCAGCGCGCTCATCCCCGCCAACAGCACCACGACGACCATCGTGAGCGGCATCGTCTTCGCCAGGTCGATGGGGCCCGGGTCCGCCTTGCCGACGAGCTTGAAGGCCCGTCGCTTGATCGCCTCCCACAGGGCGCCGGCGATGTGCCCGCCGTCGAGCGGCAGCAGCGGCACCATGTTCAGCACGAACAGGCCGATGTTCAGCGAGGCCAGCAGCCCCAGGATCGTGTACGCCTTGTCGACCACCGGCACGCCGCTCATCGACGAGACCTCGCCGATCGCTCGGCCGACACCGACGACCGACACGGGGCTGTCCTGCGACCGCTCCTGCGCGCCGAACGCCGCGTTCCAGACGGCGACCAGCCGCTGCGGCAGATCGATGATCAGGTGCGCCGACGCGGAGATCTGCGCACCCGTCGCGGGCAGCACCTCGGCCGGCGACTGCCGCACGAGCGACTGCCCGATGCTGACGCCGACCACACCGACCCGCTGGGTCTTCGTCGTGCCGTCGTCGTTCGTGACGACCTTGCCCTCGGCGTCGTAGACGTCGCGGGTGGCGGTCGTCGGGGTGATCTCGAGCGTCTTCCGGGCACCGTCACGCTCGACGACGACCGTCACCTGCTCGCCGGCCGACTTCTGGAAGACCTCGGAGACGCGCGCGATGGTCGGGTCCTGCTCACCGTTCACCAAGAGCACGACGTCGCCCGACGCGATGCCGGCCTGCTTCGCCGGCGACTCCGCATCGCCCGAGGTGCACTCGGTCGTCTGGCTGGTCGGCAGGACGCAGTCGACGCTCGACGTGAACGTCGTGGTCGGCGACCCGAAGCCACACAACAGCACGCCGAACAGGACGATCCCGATCACCAGGTTCATCGCGGGGCCAGCGACCATCACGATGATGCGCTTCCACGGGGTCAGCCGGTAGAAGGCGCGGGAGTCGTCGCCGCCGGAGTCCGCGATCTGCTCCGCGCTGGCCTGACGGGCGTCCTGCACGAACGCGCCGTACATGCCGGTGTTCGTGATCGCACTCGGGCGGCCGGAGGCGCGCGGCTTGAGCATGCCGACCATCGAGATGTAGCCGCCGAGCAGGATCGGGCGGATGCCGTACTCGGTCTCACCCCGCTTGAACGACCACATGGCCTTGCCGAACCCCAGCGAGTACTGCGTCACCTTGACGTTGAACAGCTTCGCGAAGGACAGGTGCCCCAGCTCGTGGAGTCCGATCGAGACCAGCAGGCCGATGATGAAGACGACCACGCCGAGGACGAAGAGCAGGACGGATTCGACGGTCACCGGGAAAGGGTACGGGACGCTTGCCATGACGGAGCCGAGCGCCGTCTGGGAGGTGATCTGAGCTTCTCCCCACCGGCACGGCCGTCCCGCCGCTGGCGCGTCGCGCCGGAACCGGCGGTGTCGGCCCCGTCCGTCACGTGGTGACCATGCGACCGACGGGAGGCGCGGATCGCGTCAGCGGGTCAGCGCGCGGTCCGCCGCGGCGCGGGCCCAGTGCTCCGCAGCGAGCACGCCGTCGAGTGACGGCTCCCCCGCGGTGTGCTCCTCGACGACGCGCTCGACCGTGTCGACGATGTCGAGGAAGCCGATGGCGCCCGCGTGGAACGCGGCCACGGCCTGCTCGTTCGCCGCGTTGAACACGGCCGGGAAGGTCCCGCCGAGTTCACCGACACGCTTCGCGAGGGCAACGGCGCCGAACGCGTCGGCGTCGAGCGGCTCGAAGGTCCAGGTGCTCGCCGTGGTCCAGTCGAGCGGCACACCGACCCCGGGCACGCGGTCCGGCCACGCCAGGCCGAGCGCGATCGGCAGACGCATGTCCGGCGGCGAGGCCTGCGCGATGGTGGAGCCGTCGACGAACTCGACCATCGAGTGCACGATCGACTGCGCGTGCACCGTGACCTCGATGCGGTCGTACGGCACGCCGAAGAGCAGGTGCGCCTCGATGACCTCGAGTCCCTTGTTGACGAGCGTGGCGGAGTTCGTCGTGACGACGAGGCCCATGTCCCACGTGGGGTGCGCCAGCGCCTGCGCCGGGGAGACGTCGCGGAGCTGCTCGCGGGTGCGGCCGCGGAACGGACCGCCGCTCGCCGTCAGGACGAGCCGCTGCACCTCGGTGTCGGCACCGGAGCGGAGCGCCTGCGCGATCGCCGAGTGCTCGCTGTCCACCGGGACGATCTGGCCCGGCGCTGCGGCCCGCTGCACCAGGGAGCCGCCCACGATGAGGCTCTCCTTGTTGGCGAGCGCCAGGGTGGCACCGGTCTCGAGCACCGCGAGCGTCGGCCCGAGGCCGACCGACCCCGTGATGCCGTTCAGGACGACGTCCGCCTCGACGTTGCGGACGAGCCGCTCGGAGTCCTGCGCCCCGAACGCCGTGTCGCGGACGCCGAACCGGGCAGCCTGTTCGACGACGAGGTCACGGTTGCTGCCGGCGGTCAGACCGACGACCTCGAACCGGTCCGGATTGCGGGCGACGACGTCGAGCGCCTGCGTGCCGATCGAGCCGGTGCTGCCGAGGACGACGATGCGACGCCGGGCCACGGTCAGCCCTTCGCGAGGATGTCGACCACGAAGACGAGGGTGGCGTTCTTCGGGATGCCTGAACCTTCTCGAGGAGTCGCGCCGTAGGCGTCCTCCGGCGTCGCGACGATCAGCACCTGGGAGCCGACCTTCTGGCCGACGAGCCCGGTGACGAAGCCCTTGATGAGTGCGCTCTCGGAGACCGTGAAGGTCGTCGGGGCGCCCTTCGACCACGAGGAGTCGAACTCCTTGCCGGTGTCGTAGACGACGCCCTTGTACTGCACGAGGGCGGTGTCGCCGTCGGCGATCGCGGCTCCGTTGCCCTGCTTGAGGACCTCGACCGTCGTCTTCGTCGGGGCCTTCACGCCGTCGGGGATCGTGATCTCCGGCTCGCCGCTCGACTTGTCCGTGACCGTCGGCAGTGCCGGGTCCTGGTCCTTCGGGGTGCCGTTCGCCTTGGTGGGGGTCTGCGCGACGACGTCGGCGACGACCACGATCTCGCCACCGGTGTTGAAGCCGAGTGCCGACGACTGGCCCACGGCGGCCACACGGTCGCCGACCTTCGAGCAGGCGAGCAGGGCTCCGAAGCCCGAGCCGCCGACGGACAGGACCTGCGGGTTGCCCTCGTCGAAGCCGACGGTGCCGAGCTTCTTGGCGTCCTTGGCCTCGTAGACCGTGTAGGACACCTGGGCGTAGTCGCCCTCGTCGAGCGACGCGCCCTTGCCGGACACGAGCTTCGTGGCCTGCGGCTTCTTCGCCGAGAGGCCGGCCGTGAACTTCACCGTCGGGGCCTTCGTACCGCCGAACGAGCCGGTCGCGCGGATCGCGTCGGAGGACTTGCCGGGGTCCGGGCAGGACGTGATCGCCGAGGCGGTCGCGCTGGCGGTCGGGGTCGGCGAGGCCGTGGACCCGTCCGAGCCGGAGCCGGAGCAGGCGGCGAGTCCCAGTACGACGGCGGGGACGAGGGCGATCGGGAGCAGGCGCAGACGCTTCACGGGAACCTAGTCTGCCCCACCCGTTGAAGAGTCCCCTGCCAATGTCGCAGCACGGACGACGGTCTCGGCCTCGTGGTGCACCGGGAACGACACCGACCGGGCGATGAAGCACAGCTGGTTGGCCGTGGCGTGGGCGGCTTCGGCGTCGGCGACCCGGTCCGCCTCGAGGATCGTCACGACCGGGTGCAGCGTCGCCCCGGTGAGCTCGCCCGAGCCGTCGCGGTTCAGGTTCAGCGATGCCGTGGCCGTGTCGCGGTAGTCGACGACGGTGAAGCCCTGGGTCACCGCGACGTGCAGGTAGCTGAGCATGTGGCACTGGGCCAACGCGGCGACGACGAGTTCCTCGGGGTTCCAGCGGTCGCGGTCGCCGCGGAACGTGGGGTCGGCCGAGCCGGCCACATCGGGCTTGCCGACCGCCGAGACGACGTGGTCGCGCCCGTAGTCGCGGTAGCCGGAGGTGCCGGTGCCGCGGTCTCCCGTCCAGCTGACGGAGACCTCGTAGGTGTGGTCCTGCACGGGTGCTGCCCCTTCGTCGGCGTCACTGGCGGTCGTCCGCCCTGGCTAGCATGGCGGCATGACGGTGAGCCACGAAGTCCGCACTGATCGCCATCCTCTCACCGCCGACGGGTCGGTCGAACTCGCGGTCCTCGACCGGTCGGGGTTCGACGAGAGCCGGCACATCGGCGCCGGGGTCGTGGTCGACTCCGCAGGTGCCGTGGTCGACTCGGTCGGCGACGTCGCCGCCAGCATCTACCCGCGCTCGACGATGAAGCCGTTCCAGGCCCTGGCCGTCCGCCGAGCCGGTGCCCGGTTCGCCGACGAGGAACTCGTCCTGACCACCGCGAGCCACGCCGGCACCCCCGCGCACCAGGCCCTCGCGCTGCACATGCTCGAGTCGTTCGACCACGTCGAAGCCGACCTCGGGTGCCCGCCGGACATGCCCTTCGACCGAGCCACCGGAAGGACGATGGACGGCCCCCGGCGCCTGGCGATGAACTGCTCGGGCAAGCACGCCGGCATGCTCGCCGCCTGCCGCGTCAACGGGTGGGACGAGGCGACGTACCTGGACATCGAGCACCCGATGCAGCAGCGGGTCCGCTCGGTGGTCGAGGAGTACACGCACGAGACGGTCGACCTGGTCGGCACCGACGGCTGCGGCGCCCCCGTGTTCCCGCTCACGCTGACCGGACTGGCACGCGGGTTCGCCGGTGTCGTCGCTCGGGCCGACGACGACTCCGCGGCACTGACCGACGCCGTCCTGGCGCACCCGTGGGCGATCGACGGGGTCGGTCGGGCCAACACCGTCACGATCGAGCGGTTGCAGGTCCTGGCGAAGCTCGGTGCCGAGGGCGTCATGGTGATGGGGCTGCCCGGTGGGGCCGCGGTCGCGGTGAAGGTGCTGGACGGGTCGCAGCGTGCAGGCACCCTCGCAGCGCTGACCCTGCTGCAGCGGAACGGGCTGGTGGGTGCCGACGGCGTGGCCGATGTCCTGGCGGCGACGGGTGAGCAGGTGCTCGGCGGGGGCGTGCCGGTCGGCGCGGTCCGGGTCGGCTCCGGCCTGCGCTGAGGCCGTCACCCGACGAGCTCCGGGAGCACCGGGAGCACCGGGAGCACCGGTCTGAGCGTGACACCGCGTCGGTCGGGTGGGCGACGCGCGGTGCAGCCGTAGCGGGTGACCTCGACCGCGGCGTCCCACAGCCGTGGCATCGCGCCGAGGCCCGGGACGAGCACGACCGTGCCGCTCGGACGTCCGGAGCGGTCGAGGCGGGCGAGCACCGCCGTGCCGTCGGGTAGGCCCGTACCGTCGGGTAGGCCCGTACCGTCGGGTAGGGCCGCGCCGGTGGGCAGCGCCGCGGCGTCCCCAGCGACAGTTCCGAGTCTGCCGGCTGCGCGGAGGTCGTCCCACGGATCGGCGGTGGCGCGGAGCTGTTCGGCGATCGCCCGGAACACCGCGGCGGCGAGTGCCCCGGTGCCGACGACCACGACGTGACCGGCCGCGTGGGTCTCCCACGGGACACCGTCCGGGCCGTGGCCGAGCAGGAGCCGTCCGGGTGCGCTCGGACAGAGGGGCTCGATCGCCGCTGCGGATTCGTCGCCGGACAGCGACTCCGGTTCGCGGGGCCCGCCAGCGCCGGACCGGTGCAGCAGGACGTCGAGCACCGCGCAGCACCCGGCGGCTGCGAACACCACCGCACGCGAAGCGCCGTCGATGGGCGCGATCACCCCGGCGAGGACGAGCACGACGGAGGTCCCGACCAGGACGCACCGAGCAGCGAAGGGTGTCATGGCTCCATCGCAACAGGCCGGCGGCGCCGCCGAGGGCGCCGACGGCCGATCTGTGGAGAAGTCCGGCAGCGCTACTGCACGAGGAAGAACTGCTCGCCGATGTCCACCCGTGCACCGCGCTCCACGCGGTACCGACGCCCGGGCTCGCACCGACGGATCGAACCGTCGATGTGGCGGACGACGGTGCCGTTGCCGGAGAACCGGTCGGACACCCACAGGTCGTCTCCGTCACGGCCGAGCTCGAGGTGGGTCTTCGACACCGACTTGCCCGGGTCGTGCACGGTCAGCAGGTCGTCGTAGCGCTCCCCCGGCTGCGGACGAGGCAGACGACCGAGCAGGCCGGTGCCGTGCACCCCGAACCGCTCACCCGTGCTGAAGTGCAGCAGGAACGGCGCGCGCGTCGGGGTCTTCGAGACGATGCGGGTCTCGTCGACGTCCTCGTCGAGCTCGTCGGCGTCCGCACTGGCCGCGGGACGGTCCGACGGCGGGAGCGGGAGCTCGGGTGCCGTCGCCCCGGGGACCGGAGGCAGGGGCGCGGCGAGCGGGGCCTGCGCCGGCGGGGCCCAGGACCGTTCAGGGTCCTGGGGTTCAACGTGCGGTGCCGCGTCCCCGGGCTCGGACGGCTCGGTCACCGGCGCCGCGTGTGCGCCGCGGGGACGCCCACCCGGGCGCGAGGCCTCGCTGTCCGGCAGGGCCGACTCGTCATCGGCGGCGGTGTCGTCCGCCGCGGTCTCGTCGCTCGTGATCCGGTCGTCCGCGGGCGCATCGACCGGGATCTCGTCGTCCGGCGTGTCGGTCGACGACGACCCGCCGGCGCCGGCCGACTCCACACCGGAGTGCTCGGTCGCCCAGTCCGGACGCGCCATCGGCAGCGGCACAACCGGTCCGGTGAACGCTGCGGTCACGGCGGGACGGACTGCCCCGCACTCGCCGCAGAAGATGTCGTCGGGCTCGAGGCGGTTGCCGCAGACGTGGCAGATGGTCGTGGCGTGCATGCCCGGCGTGACGAGCGGCGCGGGCCGAGGCGGTCGGCGGTCGATCAGGGGCTCGACGACGGCGGTGTCCCCCGGCTGCGGCGGCGACACGACGGGCGCGGCGGCGGTCGGTTGGTCGAGCGCACCGTCCTGGACGGGTTCGCCGGAGCGGGTGGACGACGTGTCGTCGGCGTCGTCGGACTCGACGTGCACGGGCGAGTCGTCCGTCGCGTGCGGGGATGCCGCGGTGCCGTCGGGCGTGTCGTGGGACGTGTCGTGGGACGTCTCGTCAGCGGCGGCCGGTGCACTCGGGACCGGCGGGACGACAGGAGCGGACTCGGCTCCGGACGCGGGCGGTGCGGCCTCGGTGGTGGCACCGCGGCCGACCCACCAGGACGGTCCGGCCGGCGCCGCGGTCGGGGCCGGAGCGACCGGCGGCGCCCACACGGGTGCCGGCGCCTCGTCAGCACCAGGCGGGGTCGCGGGACGGTCCTCGACAGGAGCCAGCCGGGTCCGCTCGGGGTCGTCGGCGAGGACGTCTGCGGGCTCGGAGCGGTAGGCGTCCGGGTCCAGTGGCGGTTCGTCCGGAGCAGGGACGGCGTCGGGCTGCGCGGCCGCGTTCGACCAGTTGCCGAGGCCGGAGCCCGCACCGTGCACGTGCGACGGCGCCTCGCGCGGGGCGAGGTCGTCGGGGCGTTGGACCGGCACCGCGGCCGGCGGTTCGCTGCTGCGGCGGTCGGCACCGGTCAGCCAGGCGCGGGTGGCTGGGTCGAGGGTGGACTCGGGCAACCATGCGTCAGCCGCAGGGTCGGAGCGACGTCCGTGGGAGTCGGGCTGCTGCAGGGGCGGTGGCGGCGCCTGCTCGACGGGGGTCGGAGCGACCGGCCGGCGGCTCGCTCCGGCGGTCACCGCGCGTCCGCACTCACCGCAGAAGATCGCCCCCTCCGGGAGCATCGATCCACAGTGTTCGCATCTGATCACGGTCTGCCTCTGTCCTCACTCGGCCGTCCACGACGCTCGTCAGGCCTCCGGCCATCGTAGTCACCGCGTCTCGCCGAGCCCTGACCGGTGGTCGCGCGCGGCCGTTCGGGTCCGCGCAGGGACCGGAGCGACACGGCGGTGCGGAACCGCTCACGACGCGTCCGACCGGCGCGCAGGGTCCCCACCGCGTCGTCCGTCGCCGACCACATCCGGTCGGCAGCGGCCTGGTCGACGTCGCTCGGTCCGAACACCGCCCGGTCGGCGAGGGCGGCCAGTCCGGTCCCGCCCTCACCCGGAGCACCGGCGACGGTCTCGCGTCGCGTGGCCGATCCGGCCACGTCGTGTCCACGGTCGAGGAGCGCATCGCGGTACTCGTCCCAGGCCCCCACGATGCGACCGCGCGGCGTCGGAGCACGACGCCGCCGTCGGCGGCGGACCCGCTTCAACAGGACGATCACCCCGAACGGCAGGAGCACGAGGGCGATCAGCCCCAGTGCACCGAGCACCCACGGCAGCGCTGCGAGCAGGATCTGCAACCACAGCGGCTGCACAGGCGGCGTGTTCCGATCGCTCTGCGGCGGCGCCTGCTGGTCCTGGTCCTGCTGGTCGACGGGAGGCGGCGGCACGACGGTTTCGGGACGGGTCACCGGCTGCGGCGTCTGCTGCTGCTCGTTCGGGATCTCGCGGACACTCGGGTTCGGGTTGAGCATCACCCACCCCCACTGCGCGGTGTCGACCTCGATGCGCGCGGTGACGTCCGAGCCGCGGAACGTCGTGGTGCCCCCGCTCACCGACGCCCCGCCGGACCCCGAGTCGCCGCCCGCAGTGAAGCCCATGACCACCCGTGCCGGGAACCCGAGCTCGTCGGCCATCAGCGCAGCGGCCGCGGCGTACTGCTCCTGGTCGCCGATCATCAGCGGCGACGTCAGGAGCTCCTGGATGCGGTCGGCGCCGTGCCCCGAACGGCTCATCCGGTCGTCGCCCACGCCGTGGCTGACGTACCCGTTGCGCTTGAGCGCCTGGATCACCGCGACGAGCTTCGCACCAGACGTCGCATCGGCATCGGTCGTCGCCTCGACCGTCTCGCGGACGGCGTCCGGCACCTCGCGCGCCGTGGGGACCGCGGCGCTGCCCGGGCGGGCCGCCGCGAGCTGCTCGTCCGTCGGCTGGTCGGGGACCACGGCGGTCAGGTCGTAGGAAGTGCCTTCGCGGACACCGCCGACCACGGCGCCCGTCTGCGTCGAGCCGTTGTAGAAGAAGGACCCGCGCTCGTCGTCAGCGTCGGTCCCGGTGAAGTCGACGCGCTCCAGGTCCCCCACCGTCGGCAGCCAGACCCCGTTGTAGCCGTCGACGGTCACCCCGACGCGCACCGTGGTGCCGTCCACGCCACGGACGTCGACCGACGTCGGCACCCGCTCGAACGTCCCCGACGACGAGGAGCCGTCCGACCCGCCGACGCGGTAGACCACGCCGTCGTAGGTGTCGAGCGTCGCGATGCGCACGAACCCGTTCTCCGGCAGTCCGGTGACCCGGAGCTGTGCGGTGTCCGCCGCGCTCTGCTCTTCGTACGCCCGGAAGCCGCTCAGCGGGCTGACGTAGTCGCGGGGGTCGAACGGCTTCACGATGTCCGTCCTGGCCACGGTGCGCTCGTTCGCCGGCGGTGCGACCAGCCCGAGCCCCGTCGCGACGACGGCCGCCGCCACGATCGTCCCCGTGCCGACGAGCGCCGGGCGGACGACCGACCGGGCGATCGCTACCGACGACCCGATCGTGGTCGCCACGGCGACCGCGCGACGGGCGTGCCGCACCGTCAGCGCCCACACGAGCGCGATGGCGACGAGCACGACGGCCGTCACGATCGACGTGTCCAGCCGGCTCGGCCCGACGACCACCCCGATCGCGAACAGCACCAGCGCCGGGATGCTCGCGAGTTCCTGCCTGGAGGCCCGGGTCGCGACGCTCACGGCGGTCACCGTGGCGACGAGGAGCGTCACGAAGTACGGCACGAGGAGCGCCTCGTACGAGCCGACCGGCAGGCTGATGGTCACCAGCTGCTTCCACCCCAGCGCGACGCCGGCGAACAGCGCGAGCAGGCCAGGGCCCGTCGGCAGGACCCCGTTGGCCTGACCAGGCACGGCGGCGGGTACACCGGCGAGCGTGAACGCCGCCACCGTCGCGATCGCCACCACGACCAGCGGCAGCCGCAGGACCGCGCCGACGAGGGCGACGAGGGTGCCGAAGACGATCGCGGTCACCGCAGCGACGATCATCGAGTCATCACGGTAGACCGGCCACCACGACACACTCGCGACCGCGAGCAGGAGCCACACGACGAGGGTCCCGCCGGCCAGACGGAACGGCACGAGCCGCCGGGCATCGCGGCGATCGGAACGCCGGGTCGACCGACGGGCACGCTCCGCGGGCGGCGTCGGCGCGGCCACCGGAGGGGCGCTCACGCGGCGGCCGATCGGTGCAGGGCGTGCCGGAGGTCGTCCAGGTAGCCGATGGTCATCACGGTCAGGCCCGCGACCCGCAGGAACCGTGGCTGTGCTTCGGGCTCGCAGATCACCGCGACGACCTCGACCCCGACGGGGAAGCGGGTCGCCGCGAGCCGGAGCGCCGGCAGCCCGATCGTCGAACCGACGACCAGGAACGCCACCGAGATGCCTTCGGTGTCGCTGCCGACGATCCGGGAGACCTCGGCGATGGGCAGGCAGGCATCGGCGAGTCCGACCGAGGCGAAGTCGTCGAGCAGTCGCGTCGGGGTGACCGTCGGCAGGGTCCGCACCGCGTAGACGGCACGCTTCGCGAACTCCGGGGTGCGTTCCGACACCACGACCGAGACCTCTCGGCCGTCGCGGATCGCACGAGCACCGAGCGAGGCCGCAGCGCTCACCGCGAGCTCGAACTCCTCGTCGTCCCCGAACTCCGACCTGGCGATGCCCAGCGCCACGACCAGGTGCGAGCGGCGCGTGTCCTCGAACTGGCGCACCATCAGCGCGCCCGACTTCGCCGTCGATTTCCAGTGGATGGTGCGGGGGTCGTCACCCGGCATGTACTCGCGGATGGCGTGGAACGCGATGTCGGCCGGCGACAGATCGGTGGTCGCCTGCCCCTCGAGGTCACGCACCAGGCCGGTGCTCGTCGACGGGATCGCGATCGTGCGCGGGTGCACGATGACCTGTTCGCGTGCGGTCCAGACGACCTCGCGACGGACGAGACCGACGGGGTCGGCGCGGACACCGGTGACCGGCCCCACATCGAGCACGCCGCGGCGCACGGTTGGCACGGGCACCAGTTGCTCGAACGTGCCGTGCGCGCCGATCGCCGGGATCGCGACGTCGACGAGACCCGGGCCGACCGGCACCTCGACCGTCGTCGGCACCGAGGGCAGACGCGTCGGGTTCTCCGCCGTGACCACCACACCGGCCTCGTCGCCGACCGCCACACGGTGCTGCGGCAGGCGCATCCGGATCACCAGCCGCGTGCGACCGATGAGCGCGATCGCTGCGACGACGACGAGCACCGCTCCCGCGAACCCGACGACGACGATCTCCCGCAGGCCGAACCGGTAGCCGGCCACGAACGCGACGAGCGTGAGGGCCGCGACCGTCCACCCGAGCCCGGTGACGACGGACGAGACCTCGCCCCAGGAACGCTTGACGAGCCTCCAGGCCGTTGCCCACACCCGGACGATCCCGACGACCGCATCCGCGGCGACGCCTTCGCGGTCACCGACGATGCGCGAGCGGACGTTGGTCAGGCCGGCGACCGTCCCCGTGCGCTCGTACGCCGTCGTCCCGCGACGCGACCGCGTCGAGGACGGACGGCGTGAGCGCGTGGAGACGGGCCGGCGGTCCGTCACGTCGTGACTCGGTCGGACGGCGGCGGCGTCTCCACCAGCAGCTGTGCGATGACGCTCGGCGCGCTGACACCGTCGAACTCCGCCTCGGCGTCGAGCACCAGGCGGTGCGCGAGCACCGGGACGGCGAGGGCCTTGACGTCGTCCGGCGTGACGTAGTGGCGGCCGCTCAGCGCGGCGAGCACGCGTGCCGAACGGATGAGGCCCATCGCGCCGCGGACACTGACGCCCAGGCGGACCTCACTGGCCGAACGCGTCGCGTCGACCAACCGTGCGACGTAGTCGGCGATGACGGCGTCGACGTGCACCGTACGGGCCAGCGCGGCCATCTCGGTGATCGTCGCCGCGGGCACGACGCTCGCGAGCGGAACCGATGCCGACGGAGCCGACGAGGTCTCGAGGATCTTCACGGTGGCGGCGTGGTCGGGGTAGCCGATCGAGGTCTTCATGAGGAACCGGTCGAGCTGCGCCTCGGGCAGACGGTACGTGCCGGCCTGCTCGATGGGGTTCTGCGTCGCGATGACCATGAAGGGGGCCGCCAGGCGGTGGTTCACGCCGTCGACCGTGATCGCCGACTCCTCCATCGCCTCGAGCAGGGCAGACTGCGTCTTCGGGCTCGCACGGTTGATCTCGTCGGCGAGGACGATGTTCGCGAAGACCGGGCCGCGGTGGAAGTCGAACTCCTGCGTGCGCTGGTCGTAGACGCTGATGCCGGTGATGTCGCCGGGCAGCAGGTCGGGGGTGAACTGGATGCGGTTCGTCGTCCCCTGCACGCTCTGCGACATCGCCCGCGCCAGGCTCGTCTTGCCCGTGCCGGGGACGTCCTCGAGGAGCAGGTGGCCCTCGCTGAGCATCGCCGTCACCGCGAGGCGGATCACGAACGTCTTCCCGAGGAGCACCTGCTCGACGTTGGTCACGATGCGGCCTGCGACGTCGGCGAACCAGGTGGCCTGCTCCGGGGTCATGCTCATGCGGGGTGGTCCTCGTCGTCTCGGGGGATGGCGGTGGGTGCAGCGTACGGCGGAAGGACGGCTGGGCGGGGTCAGCCGGTCGGCGCGGTCGACGTCTCGGGGGCCGGGTCCGGTGCGGCGACGTCCTGCTCGACGGGGTTCGCATCCGTGTACGAACCGTCCACGGTGGCGACCACCGTGATCGTCTTCGCGTCCCTGGGGATCGTCGAACCTGCTCCGTACGGGCCGTTCAGGTCACCCGTCGGGCATCCGAGGACCTCCAAGGCTGAGTCCGTGCAGATGTAGACCCGGTAGTCCACGCTGTGCGTCCCGTTGTTCACGGGAGCGTTGATGCTCAGCACCGTGCCGGCTTTCGGCGTCTGCGCGGATGCTCTGGTAGAGATCGGGACCACGGATCCGACCTGTGTCTGATCGGAGCAGTACTGCCCACCGTTCGACGACAGCCTGCACGCGGTCACGGTGACTGCAAGGCTCGTCCCGTAGGTACCAGCACTCGGGTACAGCGTGACGTCGCTCCCGTCTGACGTGGTGCTCGACCCGTTCTGCAGGCTGACGCGGTAGTACGTCGCGCGACCTCCCGCCGAGAGCCCCGAAACCACGACCGGGAAGTTGCCGTCCGAGTCGGACCTCGTTGCGAGGGACACCCGCGCGGACGCTCCATTCGGCGACTCGTAGGACCTCACCGGGCCGGAGACGCTCGACGAGCAGAATCCCAGACCGTTCACCGCGACGACGGCGTAGTAGAGATCGCCCTCACCACGAGGCTGATCGGTGAACGACGTGCCGCTCCCAGTCTTCGTCGCGTCTTGCTCCCGAACTGCCGTGCAGTCGAGTGATGGCGACGAGAGCCGGAACAGCCAGTACGCCTTGATGTCGCTCCCGCCGCCGTTCGAGGGGGCGAAGTTGATCGACACCGATGTGGAGTTGCCGCTCTGCTGCCCGGTTGCGCTCAGGTTCGACGGTGCACTCGGGCGTCCGACCGAGGTGCCGCTCGCCGACGCCGAGTTCCACTGCACCACCGTGCCGTTGCGATCAGCGCTGTTCCGCGCCGACACGGTCACCGTGTACTGCGCCGCGCTCTGGGCACCGGCGAACGAGGTGTTCGTCGCAGTGCCGGTGTTGCGGGTGTCGGACAGCCCCGGACCCTCGATCGTCACGACGTAGTTGTCGACCGCGCTGCCCCGGTTCGGGGTGGCGACGGCGCTCCACTTGACGTCGAGCTGGTTCGGCGTCGACCCGTTCGGTGTGACGGTGATGCCCTTCGGCGGCGCCGGCACGAAGTCCGCACTGATCGGAGCGGAGCTGCCCGACGGCTTCGAGTCGCCGATCGCGTTGGTGGCGATGACCTGGAACCGGTAGGACGCCTTCGGGTCGAGCCCGGTCAGCGTGCAGACGGTCGCGGTGCCGCAGTTCTTCGAGACGCCGTTCGTGCCCGTCACGCGGTACCCGGTGATCGGCGAGTTGTTCCCCTGCGGCGTCGACCAGGTCAGCGTGGCCTGACCGCCGTCGTACGAGCCGGTGCGGGTCGGCGTGCCCGGGGCGTCGGGGACGTCCTGCACGGAGACGGTCACGTCGCCCCACACGTACCGGTCCGGGTCGTTCGTGGCGTCCGCGACCTGGTACTGCAGGTGGGCGTCGACGGGCTTCGCGGTGTCGGAGACCCGGACCTGCAGGCGGGAGCGATCGGCGCTCGGCGTCACCGAGACACCGCTCGGCAGGCCGCCGGAGAGCCCGCGGATGTTCACGACGCGCAGCCGCTCACCGGGGAACGGATTGGTCGGCTGGTCGTTCGTCAGGACGTCGATGGTCGTGGTCGCACCACGCTTGGTGATCGACCTGTCGGCGCCGGGTTGCACGAGCGGTCGGGTGGACGCCACCACGCCGACGGTCACGGTGCCGGCACGTCCGGCGTTGGCGTCATCCTGCACGCCGATGCCGATCGACGCCGTCGTGTTCTTCTTCGCGGTGTCCGGCACGGCGATGGTCAGCTGCTGGCCCGAGATCGTCGCGGTGGCACCACTGGTCGGCTTGCTCACCACGGAGTACCGCAACTCCGGCAGGTCCTTCGGGTACGGGTAGTCGGTGAGCTTGGTCAGGTCGACGGTGCGGGTCTCGCCCGGCTGCATCTCGACCGCCGATCCGGTGAACGCCGGCGGCTGGTTCGACCGCGGCGTCACGGTGACCGGGAGCACGAGGGTCGCGACCCGGCCCTTCCCGCCGTTGGCCGCGGAACCGTCGGTGACCTCGAACGAGATGGACGCGTTGCCGTAGTAGAGCTTCGACGAGGTGAACTGCAGCGTCGACGAGTCCACGACCAGGCTCTGGCCGTTCGCGTGCGTCGCCTTCACCGTCCCGCGGTCCGTGATCTTCGCCGTCTGACCGTTCGCGGTCACGACGTAGTCCTCGAGCGGGATGCGGACCGTGGCCTCGCTCTTCACGGTGACGGCACCGGCCGAGCGGTTGATCTGCGGCAGGGCGTCGTCGAACCCGGGGACGTTGATGAAGCCGTAGGACACGATGTCGGGGTGGTCGACCCGTGCGACCGAGAACGGGATGACCTGGGACTCGTCGGTGAGCCGGACCGTGATCCGTCCGTCGTCGGTGAGCCGCGCGGTGTCGCCGTAGCCGTCCACGATCCCGACCCGCAGGTCGGCAGCGGTGCCCTCGGCGAAGAAGACGTTCTCGAGCACGTCCACGGTCACGCTCTCGCGCCGCAGGATGTCCTGCAGGTCCAGGGTGGTGTCGTCGACCTCGGGGCGGAGGGGCTGCGCGTCCGGGTCGACGGTGACGGTGAGGAACGCGGTGCTCGATCCCCCGCTCGCGTTCGCGACGGTGTAGAGCACGGCGTAGTCGCCCGACTTCGCGGTCTTCGGGGGTGTGACTCGGATCTGCTGCTTCCGCAGGATCTTCGCCGACACGTCGTCGGCGGTGGGCTCGGCCGCCGACACGCTGAGCTGGCCACCCTCGGGGTCGGAGTCGTTCTGCAGCACCCGGACGGTCACCGACCCGCCGGGGCGGATCGTCACGTGGTCGGCCTCGGCGACGGGGTTCGACGCCTGTTCGGCCCGGGGCGCGATGCCCACGCGGACGGTACCGGTGGCACGCGCCCCCAGGGCGTCGACCACGGTGTAGGTGAACTCGTCGGTGCCGGCCGAGTAGTCGCCCGCCTCGTAGGTCAGGGCGTCGGACGCGACGTCGGTAACGGAGCCCTTGTCCGGGTTCGAGCCGACGCCGACGAGCTGCACGGAGTCACCGTCCGGGTCGATCCCGTTCAGCGGCACCGAGATCCGCACCGACGAACCGGCCACGACGCGGGCGGTGACGGTCTGCGGCACCGGCGGGTTGTTCGTCGCGGCGTCCCGCTCGCGCACCGAGATCGAGACGGCGGCGTCGGCGTACTGGCCGTCCGGACCCGCGACCCGGTAGACGGCGGTGTAGTTGCCGGGGGTCTTCGGCGCGAGGTAGCGCAGGTGGTCACCCGAGGCGAACAGCAGACCGCCGTCGCCGGGCACGTTCTGCACGAGCTCGGGCTCGAGCGTCAGGGGTTCACCCTCGGGCTGGGTGTCGTTGTCGAGCACGTCGATGTTCGCGACGTCGCCGACCCGGACGGTCGCACTGTCGGGCTGGGCGACGGGCGGCTGGATCCGGTCGGGCTTGGGGATCTCGACGACGGTGATCGTGCCGGTGGACGACGCGAGGCCGTTCGTCTCGGTGTAGCCGAACGACACCGGCCCGTCGAGCGGTGCGGTCAGCGTGACGCGCACGGTGTGCTGGTCGAGGATGCTCGCCTGGACGCCGCTGCCCCGCTCGGGTCCGTCGAGGGCGGTGACGAGCAGCACCCCGCCCGCGGGGTCGATGTCGGTCGCGGTGACGTCGGTGTCCTTGCTCGAGAGCGTGTTGACGAAGACCGTCTTCGGGGTCGTGATGGGCGCGGTCGAGGCGTCCGGTGGTGCGAGGATCGTGACGCGCACGATGCCGCTCGACGTCTTCACACCGTCGGTGACGGTGTACTCGAGTTGGTGGTCGCCGGCACTCGCACCCTGCACCCGGAAGGTACCGGCGTCGTAGCTCGGGGTGACCGTCAGCCCGGCCGACGACGACACGCTCGTGAGGGTCACGGTGCCGTTGCCGCCCCGGACGTGGTCGAGCGGTTCGACCGTGAGCGCCTTGCCTGCGTAGCCCTGCACCGGGAACGGGTCGGCACGCAGCGGCACACTCCCCTGCTTCGCCACGCGCACGGTCACCGAGCCGCGGCCGTCGGCGCGTCCGTCGCTCACGACGAGCTGCACGGCACGGTCGCCCGTCCGGCCGCTGTCCGCGCGGAAGTCGAGCAGGCCGTCCGGGGTGGTCGACACCCGGTCGCCGTCCGAGGCGGTCGCGGACTTCAGGTACACCGGGTCGCCGTCCGGGTCGACCCAGTCGCCGAGCACGCTGCTGACGACGTGTCCGTTCTGCACCACGTCCGTCGAGGTGTCACGCACCTGCCGCGGGGCCTCGTTCTGCGATTCCGGCCGCACCGTGACACGGACGGTCCCGGTGTCCGACCCGCCGTTGCCGTCGGTGATCGTGTACGGGAAGGTCACAGTGCCGGTCGCGCGCGACGACAGCGTCACCTGCAGCCGCTGGCCGTCGGCGACGATGGCGACCCGGCCGGTGGACTCCGAGATGGACCCGACCTCGCTCACGATGATCGGGTCACCGTTCGGGTCGTAGTCGTTGAGCAGGACCGGGAGGCTCGTGGTGCGTCCCGGACGAGCGCCCAGGTCGTCGTCCACCGCCACCGGCGGCTTCTGGTCCTTGTCGACCTCGGGATCGTCGTCGGAGACCTGCTCCTGCTGCTGCTCGTCGTCCTGCTTGATGAGGTCGGCCCAGTTGTCGATGAGCTGGCCGCTGCGGTCGATCGCCCACGAACGACCGCTCGAGGGGTCGTTGGCGACGACGGTCTGCCCGTTGTGCAGGATCTGCATCGTGCTGGTCCCACCGGTGCTCGCGAGCCGCTGGAGCGCGTTGCCGTCACAGGTGTCGATCGCCTGACCCCCGGCCCACGCCGCGTAGGTGCAGGACCCGTCGACGTAGGGGCGCGCCGCGCGTCCGGACACCTGGAGCGCGGTGGCGTCGACGGACCCCGAGGCGCTGACCCGGACGAGTCCCGCGGTGCCCGCGACGGTGACGTCCGACGAGGTGTCGGAAGACCGTTGGAGCGCGGGTGACGCCCCGACCCGGTCCCCCAGCTCCACGGTGCGTCCGTCGACCGACAGGGCGCCGCTGGTGCGGTCGAGCACGGCCAGGTGGCCGTCGAAGGTCGCGACCTGGAAGTCGTCGGTGCGGTCCATGTCGACCTTCCACCGTTGGTCGACGGACAACGTCGACCCGACGTCGACGAGCGATGCCGTGCCGGTCTTCGCCGAGTACACCGCGACGTGTCCGTCCGAGGCGTCGAAGACGGTGTCCGCCCCGAGCGTCAGGTCGGCCTTGGCCGAGGCGTCGAACTCGGCGAGGTCGGCCGCGGGCGTCGCCCACAGCTCGCCGGTGTCCTGGTTGCCGATCACCGCGGTGTCTCCCGCGAAGAAGACCTGCGGTGTCCCCGCGGGCAGGGTCACGGCATCGCCGACGGTGGCGTCGGCGACGTCGACCTTGGCCACGGTCCCCTTGGTCTGGTCGACGCTGTAGACCATGGACCCGCGCTGCAGCACGGACAGGTCGTCGCTCGCGGTCTCGACGGCGGTGTTCAGCTGGAGGACCCCGGTGTTGGCCCGACCGACCGCTCCGTACTCGGCGGAGGGCACCCACACCGTGCCGTCCCCGAGGTCGACGCGCTGCGTGTGGTACCCCGTCGAGACGATCGCGGTCGTCGCGACGACCGCAGCGACCAGGACGGAGACCCCGGTGGTGACGGCGGCGGATCGGTGCCTCGCGACGAGCGCGCGGATCACCCGGCGCTCCCGACGGTCGCGCACTTCTGCGCGCTCGCTGCACCGGTCTTGCCGTCGCGGTTGACCGCGACCGAGATGCACTCCTCGTCGCCGCGCTGCCCGGAGACGACGAACGTGGTGCCGGTCTGCTGACTGGATGCGCCGTTCGACGAGATGACGTAGGTGTCGCCGCTCTGCAGACCCGGGTCCGCCCACGAGAACGACACCGCCTGCGCCGAGGGCTGTGCTCGGACGTCCGCCACCACGGGGATCGCCCCGGCGCCGAGCCGCCCGACGACGACCACGGTCGCGATGGCGAGGGCGGCGACCACGACGACGGCGAGGGACGTCGCCCAGACGAGCGTCGACCGGGTGCGTCGACGCGCACGGGTGACCGATCCGGTGCGGTGGACGGTGCCGACGCTCTGCGAACCACCGGCGACGACGCCGCCCTGGACCGCGCGACGGGTGCGGCGGCGGGCGCCGACCCGCGACGGCGGCTGGAGCTCACGGATCATGGTCCGGTCGCCCTCCGGGGTCGGGGTCGCGATGGCCCACGCCTCGACCGCGACGTCGGCCGCGGTCTGCGGGATCCCGAGCTCGGCCTCGACCTGCTGGAACCCGCGCACGAGTTCGAGCACGGTCGTCGGGCGCGACGGCACCTTGCGGGACAGCGCGGTGGCGAGCAGGCGCTCGAGCGACGGTGGGACGTCGGTGCGACCGGTGGGCTTGACGCCGCCCTTGTCGATCCGGCTCATCAGGTCGCTCGCACCGTTCTTGCCGCCCCGGACCTCGAACGGGCTGCGGCCGGCGAGCAGGGAGTAGACGGTGGCGGCGAGGGAGTACACCTCGGACTGGATCGTGCCGCGGGACTCGTCGATCAGGACCTCGGGTGCCGACCACGGGATCGACATGCCGATGGGCTCGTCCGGGTCGGTCCCGCCGATGGTCGCCGCGATGCCGAAGTCGGACAGCACGGGGTTGCCGTAGGCCGTGAGCAGGATGTTCGACGGCTTGATGTCACGGTGGAGCACGCCTTCGCGGTGCGCGGTCTCGAGGGCGGAGCCGATCCGCACACCGATCGAGAGCACCTCGGACACCGGGACCGGCTCACGCCGGTACCGCTCGCTGAGCGACGAGGAGCACAGCTCCATCACGAGGTACGGACGTCCGTCGGCCGCGACGCTCGCCTGGAACACCGTGAGGATCGACGGGTGGGTGCTGAGCCGCGCCATCAGGTTGGCCTCGGCCTGGAACATCTGCCGGACGCGGTCGTCGACGACCTCGTCGAGCAGGACCTTCACCGCGACCTGACGACGCGGCATGTCCTGTTCGTACAGGAAGACGTCGGCGAAGCCGCCGGAACCGAGGACGTGCACGGGGCTGAAGCCGCCGATCACGGGCGGGTTGGACGGCAGGCGACGCGCCATCGCTATCTCCTCCCCGGCCGAGCGGCCAACTCTCTCGTCGTGGCACAGTCATTGTACGAAGCGCCGGTGACCGTCGATCCGCACACCGACCACCTGTGGACGGGCGCACTCCCCCAGTTCGGGGGGTCCTGTGCCGGCGGTCAGTGCCGCGGCAGGGTGTCCTCGAGGTCGCCGTCGTCCGGGGCGGCGTCGACCTGGAGCACCACGACGGTGACGTTGTCGCGGCCCCCCGCGACGACCGCGTCACCGACGAGGCGTTCGGCGAGTCCCTGCGCACCGGCTTCTCGCGCCGCGATGCGCGCGATGCCGGCGTCGCCGAGCTCCTTCGTCAGGCCGTCGGAGCAGACGATGTACCGGTCGCCCGCGCGGAGCGGCAGGGTCCACCAGTCGGGCGCCGGCGGTTCGCCGAACCCGACCGCGCGGGTGATGACGTTGCTGTCCGGGTGCTGTTCGGCGTCCTCGGCCCGCAGCAATCCGGCGTCGACCATCTCCTGCACCACGGAGTGGTCCACGGTGACGCGGCGCAGCACGCCGTCCTCGATCCGGTAGGTCCGGGAGTCGCCGACGTTGAAGACGAGGGCCGCCGGCTGCCCGAGTGACGCGACCAGCGCGATGCCGGTGACGGTCGTGCCCGCTCCGATCGCGTTGCCGCCGGCTGCGCGCTCGATGTCGGCCGTGGCGAGCAGCAGCGCCCGCTGGATGCCCTGCCGCGTGGTGAAGGGTTCCTGCGTCACCTGCTCGAGTCGACGCACGACGGCGTCGCTCGCGCGGTCGCCGGCGAGGTGTCCGCCCATGCCGTCGGCGACGACGAAGAACGGTGCCCCGACGATGTAGCTGTCCTCGTTGTGGTCACGGCGACGACCGACGTCGGTCGCGGCTCCCCACGAGAGCGTCAGGGTGGCGCCGTCGGCACCGGGGACGTCGATGGCGTGCGCAGTCGCTGCTCGGCCGAGTTCGGTCACGTTTCAGGATCGCTCTCTGGGGGTTCGGGGCGTGCCGTGTGCTGTCTGGTCGGTGGGCCACGGGGGAACCGGTGGGAACCCGTCCGCCGTCGGTGCGACCCGGAGGTACGGCGAGAGGACCTCGATGGCGTTGCCGTCACCGACCTCGACTACCGTACCCGTCAGCGCGACGATCGACGCACCCGATGCCATGCGGTACACCGGCGCGCCGGCCGGTCGGACGACGGTGCCGTTCGTGGACCGCAGGTCCTGCACCACCACGGCTTCGCCCTCGGCGTGGATGCGGACGTGCGAGGACGACACCTGCCCGTTGGCGGAGCGCACCGTCACGAGTTCCGGTTCGGGGCCGCTGGTGATCCGCGGCAGCGACGGACGCCGCCCGATGACGACCGGGTGGTCCAGACGGAAGGTGCGGTCGCCGATGCGGATCGACGGCACACGCGCCGCGGGCGCGGCAGGGACGGACGGGAGGCCCGTGGCGGCTCCGGCGGGCACGCGCGGTCCGGCGGCGCTCCGGACACGGGCGCGGACGACCGTGTCCTCCGGGTCGGCTCCGTCGTCGGCAGGGTCGTCGGCACGGTCGCCGACCGGCTCGGATGGTTCCGTGCGCGGGCGGATGACGGTGTCGCCGAGCACGTCGTCGAAGCGATCGCCGCCGTCCGACCCGCGGGGTCGACGGATGACGGTGTCCTCGATGTCGTCGTCGCGCAACCGGAGCCCTTCGGGTGTGGTGTCCTCCACCGTAGACGATCCGGTCGACCCGTCACACCGCGCCGTCGGCGGTCGGCGCCGGTCACGATCGGTGCCGGTCACGACGGGGCCCGGCCCACGTCGGCGCGCTGCCGGCCAGGACCGACCGCAGGACCAGCCCGGCGAGCGGGTCGTCGGCCCGGGTCTCGAGGGCGTAGCGCGCCCGTGTCTCGGCGCGGGCCGACGACCCGAGCGCCCACGCGCACCAGGCCCCGAGTGCGAGCGCACCGGCGGCTCCGGCCGTACTGTCCGCCTGACCGCCCTCGGCGCGCCAGACCCGCCAGGCCTCGGCACACCGGTCGCCAGCCGTGCGCAGCCGAGCACGGTCCGGTTCCGGTCCGAGGCCGTGCAACGCCGGCGGGGTGGGATCGCCGAACGGGTCGAACCCCCGGATGGCCCGCGGATCCGGCTGGTCTCGGGCGGCGAGGAACGGGATGAGCGCCATGCGGGTCGACAGCGCACCGCAGGCGGTGACGATCGCGATCGCGCCGACGCGGGAGCCAGCGCCGACGCCGGACGTGACCAGCGCTGCGGCCGCTGCTGGGAGGGTGACCGCCGCCGCGATCTCGCGAGGAAACCGGACTGCGGTGTGGTCAGGGGTGTGTGCCGTCAAGGGGATCATGCACGCCATCGAAGCGTGATCCGGGCCTCCAGTCAGGCACGAACCGACCACCTGTGGACAGCAACGCCCCGGCCCGCCCTGTGGAGGACGGACCGGGGCGATGGTCAGACGGTGACGGGTTCCAGGCTCTCGGCGACCAGGTCCCAGCCGGACTCGCTGCGTTCGACCACGACGCCGTTCGCGGCGGCCCAGTCGACCAGGTCGTCCATGGTCGCGACGACCGCTCCGGTGCGCGCGAGCAGCGCGACCAGTCGGCCCTTCGCCGTCTTGTTCCAGTGGTTCAACGCCCGCCGGCGACCGGAACCGTCGATGCTCACGATGCGCGGGGCGACCGCGTCCAGGACGGGACCGAGCTGCCGGTAGCCCTCGGACCGGAGGTCGAGGACCAGGCCGTCTGCCCGATCGGCCAAGACCCTGGACGAGGTCGCCGGCCAGTGCGACGCCAGCCGGATCGTCCCGAGCCGGGAGTCGTGCGACAGACGGTACGCCGGGATCGGGTCGCCAGCACCGATCGGTCCGAACATGGCCGACTGCACGACCACGTGGTCGTGCCACCACGCCCGCGTCGACGCGTCGGCGGTCTGCGCGCCCAGGGGGTCGTAGAGCACCCCCGTGTAGCGCTCGATCGCCGGCATCGTGCCCGACGTGTCGAGCTCGAGGTTGCGGAACCGTTCGGCGATCGACTTCGGGCCGAGCTTCAGAGCCGTCCTGGCCGAGGACTCCTCGGAACTGACAGAGCGGGCCGCGGTGAGCCCCGCGGCCCGCTCTTCGGCCAGTTCCGGGAACGAGAGCGCACGCAGATCGAGCGTGCGGCTCGTGTCCCCGCCCTCCCGCTTCGTCTCCGAAGGCGGGAGGAGGACGGTCAGTCCGGTCAGGACGCCAGCGCGGCCTGCCGCGCGACGATCGTCACCGTGTCGTGCTCCACCGACAGGAAGCCGTCTTCGGCGTCGACCGCGACGGTCGATCCATCGGCCCGCGTGATGCGGACCTGACCCTGCGCGAGGATCGCGAGCATCGGCTCGTGTCCTGCGAGGATGCCGATCTGGCCCTCTGTCGTGCGTGCGACGACCATGGTGGTGTCGCCCGACCAGACCTCACGGTCGGCCGAGACGACGCTCACGCTGAGACCCGCCATGTCAGCGGTTCTCCTTCTGGATCTGTGCCCACTTCTCTTCCACGTCGTTGATGCCACCGACGTTGAAGAACGCCTGCGTCGCAACGTGGTCGAACTCGCCGTCGGCGATGGCGCGGAAGGACTCGATGGTGTCCTTGAGCGGCACCGTGGAGCCCTCGACGCCCGTGAACTTCTTCGCCATGTACGTGTTCTGCGAGAGGAACTGCTGGATACGACGAGCGCGCTCGACCGTGATCTTGTCCTCTTCGGAGAGCTCGTCGACACCGAGGATGGCGATGATCTCCTGCAGTTCCTTGTTCTTCTGGAGGATCTGCTTGACGCGCGTGGCCGTCTCGTAGTGGTCGGCGCCCAGGTACCGCGGGTCCATGATCCGCGACGTCGAGGTCAGCGGGTCGATCGCGGGGTACAGACCCTGCGATGCGATCTCACGCGAGAGCTCGGTGGTCGCGTCGAGGTGCGCGAACGTGGTGGCCGGAGCCGGGTCGGTGTAGTCGTCAGCCGGCACGTAGATCGCCTGCAGCGAGGTGATCGAGTGACCACGCGTCGAGGTGATGCGCTCCTGGAGCACACCCATCTCGTCGGCGAGGTTGGGCTGGTAGCCCACGGCGGACGGCATGCGACCGAGCAGCGTCGAGACCTCGGAGCCGGCCTGCGTGAAGCGGAAGATGTTGTCGATGAAGAGGAGCACGTCCTGCTTCTGGACATCGCGGAAGTACTCCGCCATCGTCAGCGCCGACAGGGCCACGCGGAGACGCGTTCCCGGCGGCTCGTCCATCTGGCCGAACACGAGGGCCGTCTTGTCGAAGACCCCCGCCTCTTCCATCTCACCGATGAGGTCGTTGCCCTCACGGGTGCGCTCACCGACACCGGCGAACACCGACACACCGCCGTGGTCCTGCGCAACGCGCTGGATCATCTCCTGGATGAGGACCGTCTTGCCGACGCCCGCACCACCGAAGAGGCCGATCTTGCCACCCTGCACGTACGGGGTGAGGAGGTCGATGGACTTGATGCCGGTCTCGAACATCGAGGTCTTCGACTCGAGCTGGTCGAAGGCCGGGGCCTTGCGGTGGATCGGCCAGCGCTCGGTGATCTCGAGCTTCTCGTCCGTGTTGAGCACGTTCCCGAGGACGTCGAAGACCTTGCCCTTGGTGACGTCGCCGACGGGGACCGAGATCGGAGCGCCCGAGTCACGGACCTCCTGTCCACGGACCAGGCCGTCGGTCGGCTTCAGGGAGATGGCACGGACCAGGTCGTCGCCCAGGTGCTGGGCGACCTCGAGGCCGATCTCCTGCGACGAGTCACCGATGGTGATGGTCGTGAACAGGAGGTTGTACATCTCCGGGATTGCGTCGTGGGGGAACTCGATGTCGACGACGGGACCCGTGACACGGGCGATCCGGCCGACACCGGGCGCCGACGACGTCTCGACCGCGGTGGTTGCGGTGTCGGTCATGGCTGGTGCCTTCCTGAGGGTGGGTATCTGTCCGCGAACGACGCGGACTACTTCTTCTTCGACGAGAGGGCGTCGGCGCCGCCGACGATCTCGGAGATCTGCTGCGTGATCTCCGCCTGACGCGCGTTGTTCGCGAGTCGGGTGAAGTCACGGATCAGCGAGTCCGCGTTGTCGCTGGCCGCCTTCATCGCCTTCTGACGGGCGGCGTGCTCGGAAGCAGCCGACTGCAGCATGGCGTTGAAGATGCGGCTCTCGATGTAGACCGGGAGCAGCGAGTCGAGCACCGCATCGGCGTCCGGCTCGAACTCGTAGAGCGGCAGGGGCTCGTTGCCCTCGGGCTCCTCGACCCCTTCGACGACCTCGAGGGGCAGCAGGCGAACGACCTGCGGCTCCTGCGTCGCCAGGCTGAGGAACCGGTTGAACACGATGTGGATCTCGTCCACGCCGCCCTCTGCGGTGTCCTGGAGGAACTTCGCCACGACGGCGTCGCCGATCTCCTTGGCCGTCGAGAACTCGGGCTGGTCGGTGTTGCCGACCCACTGCTGCTCCGACGCGCGCTCACGGAACGCGAAGTACCCGACGGACTTGCGGCCGACCAGGTAGTAGACGACGTCCTTGCCCTCGCTGCGGAGCAGGGAGGCGAGCTCCTCGCCCTGCTTGAGGACGTTCGTGCTGAACGCGCCGTTCAGGCCGCGGTCCGAGGTGAAGAGCACCACGGCCGCACGGGTCGAGGACTCCGGCTCGGTGGTCAGCACGTGGTCGACGTTCGAGAACGTCGCCACGGCCGACACCGCACGCGTCACGGCTCGCGAGTACGGGCCGGACGCAGCCATGCGGGCCTGCGCCTTCTGGATCCGCGACGCCGAGATCAGTTCCATCGCGCGAGTGACCTTCTTCGTGGTCTTCGCGGACTTGATTCGCTGTCGGTAGACCCGGACCTGCGCTGCCATCTAGCGACGACCCTTGACGATCTGCTCCTGGTCGACGTCCTCGGCGTCTGCCGCGTCGAACTGCTCGGAGCCGAGGGTCTTGCCGTCGCTCGTCTGGAAGCTCTTCGAGAACTCGTCGATCTGCTTCGACATCTCGGCGACGGTCTCGTCGCTGAGCTGGTTCGTCTCCCGCAGGGTCGTGAGGACCTCGGAGTTGCGACGCAGGTGGTCGAGCAGTTCGGACTCGAAGCGCAGCACGTCCGGCACCGGGACGGTGTCGAGCTTGCCGTTGGTGCCGGCCCAGATCGAGACGACCTGCTCCTCGACCGGGTACGGCGAGTACTGCGGCTGCTTGAGGAGCTCGGTCAGGCGGGCACCGCGGTCCAGCTGACGACGCGACGCCTGGTCGAGGTCGGACGCGAACATCGCGAACGCCTCGAGGGAGCGGTACTGCGCCAGCTCGAGCTTCAGCGTGCCGGAGACCTTCTTGATCGACTTCACCTGGGCGTCACCACCGACGCGGGACACCGAGATGCCCACGTCGACGGCCGGACGCTGGTTCGCGTTGAAGAGGTCCGACTGCAGGAAGATCTGGCCGTCGGTGATGGAGATGACGTTGGTCGGGATGTACGCCGAGACGTCGTTCGCCTTGGTCTCGATGATCGGGAGACCCGTCATCGAACCGGCGCCGAGCTCGTCGGACAGCTTCGCACAACGCTCCAGCAGACGGGAGTGCAGGTAGAAGACGTCACCCGGGTACGCCTCGCGCCCCGGCGGACGGCGCAGGAGGAGCGACACGGCACGGTAGGCCTCGGCCTGCTTCGACAGGTCGTCGAAGACGATCAGGACGTGCTTGCCGGAGTACATCCAGTGCTGCCCGATGGCCGAGCCGGTGTACGGGGCGAGGTACTTGAAGCCGGCCGGGTCGGACGCGGGGGCGGCGACGATGGTGGTGTACTCCATCGCGCCGGCGTCCTCGAGCGCACCCTTGACGGAGGCGATCGTGGAACCCTTCTGGCCGATGGCGACGTAGATGCAGCGGACCTGCTTCTCCTCGTCGCCGGACTCCCAGTTGGCCTTCTGGTTGATGATCGTGTCGATCGCGATGGCCGTCTTGCCGGTCTGGCGGTCGCCGATGATCAGCTGGCGCTGACCACGGCCGACGGGGATCATCGCGTCGATGGCCTTGATGCCGGTCTGCAGCGGCTGGTGGACCGACTTGCGGGCCATGACGCCGGGAGCCTGGAGCTCGAGAGCACGACGGCCCTCGGCAGCGATCTCGCCGAGACCGTCGATCGGGGCGCCGAGCGGGTCGACGACGCGACCGAGGAAGGCGTCGCCGACGGGGGCCGAGAGGACCTCACCCGTGCGGGTGACCTCCATGCCCTCTTCGATGCCGGCGAACTCGCCGAGCACGATGGCGCCGATCGAGTCTTCATCGAGGTTCTGCGCGAGGCCGAGCGTGCCGTCCGCGAAGCGGATGAGCTCGTTGGCCATGACGCCGGGGAGGCCCTCGACGTGCGCGATGCCGTCACCGGCGTCGGTGACGTGCCCGACCTCGGCCGTGGAGGCCTTCGTCGGCTCGTAGTTCGAGACGAAGTCCTTCAGGGCATCACGGATCTCATCGGGGCTGATGGTGATGTCTGCCATGGGATTTTCCTTGTGGTTTTCCGGGGCCCTTCGGCTCCGAGAGGGTGACGCTGCCAGACTCGGCAGTTCCCGTTGTGGACTTGGGAGGAGCGGCTTCGACCGTACGCCTAGCCGGCGAGCTGGAGCCGGAGCTCCGAGAGCCGCGTGGACACGGTGCCGTCGATGACGTCGCCGCCGATCTGCACCCGGACCCCGCCGACGACCGTGGGGTCGACGACCTGGTTGATGCTGATGTCCTTGCCGTAGCGCTCGGCCAGACCGCGTGCAACGCGTGCCGACTGGGCGGTCGTGAGTGCCGTGGCGGTGACCACGATCGCGACGAGCTTGCCGTCCTGTTCGGCCACGATGCGCGAGGCATCGCGGACGAGTTCACCGATGCGGCGGCCGCGAGGCTGCTGCACGAGCGCGGAGACGATCGTCACGGTCTGCTGCGACGCCTTGGGGCCGAGGAGCCGCTCGACGAGCGCGCCCTTCTGCGCCGGGCTGCCGAGCTTCGTGCCGAGTGCCAGCTCGAGGCCGGCGTCCGAACGGACGGCGGTCTCGAAGGCGAACAGCTCGGACTCGATCGGCGAGCCGCTACCCGCGGTGGCGGCGACGGCGCGGATGCCCGCGTCCTCGATGCCGGCGAGCAGGTCCTGCTGCGAGGACCAGCGTGAGCCGGCCACTGCCGTCAGGACCGCACGAGTCGCGTGCGACTGGCCGGCGAAGACGCGGTCGATGAGGACCTTCTTGCCGGCCGGGTCGGCCGTCGGGTCGGACAGCAGCCCGAGCAGCTGCGGCGCACCGGCGATCGCACGCCCGGAGGCGAGGATCTCGGCACCCGCGGCCAGGTCGGCGCTCGAACCGAGGTCCGCGAGCACCGCCCTGGTGGACGCGAGTGCTTCTCTGGTAGCGCTGCGCATGCTCAGTGCTCCCCCGTCTTCGTGGCCTGCGAGGCCTCGAGGTCGGCGAGGAAGCGATCGACGACTGCCGACGACTTGGCGTCGTCCTTGAGCGATTCGCCGATCACACCGGACGCGAGGTCGAGGGCAAGGGTGCCCACCTCGGACCGGAGGGACTGGACGGCGCTCTGGCGCTCGGCCTCGATCTGCGCCTGGGCGTTGGCCGTGATGCGTGCTGCATCGGCCGCTGCCTGCTCGCGGACCTCGTTGCCGATCGCCGTGGCGTCGGCGCGGGCCTGCTCACGGATGCGGGACGCCTCGGAGCGGGCGTCGGCGAGCTGCTTGTTGTACTCGTCGAGCGCAGCAGCGGCCTGCTCCTGAGCAGCCTCTGCCTTCTTGATGCCACCCTCGATGGCCTCAGTGCGCTCATCGAGCATCTTCGTGATGCGCGGCGTGACGACACGCCACATCACCACGAGGATGATGAGGAAGGCCACCGCGGACCACACGATGTCGTACAGCGGCGGAATGAGGGGGTTGTGCGTCTCCTCCGCCGCGATGATGAGTGCGTTGTGCATCGAGGAACCTTAGTTCGTGAAGATGAAGTACGTGGCGATGCCGATGAAGGCCAGGGCCTCGGTGAAGGCGATACCGATGTACATGAGGGTCGTCAGGCGGCCCTGGAGCTCGGGCTGGCGGGCGACGGACTCGATCGTCTTGCCGACGACGATGCCGACACCGATGGCCGGGCCGATCGCAGCGAGGCCGTAGCCAACCGTCGCGATGTTGCCGTTGATCTCCGCGAGAACGGTCGTTGCGTCCACGTGTTTTCCTTTCGAGGTGCGGGTCCGACGGTTGCCGGTCCCGTAGGGGGTCAGTGAGGAATCAGTGCTCGTCGGCCAGCGCCAGCTGGATGTAGACGGCGGTGAGGAGCATGAAGACGTAGGCCTGCAGCAGCGCGACGAGGATCTCGAAGAAGCTGAACGCGATGCCGAACGCGAGGGTCCCGACGCCGAAGGCCTTGAAGCCGAGCGAAGCGTCGAAGAAGAAGAACTGCGTGGCCGAGAAGAACAGGACGAGCAGCAGGTGCCCGACGACCATGTTCATCAGGAGTCGCAGCGTCAGCGTGACCGGACGGAGCACGAACGTCGAGACGAGCTCGATCGGCGTCACGATGATGTAGAGGAACCACGGCACCCCGGGCGGGAAGAGCGAGTTCCGGAGGAACGTGCCCGGGTGCTTGCGGAGGCCGGCGTAGATGAACGCGACGTAGGCGACGATCGCGAGGATCATCGGCATCGCGATGCGACTGGTGCCGGCGAGGTTCATGCCCGGGATCAGACCGGTCAGGTTCATGAACAGCACGCCGAAGAAGATCGTCGCCAGGAGCGGCAGGAATCGCTTGCCGTCCTTCTCTCCGAGGTTGTCGAAGGTGTTGCGACGAACGACGTCGAACGCGTACTCGATGAACGCCTGACCGCGGTTCGGGACGAGCTTCAGCGCGCGGGTCCCCACGAAGGCGAACACCAGGAGCACGGCGACGGCGAAGAAGCGGATGAGGACGACCCGATCGATCTCGAACGGCGTCCCGGCGAAGAAGATCGCATCCGGGAAGAACTCGTTGATCGACGGACCATGGAACTCGGCGGCCTTGCTGCTCCCCGCCGCAACGGTGTCAACCGCAGCAGAGAGGGACAGGGGAAGAGCGTGGGATAGCAGCGCTGTCTCCTGTGTCGGCGCGCGCACATCATGGCACGCGATGGTGGACGTTGTGGAGGCTTGCCCGCTCCGAGCGAAAGGCTCCGGTGGCGGACTCCGAGAAGCCTATCAGGTGCGAGAGGCTTCCCGGCTTCTCAGTTGCGGGGGGTCGGGTTCTCAGCATCCGCGGAGCCATCGGACCCGTCGCCGGGCAGCTGCACGCCGATCGGGATGCGGGCCTTCGCCACCGCGACGACGTCGATGACCAGGGACCCGACGACCCCCGCGATGATCACGATCGCGAGCACCGGGAAGTCCACCCAGGTACGGTCCTTCAGTGCCACGAGCAGCACGATGAACACGATGAACTTGAGCAGCCAGGTGCCCATCACGATGCCGAAGAAGGCACCGGAGATCATCTGTCCCTTGGACACGCGCAGCGCGACGAGGACACTGACCGCGGTCAGCCCGAGGAACACCACGCTGAGCACGGCACCGAGCAGGCCGCCGACGAGCCCGGGAGTGTCGGCGACGAGCAGTCCCACGACTCCCCCGACGATCGCCAGGGCGACCGCGAGCACGGCGCCCCACGTGATGATGCGGCGGAACACCGGCCGGACGTGGTCGAGCGCGTTCGGTGCGGTCACGTGATGTCTCCTGGGATCGTGCGGTCGTTGGCGGCCCGGTCGAGCGGGTCGAGGCTGGCGTCCACCACGGCGGCGGAGCGGTTGGCGGTCTGGGCGGCGATCTCGGTGCGCTTCCGGCCGAGCGGCGCGAACGTGGCGACGGCGCACACGGTGAAGCCGACCGCGACGAAGGCGACCACCCAGTACCAGTCCACGAACAGGAACAGCAGGCACCCGACCGCGACGGTGGCGGTCCACGCGTAGAAGATCAGCACGGCGTGGAAGTGCGAGTGCCCCATGTCGAGCAGGCGGTGGTGCAGGTGCTTGCGGTCGGCCGAGAACGGCGACTTGCCCGCGCTGAGCCGTCGGGTGACCGCGAGACCGAAGTCCAGGATCGGCACGATCAGGATCGCGAAGGGCAGCAGGATCGGGATGAACGCCGGCAGCAGCGCCTGGCGTGTCTGCACTGCGGCGGGGTCGATGTTGCCCGTGACCGACACCGCGCTCGTGGCCATCAGGAAGCCGACGAGCAGCGCTCCCGCGTCGCCCATGAACAGCTTCGCCGGGTGCCAGTTCAGGATGAGGAACCCGAAGCAGGACCCGACGAGCACCGCCGTCAGCAGTGACGGCAGGTTGAAGAAGAACTCGGTCTGCACGACCACGCGGTTGATGAAGAACGTGTAGAGGAAGAACACCCCGCCGGCGATGATCGCGACCCCGGCGACCAGACCGTCGAGTCCGTCGATGAAGTTCACCGCGTTCATCACGAGCACCACCGCCAGCACCGTGAAGATCAGGCTCATGTAGGACGAGCCGACCCCCAGCGTGTTGCCGATCGGCAGCGACACGATCGCGACGCCCTGCCAGGCGAGGATGCCCGCGGCGATGATCTGTCCCGCGAGCTTCGTCATCCAGTCGAGGTCCCAGATGTCGTCCGCGACGCCGAGGACCACGATGATCGTCGCTCCCCCGAGCACCGCCAGCACGCGCCCGGGCTCGGAGAACACGAGCCGGAAGTAGTCGGTCCCCGCGATCGACGGGAACAGGAACCACGCCGCCAACAGCGACACGATGACGCCGATGTACATCGCGATCCCGCCGAGGCGCGGAGTCGGCGTGCGGTGCACGTCGCGCTCGCGGACCTGGGGGTACCACTTGTACTTGAGCCCGAGCTTCCACACCAGCACGCTGACCAGGAAGCTCACGACCGCGGCGATCGCCCCCGCCAGCAGGTAGTACTTCATCCGACGAGGTCGGCTCCGACGACCCGGACGATCTCGTCGTCGGAGATCACCCCGTGCCGGACGATGCGGAGCTTCCCGCCGTCCGACAGCCCCGTCGCGTCGACGATCGTCGACCCGGTGGAGGCCTCGAAGCCCTCGTGCTCCCCGATCGCGCCGCCGTCCAGGTACACGGCCACGCTGTCGCCGAGCATCCGCTCCGCGGCGTCGACGTCCATCGCCGCCGGATCGCCGGTCGAGTTCGCGGACGAGACCGCGAGCGGACCGACCTCTTGCAGGAGCTCGAGCGCGATCCGCGAGTCCGGCATCCGCAGGGCGACCGTACCCCGCGTCTCGCCGAGGTCCCAGTCGAGCGACGGCTGCGCGCGCAGGATCACGGTCAGGCCGCCGGGCCAGAACTCGGCGACGAGGTCGCGCACCTGCTGCGGCACGTCGCTCGCGAGCGCGTCGAGCGTCGGCGGGCCGGGGATCAACACCGGCGGCGGCGACTGCCGCGTCCGGCCCTTCGCGTCGAGCAGCCGCTGGACGGCGGCCGCGTTGAAGGCGTCCGCGGCGAGGCCGTAGACGGTGTCGGTGGGGACGACGACGAGGTCTCCGCGCCCGAGGGCGGCACGTGCGAGCCGCATCCCGGTCAGGAGCCCGTCGGAGTCGGTGCAGTCGTATCGGGATGCCATGACTCGACGATGATAGTGCGACACAATGGACGACATCGTGAACGAGACCCCTGCGCCCCACCTCCTGTTCCTCTTCGACATGGACGACGTCCTCGTCCGCTACGACTGGCAGGTGCGGATGGCCGCACTCTCCGAGTTCACCGGACACGAGTTCGAGGAGCTCCGACGCCGCTGGTGGGACTGCGGCCACGAGATGCGTGCCGAGGCCGGCGACTTCGCCGACGGAGACGAGTACCTCGCCGCGTTCGAGCGGGCCATGGAGTGCGACGTCCCCGAGGCCGAGTGGGCGCGCATCCGCGGGTCCGCGATGACCGAGCTGCCGGAGCGCATCGAGGCCGTCCGGATCGCGAGCGAGCACGGGCGTGTCGGCCTGCTCACCAACAACGGGCCGCTCGCGGGTCGGTGGATCCACCAGTGGGCACCGTCACTGCCGGGGCTGTTCGGCGAACACCTGGACACGTCGAGCAACTTCGGCGCCCGCAAGCCGGAGCCCGAGGTCTTCCTCCGCGCGATGGAGCACCACGGCGTGCCCGCCGAGCGCACGTTCTTCGCCGACGACATGCCGGAGAACATCGCGGGTGCCCGGAGCGTCGGCATCCACGCGGTCCTGGTCGAGCGCGACACCGACCTGCGCGAGCACGTCCGCGCCTTCGTCGCGCAGCAGCGCGAGGCCTCCCCCGTCGCCTGATCCTTCCCATCACGTTCGCGATCGGAACTAGGAACGGGCGTACCTGGTCGTTCTGAACGGCCAGGTACGCCCGTTTCCGCTCGGCAACGCCCAGCACGGCACGGCAGACAGCTCAGCACGCCACACCGACCGGGAGGCCCGGGGTGCGTCCGACTACCGGGTCGCGGTGGTCGTGCGGTCGCGACCCGTCAGGTCGACGTGCGTCTCCGGGGTCCGGAACCCCCGGCGCGCGAGGACCTCGCGCACGCCAGCGCCCTGCGGCTCGGCGTGCTCGATGACGAGCACCCCGCCGGGCACGAGCAGCCGCCACGCCGTCTCGGCCAGCGCGCGCACGGCGTCGAGGCCGTCCGGTCCGCCGTACAGCGCCATCGCGGGGTCGTGGTCGCGGACCTCGGGGTCGATCGGGATCGCGTCGTCCGGTACGTAGGGCGGGTTCGACACGACGACCGAGACGGTGCCGTCGAGTTCGGGCAGCGCATCGGCGAGGTCGCCCTCGACGAGTCGCACCGTGCCGCCGTGGGCGTCGATGTTCCGGCGGGTCCAGGGCAGGGCCTCGGGCGATCGTTCGACGGCGTACACGACGGCGTTCGGCACCTCGGTGTCCATCGCGATGGCGATCGCACCGCTGCCGGACCCGAGGTCGACCGCGATCGGCTCCGGGACGGCCACGGCCCGCAGCGCGTCGATGCCGAACTGCACGACGCCCTCGGTCTCGGGACGGGGCACGAACACGCCGGGTCCGACCGCCAGGGTCAGTGCACGGAAGTACGCCTGCCCGGTGATGTGCTGCAGCGGCTCGCGGGTGCTCCGCCGCGCGATCGCGTGCCGGAAGCGCTCGACGTGCTCCGGAGCGATCGCGCCGCCGGTCATCGCGCGGGCCTGCACGGCACCGCGCGAGGTGTCGGTCGCCCACGCGAGCAGCAGCTCGGCGTCGACCTGGGGCGTCGGGACGCCGGATGCGACGAGCGCCGCGGCCGCCTGCTCGAGCAGGCGATCCGCGGCGAACGTGCGGGACCCGTCGGAGCCGCCACGGGCCTCCAGTCCGGTCACGCCGATCAGGCGTCCTGGTCGCCGATGGCGGCCAGACGTGCCTCTTCGTCCGCCTGGATGGCGGACTGGACGACGGGTTCGAGCGCACCGTTCATGACGCGGTCCAGGTCGTACGCCTTGTAGCCGGTGCGGTGGTCCGCGATCCGGTTCTCCGGGAAGTTGTACGTCCGGATGCGCTCCGAGCGGTCCATCCCGCGGATCTGCGACTTGCGCGCATCCGAGGCGATCGCGTCGAGCTCCTCTTGCTGCCGCGCGAGGATGCGTGCGCGGAGCACGCGCATGCCGGCCTCACGGTTCTGCAGCTGCGACTTCTCGTTCTGCATCGCCACCGTGATGCCCGTGGGCAGGTGGGTGATGCGGACCGCGGAGTCCGTCGTGTTGACGGACTGCCCGCCGGGGCCGGACGACCGGTACACGTCGATCTTGAGGTCGTTCTGGTTGATCGCGACCTCTTCGGGCTCGTCGACCTCGGGGAACACCAGCACGCCGGTCGTCGAGGTGTGGATGCGCCCCTGCGACTCGGTCTGCGGCACGCGCTGCACACGGTGCACGCCGCCTTCGTACTTCAGGTGCGCCCAGACGCCCTGCGACGGGTCGGTCGTGTTCGACTTGATCGCGACCTGGACGTCCTTGTAGCCACCCAGGTCGGACTCGGTGCGCTCGAGGAGCTCGACCTTCCAGCCCTTGGTCTCGGCGTAGTGCGAGTACATGCGCAGGAGGTCGGCCGCGAACAGCGCCGATTCCTCGCCGCCCTCGCCGCCCTTGATCTCCATGATCACGTCGCGCCCGTCGTCGGGGTCGCGCGGGATGAGCAGCCGGCGGAGACGCTCCTGGCGCTCCGCCAACTGCTCCTCGAGCCCGGGGACCTCGTCCGCGAACGCCGAGTCCTCACGCGCGAGCTCCTGGGCGGCGGCGAGGTCGTCCCCCGCCGCCTGCCAGGACTCGTACGCGGACTTGATCTGGTTGAGCTCGGCGTAGCGCCGGTTCACCTTCTTCGCCCGGGCCGCATCGGCGTGGAGCGCGGGGTCCGACAGCTGCTGCGTCAGGTCCTCGTGTTCCGCCAGCAGCCCTGCCACCGACTCGAACACGCGTTACTCCTGGTGACCGTTGTGGTGAGCGCCGCCGGTCGTCGGGACCGACTTCTGCACCTGCACCAGGAACTCGACGTTCGACTGCGTCTCCTTGAGGTTCCGCAGCACGATCTCGAGGGCCTGCTGCGGGTCGAGCCCGGCGAGGGCTCGGCGCAGACGCCAGGTGATCTTGACCTCGTCGGCGGAGAGCAGCTGCTCCTCGCGACGGGTACCGGAGGCGTTGACGTCGACGGCCGGGAAGATCCGCTTGTCCGCCAGGTGACGGTTCAGGCGGAGCTCCATGTTGCCGGTGCCCTTGAACTCCTCGAAGATGACCTCGTCCATCTTGGAACCGGTCTCGACGAGCGCGGTGGCGAGGATGGTCAGCGAGCCGCCGTCCTCGATGTTGCGCGCCGCACCGAAGAAGCGCTTCGGCGGGTAGAGCGCCGCCGAGTCGACGCCACCGGAGAGCACGCGGCCCGACGCCGGGGTCGACAGGTTGTAGGCACGGCCCAGACGGGTGATCGAGTCGAGCAGGAGCACGACGTCGTGGCCCAGTTCCACCAGGCGCTTCGCACGCTCGATGGCGAGCTCGGCGACCGTGGTGTGGTCCTCGGCCGGACGGTCGAAGGTCGAGGCGATGACCTCGCCCTTCACCGTGCGCTGCATGTCGGTGACCTCTTCGGGCCGCTCGTCGACGAGGACGACCATGAGGTGCGCCTCGGGGTTGTTCTTCGCGACGGCGTTGGCGATGGCCTGCAGCACGACGGTCTTGCCGGCCTTGGGCGGCGAGACGATGAGGCCGCGCTGGCCCTTGCCGATCGGCGACACGAGGTCGATGATGCGGGTGCTCAGCTTGCCCGGCTCCGTCTCGAGGCGCAGGCGCTCGTTCGGGTACAGCGGGGTGAGGTCCGAGAACTCGACACGGGCCGCTGCTTCTTCGGCGGTCTGGCCGTTGACCGAGTCGACGGTCACGAGCGCGTTGTACTTCTGACGGCTCTGCTGCTCGTTGTCACGGGGCTGCTTGATCGAACCGACGACGGCGTCGCCCTTGCGCAGGTGGTACTTCTTCACCTGGCCGAGGGAGACGTAGACGTCGTTCGGTCCGGGCAGGTAGCCGGTGGTGCGGACGAACGCGTAGTTGTCGAGGACGTCGAGGATGCCCGCGATCGGGATCAGGACGTCGTCCTCGGTGACCTCGGGCTCGAAGTCGTCGTTCTGGCCGCCACGGCCGCGCTTGCGGTCACGCTGGCGACGGCTGCGGCCGCCCTCGGTGTCGTCGGCGTTCTGCTGGGCCTGCTGGCCCTGCTTCTGCTGACCGTTCTGCTTCTGCTGGTTCGCCGCCTGCTGCTTCTGCTCGGCGCGGTCGTCCTGCTTCGCGTCGCGCTGCTTGGCGTCGCCCTGCTTCGGGTCGCCCTGCTTGGCGTCGGCCTGCTTGGCGTCGGCCTGCTTCTGCTGGTCGCCACCGATCTGCTTCTGCTGGCCGCCCTGCTGGTGCTGCTGGCCGTCCTGCTGCTCGCCGTTCTCGGCGTTCTGCCCACGGCCACGGCCACGACCACGGCTGCGACGGCCGCGACGCGAACCGCCCTCACCGTTCTGTTCGTTCTGGTCGCCGGAGTCGGCGGCACCGGACTGGTCCTGCGACTCGCCCTCGGTGCTCTGCTGTTCGGTGCTCTGCTGCTCGGTGCGCGCCGGCTGCTCGGTGCGGGCCGGCTGCTCGGTCCGGGCAGGTGCCGAGGTCGGCGTCTGCTGCTCGGCCGGCTCGTTCGGCTGCTGGGCCTGCTGGTCGGCACCGCGCTGGCCGCGGCCGCGACGCTGCCCACCGGTCTGCGTCTGGGCGGCTTCCTGGGCGTCCTTCTCGGCACGCACCTGGTCGAGGCCCGCGAGCAGGTCCTCGGTACCGGTGTGCCCGGCGTTCGTGTGCTCGGCAGCCGAGGTCGGGCCGGCGTTCACGGTGCCACCGGACGACGCGCGGCGCGAACGGCGGGCACGCGACGGCGCGGCCGGCTCGGACTCGACGGCGGGTGCCTCGGGGTCGGCGACCGGAGCGGTCGGTGCCTCGGCGGCGGGCTCCGGCAGCGTGGGCTGCTCGGTCACCGGCGCCGCGGCGGGGATCGTGGCGGGCGCTGCCGCGGCGGGGACGTCGTCCGTGACGGGGCGCTTGTCCTCGATGGAGGCGATGAGGTCGCCCTTGCGGAGCTTCGAGAGCCCGGTGATGCCGAGCGAGGAGGCGATGCGCTGGAGTTCCGGCAGGCGGAGGGCGCGCAGGTCGCTGGGGATCTCCACCGGGGTGGAGTTGTTGTCGGTCAAGGTCGGTGTTTCCTTTCGAACCGCAGAACGCGGAGAGTTTCCACCGTCCCGGATGCACGGGTATGCATCGACCGCCGTTCAGACGACGGACCGGGATTCGGTGATCAGAAAGAGATGCACACCCGCGCGCCGGACCCTGCGACGTCGCAGGCGCTGTCCTTGGGGACGGGCATACCGTGCGGTTACGCGGGTTCGGCTTCGAGCGCCGAGTGCGCCACCACTGTAGCACCACCGAGATCGACGGCCAGCATGAGCGCGCGCCAGTCGGATTCCCCGTGTCGGGCGACGAGATCCGCGGCCGTGAGCCGTTGTGCCGGGTCGCTGCCGAGCACGAGCAGGCTCGGTCCCGCCCCCGACACGACGGCCGCGAGGCCGTGCTGCCGGAGCAGGCCGATCAGTGCATCGGTCTCCGGCATCGCGCTGGCCCGGTACGCCTGGTGCAGGCGGTCCTCGGTCGCGGCGAGCAGGAGCTCGGGGCTCTGGATGAGCGCGGCGACGAGCAGCGCGGAACGGGAGACGTTGAAGGCGGCGTCGGCGTGCGGGACGTTCTCGGGCTGCAGGGAGCGGGCGAGCTTCGTCGACAGCGTGGACGTCGGCACGAACACGACCGGTGCGACGCCGCGGTGCACCAGGAGGCGCTTGTACGCGGGTCCCTCGGCCGTCATCCACGCGATGGTGAGCCCACCGAAGAGTGCGGGGGCGACGTTGTCCGGGTGCCCCTCCATCTCGGTGGCCAGACTGAGCAGGGTCGAGGCGTCCAGGTCGACGATGCCCTCGAGCAGCCCGCGGGCCGCCATCAGGCCGGCGACGATCGCGGCCGCCGAGGAACCGAGCCCGCGGCCGTGCGGGATCGCGTTCGTGGCGTGCAGCTCGAGGCCGGGCTGGTCGACGCCGGCGTGCTCGAGGCCGCGGCGCACGGCACGCACGACCAGGTTCGTGTCGTCGGTGGCGACCTCGCCGGCACCGACGCCCTGCACCGTGACGGTGGCGCCGGGCTCCGGGCGGACCCGCACGACGACCTCGTCGTACAGCGAGAGCGCGAGACCGAGTGAGTCGAACCCCGGGCCGAGGTTCGCGGACGTCGCCGGCACGCGGACGCGCACGGCCCGTCCGGCGGGCAACACGTGGGCCGCCCGCCCGGCGGGCACAGCGTGGACCGCCCGTCCGGCCGGTACAGCGCTGCGGGCGGTGACGCCCTCCCCCGGTCCGGACGAGCGGTCGGGGCTCACTGCGCCGCGACCAGTCCGAGCACGTCCGCGATCGACTTGGTGTCGACCGGCACGCTCGTCGGGGTGACCTCGCTGCCGTCCTCGGTGCGCAGGGCCCACTGCGGGTCCTTCAGGCCGTGGCCGGTGACGGTGATGACGACCTTCGCGCCCTTCGGCACGATGCCGGCGTCGGCGCGCTCGAGCAGCCCGGCGACACCGATGGCCGATGCGGGCTCGACGAAGACGCCGACCTCGGCCGACAGGATGTGGTGCGCGGCGAGGATGGCCTCGTCCGAGATCGCGCCGAAGTAGCCGTCGGTCTCGTCGCGGGCCTCGAGGGCGAACTGCCACGAGGCCGGGTTGCCGATGCGGATCGCGGAGGCGATGGTGTCGGGGTTCTTGACGACCTCGCCACGGACGATCGGTGCGGAACCGGCGGCCTGGAACCCGAACATGCGCGGGAGCTTCGTCGTGCGACCGGCGGCGACGTCCTCGCGGTAGCCGCGGGAGTACGCGGTGTAGTTGCCCGCGTTGCCGACCGGCAGGAAGTGGAAGTCCGGGGCGTCACCGAGGACGTCCACGACCTCGAACGCGGCGGTCTTCTGGCCCTCGATGCGGTCGTTGTTGACCGAGTTGACGAGGTGCACCGGGTAGTTCGCCGCCAGGTCGCGGGCGATGTCGAGGCAGTCGTCGAAGTTGCCCTGGACCTGCAGCAGCTGGGCGTCGTGGGCGACGGCCTGGCTGAGCTTGCCCATGGCGATCTTGCCCTCGGGCACGAGCACCGCGGCGGTGATGCCGGCGTGCGTGGCGTACGCGGCGGCCGAGGCGCTGGTGTTGCCGGTCGAGGCGCAGATGACGGCCTTCGCGCCGTGCTCGACGGCCTTCGAGATCGCCATCGTCATGCCGCGGTCCTTGAAGGACCCGGTCGGGTTCATGCCCTCGAACTTGACGTAGACCTCGGCGCCGGTGCGCTCGGAGAGCCGACGAGCCGGGATGAGGGGCGTGCCGCCCTCGCCGAGCGTGACGATCGGCGTCGCCTCGGTCACGTCGAGTCGGTCGGCGTACTCGCGCAGGACTCCCTGCCACTGGTGGGCCATCAGGCTTCTCTCTCTGTCCGGTGGGTCGGTCTGGTGGTGGTTCGCAGTCGGCCTGGAGGCCCGTGGTGCGTCAGGCGCCGACGAAGCGCAGGACGCTGGTCACGTCCAGGACCACGTCTTCGCCGCGGAGCGTGCGGACGGTGTCCGCCAGGTCGGCTTCGCGCGCCAGGTGCGTGCCGATGACGAGCGCTGCCGTCCCCTCGGAGGCACCCGTGGTGGTCTGCTCGACGGTCTCGACGCTCACGCCGTGCTTCGCGAGCACGCCGGCGACCGTCGACAGCACGCCGGGGGCGTCCGTGACGTGCAGGGTGATCTGGTAGCGCGTGCGGACGGTGCCGATCGGGAAGACGGGCAGGTCCGACTGGGTCGACTCCGCGACGCCCGGGCCACCGATGACGTGCCGACGTGCGGCGGACACCAGGTCGCCGAGGACGGCAGACGCGGTCTCGACGCCACCGGCACCGGCGCCGTAGAACATGAGGTCGCCGGCAGCCTCGGCCTCGACGAACACGGCGTTCTTCGCGCCGTGCACGCTCGCCAGGGGGTGCGACTCCGGCACGAGGGCCGGGTACACGCGGGCGCTGACGCCCTCGCGGCCGTCCGCGTCGGTCAGTCGCTCGGCGGTCGCCAGGATCTTCACGACGTAGCCGGCCTTGCGGGCGGCGCGGACCTGCTCGATGGTGACCGAGGTGATGCCCTCGCGGTGCACGGCGGCGAGCGGCACCGAGGTGTGGAACGCCAGCGAGGCCAGGATCGCGGCCTTCTGCGCGGCGTCGTAGCCCTCGATGTCTGCGGTCGGGTCGGCCTCGGCGTACCCGAGCTCGGTCGCGGTGGCCAGGGCGTCCTCGAACGTGGCACCCTCGCGGTCCATCAGGTCGAGGATGAAGTTCGTGGTGCCGTTGACGATGCCCATGATCCGCTCGATGCGGTCACCCGCGAGCGAGTCGTGCAGCGGTCGGATGATCGGGATGGCGCCGGCGACGGCGGCCTCGTAGTACAGCTGCGCGCCGACCTGCTCGGCCACCGCGAAGAGCTCCGGACCGTGGGTCGCGAGGAGCGCCTTGTTGCCCGTCACGACGTCCGCGCCGGACTGCAGCGCCTGCAGCACGAGCGTGCGCGCGGGCTCGATGCCGCCGATCAGCTCGACGACGATGTCGGCACCGAGGATGAGCGACTCTGCGTCGGTCGTGTAGAGGTCCTTCGGCAGGTCGACGTCACGCGCGGCGTCGACGTCGCGCACGGCGATCCCGACGAGTTCGAGGCCGGCACCGGCGCGCGAGGCGAGTTCGTCGGCGTGCTCGAGCAGGAGCCGCGCGACCTGGGACCCGACCGAGCCGGCCCCGAGCAGCGCGACGCGGACGTTGCGGTATTCGATCATCTGGAGTTGGTTCCTGTTCGTCGGGTCAGCGACCGGTGCCGGCGTGGGGCACGGGGCGGACCCCGGTGTCGCGGGCGAGGAGGTCGTCGATCGACTCGCCCCGCACGAGGATACGGGTTGTCCCGTCCGCCACGGCGACGACCGGCGGGCGGCCCACGTGGTTGTAGTTGCTCGACAGCGCCCAGCAGTACGCCCCGGTGGCTGCGACGGCGAGCAGGTCCCCCCGCTGGACGTCACCCGGCAGGTACTCGTCGTTGACCACGATGTCCCCGCTCTCGCAGTGCTTCCCGACGACGCGGGTGAGCACGGCGGGTGCCTCGGACGTCCGGGCGAGGCGAGCGGTGTAGTCGGCGCCGTACAGGGCAGGACGGGCGTTGTCGCTCATCCCGCCGTCGACGGAGACGTAGGTGCGCGTGGCGTGGCCGGTGTCCGCGTCGCCGGTCTCGAGCGTGACGGGCTTGATCGTGCCGACGCGGTAGAGCGTGATGCCCGCCGGCCCGACGATGTAGCGACCGGGCTCGACGGCGACCTCGGGCACCGGGATGTCCCGCTCGGCGCAGGCCTCGGCGATGATCGCGGCGAGGGCGTCGGCGACGTCCTCGGGCGCGAACGCGGAGTCGGCCTCGGTGTAGTCGATGCCCCAGCCGCCGCCGAGGTTCAGCTCGGGCACCGGACCGGTCTCGACGAGGGTGGCGTGCACGTCCATCAGGCGTCGGGCGGCCTCGCGGAACCCGGACTCGTCGAAGATCTGCGAACCGATGTGCGAGTGCAGCCCGACGAACACGAGCGACGACTCGGCGCGCACCGCCTCGGCCGCAGCGACGGCCTCGGTGAGCGGGATGCCGAACTTCTGGTCCTCGCGCGCGGTGGCGAGGTACTCGTGGGTCGATGCGTGCACACCGCTGTTGATGCGGATGCGGACGCGCTGCACGACCCCGGCGTCGGCAGCGGCACGGGCGACGCGCTGGACCTCCTCGTGGCTGTCGAGCACGATCGTGCCCACGCCGACCTCGACCGCGCGGGCGATCTCGGCGTCGGACTTGTCGTTGCCGTGGAAGCCGAGCATCGCCGGGTCGATGCCGGCGGTCAGGGCGACCGCGAGCTCCCCACCGGTGCAGACGTCCACGCGCAGGTCGGCCTCGGCCATCCACGCCACGACCTGCGTCGTCAGGAACGCCTTGCCGGCGTAGTAGACGTGCGCCCGGGTGCCGATGCCCTCGAACGCCTCGGTGAACGCGTTCCGCACCCGGACCGCACGGGACTGCACGTCACGCTCGTCGACGACGTACAGCGGTGTGCCGTACTGCCGGACGAGGTCCGTCGCGGTGACACCGCCGACCGCCAGGTCGCCGTCGTCGGTCCGCGTCGCGGACGCGGGCCAGATCCGGTCCACCAGCTCGGAGGCGTCCGTCGGGAACCGCAGTCGCGGCGGTGCAAGGGGGTTCTCGCTCACGGGACCCGATCCTACCGACGCGGGGCGGGCCTCCCGGCCGCGTTACGCAGCCACGGGGTCAGCCGCAGCTGCCGACCGTCTGCAGGCCCTGCTCGTTGAGCGGCAGCGAATCCGCGGTGACGCGGACCGTCGCGTCGGCCTTCGAGACGTCGAGCGAGCGCACGCGGAGCGCCTCGGGCAGGAACTGCGCCGTGCAGACCTGCACCGGCACGTTCGTCACGCCGGGGATCGAGTCCACCTTGAGGCCGAGGTCGGAGTTCGTGATCCGCACGCTCTTCGGGGTGATCGTGATGCCGCGGCCGTCGTCCTGCGCGACCACGTCGCCCTTCGCCGCGTAGGTGATGTCGTAGCCGAGCACCGCCGTGGAACCGGACAGCTCGACGCCGCCGTCCACCAGGGACAACCGGTCGAACAGCGGGCTGTACTTCGACAGGTCCTTCACGCTCGAGGACGCCAGCGTGACCGTGCCGTCGACGTCGTGCACGTCGCCCTTGCCGTCCACGGGGACGTCCTTCGCGGTGACGTCGGCGGCGAGCGGGATGCCGTCGACGGTGAGCTTCTCGGACGTGATCTCGACCTGGTCGAGGGTGCCGCTGATCAGCTGCGGGATGACGATGCCGTCGGCGTGCGCCTCGACCTGGCCCGTGGTGCCGTCGGGCAGCGACTGCTCGACCTGCTGGGCGATGATGCGGTCGACGACCCCGCGGAGCACGAACTCGGCGATCACGACGAGGGCGACGAGCAGGACGACGACCACGAGCAGGACGACGGGCCAGCGGCGGCGCTTGCGGGGGCGTTCGGTGGCGGCGGACATGCGTCCCACCCTGCCAGGTGGTCCCGTCAGCCTGCCTGGAGGCGCGGGGTGCGGGGCGCGCGGGGCGCGCGGGGCACGGGGCGGAGTGCGGGGCGCGGGGGCGGTCGGACGCGCTCGGGCCGCGGGCCGCACTCGATCGCGCCCCGCCGCGGTCATCGCGCCCCCGCACACCGGGGCGCGATGACCGTCAAGGGGCGCGTCTCGACAACGGCTCGGCCGTCTGCTCGCGCCGCCGCTCCGCTACATGCGGGACGGAGCGCTCACGCCGAGCAGGCCGAGGCCGTTGCGGACGACCTGGCCGGTGGCGTCGTTCAGCCAGAGGCGCGTGCGGTGCAGGTCGGTGACCGGCTCGTCGCCGAGCGGGGTCACGCGGCAGGCGTCGTACCAGCGGTGGTACAGGCCGGCGAGCTGCTCGATGTACCGGGCGATGCGGTGCGGCTCGCGGAGCTCTGCGGCGTGGCGCACCACGCGCGGGTACTCGGCGAGGGCGCCGAGCAGCGCACCCTCGGAGTCGTGCGTCAACAGTGAGGCGTCGAACACGGAGCGGTCGACCCCGGCGGCCTCGGCGTTGCGGGCCACGGACTGCGTGCGTGCGTGGGCGTACTGGACGTAGAACACCGGGTTGTCGTTGGTGCGCTTGACGAGCAGGTCGAGGTCGATGTCGATCGCGGTGTCGCTGGCGAACCGGACGAGCGAGTACCGGCCGGCGTCGACGCCCACGGCGTCGACGAGGTCCTCCATCGTGACGATCGTGCCGGCGCGCTTGGACATCCGCATCGGCTCGCCGTCCTTGAGCAGGTTGACCATCTGCCCGATCAGGATCTCGAGGTTCGTGCCCGGCTCGTCGCCGAACGCGGCGCACATCGCCATCATCCGGCCGACGTAGCCGTGGTGGTCCGCACCGAGCATGATCAGGTTGCGCTCGAAGCCGCGCTCGCGCTTGTCGAGGTAGTACGCCAGGTCGCCGGCGATGTACGCGGGCTCGCCGTCGGACTTGATGACCACGCGGTCGCGGTCGTCGCCGAAGTCGGTCGTGCGGAGCCACTCGGCACCCTCGGCCTCGTACATCACGCCCGCCGAACGCAGCCGGGCGATGGCGCGCTCGACGGCCATCGACTCGTGCAGGGCGTTCTCGTGGAAGTAGACGTCGAAGTCCACGCCGAAGTCGTGCAGCGACGACTTGATGTCCGCGAACATGAAGTCGACGCCCTCGCGCCGGAAGAGTTCCTGCGCCTCGTCGCGCGGCAGGTCCTTCACGTCGACCGAGGGGTCGAGCGTCGCGATGACACGGGCCGCGATCTCGGCGATGTACGCACCGCCGTAGCCGTCCTCCGGCGTGGGCTCACCGAGCGCCGACGCGACGAGCGAGCGGGCGAAGCGGTCGATCTGCGCGCCGTGGTCGTTGAAGTAGTACTCGCGGGTGACGAGGCCGCCCTGCGCCTGGAACACGCGGGCCAGGCTGTCGCCGACCGCCGCCCAGCGCACGCCGCCCATGTGGATCGGGCCGGTCGGGTTCGCCGACACGAACTCCAGGTTGATCCGGACGCCGTCGTACAGGTCGCCGTGCCCGAAGGCGTCGCCGCCCTCGACGATCGTGCGGGCGATCTCACCGGCTGCAGCGGCCTCGAGCGTGATGTTGATGAACCCCGGGCCGGCGACGTCGACCGAGGCCACGCCGTCGAGCTCGGTCAGCTCGCCGGCGATCTCCGTCGCGAGCTCGCGCGGGTTCGTGCCGATGCGCTTCGCGAGCTGCATCGCGGCGTTCGAGGCCCAGTCGCCGTGCGCACGGTTCTTCGGACGCTCGAGCACCACGTGGGAGTCCCCGATCGTCACGGTCTCGGACGCGCCTCGTCGCTCGACGATCCCGGTCAGGATCGACAGGTACGCGGCGGAGAGTTCGGCAGGAGTCACGGCGGACGAGTCTACCGGGACACCCAGGTGCACGCCGGACGATGGGCCATCATGTCGGGATGACCACCCGAAGCCGTGCCCGGGCGTGCTCCGTCGCCGTCGTCACCGCCGCAGCAGCACTCGCGCTGTCGGCCTGCTCGGGCGGCGGCGACAGCGATCCGACGCCCAGTGCGACCCCGGTCGGCAAGACGGTGTCGCAGAGCTGCGCCGAGCTCCTGTCGACCGCGGCCCTGTCCGTCTACGGGACGACCTTCGCGCTCGACGACTCCTTCACGCCGGCGAAGGGCTCCCCCGCCGCGACGATCGCGAAGCAGCGGGGCCGCGTCTGCCAGTTCGTCGCCACCGACGACGACACCGAGACGATCACCCTGGCCCTCGCCGACCTGCCTGAGAAGTCGCTCACGAACCTGAAGGACGCCCTGTACGACCGGGGCGGATCGGTCCCCACCTACCGCGTCGAGGGCTACTTCGCGCTGAACGACGGCATCGGCCGCGCGGACGCCTTCGCCGACCCGTACTGGATCACCACGCAGTCGACGCTGTTCACGGAGCCCGGCGGCGCGCAGCCCGTCGTCGACGCGGTGCGCGCAGCGCTGCAGCCGTCAGCGTCGGCGACGGCGACGCCCGCGGGCTGACGCGCCCGCGCCGGCAGGGTGCCGGGTCCGCCGCCCGGTGCGAGGGTGCACGCCTGGTGCGCGCTTGCAGCGCCGCACGGAGCGCGCAACCCCGCACGGGCCCGCGAAGTCCGCACGGTGCGGACGGGAGGCCCGTGGCGGGCCCGCACCGCGCCTCCCGTCCGCCCTGCAGCCGCGTCTCGTGCACGACACGCGCTGTCCGGGAGCGCGCGCCGGACCTGCTACGGTTGTTCCACCCCTTGGCCCCCATAGCTCAGGGGATAGAGCACTGCCCTCCGGAGGCAGGGGCGGAGGTTCGAATCCTCCTGGGGGCACTGGAAATACCCGCGCAAGCAGTTGTCTTCGCTGCGCTCAGTCAGCTGCGCGCGATGTCGCCTGCGGCGACCTTCCCCCGTTGAGACTCCTCCGGGTCGGGTCGGGTCGCGCATCGCGTGGCAGATGTCGGCGTTCGCGCGGATGATGAGGCGGATGCTGAGCAGGAATGGTCGGCTCGGGGGAAGCGACTCGACAGTTTCTGCTCACGAAGAGCCCGCGCGCACCGCACTGCCCCGTGTTTCCCCGCGCGTCACGTGCACCCCCTAGGATCACGGGCCGGTCGTCCTGCACGCGACCGGGAAGAGGGAACCGATGACCACCGGCACCGGGAACGCGCAGCTCGAACTCGCACGGGGCGGGCATGCCCCCGCACCACGGACCCTGTTCGACGTCCTCGCGGCGACGGCGGCCACCCACCCCACCGCCACCGCGCTCGAGGACCCCGCGGGCACCGTCGACTACGCCGCCCTGCTCGACCTGGTGCGCGCGCAGGCCGACGACCTCGCCCGTCGCGGCGTCCGCCGGGGCGACCGGGTCGGGGTGCGGATCCCCTCCGGCGGGCGTGACCTGTACCTGTCGATCCTCGCGGTCCTCGCCGCCGGAGCCGCCTACGTGCCCGTCGACGCCGACGACCCCGAGGAACGCGCGACCCTCGTGTTCGGCGAGGCCGGCGTCGTCGGCATCATCGGGGCCGGCGGCGTCCTGCGCGACCGCGACGGCGGCGAGCTGCCCGTGACGGACCCCACGGCGAGCGCCGCACTCCCTCACCTGGACGACGACGCGTGGATCATCTTCACCTCGGGGTCGACCGGCGTGCCGAAGGGCGTGGCCGTGACGCACCGCAGTGCTGCGGCGTTCGTGGACGCCGAGGCGCGGATGTTCCTGCAGGCGGCGCCGATCGGTCCCGGTGACCGGGTGCTGGCGGGGCTGAGTGTGGCGTTCGATGCGTCGTGCGAGGAGATGTGGCTGGCGTGGGGGCACGGTGCTGCGTTGGTGCCGGCGCCGCGGTCGTTGGTGCGGACGGGGGTGGACCTCGGGCCGTGGTTGATCGCGCACACGATCACGGTGGTGTCGACGGTGCCGACGCTCGCGGCGCTGTGGCCGGACGATGCGTTGGAGCAGGTGCGGCTGGTCATCTTCGGTGGTGAGGCGTGCCCGCCGGAGCTGGCGGCGCGGATCGCGAGTCGCGACCGTGAGGTGTGGAACACGTACGGTCCGACGGAGGCGACGGTGGTGGCGTGCGGGTCGCTGCTCGACGGCGGACAGCCGATCCGGATCGGGCTGCCGCTGGACGGGTGGGACCTGGCGGTCGTGGACGGTGCCGGGCAGCGGGTGGAGCCGGGCGGGGTCGGTGAGCTCGTGATCGGTGGTGTCGGGTTGGGGCGGTACCTGGACCCGGCGAAGGACGCGGAGAAGTACGCGCCGTTCCCGGAGCTCGGGTGGGACCGGGCGTACCGGAGTGGTGACCTGGTGCGCTACGACCCCGAGGGGCTCGTGTTCCAGGGGCGTGCGGACGACCAGGTGAAGCTCGGTGGTCGGCGCATCGAGCTCGGGGAGATCGACGCGGCGCTGCAGGCGCTCGACGACGTGGCCGGTGGTGCGGCCGTGGTGCAGCGGACCCCGGCGGGCAACCAGGTGCTGGTGGGGTACGTGGCGCCGGTGGCGGGTGCCACGGTGGACGTCGCGGCTGCGAACGCCCGGTTGCGGCAGGAGCTGCCCGCTGCGCTCGTCCCGCTCGTCGCCGTGGTGGACTCGTTGCCGACGCGGACGTCGGGCAAGGTCGACCGTGCTGCGCTGCCGTGGCCGTTGCCCGGGGCGACCGACGCCGCGATGCTGCCGGACACGGTGGCGTGGATCGCGGAGCGCTGGGCGGCGGTCCTCGGGGTGCCGGTGTCGAGCGTCGACGACGACTTCTTCGCGCACGGTGGCGGGTCGCTGACGGCGGCGCAGCTGGTGTCCGCGATCCGGGAGCGGTTCCCGACGACGACCGTCGCCGACGTCTACGACCACCCGCGCATCGGCGCGCTGGCGGCCGCGTTGGACGAGTCCGGTCCGGTGGCGGCCGCATCGCGCGACGTGACGCCGGTCCCGCCGACGACGGGGCTCGCGATGACACTGCTGGGCTTGCCGGTGCAGGTGCTGCGCGGGTTGCGGGTCCTGACCTGGACGGCGCTGGTCGCCGCGGTGCTGCACGCGACGACGCTGCCGTTCCTGCCGGTGCTCCCCTGGCCGGCGCTCGTCGTCGCGCTGCTGGTGTTCGTGACGCCGATCGGCAAGATGGCGCTCACGGTCGTGCTGGCTCGGCTGCTGCTCGTCGGGGTCCGGCCGGGCGACCACCCCCGGGGCGGCTCGGTGCACCTGCGGGTCTGGCTGGCGGAGCGGATCGCCGAGGCGGTCGACGGTCCCTCGACCGCCGGGGCGCCGTGGATCAGCTACTACGCCCGTGCGCTCGGTGCGCGGATCGGCACGGACGTCGACCTGCACACGCTCCCGCCGGTCACCGGGATGCTCACGATCGGCAAGCGTGCGTCGATCGAGCCCGAGGTGGACCTCGCGGGGCACTGGGTGGACGGTGACGTGTTCCGGCTCGGCCGGGTCCGTGTGGACGACGACGCCGTCGTGCACAGCCGCACCACGCTGCTGCCCGGTGCGCACGTGGGCGCGGGCGCCGAGGTCGAGGCCGGCTCGGCCGTCGCCGGCCGGGTGCCCGCCGGTCAGCGCTGGGCGGGTTCGCCCGCCGAACGCGTCGGGTCGGCCAGGCACGGCCGGGAGGCCCGTCCCCCGTCACGCCGACGCTGGCTGCTGGCGTACGGGGCCGGCTCCGTGGCCGTGGCCGGGTTGCCGGTGATCGGTGTCGCGGTCGGGCTGCTGGTCGCGGTCGCCCTGGTCGGGCGCGCGTCGTCGCTCGGCGACGCGCTGCTGCGCGCCCTCGCCACGGTGCCGCTCGCCACCGTCGTCGCCGGGGCCGTGTACGCCCTGCTCGTGGTCGGGTCGGTGCGGTTGCTCGGCATCGGGCTGCACGAGGGTCGCCACCCCGTGCGTTCACGGATCGGCTGGCAGGCCTGGTCGACGGAGCGGGTACTGGACGCGGCGCGGACGCTGCTGTTCCCGCTGTACGCCTCGCTCGTGACGCCCGTGTGGCTGCGGCTGCTCGGGGCGAAGGTCGGCCGGAACACGGAGATCTCGACGGTCCTGCTCATCCCCGCGCTGACGCAGATCGCGTCCGGTGCCTTCCTGGCCGACGACACCATGGTCGCGACGTACGAGCTCGGTGGTGGCCGGGTGCGGATCGGCCGGTCGAAGGTCGGGCGGCGGGCGTTCCTCGGCAACAGCGGGATGACGGGCGCCGGACGCTCCGTCCCGCGCGAGGCACTGGTGGCGGTGCTGTCCGCCGTGCCGAAGAAGGCCAAGCGCGGGTCGTCGTGGCTCGGCTCGCCCCCGGTGCGGCTGCGCCGTGCGGCGACGCAGTTCGACGAGGAGCGCACCTTCCGTCCGCCCACCCGGCTCAAGGTCGCCCGCGGTTGCTGGGAGCTGCTGCGGCTCGTGGCGCCGATGGTGTCCGCTGCGATCGCCCTCGGGGTGGCGGGCACCCTGCTCGCCCTGTGGTCGGCGGTCGGCGTCGGGTGGACGGTGCTGCTCGCCGGACCGGTGCTCATCGTCGCCGGGGCCGTCGCCGCCGTGGTGTCGACGATCGCGAAGTGGGCGTTCGTCGGCCGGATCACCGCTCGGGAGCACCCGCTGTGGTCGTCGTTCGTGTGGCGCAACGAGGTGCAGGACACCTTCGTCGAGACGGTCGCCCGTCCGTGGTTCGCCGAGCAGGCCACGGGCACCCCGGCCCTGGCGGCGTGGCTGCGGAGCCTCGGCGCGACGATCGGCCGCGGTACCTGGCTCGAGACCTACTGGCTGCCCGAGGCCGACCTCGTCGCGATCGGGGCCGGCGCCTCGGTGGCGCGCGGGACCGTCGTGCAGACCCACCTGTTCCACGACCGGGTGATGCAGCTCGACACCGTGCGGCTCGACGCCGGTGCGACCCTCGGGCCGCACAGCGTCGTCCTGCCCGCCGCCGGCATCGGCACAGGCGCCACGGTGGGTCCGGCCTCGCTCGTGATGCGCGGTGAGCAGGTGCCCACCGGGTCCCGCTGGTCCGGCAACCCCATCGCTCCGTGGACAGCCGAACCGGCCACCGTGGCGGACTGACCGGCGCCATGGGGTTGACTGGGACCGTGCCGAACACCCCCGCTGCCGACCCGTACACCCCGCACAGCGGAGACCGACGCTGGAGCGCCGAGCACTACGACCTCCGCCTCGACTACCGCGTCGCGACGAACCGCCTCGACGGCACGGCGACGATCACCGCCCGCGCCCACGAACCCCTCGACCGGATCGTCATCGACCTGCACGGCCTGAGCGTCGAGCGGGCCGACGTCGACGGCACCCGCGCGAAGAAGGTCTCGAAGGCGGTGCACAAGGTCACCGTGACCCCGGCGTCGCCGATCGCGGCCGACGCCACGTTCACCGTGCACCTGCGGTACCGCGGCAACCCGCGCCCCGTCCGCAGCGCCTGGGGCCAGGTCGGGTGGGAGGAACTCACCGACGGCGTCATCGTCGCGGCCCAGCCGACGGGGGCACCCTCGTGGTTCCCGTGCAACGACCGACCGGACGACAAGGCGACCTACCGGTTCGAGATCGCCGCCGAGGCCGCGTACGACGTCCTGGCGAACGGTGAACTGCTCGGCAAGGAACGCGACCGCATCGGCACCAGGTGGACGTACGCCACCACCGAGCCGATGGCGACGTACCTGGCGACGGTGCAGATCGGGCGGTACCGCACGACGAGGCTCCGCGGCGCCGTCGTCCCCGTGACCCTGCACCACCCCGCCGACCTGGCGGCCGCCGCGAAGACCGACTTCGGGCAGGTGCCGGAGATGCTCGCGCTGTTCTCGGACCGCTTCGGCCCGTACCCGTTCGCGGCGTACAGCGTCGTGGTCACCGACGACGAGCTCGAGATCCCCCTCGAGGCCCACGGGCTGGCGGTGTTCGGCCGGAACCACGTCGACGGCGAGCACGGCACCGACCGGCTCATCGCGCACGAGCTCGCGCACCAGTGGTTCGGCAACTCGGTGACGGTCACCCGCTGGCAGGACATCTGGCTGCACGAGGGGTTCGCCTGTTACGCCGAGTGGTTGTGGTCCGAGCACCACGGCGGCGACACCGCCGACGTGCTCGCGGCGCAGTACCGGCAGGGGCTCCTCGACCAGCCCGAGGACCTCGTCGTCGGTGACCCCGGCGCGAAGGACATGTTCGACGACCGGGTCTACAAGCGCGGGGCCCTCGCCCTGCACGCCGTCCGCCGCACGTTCGGCGACGACGCGTTCTCCGCCGGGCTGCGCAGCATCTCCGAACGGCACCGGCACGGTTCGGTGACGGTGCCCGACGTGCTCGAGGCCTTCGCGGACGCCGCCGGCCGTGACGTCGAGGCCGTCCGGGCGGTCACCGGCCCGTGGATCGACGAGGCACCGGTTCCGCCGCTGCCGGTCGGCTAACCGGCGAGTTCGCCGTCGTCCGCCGGGTCGCAGCTGACCTCGGACCACACCGCGTCGAGCGACAGCCCGACCACGCCGGCGACGGACGCGATGGTCGAGAACGCCGGCGTCGCGATCCGTCCGGTCTCGATCTTGCGGAGCGTCTCGGGCGAGATCCCGGCCGCGAGGGCGGTGTCGACGATCGACCTTGGGCCACGTGCGCGGCGGAGCAGGGCGCCGAGACGGCGGCCGCGCGCGACCTCGTCGGGGCGGAGCGGGAGACGGACCATCCCCATATAGTAATACCGGTATGATCATCCGCGTGATCGAGATCCTGACGCCCGCCGAGGTCGACAAGGCCCGTGCCACCGGAGCCCTCGTCGGCACCATCCTGCAGACCCTGCGCGAACGCACCCGCGTGGGCACCAACCTGCTCGAGATCGACCGGTGGGCGAAGCAGATGATCGAGGACGCCGGCGCGGACTCCTGCTACGTCGACTACGCACCGTCGTTCGGCCGCGGTCCGTTCGGCCACCACATCTGCACCGCCGTGAACGACGCCGTGCTGCACGGGCTGCCGCACGACCGGGCCCTGGTCGACGGTGACCTGCTCACCCTCGACCTCGCGGTGTCGCTGGACGGCATCGCCGCGGACGCCGCCGTGAGCTTCGTCGTCGGCACCCCCCGCGCCGAGGACCTCGCCCTCATCGACGCGACCGAGCGCGCCCTGGCCGCCGGGATCGCCGCCGCCGGACCAGGTGCGCGCATCGGGGACCTCTCGCACGCCATCGGGACCGTGCTCGAGAGCGCGGGCTACCCGGTCAACGTCGAGTTCGGCGGCCACGGCATCGGCTCGACCATGCACCAGGACCCGCACGTGTCGAACACGGGCCGCGCGGGCCGCGGGTACACGCTCCGGCCCGGCCTCCTGCTCGCGCTCGAACCGTGGGTGATGGCGGACACCGACGTGCTCGTCACCGATGCCGACGGCTGGACGCTCCGCAGTGCCACGGGAGCCCGGACGGCCCACACCGAGCACACCATCGCGATCACCGAGGACGGCGCCGAGGTGCTCACACTCCCCCGCTGAGCGACCCCTCGACCACCACGGGCAACCCGCCGGCCGCGACGACGAGCACCAGGTCGGGGGCCGGCCGGTGGACCGACACCGGGTGGTCTCGCCCCTCGAACCGCGCGGTGCCGTCGACGACGTTGACGTCCACGGCCTGCGGGTCGACGCGGAGGCCCCGGCCGTCGCGCTTCAGCACGGCCTCCTTCGCCGCCCAGCAGGCCGCGAGCAAGTCGGCATCACCGGCCGAGCGCTCGCGTTCGCCGGGCGTGAAGACGTCGAGGGGCGCTGCGTCGACGCGGGACACCCGCTCGAGGTCGACGCCGACCGTGCCCGGCGCGACCGCGACCGCGAGCACACCGGTCGTGCGCGACAGGCTGACGCCGAACGCGGTGCCGTGCACCGTGGCCCAGGGACGACCGTGGTCGGTCCCGGCACACTGTGGGCAGACGCGCCCCGCGCGCACGGCAGCCGTCTCGACGCCCGCAGCCGACGCGACGGCGGCGAACAGGGCCTCCCGGTCGGCCGCGCGGTCCGGACCCGCCGCGCACAGCGTCACCACGACGGCCTGGAGGCCCGACTCACCCACGCACGCAGCCTACGGTGCGCGGGTGGCCGGCCCAGGGCCGTGGTCGCTACGCGTGGGTCAGTGCGATCAGTGCGACGTTCATCGTGCTGTAGAGACCCTCGGACCGGGTCGCCTGGCGGACGCGTCCGCGCAGGACTTCGTAGCGGCCGTCGTGCTCGCGCACGAAGCCGATCACGCCGGTCGCCGGCGTCGAGACGCGGTGGTAGCCGTCCTCGAGCGGGACGACCTCGGTACTCGTGGTTCGCTCCATTGCTGTTCCCTTCCGTTCGTCGTCGAACAGTGGCGTCAGCCTACCCCGCTCCGGGGGACAAGACACCCATGGATCGGCTTGTCCACAGTGTTCGCCGAGAGTCCGTCCGACGCGTGCGTGCCGTGGATAGACTCCGGGCGACGGCGCTCTCAGGGCGCGGTTCGGGACGGCGCCGACGGCGCCGACCGGTGACGGACGGAGGACGGATGCGAACGGTCCAGCGCGGATCGGGCACAAGCGGGTCGAGGACGGAACGGGGGACAGCGCGACTCTGGGGTCGTGTCACGGCAGCAGTCGTGGCGATGCTGATCGTCCTGGCTCCGGCGGCGACCGCGCAGGCCACGGCACCCGTCGACCTGGGCGGGGCGTACGTCCTCGACGAAGCCGACGCCCTCAGCTCCTCGCAGCAGGCGCAGGTCGAACAGGCGGTGCAGGACCTGTACGCCGAGACCCAGACGCAGCTGTACGTCGTGTTCGTGCCGACGTTCACCGATCCGACGGACCACACCGCGTGGGGCTCCGCGGTCATGGAGCAGAACCAGATCGACACCGACGGCATCCTGCTGTCGGTCGCGGTCGACGACCGCAACTACGACGTGCAGCAGACGAACGAGACCGCCATCTCCGAGTCCGACGTGCAGAGCGCCGTGAACGACTCGTTGCTCCCCGCGCTGAAGCAGGGCGACTGGTCCGGCGCGGCCGTCGCGTTCGCGAACGGGCTGACGGACACCCAGGCGCCGCCGAACCTGACCTGGCTCTGGATCCTGTTGCTCGTCATCGTCGTCGGCTTGATCGTCGTCGTGCTCGTCATCCGCACCCGCAACAAGCGGAAGACCGCAGCGGCCACCCAGGCGCAGCAGGAGTCCCTCGCCGACCTCGAGCGCACCGCCGGCGGCGCGCTCGTGACGATCGACGACGAGCTCCGCACCGCCGAGCAGGAGGTCGGGTTCGCCACGGCCCAGTTCGGTCCCGACGCAGCGAAACCGTTCGCCGACGCCGTCGCCGCTGCGCAGCAGGCCGTGCGCAAGGCCTTCACGCTCCGGCAGCAGCTCGACGACGAGATCCCGGACTCCCCCCAGCAGCGTGCCGACTGGGCGAACCAGATCATCGCGATCTGCCAGCAGGCGCACGCGTCGATCGAGGAACAGACCGAGTCGTTCGACAAGCTCCGGTCGCTCGAAGACGGCGTCGAGGAAGCAGCCGCCGCACTGGCCCAGGCCGTCGCGGAAGCACCGGCGTCGGTCGGCGCAGCGGCAGCCGCGCTCGACCGCGTCCGAGCGGACTACACCGGCCGCACCCTCGCGACCGTCGCCGACAACGTCGACCAGGCACACCAGGTGCTCGCCTACGCCACCGAGCGCTCGAACGCGGCCACCGCGGCGATCGCGGCCGGCGACAAGGGCGAAGCGGTGGTCGCCGTGCGCGACGCCCAGCACGCCCTGGCCCAGGTGCAGCAACTCACGAACAGCGCGGTCGCGGCCGAGGGCACCTTCACCGAAGCCACCGCACGCGCCGAGGCGATGCGCATCGACATCGAGGGCGACGTCGCCGCGGCCCGGACCCTCACCGTGGGCGGGCCCGACCTCGCCGCGGCCGTGACCCGGGCGCAGACCGTGCTGCGGCAGGGGTTCGACCCGAAGGACCCGATCACCGCGGTCGACGCCCTCACGAAGGCGAACACCGAGATCGACCAGGCCATCGCGGCCGCCCGAGGTGCCGAAGAGCAGCAGCGCCGGGCGTCCCGCGCCCTCGACGACGCCCTGCGCGACGCCCGGAACCGGATCAGCCAGGCGCGTGAGTACATCTCGCTGCACCGTGGCGGCATCGGACCGACCGCCCGCACCCGCCTGTCCGAGGCCGAACGCGCCCTCGACGACGCCGTGCAGCTCGCCACCACCGACCCCGGACAGGCACTGCAGGCTGCACGGGCGGCCGAGCAGTACGCCGCCGCGGCGATGGACTCGGCCAACGACGACATGGGCGGCTGGGGCGGCGGCGGCGGCTTCGGCGGTGGGGGCGGCAACGGCGCCCAGCTCGGCGGCCTCGTCACCGGCATCGTGCTCGGCGGCCTGCTCGGCGGTCGCGGCGGCAGCTTCGGCGGCGGCTCCTTCGGGGGCGGCGGGGGCTTCGGCGGCGGGGGCGGTTTCGGCGGAGGCGGTTTCGGCGGAGGCGGCGGAGGCGGCGGAGGCGGCGGGTTCTCCGGCGGCGGCCGCTTCTGAGGCCGTTCCACCCGACGACCAGACCACACACCCGACAGCCCAGAACCCGACAGACCAGACACACCACGTCAGACCTTCCAGGAAAGGGAACAGCAATGGCAAAGCAGACGATCTTCGGCCGCATCTCCACCCTCGTGCGGGCGAACATCAACCAGCTCATCGACAACGCCGAGGACCCGCAGAAGATGCTGGACCAGCTCGTGCGTGACTACACGAACAACATCGCCGACGCGAAGACGGCGATCGCGCAGACGATCGGCAACGTGCGGCTGCTCGAGCAGGACCACGAAGAGGACAAGCGCGCCTCGTCCGAGTGGGGCCAGAAGGCCGCCAACGCCTCCACCGCCGCGGACAAGTACCGCGCCGAGGGCAAGACGGCCGAGGCGGACAAGTTCGACAACCTCGCCAAGATCGCGATCGGCAAGCAGATCGCGGCCGAGCAGGAGGTCAAGGACGCCGAGCCGAACCTCGCCTCGCAGAACGAAGCGGTCGAGAAGCTCAAGACCGGGCTCGCCGGCATGGAGCAGAAGCTCGAGGAGCTCCGTGCGAAGCGCGACAACCTCGTCGCCCGCTCGAAGACGGCCGAGGCACAGTCCAAGGTCAACGACGCCCTCGGCAACATCGACGTGCTCGACCCGACGAGCGACCTCGGTCGCTTCGAGGAGAAGGTCCGTCGCGAAGAGGCCAAGGTCCTCGGGCAGCAGGAGCTGCAGTCGTCGAGCCTCGACGCCCAGTTCGAGAGCCTCGAGGACGTCGGCAAGGACGCCGAGGTCGAGGCGCGACTCGCCGCGCTGAAGTCCGGCGGCTCGTCGAGCCTCTGACGTTCCCGGACGACCTTCCCGGACGACGCCGGACCCCAGCTGACAGACTGAGACGATGCAGTTCCTCGTGGTCGGTCAGTGGCAGGGTTCGGCGTCGTCGCGCGCGATGCGCCTCGGGGACGGAGCGACCGCGATCGCGGCCGACCTCCCCCGTGCGTCCACCACCGTGGTCGACGTCCCCGCCGGCGCGGGCGACCGGCTCGAGACGGCCGTCGCCCGCTACACCTCCGTGCTCGCCGTCGCCGACCGCGTGGCCGAGGAGACCGGCGTCGCCAGCGAACCGGTCCTCGTCGTCGGCGGGGACGGTGCGAGCGTCCTCGGCGCGACCGTCGGCCTCGGACCGGACACCGCGTTCGTCCGCATCGCCGGGTCCAGCGGGTACCGCGCACTCAACCGCGCCCAGCCCGTCGCCGCCGAGACCGCGGCCCTGCGGATCCTGGTCGACCGCGCCGACGAGCTGTTCCCCGCGCTGCCGGTGCTCCCCGCCTCGTCGGTCGTTGTCGCGGGCGTCCGCGGGCTCGACGACGCCGAGGACGCCGCCCTCGACCGTGCCGGGATCACCCGGCTGGACGTCGACGCCGCGACCCCGGAGGCCCTCGCCGCCGCCGTCGACGCCACCGGAGCGACCTCGGTGTTCGTGCACGTCGACCTCGACGTCCTCGACCCGTCCGAGGTCGACGGCCTGCTCGAGCCGGTGCCGTTCGGACTCGACGGCGCGGGACTGGTCGAGCGGATCCAGGCCGCGACCCGCGGCCGCCGCCTGGCCGGCGCCGCGCTCACCGGCTTCGCTCCCGTCGACCCGGAGCGGGCAGTGGACGACCTCGGCGTGATCCTGCGCGTCGTCGGAGCGTTGACCAGCGCCTCCCGGGTGGCCTGAGAAGCGACCCGGCGCGCCGGGCGCGCCCCATGCCGGTCCGCGTACGCTCGGCCTCATGACGGACTACGACCTCATCGTGATCGGCGCCGGCGCAGTCGGCGAGAACGTGGCGGACTACGCCCACAAGCGCGGCCTGGCGGTCGCGATCGTGGAGTCCGAACTGGTCGGCGGCGAGTGCTCCTACTGGGCGTGCATGCCGTCGAAGGCACTGCTGCGCAGCGGCCACGCCCTGGCAGCGGCGAAGCGGCTCGACGGCGCGAAGCAGGCCGTCACCGGCGAACTCGACGCCGCCCACGTGCTCGCGCGCCGCAACTCGTTCACCTCGGACTGGAAGGACGACGGTCAGGTGTCCTGGCTCGAGTCCGCCGACATCGCCCTGATCCGCGGCCACGCCCGCATCACCGGCGAGAAGACGATCGAGGTCGGCGGCGAGACGCACACCGCCCGTGCCGCCGTCGCCGTCGTGACCGGGTCGCTGCACGCACTGCCGGACGTGCCGGGTCTCGCCGAGGCGCAGCCGTGGGGCACCCGCGAGGGCACCAGCGCCCAGCAGGTGCCGGAGAGCCTGCTCGTGATCGGTGGCGGTGTCGCCGGCTCCGAGCTCGCCACCGCCTGGGCATCCCTCGGCGCGAAGGTCACCCTCGTCGCCCGGCACGGACTGCTCGGCGGCATGGAGCCGTTCGCCGGCGAACTCGTCACCGATGCCCTCCGCGAGCTCGGCGTCGACGTCCGCACCGGGGTGAACCCCGTGCGGGTCGACCGCGACGAGCACGGTCTGGTCACCACCACGCTCGACGACGACACGACCGTCATCACGAGCGAGGTGCTGGCCGCCACCGGCCGCACCCCGCACACCGCCGACCTCGGGCTCGAGTCCGTCGGGCTCACCGCCGGCGACTGGCTCGAGGTCGACGACACGATGCTCGTGCACGGCACCGACTGGCTGTACGCCGTCGGCGACGCCAACCACCGCGCCCTCCTCACCCACCAGGGCAAGTACCAGGCCCGCGCGGCCGGCGAGGCGATCGCCGCCCGGCACCAGGGCACGCCGCTGCACACCGAACCGTGGGGCGCGCACGTCGCGACCGCCGACCACGCCGCGGTCCCGCAGGTCACGTTCACCGACCCCGAGGTCGCGAGCGTCGGCCTGACCGAGAAGGCCGCGCGCGAGCAGGGGTTGAACGTCCGTGCCGTGGAGTACGACCTCGGCGGCGTCGCGGGTTCCGCGCTGCAGGCCGACGGCTACACGGGCCGCGCCAAGATGGTCGTCGACGAGGACCGTGGGGTCGTCGTGGGCGTCACCTTCGTCGGCCAGGACGTCGCCGAGATGCTGCACGCGGCGACGATCGCCGTCGTCGGCGAGGTGCCCGTCGACCGTCTCTGGCACGCGGTTCCGGCCTACCCGACGATGAACGAGATCTGGCTCCGTCTGCTCGAGACCTACGGTCGCCCGGCCTGAGCATGCGCGGACTGGCACGCCGGGCGCTGCTCGACTCCCCCGTGTCGCGGGTGGGGTGGCTGTTCGCCACGGCGGTGGGCCTGGCGATCGGCGTGCCGCTGTCGACCGGTCGCGTCCGCGTGGTCGACGGGCTCGTCGTCTGCTCGGGGCTGCCGCGGTGGGTGTTCCGTCGCGGTGGCACCTGCGTGGGCTCGGTGTACCTGACCCGCGACAACGACGGCCCCCGGGTGCTGCGGCACGAGCGGGTGCACGTCGAGCAGTGGCGGCGGTACGGCATGCTCATGCCCGTGCTGTACGCCGTCGCCGGCCGAGACCCGCTCCGCAACCGCTTCGAGGTCGAGGCGGGGCTGGAGGACGGCGGCTACCGCTGACGGATGCCCGCGCGCGGCTCTTCCCCTGCTGCGCTGCCCTGCGTTGCCTTGCGTTGCCCGGTCGCCCGGTCGCCCGGTCGCCCGGTCGCCCTGTCGCCCTGTCGCCCTGTCGCCGAGGTTCCACGACATGCCGCGTGCGTTGCGCCGAGGTTCCACGGGTAGCCCGGATGCGGCGCGAGATGCCGAGATCTCGGAACCTCGGCGAGTCGCCTCGGCGGCACGTGGAGAGCACTCGCGACGGGACGGGTGGATGGGGAGCGAGGCGTCTCCTCTGCCGCCGAGGTTCCACGACATGCCGCGTGCGTTGCGCCGAGGTTCCACGGGTGGCCCGGATGCGCGGTGAGATGCCGAGATTTCGGAACCTCGGGGCGGGGGGGGGGCGGGCGAGCGGGCGGGTCAGGCGGCGGGACGACGGGGGACGATGAGGGGCGTGCCGGTCTCGGGGTCGGGGACGACCACGCACGGCAGGCCGAAGACGTCCTCGACGAGGTCGGCCGTCAGCACCGCGGCCGGGGGCCCGGCAGCGACGATCGACCCCTGGCGCATCGCGATGACGTGGGTGGCGTACCGCGCCGCCTGGTTCAGGTCGTGCAGCACCGCGACGACCGTCCGACCCGCGGCGTGCAGGGCGGAGGCCAGCTCGAGCACGTCGTACTGGTGTGCGATGTCGAGGAACGTCGTCGGCTCGTCGAGCAGCACGATGTCGGTCTCCTGCGCCAGGACCATCGCGATCCACACCCGCTGCCGCTGCCCGCCGGAGAGCTCGTCGACGCTCCGGTCCGCCAGCTCCACCGTCGACGTCTGCTCGAGGGCGGCCTGCACGGCACGCCGGTCGGACCCGGACGACGGGTGCAGCAGGTCCTGGTGTGGGAACCGCCCGCGGGACACCAGGTCGCGCACGGTGATGCCGTCCGGGGCGATCGGCGTCTGGGGCAGCATGCCGACCCGCCGGGCCACGGCCTTCGGACGGTAGGAGTCGATCGGCGCCCCGTCGAGGTACACCGTGCCGGCTCGGGGCTTGAGGGTGCGCGCGAACGACTTCAGCAGCGTCGACTTGCCGCACGCGTTCGGACCGACGATGACGGTCAGTTCACCGTCGGGGACGTCCACGTCGAGCCCGTCCACCACGATGCGGTCGTCGTACGCGAGCGTCAGCCCACGCACGCCGAGCGCGGTCGTCGGGACCCCGACCACGCCGGTCGGCAGTCCGGCGGCGGCGTTCAGTTCTCGGCCTTGCCGTGCCGCCAGTACCCCATGAACGCGACCTGCTTGCGGTCGATCCCGACGCCGCGCACCAGGTGCCGTCGGAGCTCCTTGACGCAGCCGGCCTCGCCCGCGATCCAGGCGTAGACGGGGCGCGACTCCTCGGTGGCCGGCACGTCCCACAGGACCTGCTCGTCGACGTCGACGTCCGCCAACTCGACGCCGTCACCACAGGCGGGACCCGCGGCGACCGACGGGGAACCGACCGACGGAGAACCGGCGACGGACGCAGCCCCGGCGACGACCGTCGACGCCCACGCGTGCACCTGGTCGGTCATGCGCACGCCGTGGGTCGCACCGTTCCGGGCGATCCAGCGGACCTCGACCCCGGCGGGCGCGGACACGGGCAGCCGGTCGGCGTCGGTCGGCACCTCGATGAAGACGTGGCCGACGGTCGAGACGTCGAGCGCCTCGAGGATGGCGCAGATGGCCGGGGCGGCGGTCTCGTCCCCGGCGAGCAGGATGCGGCTCGCGTGCCCGGGTGCGAACTCGGCGGCACCGGTCGGCAGGTCCTCGGGCGACTCCGGCACGCGGGGTCCGACGATCCGGAGTTCGTCGCCGACCCGGCAGGACGACACCCAGCGGGATGCGGGTCCGGCGTCGCCGTGCGCGACGAAGTCGATGTCGAGCTCACGGGCGTCTGGCCGGAACGAGCGGACGGTGTAGGTGCGCAGCGGGTTGCGTTCCGCGTCCGGCAGCGCACGCCAGGCGGCGTACCAGTCCTCGTCCTCGGGCAGTTCGGAGAAGCCCACGCCGTCGAGCGGGAGCACGACCTTGATCCGTTGGTCGAGCCCGACCGAGGAGAAGTCCGCCAGGGCATCGCCCGTCAACGTCACCCGGACGAAGTGCGGGGTGAGCGACGTGACCGCTGCCACACGGACGGAGAAGACGCGGTACCGAGTTGCCACGGATTCGAGTATGGCATGCCTTACCTAACGTCTCCAGACTCCCGGACGATGCGAAGATCGCTTCCGTGCCCGATGCCCCCGACGACGAATTCGCAGACCTGGCCGCCCTCGCCCGCGCGAGCGGCGTGACGGAGCCGCTCCGCGCCTCCAGGCAGGTGGTCCGCACCGCCGACGGACAGGAGACGTCCGCCATCCGGTGGGGCGACCGGGAGGCCCGGATCACCTACCTGCACGGGCTCGGCATCGACGCCCACAGCTTCGACCAGACCGCGCTCGCCGTCGGCGAGCCGGCGGTCGCCCTCGACCTGCCCGGCCACGGCCGGTCGTCGTGGCGGGACGACGCGGACTACGGGGCGACCGTGACGGCGCCGACCGTGCTCGCGGCGCTCGACGCCCTGGAGGTCCCGCCGGGGATCGTCGTCGGGCACTCCCTCGGCGCGATCCTGTCGGCACGACTCGCAGCCACGGCACCGGAGCGGGTGACCGGGCTCGTCCTCGTCGACATGTCGCCGGACTTCGCGCAGCGGGCGGTCGACCGGATCGCCCGGGCGCTCGAGGCCGAGGAGCCCTTCGCCACCCTGGACCAGGTCGTCGACCGGGCGATCGAGGCACGTGTCGGCGACGACCGGCACGTGCTGCTGCGTGAGGCGCGCCACACCACGCGGCTCGGTGACGACGGCACGCTCGTGCGGCGCCACCACTTCCCGCACCTGCCCGCCGGCCGCACGTCCTCAGTGGGGCGCTTCGCCGACGCCTGGCCCGACCTCGAGGCCCTGCGCGTGCCGATCCTGCTCGTCCGCGGCGACCGCGGGTACGTCTCGCCGAAGCTGCACGCCGCGTTCGCCGAGCGGCTGCCGGAGGCCGAGATCGTGACGGTCACCGCACGGCACGCGGTGCAGAACCAAGCGCCCCTCGAACTGGCTTCGGCGATCCGGGCATGGGCTGCACGTCACGGATTGTTGCACCGGATCGATGAACCGTCGCGGGACCGTACCGGCCCCCGGTAACCTCGTGCGAGCGCGAGCTGTGACCATCGCCCTCGCGTCCGGAAGGAACCCACACCCCATGAGTCCGCTCCTGTCCCGCCGTACCGCCCGGGCTGCGCGCACCACGCGCCTCGGACGTGCTGCCCTCGCCGCCACCGCGGTCGCCGTCGTCTCCGCCCTCGCGCTGACCGGCTGCTCCGGCTCGTCGAACGAGGACGGCGGCGCCGACGCCACCGTCCGCGTCGGTCTCGTGCTCGAACCGACCAGCCTCGACATCCGCACGCAGTCCGGTGCAGCGCTCGACCAGGTGCTCATCGACAACGTGTACCAGGGGCTCGTCGGCCGGACCGCCGACGGCGACATCCGCGACGTGCTGGCCTCCGAGCACGAGGTCTCCGACGACGGGCTGACCTACACGTTCACGTTGCGCGACGGCATCACCTTCCAGGACGGCAAGGACGTCACCGCGGCCGACGTCGTCTGGTCGCTCGAGCAGGTCAAGTCGAACGAGACCTACGTCGACTCCGCCAAGCTCGCCGGCGTCACCTCGATCACGTCCCCGTCGACCGGTGTGGTCGAGCTCAAGCTGGCGAAGCCCGACTCGGACCTGCTCTGGAACCTGACCGGCCGCTCCGGCTTGGTGCTCGAGAAGGCCGCGACGAACGACCTGTCGGACACCGCGAACGGCACCGGCCCGTACGAGGTCGCGAGCTGGAAGCAGGGCGACTCGCTCACCTTCGACCGCAACGACGACTACTGGGGCACGAAGGCGAAGGTCGCGAAGATCGTCTTCCGGTACATCACCGACCCGTCGACGGCCGTCAACGCCATGGCGAACGGGGACCTCGACGTCCTCAACCCGGTCGACGGAACACTCAAGAGCCAGCTCGACGGCAACTCGGACATCGCGCTGCACTCCGGCAAGACGACCGACAAGTACACGCTCGCGTTCAACGACCAGAAGGCGCCGTTCACCGACAAGAAGGTGCGCCAGGCGATCCGGCAGGCGATCGACCCGAAGGCCCTCATCAAGGCCATCGGCGGCACGGGCGTCGAGCAGGGCGGCCCGATCCCGGAGCTCGACCCCGGGTACGAGGACCTGACCGACATCGACGCGTACGACCCGGACAACGCGAAGCAGCTCCTCGCCGCCGCCGGTCAGGAGGACCTGAAGCTCACGCTGACGTACGCGAACATCTACCCGGCGACCATCGGCGACGTGCTCAAGTCGCAGCTCGCCGACGTCGGGATCACCCTGACCGTCAAGCGCGTCGACTTCGCCACCTGGCTGTCGACGGTGTTCCAGGCGCCGAAGTCGGGTGAGCGCGACTTCGACCTGTCGATGGTGGACCACGTCGAGGCCCGCGACTTCGGCAACTGGGCGAACCCCGACTACTACTTCGGCTACGACAACGCCGAGGTGCAGTCGCTGTACGCCCAGTCGATCGCGGCCACCGACGAGGACGCCAAGGTCGACGCCCTGCGGAAGGCAGCGAAGATCGTGAGCGAGGACGCCGCCGGCGAGTGGCTCTACACGGCGACCGAGATCACCGCCGTGCGCTCCGGCGTGACGGGCTTCCCGGTCGACGGCGGCAACTCACGACTCGACCTGTCGAAGCTCGCCGTCAAGTGAGACGACCCGCGCCCGGAGCTCCGAGCACGTGACCCGGTTCCTGGTCGGCAGGCTGCTGCTGTTCGTCGTCGGGCTGCTCGTCGCGAGCGTCATCATCTTCGCGACCCTGCGGGTGCTCCCCGGCGACGTCGCACAGGTCGTCGCCGGCACCCAGTCGACCCCGGCGCAGGTCGAGCAGCTCCGACAGCAGCTCGGCCTCGACCGGCCCGTCGGGGTGCAGTACCTCGACTGGATCGGCGGGGTGTTCCGCGGCGACCTCGGCCGGTCCCTGGTGACCAACGGGCAGGTCGCGCCGGAGATCGCGCAGAAGCTGGCGATCACGCTGCCGCTCGCGGGCATGTCACTCGCCACCGCGCTCGTGATCGGCGTCCCCCTCGGGGTCGTCGCCGCGGTGCTCCGCCGTCGACCGGGCGGCGCCGTCATCGGGTTCGTGGCGCAGGCCGTCGCCGCGATCCCGGTCGTCTGGGCCGGCATGCTGCTCGTCGCGCTGTTCGCCGTCACGCTGCACTGGCTGCCGACACAGGGCTTCCCGCTCGACGGCTGGTCCGAGCCGGGGCGTGCGTTCGCGTCGCTCGTGCTGCCCGCCCTGACCATCGGCGCGGTCGAGGGTGCCGTCATACTGCGCTTCACCCGGTCCGCGACGCTGTCGGTGCTCGACGCCGACCACGTCCGCACCGCGGCCGCGATCGGGCTGACGCGCACGCAGGCCTTGCTCCGGCACGGGCTGCCCTCGGTCGCGCTCACCGTGCTCGCCGTGCTCGGGGTGCAGATCGCCGGGCTGCTGGTCGGGGCCGTCGTCGTCGAGCAGCTGTTCTCGCTGCCCGGGGTCGGGCGCATGCTCGTGACCGACGTCGGGCGCCGCGACGTCACCAAGGTGCAGTCCGAGCTGCTCGTGCTCACCGGGCTCGTGCTGCTGGTCGGCTTCGCCGTCGACGTCGTGCACCGCGCACTCGACCCACGCCAACGCGAGGTGTCCGGATGATCCGCCGCCTGCTCTCCCGCCCCACCGGGGTCTTCGCAGTCGTCGTGCTCGGCCTGCTCGTGGTGCTCGCCGCGGTGTCGCTCGTGTGGACGCCGCAGGACCCGTTCCGCGCCGATCCGTTCCACCAGTGGGAGGGCCCGAGCGCCGCGCACTGGTTCGGCACCGACGCCGCCGGCCGCGACATCGCGAGCTACCTGCTCGCCGGCACCCGCACCACCGTGCTCGTCGCCGTCGGGGCCGGGGTGATCGCGAGCGTCGTCGGCATCGTCCTGACCGCGATCGGGTCGCTCACCGCCCGCTGGGTGCGCGAGGGCACGGCCGTCCTGCTCGACATCCTGGTGGCGTTCCCGACCCTGCTGACCGCGATGCTCCTGACCGCGGTGTTCGGCGGCTCGCTCGGGGTCGTCATCGTGAGCGTCGGACTGTCCTTCGGGGTCACGATCGCCCGGGTCGCCCGCGGCGAGATCCGGCGCATCGCCCGTAGCGACTACGTCACCGCAGCCCGGGCCTCTGGCGTCGGTGGTGGCGGGGTCCTGTTCCGCCACCTGGTGCCGAACGCCGCGCCGCTGTTCACCGTGCAGCTCTCGCTCGCGATGGCCACCGCGGTCCTCGCCGAAGCCGGTCTGTCGTACCTGGGCTACGGCGCCGGGTCGGACACGGCGTCGTGGGGCAACCTGCTCTCCGACCTGCAGACCTACATCGGCGTGCACCCGTGGAGCGCCACCTGGCCGGGGGCCGCGATCGCGCTGGTCGTCGCCGCGCTCTCCCTGCTCGGTGACGCGATCCGCGACGCCACCGACCCACGGCTGACGACGAACGACCGCACAGCGGGCGGCGACCGCCGCAGCGACCCGGCCACGACCACCCCGGGGGTGACCGCATGACCGACCGCAGCCACAGCCACAGCCACAGCCACACCGACACCGGTGGGCTCGCGGTGGTGGGGCTCTCCGTCCGCATCGCGGGCCGGACGATCCTCGACGACGTGACGTTCACCGTGCCTCCCGGCGAACGCGTGGGCGTGATCGGCGCATCCGGATCCGGCAAGTCCATGACCTCGCTCGCCCTGATGGGCCTGGAGCCCGTCGGCGCGACCGTCACCGGCAGCATCCGCCTGGACGGCACCGAACTCGTCGGCCTGCCCGACCGGGAGCGTGCGTCGCACCGCGGCTCCGGCATCGGCATGGTCTTCCAGGAGCCCGGCACCGCCCTCGACCCGCTGCGCCGCGTCGGCGCGCAGATCGCGGAGCCGCTGCGGCTGCACCGCGGACTCGACCGGCGGGCGGCACGTGCCGCGGCGACCACCCTGGCGGCGGACGTCGGACTGCCGGACCCGGAGTCGCTGCTCCGGCAGTACCCGCACCAGCTGTCCGGCGGGCAGCGACAGCGGATCTGCATCGCGATGGCGATGGCCGGGCAGCCCGCGTACCTCGTGGCCGACGAGCCGACCACGGCGCTCGACGTCACGACCGAGGCACGGATCCTCGACCTCTTCGAGCGGCTGTCGGCCGGCATGGTCTTCGTCACGCACGACCTCGCCGTGCTCGCGCGGATCGCCGACACCGCCGTCGTGCTCGACCGCGGACGGGTCGTCGAGCGGGGCTCGGTCGCGTCGCTGCTCGCCGCGCCGCAGCACCCCGCGACCGTCGCGCTCGTCGACGCCGCGCGCGCCACCGCCCGTCGTGCCCGTCCGTCCGGAGGCTCCGCATGACCGCCGTCCTCGACGGGGTCGGGCTGCACCGCACCTACCGGCTCCCCCGCCGCGGGCCCTTCGAACCGGGCCCCGTCCGCACCGCCGTCGACGGCGTCGACCTGACGGTCGCCCCCGGCCAGCGGCTCGGGATCGTCGGCGAATCGGGGTCCGGCAAGTCCACCCTGGTCCGGCTGCTCGCCGGCCTGGAGGCACCTTCCGCCGGTTCCGTGACCGCCTCCGGTCGTCCGGTGGTGGCGTCCGGGTCCGCGGCCGCGATGCGCTGGTTCCGTCGCGAGACCGGGGTGGTGTTCCAGGACCCGTACGCGTCCCTCGACCCGCGGATGCGCGTCGGCGCGATCGTCGGCGAACCGCTTCGGGCACTGCGGATCGACGGGGAGCACCGGGCGCTGGTGCGCGACGTGCTGGAGCGGGTCGACCTGCCCGCCGACGTCGTCGACCGGTACCCGCACGAGTTCTCCGGCGGGCAGCGGCAGCGCATCGCGATCGCCCGGGCCGTGGTGCACGGGCCGCGGATCCTGTTCGGCGACGAGCCGATGAGCGCCCTCGACGTGGTGGTGCGGGCACGGGTCATCGAGCTGTTCCGCTCGCTCGCCGACGACCTCGGGCTGACCCTGGTGCTGGTGTCGCACGACATCGGTGTGGTCCAGCGGCTGTGCGACACCGTCGCGGTGATGTCGGCCGGGCGCATCGTGGAGCACGGGCCGGTGTCGTTGCTCGATGCGCCGGTGCACCCGGTGACGCGGGCGCTGGTGGACGCTGCGCCGACGCTGCCGTAGGGGCGGGCGGGCTCTGACTCGGAACGACAACATCGACGTCGTACGACATCGAGTGTGTCGTTCCAGGTCGCCCGCAACAGTTGTGCGCGCGCGACGACGACAACATCGACGTCGTACGACATCGGGGGTGTCGTTCCGCGTCGCCAGGGCTGTGCGACTCCTGTTCGACTGGGCGGGACTCCTTGCCCACTGAGCGGGACGCCGAGACGATCGACCTGCACCGATCGCTTCTCGAAGGGGAGAACGCATGAGCAAGTCGCACGACATCACCAGGCGCACGGCACTCGGACTCGGCATCGTCGCCACCGCATCGGCAGCGAGCGGGGTGCTCGGCAGCACACCGGCGAGCGCCCACGGCCGCGCCCACCCCGGCGCAGGCCCCGGCTCCGCCGGCCCCGGCCACCCCGGACGCCCGCACCTCGCTGCAGCGGTCGAGCGGGAGTTCGCCGCCGACACCACCACGGTCCTGCGGAACCCGCTCAACGGCTGGGCACTGTACGGCTCGTCCGCGCCGCCCGCCGACTACTGGACGCAGTACGACGACGTCCCGCTGCCCGACGGCACCACGGTCACGGTGTCCGACCACGCCTCGGTCATGTACATGCGGGTCTCGTGGACGATCCTCGAGCCGTCCGAGGGCGTGTACGGCTGGGACACGAACGCGGCGTTCGCGGGCATCCTCGCCGAGGCCCGTCGCCGTGGGCTGCGGCTGGCCTTCCGGGTCGTGGTGGACAGTCGCGACAAGTCGTCGGACTTCACGCCCGCGTGGGTGCGTGCCGCCGGGGCCGCCGGGTACGAGACGCAGACCGGCAGCAAGACGGTGTGGAGTCCGTACCCGGACGACCCCGTGTTCCAGGCGAAGTACGCCGCGTTCGTCGCGGCCTTCGGCAAGCAGTACGACGACCCGGCCACGACGGACTTCATCGACGGGTACGGGCTCGGCAAGTGGGGTGAGGGCCACTCGATGCTGTACCAGGACGCCGCGAACCGCGAGCCGGTGTTCGACTGGATCATCGACCTGTACCAGGAGCACTTCACCCGGGTGCCGCTGGCGTTGAACTACCACCGGATGATCGGGGGCCCGAAGGACTGGGGCACCCCGGACCCCGAGAGTGAGCGGATGCTCGACGGTGCGTACGAGAAGGGCTACGTCCTGCGCCACGACGCCTTCGGCATGACCACGTACTACGCGGACTGGGAGAAGTCGATGGCCGCGAAGTGGCGGTACAGGCGGCCGATCATCATGGAGGGTGGGTGGGTCACCGCCCAGCACGACGTCACGCAGGACCCGCGCGGGTACGTGACGACCGCCGACGTCCGTCAGGGCGAGTTCGACGACTCGGTCGAGGCGCACGTGAACATGATGGACCTGCGGAACGGCGAGGCCCTGTCGTGGTTCGCGGCGCAGACCTTCCCGTTGACGCAGCGGTTCGACGCCGAGGGCGGCTACCGCCTGCACCCGTCGCGCGTGGTCGTGCCCGGTTCGGCGTCCGCCGGCGCGACGGTGGACGTCACGCACGAGTGGACGAACACCGGTTGGGGGTACCTGCCCGACAACCTGCCGGTGTGGAACGGCAAGTACAAGGCGGCGGTCGCGTTGCTCCGTGCGGACGGCAGCGTGGCGGGGACGTTCGTGGACACCGCGTCCGACCCGTCGACGTGGTTGAAGGGTTCGCCGACGTCGTACGCGTTCCGTCCGTCGCTGGCCGGCGTTGCGGCGGATGCGTACCGGTGGGGCATCGCGATCGTCGACACCACCGCGGGCAACGCCCCCGGCATCGAGCTCGGTGCGCAGGGCGCGCAGCAGGCGGGCTGGCTGGTCGTCGGCGATGTCACCATCGCCTGAGACGCGACTGCCTGGAGGCCCAGTGCCGGTCCACGAGACCGGCACCGGGCCTCCAGTCGGTCGCCCCTACCCCGTCCCGTCAGCGCGCGAGGAACGTCACGGCGCGCGTCAGGAACGCGCGGTGCTCCGGCGACGCGAACGACGCGGCGGAGTGGCCGAGCGCGTCGTAGACGGTGGTGCCGCAGCCGGGTCGTTCGTGCACCCAGGCGAGCGGGTGCCGCTCCCCCTCGTGCTCGTGGTCGAGCAGGACCCGCACCGAGGGCGAGACCCGCAGGTGCGTGTAGCGCTCGTCCTCCAGGGTGAAGTCCGGCAGGCCGGCGGTGATCGGGTGCGCGTCGTCGACCACGCGGACGGCCGCTGGCCCGAACGGCGGGTGCATCGTCGTGCCGCGCTCCCACACCCCGCCGAGGGCCCGCTCCCAGAGCGGGTCGTCGGCGAACGACGTCGCGGCGACGTGCAGCACGAGCAGCGGCACGTCGCTCGCGAGCAGGCGGTGGAAGCCGGCTCGGGCCTCGGTGAGCGGGACGGGACGGTCGTCGCGGGGCAGCCCGACGTCGACGACGACGAGCGACGGCAGGCGTCCGGTCGCGAAGGCGGCCAGGGCGGTGTCGACGTCCTCCGGTTGCTCGAGGGCGACGCCGGCCGACGCAGCGAGCGCCGTGACCGCGGCGTTCGTCTCGGGGAAGGGGTGCCACGGGTCGGTCCAGCGTCCGGAGCCGCCGAGCAGGACCGCGCTCACGGTGTCGCCCGGGTCACGGTGAGCGCGTGCTCGCCGTCGGTGGACGCCTGCCGCGCGACGAGCCGCACACGGTGCACCGCCGGGCCCCAGACCCGCTCGAGCTTCGCGTCGTCGACGTCCTGCCGCTCGACGTGCACCGCGAACCGCTCGGTGTCGACGGACAGGTGGGCGGGGCCGACGCGCAGCCCGCCGTCGACGGGCACGGGTTCGTCGCGGGTCATGAGCACCAGGGTCATCGTGCCGGGCTCCGCGAACGTCCAGGTATCGCGGACGACCACGCGTGCGGTGGCGCGGTCACGGGGCACCGCCCGGTCGAGCGTCGCGGTGCGGTGGAGCGATCGCAGTCCGCCGGTCGCCGGGTACGCGGCGCTCAGGTCGGCGGACCACGACGCGACGTCGCCGTCGTCCGCGAACACCGTGCCGGTCGCGCGGAACGCGGCGCCCTCGTGCTGTTCGACGCCGTTCGGCAGCGGGACGGTGTGCCAGGCACTCCGCATCGTCCAGATGCCGTAGCGGTGCTCCGGCATGAACGTCTCGCGGCGGTACACGCCCACCCCGACGTCGATGAGCACCGGTTCGCCGTCGAGCGACACGATCACCCCGCCGGCGTCGTTGTGGTTGTGACTGACGTCGTTGTGCCCGCCCTTCACCGCGAGGACGAACCCGTCGGTCGCGCCGTCGTGGGCACGGGCGACGGCGACCTCGGTGCCGGGCAGCCACAGCGACGCGGGCATCCCGGGCTCGGCCGGGCCGTCGGTCCACGAGGGGTCCCGCAGTTCGGCGAGCGTCCGACGGAACAGTGCGGCGAGCTGTCCGTCGAACCGCAGGGCGTGCTGCCGGCCCATCCACCGGGCGTGCCGCACGACCCGGTCGTCGTCGACGCGCTCCCCGAAGCGGGCGAGCAGGTTCCAGTTCGCGTTCTCGGCCAGCGCCGGGGACCCGTCGGAGTGGTTGACCTGCGTCGCGGCACCGATCTGCATGCCCATCGGGAACCGGGCCATCGCGGCGACCGGCTCGACCGAGAAGCCGTCGAACGCGCCGCCGGTGAGCTCCTCGACCAGGTCCAGGGCCTCGAACAGGGTCGCGCCGGCCCACCACCAGTACGTGGCACCCTCGTCGCAGCTGCCGTCTGCGTCGTAGCCGGCGCGGAACCGGTCGAGGATCACGAGCGCACGGTCGATCGTCGCGGCGAGGCGATCGCGGTCGGGCTCGACCACGGCGGCGCACACGAGCACGTTCGACACGATCCACGGCGCCCAGTTGTTCGGCGGCCCGTCGACCCCGTGCCAGGAGTACACCTCCTGCTCCCACAGGTCGAGCACGCGGCGGCGGATCTCGTGGTGGACGTGCGCGCGGATGCCGGGGCGGTCCTGCTCGAGGCGCTCCCCCGCGATCGCGTCGATCGCCGCGAGCATGCCGCCGACGTAGGCGTCCGACAGGTCGAGCACGTCCCGACCGGGCACGGGCAGGAACGGCCGGCTGCCGTCCTCGGGCAGCGCGTAGTGCGACGGCAGGCACCAGGCGCGCAGCTCCAGGATCCGCCAGACCTGGTCGCCGAGCACGTCCGCCCACGCGGCGTCGCCGGTCACGCCGAGTGCCAGGGCCGCGGTCGCGGCGGACTCGAGCAGGTTCCGCTGGGCCCGCTCGTACGGCTGGCGGTTGCCGTCGCGACTGTACGTCGCCCACAGGGCGAGGGTCGGGAAGGTGACCGCCGCGGCGGCGCGACGGTCGTGCGCGACCGTGAGGAGGGCCTCCCGGTCGGCGTCCGCGACGTGCGCCCACGCCGGGCGGTCGCTGACGGGAGGCGCGGGTCGCCACGTGCGCGGACGGAGCGCCGCGCGCGCTGCCGGGGTGAACCGATCGGTGAAGGACGGGGCGTCGACGGTGACGGTCATGGGGTGGGTCTCCGGGTGGTGACGGTGGTGGACGGGTGGCGGGCCTCAGGCCTGGACGGCGAAGCCGTCGGGGACGATGGGGTCGGTGAACGCGCCGGTGACCGCGAACGCGATGGTCTCGCGCACCGCGTTGTCGGCGAGCCGACGCAGCTCGTTGCCCAGGGACCCGGCGATGTGCGGCGTGATGAAGGTGTTCGGCGTCGACCGCAGTCGGGCGTCCGGTGGCAGGCGTTCCGGCTCGGTGACGTCGAGGACGGCTGCCAGGTCGCCGCGGTCCAGGCGGTCGGCGAGGGCGTCCTGGTCGACGATCGCCCCGCGCGCGGTGTTCACGAGCGTGGTGCCCGGCCGCATCCGCCCGATCACGGCACGGTCGACGAGCCCCCGCGTCGACGGCAGCAGCGGCGCGTGCAGGGTGACGACGTCGCTCGAGGCGGCGAGGGTGCCGAGGTCGACGACGGTGACGCCGAGCAGCGCGGCCTCGTCGTCGTCCAGGTACGGGTCGCTCACGAGCACGCGGACGTCGTAGTCGCGGAGCCGATCGATGACGGCCCGCCCGACGCGCGAGGCGCCGACGACACCGACGGTCACGCCGTGCATGCCGACGACCGGCCACGAGCCCTCGACGTCGACCGGGGTCTCGTCCGAACGCAGGGCGGCGGCGCTGGCGAAGGCCCGTTTGGCGGCGAGCACGATCACCGCGACCGTGAACTCGGCGACCGGGACGGCGTTCGCGGCGGCGCTCGACGCCACGGCGATCCGTCGCTGCCACACGTCGGTGTCGACCACGGGCTTGACCGACCCGGCGGAGTGCACGACGGCGCGGAGCCGCGGCATCCGGTCCAGACGGTCCGCGGACAGCACGGGGCTGCCCCACCCGGTGACGAGCACCTCGGCGTCGGCGAGCAGCGGGAGGTCGCGCGGGTCGTCCGGGTCGAGCGGACGGTCGGCGACCAGGCGGACGGCCTCGGAGGCGTGCAGGGCGGCGAGGTCGCCGGGGTCGAACACCCGGGCGAAGGTCGCCTCGGGCATCACGAAGGCGACGGGGACGGGCGAGCGGTGCGCGTGGCCGCGTGGGGCGGGCACCACGGGGGGCGTGACGGGGCGTGACGTCATCGTCGGACGGTTCCTCTCCGGGGGGTACGGCGTCCCCATGCCAGCGTTCGGCGGTGTGCGGAGTCAAGCCGCGGGGCGCAAACGCTCACGAAGCGAACACGACCGGCGCACGGATCGCGCGCCGTCCGCTCACGGACCGGGGACGACCGCCGCGGTCGACGCCCGCACGCTCAACGTCGGCGCCAGGGTCATGTGCCGACGGGCGAAGCCGACCTGCGCCGTCGCCGAGATGCGCTCGAAGCACATCGTGGCCGCGAACCGGCCGACGTCGTTCTTCGGGGGCGCGACCGCGGTGAGCGGCACCCCGGCGAGCGCCGCGACCTCGTCGTCGTAGGCGACCACGGACAGGTCGTCCGGGATCGACAGGCCCATCTCGGTGACGGTCTCGACGAACTCGACGGCGTACTGGTCGGAGTGCACGAAGACGGCGGTGGTGCCGGTGGCGAGGCAGCGCTTGATGAAGGCCCTGGTCGTGGCACCCACGCCCTGGTCGTCCGGGATGACCTGGACCGGGGCGTCGGGGTCGAGGCCGAGTTGCCGGACGGCGCGGTCGTACCCGGTGCGGAGCTGCGGGGTGGTCGGGGTGTCGAACACGGCCATGCCGATGCGGCGGTGCCCGAGTTCGGCGAGGTGGCGGACCGCGATGCCGGCACCGGACTCGTGGTCGCTGCGGACGGACTCGAGCGCGGAGCCGACCGGGGCCTCGACCACGGAGCGTTCGACCACGACGACGGGCATCGGTGCGTGGTCGAGGAGTTCGAGGGTGGTGAAGGCGTCGGCGACGGTGGTGGTGACGAGCAGCCCGTCGACGCCGGCGGCGATGAGGCGTTCGACCTGCTGGCGTTCGCGGGCGGGTTCGTAGCGGGAGACGCCGAGCACGACGCGGCCGCCCAGGGCCTCGGTGCGTTCGGCGACACCGGCGACGATCTTCGGGAAGTAGTAGCCGGGGTCGGGGACGACGAGCCCGAGGGTGAAGAGCGCGCCGCTGCCGTCGGTGGTGTCCCGGTCGGGTCGGGGTGCGGGTCGGTGCGGTGCGCCGGCGGTGGGCAGGGTCTCGACGGAGACGGCGCCGCCGTGCACGCGCCGGAGCACGCCGCGGTCGGCGAGTTCGGACAGGTCGCGGCGGACCGTCATGGCCGAGATCCCCTCGCGCTCGGCGAAGTCCGAGGCGGACAGGGCCCCGTGCACGCGGAGCTCGGCGAGGATCCGTTCGTGGCGTCTGGTCGGGTGCATCGTCGCTCCCAGTGTTCGATTCGTGTGCGGGTGAATACCGCGGCTTGACCGTCATCATACGGACGCCACAGGATGACGAAACCCCCAGCCACGTGAGCAAAGGAGCCACATGAGCGCGACGCTGGTCGATCCGACCACCGAGCCCCGGACCACCCGGTCCGGCGGCGCCCCGGCCCCGCGGAAGGTCCCGTTCCTCGCTCGGCTGCGGCGCGACTACCCGCTGCTGCTCATGGTGGCGCCGGCGGTGGTCCTGCTGCTGCTGTTCGTGTACGTGCCGATGATCGGCAACGTCATCGCGTTCATGGACTACCAGCCGTACATCCCGATCGCCCAGAGCCCGTGGGTCGGGTTCACGAACTTCCAGCTGATGTTCGCCGACCCGGAGTTCTGGCGGGCGACGGTGAACACGCTGGAGATCACGTTCCTGCAGCTCCTCCTGTTCTTCCCGGTGCCGATCGCGCTGGCCATCCTCATCCACTCGCTGGTGTGGCCGTGGCTCCGGGCGACCGTGCAGTCGGTGCTCTACCTGCCGCACTTCCTGTCGTGGGTGATCGTCGTGGGGTTCTTCCAGCAGTCGCTCGGGTCCGGCGGTGTGGTCAACCACACGCTGCGGCAGCTCGACATGGGGACCATCGGGATCATGAGCGACCCGGAGACGTTCAAGCTGTTGCTGACGTCGCAGGTGATCTGGAAGGACGCCGGCTGGGGCACGATCATCTTCCTGGCAGCGCTCGCGGCGATCGACGACAACCTGTACGAGGCGGCGGCGATCGACGGGTCGGGAGCGTGGAGCCGGTTCTGGCACGTCACGCTGCCGGGCATCCGTCCCATCATCGTGCTCCTGCTGATCCTGCGGCTCGGCGAGGCCCTGTCCGTCGGGTTCGAGCAGATCATCCTGCAACGGAACGCCGTGGGGGCCGATGCCGCCGAGGTCCTCGACACCTACGTCTACTACCACGGCGTCGTCGACGGGAACTGGTCCACGGGCATCGCGGTCGGTCTGGTCAAGGGCCTGGTCGGGTTCGTCCTCATCATGGCGGCGAACAAGGCCGCCCACATGCTCGGTGAGCAGGGAGTGTATTCACGGTCATGAGCACCATCGCCCGTCCGGTCTGGGCCGGAAAACCCACACCCGTCGTCCTCGCACTCAAGGCCGTCGCGATCGTCCTGATCCTCGCCGTCGTGCTGTTCCCGTTCCTCATCGTCTTCTCGACGAGCGTGTCGAGCCAGGCGGACGTCACCGCTGCCGGTGGCTACGTCGTGTGGCCGCGGTCGTTCGACCTGTCCGCGTACGTACAGATCCTGTCCGGCGGGGTCGTCACCCGCGCCGTGGTGGTCACGTTGCTCGTCACGGTCGTCGGCACCGTCATCAGCCTGGCGTCGACGGTGCTCGCCGCGTGGGCGCTCAGCCGACAGGGCTCGCTGTTCCAACGGCCGCTGCTGACCTTCGTGCTCATCACGTTCCTGTTCGCGCCGGGGATGATCCCGCTGTACCTGATGGTGAAGCAGCTCGGGCTCCTCGACAACTACTGGGCGCTGATCCTGCCGAGCGCGTTCAGCGTGTTCAACATGGTGGTCGTCCGCGGCTTCATGATGAGCATCCCGCAGGAGCTCATCGACAGCGCGAAGATCGACGGCGCCGGCGAGTTCCGCATCCTGTGGCAGCTCGTCCTCCCGCTGTCCCGCGCGGTCATCGCCGTCGTCGGCCTGTTCTACGCCGTCGGCTACTGGAACGCGTTCTTCAACGCGCTGCTCTACCTGTCGGACTCGACGAAGTGGACGCTGCAGCTGGTACTGCGCACCTACGTCCTGCAGGGCTCAAGCCTGGTGTCCGGCGCCGGGTCCGACGCCTCGATGCAGCCGCCGGCGGAGTCGATCCAGATGGCCGTCGTGATGATCGCGATCATCCCCATCCTCGCCGCCTACCCCCTGGTGCAGCGCCACCTCACCAAGGGCGTCCTGACGGGCGCCGTCAAGGGCTGACACGGCCCCACCACCCCACTGCCACCCGACGCTTCACGGGAGAAACCATGACCGACACCACCACCGGCGGCCTCAGCCGCCGGACCCTCATCTCCGGCGCCGCCTTCGGCCTCGTCGCCCTCGGCGCCGCCGGCAGCCTGACCGGGTGCTCCACCGGCGGCAACGCCGCGACCATCTCGGACCAGGTGGCCGCGCTGCCGACCTACGTCCCCATCACCAAGGGGCCGAAGCCCGACCTACCCGGCAACGGCGTCGTCCAGCCCGTGTACTACTCGTACCCGCAGGACAGCGAGCTCTTCACCTCGGTCACCGGCAAGGTCGGCGACGGTGAGAAGACCACCGGGTTCGTCGTCACCTACGCGGCGCCGCCGCCGGCGCAGAACTCGTTCCTCGACTACGTCGGCGGCCTGACGGACACCGAGTACGACCTGACGTTCGTGCCCGGCGACTCGTTCGCCGCGAAGTTCGCGACGATGACCGCCGGCAACGACATCCCGGGCATCGTCGAGTTCCTGACGTTCGCGATGCCACCACGGTTCCCGCAGCTGCTCGACGCGAAGTTCGCGGACCTGTCGGAGCACCTCTCCGGCGACGCCGTCAAGGACTACCCGAACCTGGCGAACATCCCCACCGCGTCGTGGCGGAGCGCCCGCATCAACGGGAAGATCTACGGCGTCCCCGAACACCGGCCACCGTTCGGGTCGGTGATGATCTGCCGCCCCGACCTCATCGAGCAGCTGACGGGCGCAGCACCGGCCCCGAAGGACAAGGACGAGTTCACCGAGCTGTGCACGGCCGTCACCGACGCCAAGGCCGGCCGGTACGCGATCGCCGGCCAGGGCGGGGCGAACGGCGTCGACTGGGCGTACGACTTCATCGGCGCCACCTTCGGCGTGCCGAACCAATGGGCGATGTCGAAGGGCGGCGAACTCACCCACAAGAACGAGACCGACGCGTGGCTCGAGACCCTCGGCTACGTCAAGAAGCTCTGGAACCTCGGCGTCTTCCACCCGGACACCCCCAGCCTCGAGAGCGCGAAGGCGAAGACGTACATCAACAACGGCACCGTGCTCATGCACCTCGACGGCATCTCCGCCCTGCTCGACGTGTCGATGCCGAAGGGGATCGTCACGGGCGGCATCGTGCCCTTCGGAGCGACGGGCGGCCCCGGTGCGAACTACCAGGGCACGTCGAGCTTCTCGTTCGCCGCCCTGAAAAAGACGACGCCCGAACGCATCAAGGCCCAGCTCCGGCTCATCGACTACCTCTCCGCACCGTTCGGGTCGAAGGAGGCGTTCACGCTGACCCACGGCGAGAAGGGCGTCCACCACACCGGCAGCGGCCCGGACGCGACGCTGACGAAGGCCGGCGAGCAGACCATCAACGCCAGCGCGCTGTACCGCCTCGGCGCCGGCCCGCAGGTGCTGAACACCGCGCTCCGCATCGACGAGCAGCTGCGGCAGTCGCACCAGTACCAGACCAAGACGCAGGACATGCTCGTGAAGAACCCGGTGGACGGCTTCTACTCCCCCTCGGCCGCGGCGACGGCGTCGGCGAGCACCGCGTTCAACAGCGTGTGCAACGACTACGTGCTCGGGCGGACGAACCTGGCGAAGGTGAAGGCCGCACGGGCGACGTGGGTGTCGGCCGCCGGGGACAAGATGCGCCGCGAGTACTCCGAGGCGATCGAGAAGCAGAGCTAGCCCAGGCGGTCACGCGGTCCAGGCAGCCGGGTGCCGCCGCTGCCAGCGCAGCCGCCGCTCGAGCTGGGCCCCGATCGCGAGCAGCACCCGCTCGCCCCCTGGACGCCCGATCAACTGGACGCCCATCGGCAGGCCACCGCCGTCCGGGTGGTCGTCGGCGGTGACCCCGACCGGCAGGGTGATCGCGGGGAGCCCGGCCACGTTCGCCATCGAGGTCCACGGCGAGTACGCGCACTGGCGGCGGAAGTCCTCGTCCGGGTCGTCGCCGTACCAGCCGAGCGGCCGCGGGGTCAGTGCGAGGGTCGGTGACAGGACGGCGTCGAACCGGTCGAACGCACCGATCAGCGTCGCCGAGAACGTGTCGAGCGCCGTCATCGCGTCGAGCACCTGCGTGCCCGTGAGCCGCCGTCCTCGCTCCACGAGCCACGCCACCAGCGCCGTGAGCGCCGTCAGGTCGATGCCGGGGACCATCGGCAGCCGCGCCGCGGAGCTCTCCCACGCCACGCGGAAGGCATCGGCGTACGGCGCCCGCGGCATCGAGACGTCCTCGACGCCGTGCCCCAGTTCGCCGAGCACCCGCACGGCGGTCTCGACGGCGGCGCGCGCCGCGGGGTCGACCACGACGTCGACGGTGTCGTCCCACGGTGAGCCGTCGAGCAGCCCGACGACGAAGCGGCCCTCACCGCGGACGGCCGCCGCGGTGAACGGGCCGTCACCGCGGGACGGCGTGACCAGGGCGTACGGCGACGGTTCCGGCAACCCGGTCGGCGCGACGAGCGCGTCGAGGAGCATCCCCGCGTCCGCGACGGACCGGGTCAGCGGGCCGGCGACGGAGAGCCCGCCGACGCCGGAGCGGCCGGGCATCGACGGCACCCGCCCGCGGCTCGGCTTCAGACCGACGAGTCCGGTCGCTGCGGCCGGGATCCGGACCGATCCCCCGCCGTCGGACCCGACGGCCGCGGGCAGCAGCCCGGCCGCCACGGCGACCGCCGCCCCGCTCGACGACCCCCCGGGCGCGCGGGTCGTGTCGTACGGGTTCCGCGTCACGCCGAACCGGGTCTCCGACGACGAGGACATCCCGAACTCCGGTGACGCCGTCTTGCCGAGGCTCACCGTTCCGGCGGCGTCGAGCGCCGCGACGAGCGGGTGGTCGGCCCCGGCAGGGCGCTCCGGCAGGCTCGCGGTGCCGGAGCGCGTGGGGACCCCGGCGCGGTCGTACAGGTCCTTGTCGGCGGACGGGAGGCCCCACAACGGCCTGGACGTCGGCACCAGGTCCCCGAGACGGTCGGCTCTCGTGCGCGCGGCGTCCGCCGTGACCGTCACGAACGCGCCGAGGGCCGGGTCGAGGCGCTCGATGCGGGCGAGGTAGTGCTCCGTCACCTCGAGCGCGGTCGCCTCCCCCCGGCGGATCCAGTCCCAGAGTTCCTGTGCGGCGAGGTGGTGGAGTTCGAACACGGTTCCCGAGCCTAGGCGGCGACGGTGCCGGTCGTCCGACGGTGCTGGTCGTCCTTCAGTGCTGGTCGTACGCGTAGAAGCCCCGGCCGGTCTTCACGCCCAGGTGACCCGCGTCGACGTACTGCCGGAGCAGCTGCCGCGGACCCTCGGGAAGGTGCGGGTCCTCCGCCGCGTAGTGCTCCTCGATGTCCAGGACGACGTCGAGCCCCACCTGGTCCATCATCCGGAACGGCCCCGCGGGCGAACCGGTGTTCACCGCGAACATGGCGTCGACGTCCTCCGGCGTGGAGACCCCGTCGGCGACGACGGCCAGGGACTCGCGCTTGATGGCCGCCCAGATGCGGTTGAAGATGAACCCGGTCGACTCCTTGCGGGCGACGAACGGCCGGACGCCGTAGGTCGGCAGGACCTCGAGCAGCAGGTCGATGACCGCGGGGTCGGTCTCCCCGTCGCTCATCAGGTCGACGGCGTTCTGCGCCGGCGGCATGTAGAAGTGCATGTTCAGCACGCGCTCGGGGTGCTCGACCTCGTCGATCACGAGTCGGCTCGCGTACGACGACGAGTTGCTCGCCAGGATCGTGTCCACCCCGACGGCGCGGTCGAGCTGCCCGAACACCGTCGTCTTGAGGTCGAGGCGCTCCGGGATCGCCTCGACGACGAGCCACGCACCGGCGACGGCCTCGTCGAGGTCGTCGAACGCGCGGACGGTGCCGACCGCGCCCCCGTCCCGCGCCGCGGCGAGCGCCGGGAGCTCGCGCTCGACGTACTCGACGGCGGCCGTGCGGACCGGCTCGGCGAGGTCGTACACGCGGGACTCGCCACCGGCGCTGGCGAACACCAGGGCGATGCGACGGCCGAGGGTCCCACCGCCGATCACGGTGACGGGTCGGTTGCGGATGTCGGTCGGCAGGGAGAAGCCCATGGTGTCCTTCGTTCTCGGGTGTAGGTTCGATACACAACGTACTCAGTACGGAACGTATCGCAACTCGACAAGGAGTTCCCATGCAGGCCTCGGACGTCCTCCGCCACGCCACCACGCCCCTCACCGCGCCGGTCTACCCGCTGCGCCCGACGCGCTTCACCGATCGCGAGTACTTCAACGTCGTGTACCGGACCGACCCCGACGCCCTCCGCGCCGTCGTGCCGGAGCCGCTGCGGGTCGACGCGCCGCTGGTCCGGTTCGAGGTCATGAAGATGGGCGACGTCGACGGCTACGGCCCCTACGTCGAGTCCGGTCAGGCGATCCAGGTCACCCACGACGGCGAGGTCGGCGAGTACCTGCACGCCATGTACCTCGACAACTCCGCGGCGACGCTCGCCGGTCGCGAACTGAGCGCCTACCCGAAGGTGCTCGGGACCCCGGGGTTGCGCGTCGACCAGGGCGCCCTCGTCGGCACGCTCGACCGCGGTGCCGAGCGTGTGGCGACGGCGACCATGGCGTACCAGTGGGAGCCGATGGACCCGGTCGAGGCCGCGGCGCAGATCACGGTGCCGACCTGGATGGTGAAGCTCGTCCCCGACGTGACGACCCTGGGGCTGCGCGCCGCCGACCTCGTGCGGACCGAGATCACCGACATCGTCGTGAAGGGGGCCTGGACCGGGCCCGCCCGCCTCCAGCTGTTCGAGCACGCCCTCGCGCCGATGGCCGACCTGCCGGTTCTCGAGGTCATCAGCGCCTCGCACGTCCTGACCGACCTGACGCTCGCGCCGGTGCGGTCCGTGCACGACTACCTGGCCGACCCGCGCCGGTCGGACGACGCCTCCTAGGATGAGCCGATGTCCCCACGAGTGAGCGACGACACCGCCGCACCCGCCCGCCCCACCCGGCGGCGCAGCAGCACCCGCGCGGAGCTCGTCCGCGCGGCAGAGGCGCTGTTCGACGAGACCGGCTCGGCCTCGGCCAGCGTCGAGGCGATCGTCGCGCGTGCGGGGTTCACGCGCGGGGCCTTCTACTCGAACTTCGCGACGACCGACGAGCTCTTCTTCGCGGTGTACGAAGCGCAGGAGGCCGTGGTCGTCGAGCGGCTCGAGGACGGCTTCCGGGCCGCGCTCGGCACGACCGACCCGCAGTCCGTCGACGCGATCGTCTCCGGTGTCCTCGGCGGCCTGCCACCCGAGGGCAAGTGGTACGCGATCCGCTCGGTCCTGCTGTCCCGGGCGCGACACGAACCCGAGCTCCGGGCACTGCTCCGAGCGCACACCGACGCCTTCCACGCGGCACTCGAACCGCTGCTCGTCGAGTCGGTCACGGCCCAGGGCCGACGTCTCACCGTCGCGCCGGACGTCTTCACCCGTGCGGTCGTCGCCGCACACGTCGGCGCGGTCAGCCAGACGGTGCTCTACGACGATGCCGCGACCATCCGCGTCGCCGCGGTGCGGGGCGCACTCCTCGGACTCAGCGAGCCGGTGCGCGAGGCCGACGACACCGACGACACCGACGACACAGGAGGTACCGCGTGATCGTCCCCGAAGCCGCGGTCCCGCTGTTCCTGCGGGCCACGCACGCGAACGCGCCGTTCGTCACCGAAGCGGGAGCGCACCGAGCCGTCCGCCGACAGGCCCTCCGCCCCGAACCCTTCGGACCACCGAAGCGCCTCCGGCCCGACGTGCGCGTCGACGTCCACCGTCAGGGCGGCTCCCCCGTGTACACCGTGACCCCGAGCCGACAGCCACCGCTCCGCGACCTCGTGTACGTGCACGGCGGCGGCTGGGTCCACGAGATCGCCCCGCAGCACTGGGCGCTCATCGCCCAGCTCGCCGCCGAGGCGCGCGCCACCGTGACCGTGCCGATCTACCGACTCCTGCCGGACGGCAGCGCCCGACAGGCACACGACCTGGTCATCGACGTCGCACGCCGCGTCATCGACCAGCGCGGACGGGTGCAGCTCGCCGGCGACTCCGCCGGCGGGCAGATCGCGCTGTCGGTCGCCCAGACCCTGCGCGACGAGGGCGTACCGTCGCTCCGGACCGTCCTGGTGTCACCGGCGCTCGACCTCGGCTTCTCGAACCCGCGCATCCCCGAGGTGCAACCGAGCGACCCGTGGCTCGGTCGCGACGGGGGCCGCGTCCTCGGTCACCTGTGGGCCGACGGCCTGTCGATCGACGACCCGGTCGTCAGTCCCCTGACCGGTTCGTTCCACGGCCTCGGCCCGATGCTCGTCCACACCGGGACCCACGACGTGCTGAACCCCGACGCGCACCTGCTCGTCGCGGCCGCCCGGTCCGCTGGCGTGGACGTCACGCTGCGCGAGCGCCCCGGCGCCCTGCACGTGTTCCCCCTGCTGCCGACGCGCAGCGGACGAGCAGCACGGCAGGAGATCGTCAGGGCCGTCCGCGGCGCCTGACCGTCAGCGCAGGACCCGGCCGGCGCGTGCCCGTGACGGCCACGGCGGCGGACCGCCGGCCGTCCTGCGCGACGCGGGGCGGGCCTCCCGGTCGGACCGTCAGACGCCCAGGTGAGCTGCGAGCACGTCGCGGACGCTCGTCCACCCGTGCGGACCGAAGCGGTCGTCGTCGACGTGGTGGAGTTCCGCCTCGCCGCTGAACATGCTCACGAAGTACTGCATGCCCTGCCACGCCGGGAACGGTTCGGCGTCGTCCTTCGACAGCCGTCGGCCGATCCGTGCCATCGCCGACAGCGTGCCGGTCGTCCCCGCCCACTGCAACCGGAACGGGGTGCCGGTCAGTCCGGACATCGTGTCGGCGATCGACCGTGCCGTGACGCGGTCGCCGGCGACCTCGACCACACGGGGTGCGTCCACGTCGAGTGCGACGAGCGCCGTCACGCACGCGACGTCGTCCTTCGAGGTGAAGTCGAGGACCTGGTCGGCCGACGACCAGTAGAGCACCCGCTGGCGGTCGAACAGGATCAGCGGCGCCTGACCGGTGAGCATGTCCGTGAACGCCCCGTTCAGCACCGAGGTCGCACGGATCGGTGCAGCGTCGAGGGCGGCGGCGAACTCGCGGCGGAGCTCGAAGTTGCGGTTCGAGCCGGGCGTGATCGAGCGGTAGTCGGCGGCGTAGTCCGAGGGGATGAACCGCGGGACGCCGGCCTGGACCGCGGCCTCGAGCAGGGCACGCTGGGCGTCCACGATCACGGCGCGGGTACCGCTGACCGTGGAGACGACGACGTCGACCCCGGCGAGCGCCGTGACCAGCGCCGGTGCGTCCGTGTAGTCCGCGATGGCGACGTCGATGCGGTCGTCGTCGGCGAACTGCCGCTGGGCGCCGGTGCTCGACGGGCGGGTGAGGACGCGGACGCGGGTGTCGTGCTGCAGGAGCTCGCGGACGATGCGTCCGCCGAGGTCTCCGGTGGCGCCGGCGACGAGGACGGTGGTGGTCATGGCCGCCACGCTACGGGTGCGCGGGTGCGGCGGGCACAGGTGCGGAGTCCACGTATCCTGCGGAGGTGGACACGACTCTCCCCTCCGGCACGACGAAGCGCCGGATCGAGCTCCGGCTCGCTCGCCCCCTGCTCACCTGGTTCGCCCGCCCGACCGTCACGATCGACGGGGTCGGGCACCCGGCGCAGTGGGGCACCGGCACGTGGGCGGTCGCCGACGACGGCCGGACCGTGATCGGGGTGTACCTGTTCAACCGGGCATGGCGCTTCGGTGCGGCGACGGTGACCGTCGGCGATGCCGAGGTGCTCGAGTACCGCGCGGGTGTGCTGCCCGTCGGCGCGGGCCGGTTGGCGCCGGTGCCGGGCCTGCCGGGCCTGCCGGGCCTGCCGGGCCTGCCGGGCCGAGGTTCGCGCTGAGCGACACTCCACGCGGCGCGGGACCCGAGGAGTGTCGCTGAGCCCGAAACCCGGGCACGGGCACGGGCACCGGCCCGGCCCGGCCCGGCCTGGCCCGGCCCGGTGCTACTCGTGCTCGATGTCGGAGAACAGGCCGGTGAACGTGGCGCCGGTGCCGCCGAGCCGCTCGAAGAACGCGCCGGCCTCGGCGGTCGCCACCGCGTCGGAGGCGTCCCCGTACGAGGCGAAGTACAGGTCGAGGGTGCGGTGCGCCGGTGTGGGGGTGCCGTCCTCCTTCGGCCAGACCTTCGCCGCCTCGAGCCGCTGCAGGCCGGGCAGCTTCGCGGCGAGTGCCTCGAGTTCCACGTAGGACTGCTCGAACGCCGACGGGTCGGCCGGGTTGTCGATGATCAGGGTGATCTTCGTGGTCATGGTGTGCTCCTGCGGGTGTCGGTGGGACGGGTGACGGTGCAGCGCCCACTCCACTCCGTTCCGCGCACCGCTGCCCGGGATCGGCTACTCGAACATCTCGGCGAGGAGTGCGTGCGGGTCACCGTCGACGACGTGTGCCGAGGGCGGCTCCGGCCAGTGCGTCGTTCCGTCGTCCGGCCAGCACGGCACGACGTGGAAGTGCAGGTGCCGCACGCTCTGCCCGGCATCGGCGCCGGAGGCCTGCAGCACGACGGTGCCGGTGGCCCCGAGTGCGCCCCGCATCGCCCGTGCGACCCGCTGGGCGAGTGCGACGGTCGCGGCCAGCGCCACCGGTGCGGCACCGAGCAGGTCGTCGGCGTGCTCGACCGGTGCGACGAGGGTGTGCCCGGGTGCGAGCGCGGACCCGGGCAGCGGCGCGAACGCGACGGCGTGGTCCTCGCGCTCGACCCACACGGCCGGTTCGTCGCCGGCGATGATCGCGCAGAAGACGCAGGATGCCATCCGTCCAGTGTGCTGCACCCGGAGCACCTGGCGCTCCGGGGGCGGTGCCGTGCGCGCGCCGCCGCGTGGGACGATTGGCGCATGACCGCCACGCTCGTCGCCAAGGGCTTGTCCGGCGGGTACGCCGCTCGCACGCTGTTCGACTCCCTCGACCTCACGGTGGCACCGGGCGACGTGATCGGCGTCGTCGGCGTGAACGGTGCCGGCAAGTCCACCCTGCTCCGACTGCTGGCGGGTGTCGACGAGCCCCTGGCGGGCACGGTGTCGCTCGCACCGACCGACGCGTTCGTCGGCTGGCTCCCCCAGGAGCACGAGCGGATCGCGGGCGAGACCGTCGCCGCGTACATCGCCCGACGGACCGGCTCGGCCGAGGCGACCGAGGCCATGGACGCCGCGGCCGCCGCGCTCGGCGACCCCGACGCCGGCGACGCTGCCGCTGACCGCTACTCGACGGCGCTCGACCGCTGGCTCGCCGCGGGCGCCGCCGACCTCGAGGACCGCATCCCCGCCGTCCTGGCCGACCTCGGCCTCGAGACCGGAGCCGGTGACGACGGCGTCGGACCGGACTCGCTCATGACCGCGCTGTCCGGTGGGCAGGCCGCTCGGGTCGGGCTGGCGGCGCTGCTGCTGTCGCGGTTCGACATCGTCCTGCTCGACGAGCCCACGAACGACCTCGACCTCGACGGGCTGGACCGGCTCGAGGGGTTCGTCCGGGGCCTGCGCGGCGGGGTCGTGCTCGTCAGCCACGACCGGGAGTTCCTGGCGCGATCGGTGACGAGCGTGCTCGAGCTCGACCTGGCGCAGTCGTCCAACCGGCTGTTCGGCGGCGGCTACGACTCGTTCCTCGAGGAGCGCGAGATCGCCCGGCAGCACAAGCGCGACGCGTACGAGGACTACGCCTCCACCAAGGCCGACCTGGTCTCCCGCGCCCGCACACAGCGCGAGTGGTCGAGCCAGGGCGTGCGCAACGCCATGAAGAAGGCCCCGGACAACGACAAGATCCGGCGCAAGGCCGCCTCGGAGTCGAGCGAGAAGCAGGCGCAGAAGGTCCGCCAGATGGAGTCCCGCATCGCGCGGCTCGACGAGGTCGAGGAGCCCCGCAAGGAGTGGCAGCTCGAGTTCACGATCGGCAGCGCGCCCCGGTCCTCGGCCGTCGTGGCCACCCTGTCCGACGCCACCTTCACGCAGGGCGACTTCACGCTCGGCCCGGTGTCGCTGCAGGTCGACGGCGGCGACCGCATCGGCATCACCGGACCGAACGGCGCCGGCAAGTCCACGCTGCTCCGGGCACTGCTCGGCGAGCAGATTCCGACGACCGGCACCGCCTCGCTCGGGTCGAGCGTCGCCGTCGGCGAGGTCGACCAGGCCCGTGCGGCCTTCACCGGCGACCAGTCACTCGCCGCGGCGTTCGAGGCGATCGTGCCCGAGTACACGACCGCCGACGTCCGGACGCTGCTCGCGAAGTTCGGGCTGAAGGCCGACCACGTCGGACGGCCCGCGTCGGCGCTCTCCCCCGGCGAACGGACCCGCGCCGGACTCGCGCTGCTGCAGGCCCGCGGGGTGAACGTGCTCGTGCTCGACGAGCCGACGAACCACCTCGACCTGGTGGCCATCGAGCAGTTGGAGCAGGCACTGGAGTCGTACGACGGCACGCTGCTGCTCGTCACGCACGACCGGCGCATGCTGGAGACCGTCCGCCTCGACCGGCAGTGGCACGTCGACGCCGGCCGGGTCACCGAACGCTGACCGGGTCACGAACGCTGACCGACACCAGGAGCACAGGGGGATGCCGATGCGACGCAGGGGCTGGATCGCCGTGGTCGGGGGTGCGGCTGCGATCGCCGTCGCGGCCGCCGTCGTCGTCGGGGTGACCGCCGACCGTCCGGGCGCCGACCCGACCCACACCGCACGGGCCACCGCGACCGCGACGCCGACCCCCACCCCGACGCTCGCGGCCGTCCCCCGCGCGCCGTCGGCCGCCACCCTCGCCGCCCTGCCGCTGGCGTTCCACGACGGCGTCGTCCCCGAACTGCTCGACGGCGGGGACGTCCGCCCCGCGGACACCTGGCAGATCGCCACCCCGCGGCACGACCTCGTGGCCCTGTACGCGAGCCCGTCGAGCCGCGCCCGCCCGGTGGCCACGCTGTCGCACCTGGTGTCGACGATCGACCTGCCCGCCGCCACCGCCGTCTGGGGCCGGTCGCCCGGAGTCGACGGCGGCATGCTCCTCGTCTCGACCCCGGCACGGAACCGCACCCCGGGTGACGGCGGTGACCCGGACGCGCCGAGCGCCACGTTCGCCTGGGCACGGGCAGCCGACTTCACGGTCACGGACACCGACCGGATGATCCGTGTCGACGTCGCCCGGAGCACGGTCTCCGTCGTCACCCGGAGCGGCCAGGTCACCGCGACCGAGCCGGCCCGGCTCGGCACCCCCGAGGACCCCACGCCGTCGGACACCGCCACCTACGTCGAGGCGGCGTACGTGGACAACCGCGTGACCTACACACAGGGCAACCCGATCATCCTGACCGGCGCGCACTCGTCGCGGATCCCGTCGTACGGCGGCAACGCGGCACTGACCGCGCTGCACTACTACCCCGACCCGACCGGCAGTTCGCACGGGTGCGTGCGGATCTCGGCGGAGATGACCCGCACCCTCGCCGCCCTGCCCGTCGGCACCCCGATCCGGTTCAGCTGAGGAGCGACCACGTGCCCGACCTGCAACTCGCCCTGAACGGCGACACCACCCACCCGGCGATGCCGCGCACACCGGAGGAGATCGCCCGCGACGCGGCAGCGTGTGTGGCGGCGGGAGCGACGCTCCTCCACCTGCACGCCTTCGACGACGACGGCGCCGAGTCGCTCGCCGCCGGACCGGTCGGCCGAATGCTCCGCGCCGTGCGGGCGGCGTGCCCGGGGATCCCGCTCAACGTCACGACCTTCGCAGCGATCGTTCCCGACCCCCGCGAACGCCTCGACCTCGTTTCCTCGTGGACGGAGCTGCCCGACCTGATCGCCGCGAACCAGGGCGAGGACGGGATCGACGACGTCACCGATCTCCTCGCGCGACGCGGCGTCGGCGTCGAGGCCTGCGTCCTCAGCACTGCCGACGCGGAGCGGTTCGTCCGGAAGGGTGGACACGACCGGTTCGTCCGACTCGTGGTGGAGCCCCTCGAGCACGACGCCGACGACGCGCTCGCGCTCGACGCCGAGATGGAGTCGATCGTCCGGGCCGCGGGGGTCCGACTCCCCCAGCTCCACCACGGCATCGGCGCCGCCTCGTGGCAGGTGAGCCGACGGGCGCTCTCCCGGGGCCACGCGATCCGCACCGGGCTCGAGGACACGAGCGTGCTCGAGGACGGCACAGCGGTGACGTCGAACGCACAGCTTGCCGCCGCTGCAGCGCACCTGGTGTCCGAAGCCAGCCGCGCCGGCACCGGATCCGACTCGGACTCCGACAGCAGCTAGCGGCCGCCGCCGAGCCCGAGCCGCTCCACGACCTCGGCGCTCTCCTCGTCCGGGGTGCGGTCGGCCGCGATCGTCAGGTGCGCCTCGTCGTCCTGCGGCGGCTCGAGCGTCGCGAGCTGGGACTGCAGCAGCGACGTCGGCATGAAGTGGCCAGACCGCTGCGACATGCGCTGTTCGATCAACGCGCCGTCACCGGCGACGTGCACGAACACCACGCCGGGCGCCCGCAGCACGTCGCGGTACGACCGCTTGAGCGCCGAGCAGGTCACGACACCGTGCGTGCCTGCGTCGAGGTGCCCGCGGATCCAGCCGGCGACGACGTCGAGCCACGGCCAGCGGTCCTCGTCGGTCAGTGGCGTACCGGCGTGCATCTTGTCGACGTTGGCCTGCGGGTGCATGGCGTCGCCCTCGGCGAAGTCCCACCCGAGCTGCTCGGCGACCATCGCGGCGACGGTCGACTTGCCGGAACCGGAGACCCCCATGACGACCAGGACACGCGCATCCAGAGCGGAGTCGCCGCTCATCGGATGAACACCCCGGCCAGCAGCACCCCGAGCAGACCGAGCACCGAGATGAGGCACTCGAGCACCGTCCACGTCTTGAACGTCTGCCCCACGGTGGTGTTGAGGTAGCCCTTGACGAGCCAGAACCCGGCGTCGTTGACGTGCGACAGGAACACCGAGCCGGCGCCGATCGCCAGCACGAGCAGCGAGGTCATCGGCGTGGACAGGTCGGCGGCGATCGGGGCCATGATGCCCGCCGCGGTCACGGTGGCGACCGTGGCGGAACCGGTCGCGACGCGCACCAGGGCCGACACGACCCAGGCGACGAGGAGCACCGAGACGCCGGAGTCCTTCACGGCGTCGGCGATCACGCCGCCGATGCCCGTGTCGATGAGCACCTGCTTGAACCCACCACCGGCTCCGACGATGAGCAGCACCCCGGCGACCGGGGGCAGGGCGCTCTCGAGCGACTTCGCCACGGCGGACCGGTCCATGCCGCCGCCGAGCGCGAAGAAGACCATCGCGTAGATCGCGGCGATGCCGATCGCGATCATCGGCGACCCGAGGAAGTCGAGCAGGCTCACCCACGAGCCGGCGGCGTCGGGCATCGTGGCCTCGCGGACGGCCTGGGCGAGCATGAGGACGACGGGCAGCAGGATGCCGATGAGCGCGACGGTGAACGACGGGCTGCGGGGCTCGCTGATGACGCGCGTGAAGTCGCTCTTGCCGTTGGGAAGGGACGCGGTGTCCTGCGTGGCGGGGCCGCGCCGGGCCTCCCGTCCGCCCGAGGCGGGGTCCTGCGGACCGGACGCCGAACCGGCGTCCGACCCACGCGACCCGAACATGTCGGGCGCGGGGATGTCGACCCAGCGGGCGGCGAACTGGGCGAACACCGGACCGGCCAGGATGATGACCGGGATCGCCAGCACGATGCCGAAGGCGAGCGTGGTGCCGAGGTTCGCGCCGACGGTCGAGATCGCGACGAGCGGGCCGGGGTGCGGCGGGACGAACGCGTGCATCGTCGACAGACCGACCAGGGCGGGCACGGCGATCTTCATGATCGGCACGGAGCTGCGCTTCGCGACGAGCACGATGATCGGGATGAGGAGCACGAGGCCGACCTCGAAGAACATCGGCAGGCCGATCAGCGCACCGATCAGGGCCATCGTCCACGGCAGCGCGCCCTTCGACGACCTGCGCACCAGGGTGTCGACCACGCGGTCGGCGGCGCCGGAGTCGACGAGCATCTTGCCGAACATCGATCCGAGGCCGACCAGGATGCCGACGCTCGTCATCGTCGCTCCGAAACCGTTGCCGAAGCTCACGACGGCCTTGTCCGGCGCGAGCCCCGCACCGATGCCGACGCCCAGGGCACCGATCACGAGCGCGATGAACGGGTGGACCTTGAGCCAGGTGATGAGCGCGATGATCACGACGATGCCGACCAGGGCCGCGATGATCAGCTGCGGGATCGGCCCGGACGGGTCGACGGTCTCGGTACCGCCGCCCTCGGCCGCGAGGACCGTGCCCACGGGGTGGGCGAGCAGGTGGACTGGAGCGTGAGGCATCGGTGCCCCTTCCTGGAGCCGCTGCCGCGCGGCTCCGTCGCCTTCGTGTCGAGGGGCGGCTGGTGCTGCGCGCACCGACCCTCAATAATCTGATTAATCAGACTATACGACGATCCGCCGCGCGCCATCCGCCCTCGGACGCAGTCTGCCGTTTCGATGGGACCGACGTCACGCCGACCGCGCGACCCGTACTGCACGGAGGAACGATGCCCCCAGCCCGCGGACTCCACGCCCACGTGCTCGACACCCTCGGGCAGCGCATCGTCGACGGTGCGCTCGACCCCGGCACGGTCGTCCGCCCCGAGCTCGTGGCGGACGAGTTCGGCGTGTCCCGGTCGGTCGTGCGCGAGGCGCTCCGCGTCCTGCAGTCGCTCGGACTGGTCGAACCCCGGCAGCGCGTCGGGACGCAGGTGCTCGGCATCGGGTCGTGGGAACTGCTCGCCCCGACGGTCATCCGGTGGCGTGGCGCCTCGCCCGCCTACTTCGTGCAGCAGCGGGAACTCCTCGAACTGCGGCTCGGCGTCGAACCCGTCGCGGCGTCGCTCACCGCCGGCGGCTCCGGGGCGTCCGCCGTCCTCGACGCCGCGCAGGACATGCTCGCCGCCTGCGCGCGCGAGGACAGCCGCGCGTACCTCGAGGCCGACGTCCGCTTCCACCGCGCCCTGCTCACCGGCTCCGGCAACGCCGTCTTCGCGCACTTCGCCGGCACCGTCGAGGCCCTGCTGCGCACCCGCACGTCGGAGTCGCGCGACACCATCACGCGCTGGACGCGCGAGGCGGCACTCCGCCACGAGGCCGTCGGGCACGCGCTCGTCGCAGGTGACGGGGCCGCCGCGGCGACTGCGACGACGGCGCTCGTCGGCGTCACGCGCGACGAGTTCATCGCCGAGGCCCCGCGGCCCTGACGGGGTGTGCGGGGTGCGGGGGCGGGCGAGGGCCGGCACGCCGGGCGCTGACCGCCGAGGTTCCACAACACGCCGTGCGCTGGTCGTCGAGGTTCCACAACGCGCGCGATCGCACGCCGAGATGCGCAGATCTCGGAACCTCGGCGAGGCCCACCGCGACCGAACGACGACGGACGACGGACCGACTACTTGCGCGCGAAGAGGCGGGGACCGCGCAACCGCAGGCGCATCGTCACCGTGCCGAGCCACCGGTCGTACTTGTAGCCGACCTTGCCCATCCGGCCGACCTCCTCGAAGCCGAGCCGCTCGTGCAGGCGGATCGAGGCCTCGGCCTGCCGGTCGGCGATGACTGCGACGACCTCGCGGACCCCGGCGGACCGGCACTCGTCGAGCAGGGCCTCCATGAGCGCACGGCCCAGCCCCTTGCCACCCGAGGCCGCTCCGAGGTAGATCGAGTCCTCGACCACCCGGTTCGAGCGGTCGCGCGGGTTCCAGGCGTCCACGAGCGCGTAGCCGAGGATCTGCCCGGCGGGGTTCTCGGCCACCAGGAAGGGCAGCTTGCGCTTCCGGATGTCGTCGTAGCGCTGCTTCCACCGGGCGAAGGTGAACGCCGACGGGTCGAAGGTCACCGATGAGTTGCGGACGTAGTGCGTGTGGATCTCACGGACGTCGGGCAGGTCGCTCGCCTCGGCGGCACGGATCCGGTACTCGAACGCGGTCTCGCTCGCCGGCCGGGCACGCAGGTGTCGCGGCAGGACCCGCCGTCGCTGGTATTCCTCCTCGAGCACGTGCCGAGCCTACTGAGCGGGCAGCGACCAGTCGACCGGTGCCGCGCCCTGTTCCTGCAGCAGCGCGTTGACCTGCGAGAACGGCCGGCTGCCGAAGAAGCCCCGCGACGCGCTCAACGGGCTCGGGTGCGCCGACGCCACCACCGGGGTGTCGCCGAGCAGCGGCCGGACGGACGCGGCCTGCGCGCCCCAGAGCACGGCGACGAGCGGGGTCCCCCGGGCGACGAGTGCGCGGACGGCCTGGTCGGTGACGGCTTCCCAGCCCTTGCCGCGGTGACTGCCGGCGTCGCCCGCACGGACCGTGAGCACACGGTTGAGCAGCAGCACGCCCTGGTCCGACCACGCGCGCAGGTCACCGTGCGCCGGCGGGGTCACGCCGACGTCGGCGGTGAGCTCCTTGTAGATGTTCGCCAGGCTGCGCGGCACCGGACGAACTGCCGGGTCGACGGCGAACGACAGCCCGATCGGGTTGCCCGGTGTCGGGTAGGGGTCCTGCCCCACCACGAGCACCTTCACGGCGTCGAACGGCGTGGTGAAGGCCCGGAGCACGTCGGCGCCGGCCGGCAGGTAGGTGCGGCCAGCCGCTGTCTCGTCACGGAGCCAGGCACCCATGCGGTGCACGTCGGCCTCCACCGGAGCGAGCGCCGACGCCCAGCCCGGGTCGACCAGGTCAGCGAGCGGTCGTGGTTCCACGACGGCTACGCGCCCATCGTGGCGACGGCCACCGACTCCTCGCCGGCCATGACCCGCCAGACGCTGCCGGTGCCCCGGACCTCGAGCGCGCCCTCGCCGACGACGAGGGCGGTGTCCTCGTCGATCGCCAGGCCCGCAGTGACGAACTCCGCCTCGGCGCTCGCGATCAGGCGGGCGAGGGTGCCGGCCTGCACCGCGTGGACGTCGATGGTCAGGTCGACCAGGCCGAGCCCTTCGCGGAGCTCGACCTCGTCGAGGCCCTCGGACGCCCCCTCGGGGCAGATCTCGACGCCGCCGATGCGCCAGCCACCCACGAGTGCGCGGTCGGCGGCGATCATCGCGCCGGCCGAGTAGCCCAGGTAGGGCAGGCCGTCGGCGACGAGCAACCGGAGCTGGTCGACGAGCGGGGCGATCGCGCCCAGGTAGTCGGGGGTGACACCGCCACCGACGACGAGCGCGTCGACGTCGCTCAGGACGGTCGTGTCGAACACCTGGCCGGCCGCGACCTCGGTGACGACGACCTCGGCCGCGCGGGCACCGCCGAGCACCTCGGCGATGTCGGCCGTCGACGACGGACTGCCGCCGTCCGGGCCGGCGACGGAGAGCAGGGCGATGCGCGGGACCGTCCGGCCGACGGCGGCCGAGCGTGCGGTCGCCTCGGCGAGGAAGGGCGCTGCGGCGTCCGAGGCGGCGAACAGACCACCGCCGACGAGGTGGATGCTCACGACTCGGCCGTCACCGGTGCGAGGGCGCTCCACGGGAACGTGATCCAGCCGTCGACCCGGCGCCACACGTGGTCGGGCTCGAGGACGGTGCCGGGCTTCGAGTACAGGCAGGCACTGCGGACGTCGGCACCGGCGTTCCGGATGATGTCGACCACCAGGCGCAGGGTCCGACCGGAGTCCGACACGTCGTCGACGACGAGCACGCGCTTGCCGGCCAGGCTCGGGGCGTCGAGCGCGGGTGCGAGCACGACGGGCTCGTCCAGGCGCTGCTCGACGTCGGTGTAGAACTCGACGTTGATCGAGCCGCACTCCTTGGTGCCGAGCGCGTAGGCCACGGCACCGGCGATGATCAGCCCGCCGCGGGCGACGGCGACGACGACCTCGGGCTCGAAGCCGGAGGACAGCACGTCCTTCGCGAGCAGGCGTGCGGCGTCACCGAACTCCAGCCATCCGAGCACCTCGGGCCCGCTCGTCACGGTCACGGTCGACTGAGCCGGGGCCGTGGGCTCGGGTTCGCTGCTGATCGGCATCCGTCCACGGTACCGGCAGGGACCCCGCGCCCGCGACCCGTGGCCACCGCCCGGGCGCTGCGCAGGCGTTCAGCGCGGCGTGAGCGTCCCGCGCGCGAGCTTGTGCTGCGCCGACTGGGCGACCGGCCGGATCGTGACGAGGTCGAGGTTCACGTGCGGCGGCAGCTCCACCGCGTGCACGATCGCCTCGGCGACGTCGTCGGCCACGAGCGGGTCCGGCACGTCGTCGTAGACCGCAGCGGCCTTCTGCTCGTCGCCGCGGAAGCGGGTGAGTGCGAACTCGTCGGTCTTCACCAGGCCGGGGGCGATCTCGACGACGCGGATCGGCTCGCCGTTCAGCTCGAGCCGGAGCGCGCCGACCAGGGCGTGCTCGGCGAACTTCGCGGCGTTGTAGCCGCCGCCGTTCTCGTACGCCACGAACCCGGCCGTGCTCGTCACCGTGACGATGTCCGCTCCCCCGGTGTCGCGCGCACGGTCTCGCAGGTGCGGCAGCAGCGCGGCGACGACGCGCTTCGTGCCGATCACGTTCACCTCGAACATGGCCCGCCAGTCGTCGACGTCGGACTCCTCGACGCTGGCCGAGCCGAACGCGCCGCCGGCGTTGTTCACGAGGACGTCGGCGCCGCCGAGCTCGGCGACGCGGGCGGCGAGCGCCTCGACGTCGGCAGCACTCGTGATGTCCGCCACCAGGACCTCGGCCCCGGTCTCCGCGGCGAGCGCCTCGAGCTTGGACGCCCGGCGTGCGACGGCGAGCACGTCCCAGCCTCGCGATCGGAACAGCCGGACGGTGGCCGCCCCGATGCCCGAGCTCGCTCCGGTGACGACTGCGCGCCGTGCTGCCATGTGATCTGCCTCCTGCGTCGGTGTCGGGGCAACGGATCGCCCCGGTGTCGGGGCGACTGCTCGCTCCGGACCCCAACCGTACCGACCCTCCCAGGTCACGATCCGGTAACGTGACCGACGATGACGACGGATGCCGCCCCTCCCGCACCCTCGGCCCCGGCGACGCAGCTCGAACCCGGCCGGGCACCGCGCCGTATCCCGATGTGGGACACCGCGCGGTTCGTCGCGGTGACCCTCGTGGTGATCGGCCACGCGATCCAGCGCCAGACGACGGCGAGCGAGCACGCCCTGGCGCTCTACACGTTCATCTACGCGTTCCACATGCCCGCGTTCGGTGTGATCAGCGGCTACTTCTCGTCGGCCGACACCCCGACGGCGAAGCGCATGCGCCGGACGATCACCGACATCGTCGTGCCGTACATCATCATGCAGACGATCTGGACGGTGGTGCAGGGCATCGTCGAGGGCGGCAAGGACTTCAACCCGACGCAGCCGACCTGGACCCTGTGGTTCCTGCTGGCCCTCGGCATCTTCAAGCTGATCCTGCCGTACCTGGCGCAGCTGCGGTGGCCGTTGTTCTGGGCCGTCGTGTTCAGCATCGGCGTCGGCTACTTCGACAACGTCGACTCCACGCTCTCGTTGTCCCGCGCGATCAGCCTGCTGCCGTTCTTCCTGCTCGGGTGGCAGGTCAAGCAGTGGGGGCTCTTCGACCGCTGGTACGAGGCCTCGCGTCGCACCGTGGTGCGGGTGCGCGTCGCCGCCGGCGTGGTGTTCGCCGCGTGGGCCGTGTCCTGCGCGGTGTGGATCCCGCAGTTCAAGGAGTTCGACCTGCACCACTGGTTCTTCTACGACGACTCGTACTCGGGTCTCGGCGAGGACGCCTGGTGGGCGGGTGCCGTGCGCTTCGGCCTGATGCTGCTCGCGACGCTGCTGACCGCCTCGTTCCTGGTGCTCATCCCCCGCCGGAACATCTGGCTCACGCAGTTCGGTGCGGCGACGATGTACGTCTACCTGCTGCACACCTTCGTGCTCTACCCGATCCGCGAGTCCGGCGTGCTCGCCGGCCCGCACTCCGCGTGGCCGTTCGTGCTCCTGATGGTCGCGATCGCCTGCGCGGTCAGCCTCTTCCTGGCGCAGCCCTTCGTGCGGCGCGGGATGCGCTGGCTGCTCGAACCGAACGTCGGCTGGCTGTTCCGTCGCGATCGGTGACGTCCCGTGGTCGCCGCCGTCAGCCCCGGGCACCATCCTGGCCTGGAGGCCCGTGGCGCGTCGGGCGCGCGCGTTACGTCCGAAGGCGGGTGCGGTGGTGCGGGCCCGGCCACCTGCGTACCGTGACTCCCGACGCAACGCAGCATCCCCACCGGGCACGGCCGACCAGCCGCTGGCGCGTCTGTTCGGGACCGGCCGGCGTGGCCCCCTCGAGCTCACCCGAACCCATCACCCAGCCGCACCGGACAGGAGCACCAAGATGACCGAGCACGACGCCGCGCAGTGGCGGTTCGAGACCACGCAGGTCCACGCCGGCGCACAGCCGGACCCGACCACGGGCGCCCGCGCCACCCCGATCTACAAGACGACCTCGTACGTCTTCGCGAACTCGGACGAGGCCCGCGACCTGTTCGCCCTCGCCAAGCCGGGCAACATCTACTCCCGCATCATGAACCCGACGAACGACGTCGTGGAGCAGCGCATCGCGGCACTCGAGGGCGGCAGCGGCGCACTCCTCGTGGCGTCCGGCCAGGCGGCGGAGACGTACGCCGTGCTGAACATCGCGGGTGCGGGCGACCACATCGTGTCGTCGTCGTCGATCTACGGCGGCACGTACAACCTGTTCAAGTACACGCTGGCGAAGCTCGGCATCGAGACCACGTTCGTCGAGGACCAGGACGACCTCGAGGAGTGGCGACGCGCCGTCCGCCCGAACACGAAGCTCTTCTTCGCCGAGACCATCGGCAACCCGCGGATCAACGTCCTCGACATCACCGGCGTCAGCGACGTCGCGCACGAGTCCGGCGTCCCGCTGATCGTCGACAACACGATCGCGACGCCGTACCTCATCCGTCCGTTCGAGCACGGGGCCGACATCGTCGTGCACTCGGCGACGAAGTTCCTCGGGGGCCACGGCACGGTCATCGGCGGCATCATCGTCGACGGCGGGAAGTTCGCCTGGTCCCAGCACCCGGACAAGTTCCCGGAGTTCAACACGCCCGACCCGTCGTACCACGGCGCGGTCTTCGCCGAGGCCGTCGGCAACGAGCTGGCCTACATCGTGAAGGCCCGCGTGCAGCTGCTCCGCGACCTCGGCGCGTCGAACTCGGCGGACACCGCGTTCGCACTGCTGCAGGGCATCGAGACCCTGTCGCTCCGCATCGAGCGCCACGTGTCGAACGCGCAGGAGATCGCCGAGTGGCTCGACCAGCACCCGGACGTCGCGACCGTCGCCTACGCCGGCCTGCCGACGTCGCCCTGGTACGCCGCGGCGAACCGGTACGCGCCGAAGGGCGTCGGCGCCGTGCTGTCGTTCGAGCTGAAGGGCGGGGTGCCCGCGGGCAAGGCGTTCGTCGACAACCTGCAGCTGTTCTCGCACCTGGCGAACATCGGCGACGTGCGCTCGCTCGTGATCCACCCGGCGTCGACCACGCACTCGCAGCTCACGCCCGAGCAGCAGCTCACCACCGGGGTCACGCCGGGCCTGGTGCGCCTGTCCGTCGGCATCGAGAACATCGAGGACCTGAAGGCCGACCTCGAGGCCGGGCTCGCCGCGGCCCGTGCGGTCTCGCAGGAGGGGCAGCGCGCCTAGCGTTCCTCCCGCCCGGGCACCGACTCGGAACGACAAGGTCGACGTCGCACGACGTCGACCTTGTCGTCTCCCCGCCCGTGCAACAGTTGTCGACGCGGCCGTGCGACTTCCTCGATGTCGTACGACGTCGACGTTGTCGCACCCGCCCGCGCACCCACCCGCAGACGCCCGGACCAGGACGACGCGAGCGCGGCCCGGGACCCGGCCACGGGGCGGACGTGACGTAACACGGCGGCGGCGACCCGCGCCTCCCGGCAGACTGGACGCACCATGGACTGGCAGACGACCCCCGAGGACTCCGTGCCGTCCACCCTGGTGCCCGGTGCCGAACTCGGCACCATCGGCAAGCCGCCGGTCACCGGCGCCTGGCGCCCCGGCGACCATCCGGGTGCGCGCCACTTCGCATCCCTCGGCGAGCAGTGGGTGCGCGGCGGGCGACTCCCGGCCGTGCGGGTGGCGTACGAGTCGTGGGGCACGCTCAACGCGGCGCGCGACAACGCCGTCCTGCTGTTCCACGCGCTGACCGGGGACTCGCACGTCGCGGGCGCACCCGGTCCGGGGCACCGCACCGCCGGCTGGTGGGGCGACGTCGTCGGACCCGGCCTCGCGATCGACACCGACCACTGGTTCGTGATCGCGCCCAACATGCTCGGCGGCTGCCAGGGCACGACCGGGCCGTCGTCGGTGGCACCCACCGGGGTCGAGTGGGGCTCGCGCTTCCCGTTCGTCACCGTGCGCGACCAGGTCGAGGTGCAGCGCCAGCTCGCCGACCGGCTCGGCATCGACGTGTTCGCGGCCGTCGTCGGCGGGTCGATGGGCGGGATGCACGCGCTCGAGTTCGCGGTGTCGCACCCCGCACGCGTCCAGCGGCTGGCGGTGCTGGCCTCGACGGCGCAGACCACGGCGGACCAGATCGCGGCGAACTCCCTGCAGCGCTCGGCGATCCAGATGGACCCGGCGTTCGCAGGCGGCGACTACTACGAGGCCGACGCCGGCGAGGGCCCCCACCGCGGGCTGGCGCTCGCGCGGCGGATGGCGTTGATGACCTACCGGGCGTCGGACGAGCTGAACGGCCGGTTCGCCCGGTCGTGGCAGAGCGACGTGTCCCCGCTCGGCGACGACGGGCGGTTCTCGGTGGAGAGCTACCTCGACTTCCACGGCAACAAGTTCACGAGGCGCTTCGACGCGTCGTCGTACATCACGCTCACGCACGCGATGGACTCCCACGACGTCGGTGCCGGGCGGGGCGGTGTCGCTGCCGCGCTCGAACTCGTGACGGCTCGCACGCTCGTCGTGGGGATCTCGAGCGACCGGCTGTTCCCGATCGAGGACCAGCACCGGATCGCCGCGGGGGTGCCGGCCACGCTCGACGGTGACACGGCCGCGGTGATCGAGAGTGAGTTCGGGCACGACGGGTTCCTCATCGAGCACGAGCAGGTCGGCGCGCACCTGCGGCGGTTGCTCGACGGCTGAGCGCGACACGGCGCGCGCCGGGGCGGTGGCATGCGCGGCACGCACCGGGGCGGCGGCATGCGGCACGCGCGGCACGGCGCGCCGAACACCCCCCAACGGGTGTCGCCCGTGGTTGGATGGCTGCGAGCCCGGACTGAACGAGGCTCGGTTTCCCCGCACCACCCGTCACACCAGCTCGTCACCAACCAGGACATCGATGGAATTCATCGCACAGGAACGCGACCGCTTGCTGCGGGCGACGACCCGTGTCGTGGGCATCGTCTGCGCGCTCATCAGCGTCGTCGGCGTGGTCTCCGCCGCCGCGGTCCCTGCCCTGCCGCTCGTGGGCGCCCTGCTCTGCATCGCCGCGATGGTCGCCTCGTTCGTGTTCTTCGGGCGCACCGGCACCGTGTGGTGGACCGCCGCGATCCTCGTCACGGGGCTGGCCTCGCTCGCGCTGCTGTTCTCCGGGGTGGACGAGTCGGTCCGCCCGCTCGTCGCCAGCGCCGTCATGACGCTCGCGGGCGGTTCCCTCTCCGCACCGTTGATGGCACAGCGCGGGCAACCCCTGGGCCTCGGACTCACCATCGCAGCCGGTGGCGTCGTCGTGGTCGTGATGGTCTGGGCAACCGGCACGGCCCTGTCGACGCCCGTCAGCGGCGCCCTGCTCGGCTGGGTGCTCATCGCGGTCGTGGCCGTGTGGATCTCGCGCAGCATCCCCCGCGTCGCCCGACGGATCTACAGCATCGGCACCGCGCACCGCGCCGAACGCCAGGCCAGCGAGACCGAGGCACAGCGGCGGCAGGGTGCGCGGCTGCTGCACGACACGGTCCTCGCGACGCTCACGCTCCTCGCCCACTCCGGCGTCGGGGTCTCCGAGCAGGCCATGCGCGAGCAGGCCGCCGAGGACGCCAGACTCCTGCGCCACCTGCGGCTCGGCGCGACCCCGCAGCCGTCGCAGTCCGGCGACTACTCGCTCACCCGCGAAGAGGAGTCGCCGCTCGGGCAGACCCTCGAGTCGGTGAAGCAGCGCTTCGGGCGGATGGGCCTCGAGGTCAGCTGGCACGGCACCGGCCAGGTGCTGCTGCCGTCGCACGTGCTCGACGCCTTCCTGCTCGCGCTCGGCGAGTGCCTCGAGAACGTCCGCCGGCACGCCGGTGTCGGCGAGGCGCACGTCACGATCGTCCACGACAACGACATGGTGCGCGCCATGGTCACGGACTCGGGCGTCGGGTTCGACCTGACCACCGTCAGCGCCGAACGACTCGGCTTCAAGGAGAGCGTCGTGAGCCGGCTGCGCGAGGTCGGCGGCGACGCCAAGCTCTTCTCCGCGCCGGGCTCCGGCACCACCGTCGTCCTGGAGGCACCGCGATGACCCGGGTCCCCGAGGACACCATCAGCCGCGGCCTGCCCGGCGAGTCCACCGGTCAGCAGCCGCCCCGCACCCGTCGCGAGGCGCGCGAGCGCTACCGCACCAGCGAGCGTCGGCAGGCGCGTGGGCTCCCCTCGACCTCGACGGGCGCACGGTCGCTCCGGCAGGCAGCCAAGCCCGGCGCCTCACTCGGAGCCGGGTACCTCGGCCTCGGCGCCGCGGTGCTCACCGCGATCGAGGCCGTCTCCGGCATCGTGTACTTCCTGGTCCGCTGGTCCGACTTCTCCGACCCGTGGCTGCCCGCAGCCGCCTGGATGCTCTACATCGTCGCCGCGGTCGGTGTCGGCCTGAGCGTGCTGACCTACGGCGAGCGGCTGACCGGGCTGGCCTTCGTGCTGATCTGCGTCGTGCTCGCGTGTGTCGTGACCCTCGACTTCATCGGGATCTGGCCCGAGCACGACATCGCCCACACGGCGTCGGCGTCGATCGCCGCGGGCTTCGCGCTCCTGCCGATCGCGACGCTCCGACCCGCGCGAGAGGTCGCCGCGGCCATCGCGGTCCTCGGCCTGGCGTTCATCGGGATGAGCGTCGCCTCGACCCCGATCACGAACGACACGCTGCCGGGCATCGTGTCCCTGCTCGCCCTGGTCGTCGTGCCGCCGTCGATCGCCCTGTACGTGGTGCAGCGGTTCCGGCAGCTCGTGCAGCGGGAGCTCGACCGGGTGCTCGTGCAGAGCAACGTGCAGGCGCCGCAGTTCGCCGTCGGCATGCTCGCGTCGGACGAGCTCGCCCGGCTCGACCTGGCCGCCGAGAAGCTGCTCGACGCCGTCGCGAACGGCACCGATCCCCTGCCGCTGTCGGACGCCTCGAGCTCCGTCGCGGCCTCGCTCGCGACCGAGCTCCGCCTGCACCTCATCGAGGGACGGCGCGAGACCTGGCTGTACCACGCGATCACGGAGTCCGACCACCTCGGCCGTTCGGTGAGCGTCGCCGATCCGAGCGCGCTCGCCGGACACCTCACCCCTGCGCAGCGCGACGGACTGCTGCAGGCCCTGTGGCAGATGGTCGGCGACGGCCGCACTGCCACCCCCGGTCTGCCGGTCGTCTCGGTCACGCTCGGCCCGGTCGGGTCCGACGGCCACCCCGTCACCGACGAGCGGATGGACGTGCCCGTCGTGATCGAGTCCCGCGGCGTCCAGCGACGACGCCTCGGCCCCACCGCCTGGAGCGCCCTGCAGCGCATCGGTCCGTACACCGAGACGGTCCGCGACGGCGCGCTCCACATCGTCGCCCACTGCGTCGTGGACCGACATCCGTCGATGTAGCTGCCGGACACCCGGACAGCCTGCCCGTGCCACGTGCCCCTCCCTCCTAGGATCGGGCACGACCTGCCCCCGAGAAAGGACGCCCGCATGGCGACTCCAGAGGAACCCATCCGACTCGCACTCGTCGACGACCACAGGATGCTCCTCGGCGCGCTCACGGAGTGGATCCGGAGCGCCGCCGACGACATCACCCTGGTGGCCGCCGTCACGACCTGGCCCGAGCTCCTGACGAGCCCGGCGTTCCCGGTGGACGTGGTGCTGCTCGACCTGGACCTCAAGGACTCCATCCCGGTGTCGCTGAAGATCTCGACCCTCAAGACCGCCGGCGTGAAGACCGTCGTGATGAGCACCTACTCGGAGCCGAACGTCGTGCGCGAGGCCCTGGCGGCCGGTGCCCTCGGCTACCTGGTGAAGAGCGAGGACGCCGACATGATCGTCGAGGCGATCCGCTCCGCCCAGCGCGGCGAGCAGTACGTCTCCGCCGAGCTCGACCTGGCCATCAACAGCGGCGACGTCGGTGGCGTCCCGAAGCTCAGCGCCCAGGAGCGCCGCGTCATGGCGCTGTACGGCGGTGGCGAGCCCGTGAAGAGCGTCGCGTACCAGCTCGGCATCTCCGAGGAGACCGCGAAGAGCTACCTCAAGCGGATCCGCGAGAAGTACCGCGTCGCGGGCTTCGACGTGGGCACGAAGGTGGCGCTCCGGAAGCGGGCGATCACCGACGGCATCATCGTGCAGGACGGTGGCCCGCTGGGCCTGTAGCGCGTGGCGCACGTGTGGCGCTTGCCCGCTTCGTGAGCAGAAATGGTCGGGTCCCATCACGGGACCCGACCATTTCTGCTCACCATGGGCGGTCTGCCGCACACCACGTCGGACGGGAGGCCCGTGGCGGCGTCGCCACGGGCCTCCCGTCCGGTGCGTGGGCGCGCCCACTGCGCGCGGTCAGTGGATGGGGACGGGCGCGGTGATCGGGCCGGTGCTCGGCGACGGGGAGCGCAGCGCCGCACGGCGCGTGGTGCGACGCTCGACCGAGTAGCTGAACATCGTGACGAGGACGCCGAGCAGCGCGAGGACGATGCCGAGCCAGCCCGGTGCGACGAACCCGAAGCCGGCAGCGATGACCGCACCACCGAGTGCCGCGCCGAGCGAGTTGCCGATGTTGAAGGCCGAGTGGTTGAGCGCCGCGGCGATCGTCCGGGCGTCGCCGGCGACGTCCATCAGCCGGGACTGCACCGCCGGCGGGATCGCCGACGAGGTGGCCCCGAGCAGGAAGGCGCCGAGCAGCATGCCCCAGAGCCACTGCGCGGTCAGCACCGTGAGCAGCAGGGCTCCGATGAGCGAGAACATCCCGAAGTAGATCGTGCGCTTCACGCTGTGGTCGGCGAGGTGTCCGCCGAGCACACCGCCGACGACCATGCCGATGCCCACGACCACCAGGACGATCGGCACGAACGACTCCGGCATGCCGGTGACGTGCTGCACGAGCGGCGAGATGTACGAGTAGACGGCGAAGAACCCACCGAACCCGACGGCGCCGAGGCCCATCACGATCCAGACCTGCGGCACGCGGAAGGCGCGGAGCTCCCGGCCGATCGTCGCGTGCTCGTCACGGGCGCTCTTCGGTACGAAGGCCGCGACGGCGAGGAACGTGAGCGCGAACAGTGCGGCGACGACGCCGTAGGCGATCCGCCAGCCGGCGAGCTGGCCGACCCACGTGATCGCGGGGACACCGACGACGTTCGCGACCGACAGGCCGAGCAGCACCATCGCGATGCCCTTGCCGCGCTTGCCCGGGCCCATCATGTCGCCGGCGACGATCGAGGCGATGCCGAAGTAGGCGCCGTGCGGGAGGCCGGCGACGAAGCGGGCGACGAGCACCAGGCCGAACGACGGCAGCAGCGCGCTCGCGATCGTCGCGAGGACGAACCCGACGAGCAGCACGAGGATCAGGCCCTTGCGCGGGAACTTCGCCGACATCGCCGCGATGGTGGGAGCACCGACGACGACCCCGAGGGCGTAGGCACTGACGAGCCAGCCCGCGTGCGCGATGCCGGCGTCCGGGTCGAGGCCGTACTGCTGCGGCAGCAGTGCCTGCGCGATGTTCGGCAGCAGGCCCATCGCGACGAACTCGGTCGACCCGATGGCGAAGCCGCCGAGGGCGAGCGAGATGAGCGCGGCGGTGCGACGCGCAGGCGTGAGCTGTGACATGGGGCCTGTTCTCGGACGACGTCCTGCACGGGCGGCGTCGGATCGGGGTGTCGGCTGGACGGTGTCGGCTGGGCGACGGTGGTGACGGAGGCGTCCCGCGATCGCCGCGGTCCACGTGCCGGTCGGCAGCGCGGCCACGCCCGAACGGGGTGCCGGTCCGGGTTCAGCAGCGAACGGGACGGTCCGGGTGGCGACGACCATCCGGTCCGAGCAGTGTAGACCGCTCCAAAGGCCGAACGGAAGTCGCCGTGCGCGGCCGGCACGGGCCGCACCGGGCTGGCCCGGCCGTACCCGAGGAGAACCGGGTCAGGCCGCCTGACGCTCCGTGTGGGCGGGACGCGTCGATGCGGGAGCGAGTTCGGGCAGCTCGTCGCGGTGCGTCCAGCCGGCGCCGCACTCGGCGCACGCTGCCCAGGCGTTCTCGCCCTGTTCGTCCGTGTCGATGACGACCGTTCGCAGGTCGCAGTCGGGGCACCAGCCGTCGTGGGTCATCACGCGCTCCTCGTCGTCTCGGGGCCACCGGATGTGGCTCGACAGGGGCCATGAGACACCCGACCACCGACATCCGCGGGAGGGCATCGGCGTGTCGCGCGGGCCCTCGATGTTCAATGAGCACGTGACCCTCGCTGCCACCGTGCTCGCCTCGTGCCGCGCCGGCGCGCCCGTGAACTGCGAGGACGCCACCGACCCGATGGGCATGGTCGTCGTGCTCATCGCGGCGCTCGCCGGCATCGCGCTGCTGACGGTGTTCGTGGTGCTCGGGCCCGACCCGCACCGGCGCACCCGGGCACGGCGGCGCGACAAGCGCTGAGCGCGAGCGCCGAGCGCTACTCGCCGAGCGCGGCTTCGAGCCGCTCGAGCTTGCCGTCGATCTCGCCGGTGTGGCCAGGTCGGATGTCGGCCTTGAGCACGAGCGACACCCGCGTGCCGTAGGCGCCGACGGCCTCGGTGGCGCGCTTGACGACGTCCATGACCTCGTCCCACTCCCCCTCGAGCTCCGTGAACATCGACGACGTGCGGTTCGGCAGGCCGCTCTCGCGGACCACCCGCACGGCCGCGGCGACGGCGTCGTGCACGGAGCCGTCCGCCTGTTCGGAGGGACCACCGGACGGAGCAACGGAGAAGGCGACGATCATGCGTCCATCCTGCCCGCACCCCGTCCCATCCGCACCAGCTCGACCACGGTCCACGCCAGGATCGCCACCTCGAGCACGTTCCGCAGCGTCAGCACCACGAGCATCCACGGCTGCAGCGTGAGCACCTGGTCGTAGTACGCCGGGTAGATCAGCTGCGTCAGCACGGCGGTGGGCAGCGCGGCGATCGCGATCGGCACGAACCGGCGCACACTCGGCGTCCCGGCGGCCAGCCCCCACACGATCGGCACGGCGAGCCACCCGATGTACTGCGGCGACCCGACCTTGTTGGTGGCGATGAGCGCGGCGACGAAGAGCAGCGCGAGCACGGGCGCGAGCTCGGCCCGACGGGCGCCACGGCGTGCGGCCCACAGCGCGAGGACGACACCGGCGACGACCACGAGGGCCATCAGCGGCGTCGAGACCGCGGCCGCGGCGTGCGTGCCGGCCCCGGAGACCTCGAACGTCAGGATCTGCTGGTTGTAGAACACGGCCGCACCAGGGGCCCCGAACGCTGCCGCCCACATGAACGGCGTCGCGAGCGGTGACTCGATCTGCAGCGCCCGGCCGGTCTGCTCCCCGATGAACGACAGCAGGTACGGCGCTCCGCCCCAGAGCACGTCGACCAGCACGATGAGCGCACTGAGCACGAGGGCGCCCGCCAGCACACCGCGGCGGTGCCCCTTGCGCAGGAGCAGCAACACGCCGACGAGGGCAGCCGGCCAGACCTTCGTCCACGCACCGGCGGTGAACAGCGCCGAGGCGACCGCCGGCCGCGAGGCGACGAAGGCCACCCCGACCAGCGCGAACACCGTCGCCACCGTGTCGATGCGACCGAGCGCGATCGGCCCGAGTGCGAGCAGGAAGGCGAGCCACCACCACACGACCCGCACGCCACGCGCCGACGAGCCGTCCGCAAGAGAACGGAGCGTGCCACGCGCCCGGAACCGCCACAGGAACGCACACGCCACGGCGTCGAGCAGGACCATCAGCAGCAGCCACCCGGAGCCGATCGACGCGATCCCACCGAGTGCTGCGGCGGCCATCGGCACGATCGCCAGGATCGGGTAGACCCACTCGCCGTCGATCCCGACCCAGAAGTCCGCGCTCCGCCCGGTCTCGATCCACCGGCTGTAGGTGATGGTGACGTCGCCGAGGGGCAGGTTCGCCGAGACCGCGGTCAGCCACCACAGTGCCGCGTGCACGGCGGCGAACGCCAGGACGAACCCGACGCGTTCGATCCACGGGTTCCCGGTCCTGCGCACCGGACGAGCGTACCGGCAGCGAGCGCGACCGAACCGGCAGCGAGCGGACCCGAACCGGCAGAGAATCCCAGGCTCCCCCAACCATGACGTGTCACCGTCTTGCTCGTGACCACCGAAACCCCGCGCAAGCGCCGCAAGGCCGTCATCTGGATCTCCGTCATCGCCGCCGTCGTCGTGCTCGGCGTCATCGGGGCGATCGTCGCGACGAACGTCTACACGAGCAACGAGAACGCGAAGGCGTCAGCGGCACCGTCCGTGGCCGCCAGCCGCGAGGCCTCCACCCTCGACGACTCCGACCTGTCCGGCGCGTGGACGGTCGGCGGCGACTCCGAGGCCGGCTACCGCCTGCACGAGGTCCTGAACGGCTCCGACGTCACCGTCACCGGCCGCACCGACAGCGTCTCCGGCAGCGCGACCGTCGACGGCACGAGCATCACGAAGGCGACGATCACGGTGCAGGTCGCCGACATCGCCACCGACTCGGACCAGCGCGACTCCTACTTCCGCGACTCCGCGATGGACACCGCCGCCTTCCCCGAGGCCACGTTCGAACTCACCGAGCCGATCGCCGACGCGGTCCCGAGCGGTTCGGACACGACGAAGGTCACCGCTGCCGGCAAGCTCACGCTGCACGGCGTCACGAAGGACGTCACCGCCGACCTGCAGGTCGGCCTGAACGGCGACGGCGTCGACATCTCCGGCTCGATCCCGGTCACGTTCTCGGATTACGGCGTGCAGGCGCCGAGCCTCGGCTTCGTGAAGGTCGACGACTCCGGCACGGTCGAGTTCCTGGTGCACGCGACCCCCGCGAGCTGACGTCCGCGACGCGCGTCACGCCCGTGACGTGCGCACGAGCGGACGGGAGGCCCGGTGCCAGCTGGCACCGGGCCTCCCGTCCGTCCCCGCTCGCGTCTGCAACAGGCGACACGATCGATGTCGCACGACGTCGACCATGTCGTCACCCCGCGCCCGCAACCATGCGCGTGGGCAAGGAACGACGAACTCGATGTCGTACGACGTCGATGCTGTCGTCACCGCGCGTGCGCAACCACCGGCGCACGCAAGGAACGACTTCCCCGTCGTCGCACGACAACGCGGAAGTCGTCACGCGGCATCCGCAACAGGCGACATCACTGATGTCGTACGACGTCGACGCTGTCGTACGACGTCGCCGCGCACCGACTGCTACCCGCGCGCGTCGCCGTCCACGACCAGGTCCCGCACGACCCCGGGCAGCTCGGCGATGAGCCCGGTCATCGGGAACGGACCGCCGCCGGACGCCCGCCGCGCCGCGAGCCCGTGCACCACCGCGGCCGACGCGGCCAGGTGCGCGAGGTCCGACGGCGTCAGCGACGAACCAGCAGCCTCGACGGAACCCTGCCGCGACGCCACGAGCGCGCCGAGCACCCCGCCGAGCACGTCCCCGGCACCGGCCGCCGCGAGCCACGGCGTCGCCGACGACGCCACCAACCGGACCGACCCGTCGGGCGTGACCACGTGCGTGCTCTCGCCCTTGAGCAGGACGACGCTGCCGGTCTGCTCGGCGGCACGGAGCGCTGCTGCGGCCGGGTCCTGCTCGATCGACTCGCGGGAAACGCCGAGCAACGACGCGAGCTCGCCCGCGTGCGGGGTCAGGACGGCGAGCGGGCCGAGGTCGACGAGCGGGATCGCACCGGCGTCGACCACGACCGGGACGCCGTCGTCCGAAGCGTGCGTGAAGGCCGAGGCGGTCGTGTCGTCCAGGTCACCGAGCGACGACGCCGAGATGCCCGAGCCGACGAGCCAGGCCTGCACGCGTCCCACGCCGGACACGGCCTCGGGGCGGCGGGTGAGCACGTGGTCGGTGGCGCGCGACGGTCCGACGTACCGGACCATGCCGACACCGGTGTGGACCGCGGCGTCGACCCCGAGCACCGCGGCACCCGGGTACTGGTCGGAGCCGGTCGCGATGCCGAGCACCCCGCGGCGGTACTTGGTGGACTCCCCCGTCGGCGCGGTGATCCACGCGGCGGCATCGGACGGCTGGACGGGCACGAAGTCGTTCACCGGCCCCACGTTACGGTGGAGCGCATGAGCCTGTTCCTGCCTGGTCGCGTGGTGGTCTTCGACTACGGCGAGGTGATCAGCCGGACGCCGCACGCGTCACGCGATGCCCTCGTCGAGCTGACGGGGGTGCCGGCCGACGAGCTGTTCCCCGTCTACCAGGAGCTCCGCCACGACCTCGACCGCGGCGACCTGTCCGTCGTGGCGTACTGGCGGGCGATCGGCGAGCGCGTCGGGCGGACCTGGAGCATCACGGACGTCCACCGGTTCTGGGCCGTCGACTTCACCGGGTGGTTCGAGGTCGAGCCGGACACCCTGGCGATCGTCGAGGAGCTGCACGACGCGGGGACCCGGGTGGCGCTGCTGTCGAACGCCGGCTTCGACTTCGGCGACCCGTACCGACGCTCCCCGATGGGCTCGCTGTTCGAGACGGTGGTGGTGAGCGCCGAGGAGCACGTCCTGAAGCCCGACGCATCCATCTACCGCGACACGTGCGCGCGTCTGGGAATCGAGCCGCAGCAGATGGTGTTCGTGGACAACAGGGCCGAGAACGCCACCGGCGCGGAAGCGATCGGGGCGGTCGGCCACCACTACACGTCGTCGGCGTCACTGCGGTCGTTCCTGACGGAACTCGCGGCCGAGCCGGCGCCCGTCCCCTGAGGAGTCCCGCGTGACGCACGCCCTGTTCGAGCCGATCACCATCCGCGACCTGACGGTCCGCAACCGCATCTGGGTCTCCCCGATGTGCCAGTACTCGGCCGAGGAGCAGGACGGCGTGCCGACCGCGTGGCACCTCGTCCACCTGGGCGGCTTCGCCAAGGGCGGCGCCGGTGCGGTGGTCGTCGAGGCCACCGGCGTGGTGCCGGAGGGCCGGATCAGCCCGCAGGACCTCGGGCTCTGGAACGACCAGCAGCGCGACGCCTTCAAGCCGATCGTCGACTTCCTGCACGCACAGGGTGCTGCCGCCGGTGTCCAGCTCGCACACGCGGGCCGCAAGGCGTCGACGTTCCGTCCGTGGGAGTCCGAGCACGGTTCGGTCCCCGCCGACCAGGGCGGCTGGTCGACCGTCGCCCCGTCCGCCGTGGCCTTCGACGGCTACGCGGTCCCGCGCGAGCTCGAGACCGAGGACATCCGGGTCGTCGCACTGGCGTTCGCGCAGTCCGCTCGCCGCGCCGTCGAGGCCGGGTTCGACCTGGTCGAGATCCACGCCGCCCACGGGTACCTGCTGCACCAGTTCCTCTCGCCGTTGAGCAACCACCGCACCGACCAGTACGGCGGGTCGCTCGAGAACCGTGCCCGGGCGCTGCTCGAGGTCCTCGACGCCGTCCGTGCCGAGGTCGGCGAGGGCTTCCCGATCGTCGTGCGGTTCTCGGCGACCGACTGGGTGGACGGCGGGCTCACGCTCGACGAGACCACGCAGGTCGCCCGGTGGGCTGCGGAACACGGCGCGGACCTGGCCGACGTCTCGACCGGCGGCAACGTCGCGAGCGCGCCGATCCCGGTCGGCCCCGGCTACCAGGTGCCGCACGCCGCGGCGATCAAGCGCGACGCCGGCATCGGCACCATCGCGGTCGGCATGATCTCCGAGGGCTTCCAGGCCGAGCAGATCGTCGCGACCGGACAGGCCGACGTGGTGATGGTGGGCCGCGAGTTCCTGCGCGACCCGGGGTTCCCGCTGCGCGTGGCCGTCGAGCTCGGCGTGACGGTCGACTACGAGCCGCAGCAGTACCACCGCGCGCGGGTCACGGCGTAGACGCGCGGTCTTCCTGAACGGATTCTCGGTCGGCCCCTCGGGCAGGCAGTACGATTGGCAGCACTGTGGACGATCCCCCGAATAGTTCTTCGCCTCACTCATCCGCCGCTCACTCGGTGAGCTGCACGTCATCCCCGTGCGCGGACGGGGGTGAATCATGAGTCCGATCGACATCGTCATGCTCGTCGGCGGCATCCTGCTGACACTCGGCACCGGCGTCTTCGTCGCGTCCGAGTTCGCGCTGGTCAACCTCGACCGCGCCGACGTCGAAGCGCGTCGCGACCGGGGTGAGCCGGGCCTGGCACCCGTCATCGGGGCGCTGAAGGTCACCTCGACGCACCTGTCCAGTGCGCAGCTCGGCATCACGCTGACCACGCTGCTCACCGGCTACCTGCTCGAGCCGTCCATCGCGAAGCTGCTCGAAGCGCCGTTCCTGGCGATGAACCTGCCCGAGGGCATCGTCGAGACCGTCGGGTCGATCATCGCGCTCGTCATCGCGACCCTGCTGTCGATGATCCTCGGCGAACTCGTGCCGAAGAACTTCGCGCTCGCGCTGCCGCTGCAGACCGCGAAGCTCGTCGTGCCGTTGCAGATCGCCTTCACGACCGTGTTCAAGCCGGCGGTCGCGGTGCTCAACGGCACCGCGAACGCCGTGCTGCGGTCGATCGGCATCGAGCCGCAAGAGGAACTGTCCGGTGCTCGCAGCGCCGAGGAGCTCACCTCGCTGCTCCGCCGTTCGGCGTCCGAGGGGTCGCTCGAGCAGGACACCGCGACGCTCCTCCAGCGGACGATCTCGTTCTCGGAGCTCAGCGCCAGCGACGTCATGACGCCACGCCCGCGGCTCTCCACCATCCGGGTGTCCGAGTCCGCGCAGGACGTCATCGCCCTCGCTCGCAAGACCGGCTTCAGCCGCTTCCCCGTCATCGAGGAGGACGCGGACGACGTCGTCGGCATCGTGCACGTGAAGCAGGCCGTCGCCGTCCCCCGCGAGAAGCGCCCGGAGGTCCCCGTCGGGGCGCTCATGACCGACGCCGAACGCGTGCCCGAGACGATGCCGGGCGACACCCTGCTCGCCGAGGTCCGCGGCCGCGGCTACCAGATGGTCATCGTCGTCGACGAGTACGGCGGCACCGCCGGGGTCGTCACGCTCGAGGACCTCATCGAGGAGATCGTCGGCGAGGTCTCCGACGAGCACGACCGCGCGCGCATCGACGTGGTCCGCTCCCGCGACTGGCTGACCTTCCCCGGTCTGCTGCGCCCCGACGAGCTCGAGGACCGCGCCGGCGTGAAGGTGCCGGAGGACGGCCCGTACGAGACCGTCGGCGGCTTCCTCATGTCGACGCTCGGCCGCCTGCCCGTGGTCGGTGACGAGGTCCCGCTCGACGGTGGCGTGTTCCGGGTCGAACGCCTGGACGGCCGTCGGATCGACCGCATCCGCTGGACCCCGACGCCCCCGCCGACGGACACCGCGGCGACCGCCATCATCATCCCCGCCACGAAGACCGGCACCAAGACCGCCACGAAGGGCAGTACCCGATGAGCTCCGACTGGTGGGGCATCTTCTGGCTCTTCGTGCTGCTGCTCGGCAACGCGTACTTCGTCGCCGCCGAGTTCGCCGTCATCTCCGCCCGCCGCTCCCAGATCGAACCGCGCGCAGAAGAAGGCTCGAAGGCCGCGCAGATGACCCTGTGGGCGATGGAGCACGCCACCCGCATGCTCGCGACCACGCAGCTCGGCATCACGGTCTGCTCGCTGCTCATCCTGAACGTCTCCGAGCCGGCGATCCACCACCTGCTCGAGGTCCCGCTGCACCTGACGGGCTGGAGCGTCGAGGTCATCGGCACCGTGGCGTTCGTGATCACGCTGCTGCTCGTCTCGTTCCTGCACGTGGTGTTCGGCGAGATGGTCCCGAAGAACATCTCGTTCTCGATGCCGGACCGCGCTGCGCTGCTGCTCGTGCCGACGCTCTGGTACATCGGCCACGGCCTGCACTGGGTCATCGTCGGCCTGAACGAGGTCGCGAACGCCGTGCTGCGCCTGTTCCGCGTCGAGCCCAAGGACGAAGCCGTCAGCGCCTTCACGGTGGAAGAGGTGCAGACCATCGTGGAGCAGTCCCGCCGCGAGGGCACCCTGACCGACGACGGCAAGCTCGCCCTGGCGTTCGAGTTCACCGAGAAGAAGGTGCGCGACGTCGCCGTGCCGATGGCCGAGCTCGTCACCCTGCCCGAGGACGCCACCCCGGCGGACGTCGAGCGTGCAGTGGCGCAGCGCGGGTTCTCGCGGTACGTGCTCGTCGGCGAGGACGGCTCCCCCACGGGCTACGTGCACGTGAAGGACGTCATCGACCTGCGGCCGGACGAGTTCGACGACCCGGTGCCGCCGAAGCGCATCCGCCAGCTCATCTCGCTCTACACGGAGATGGACCTGGAGGACGCCCTGGCCACCATGCGGGCTGCGGGTCGCCACGTCGCGCGGGCGTTCGACGCCGACGGCCGGACCCTCGGTGTGCTCTTCCTCGAGGACATCCTCGAGGAGCTCGTCGGCGAGGTCGAGGACGCGACCCGACGCCGGTAGCCGCGGGAACGGACGGACGGGAGGCCCGGTGCCAGCTGGCACCGTGCCTCCCGTCCCTTCGCGGGCGCGACCAGGGCCGCGCCCGCCGGCGCGCTACCAGCTGACGGGGAGCGGCTTGCCCTCTTCGTAACCGGCGGCGGACTGGATGCCGACCAGGGCGCGCTCGGAGAACTCGGCCAGCGACGCGGCGCCCGCGTAGGTGGCGGAGCTCCGGACGCCCGTGGTGATCATGTCGAGCAGGTCCTCGACGCTCGGGCGCTCCGGGTCGAGGTAGATCGTCGACGACGAGATCCCCTCGGCGAAGAGCTCCTTGCGGGCCCGCTCGTACGGGTCGAGCCGCTCGAAGCGCTCGCGGACGGCCTTGGCGGACGCCATCCCCCAGCTCTCCTTGTAGGCCTTGCCGGCGGCGTCGCGACGGAGCACGCCCGGCGCTTCGAGGGTGCCGGCGAACCACGAGCCGATCATCACGGCCGAGGCGCCGGCCGCCAGTGCGAGGGCGACGTCGCGCGGGTAGCGGACCCCGCCGTCGGCCCACACGTGCGCGCCGAGGGACCGCGCCGCCGCCGCGGTCTCGAGGACGGCGGAGAACTGCGGCCGACCGACGGCGGTCATCATGCGCGTGGTGCACATGGCGCCGGGTCCGACACCGACCTTGATGATGTCGGCGCCCGCGTCGACGAGGTGGGCGACGGCGTCGGCGGTGACGACGTTGCCGGCGACGAGCGGGATGCCGAGCCGGAGCCCTGCGACGGTGCGGAGCGCGCGGAGCATGCCCTCCTGGTGTCCGTGCGCCGTGTCGAGCACGAGGACGTCGACCCCGGCGGCCGCGAGGGCCTGCGCCTTGGCGGCCACGTCGCCGTTGATGCCGATCGCGGCCGCGACGCGCAGACGACCCGAGGCGTCGACGGCCGGCGTGTAGATGTCCGAGCGGATGGCGCTCGTCCGGCTCGTGGTGCCGACGACCTTGCCGTGCCGCACGACGGGCGCGAAGTCGACCTCGGCGCCGCTCAGCACGTCGTAGACGTGGCGGGGTGTGCCGGCGTCCTCGGCGTCGATCGCGGTCGAGGCGCCGTGCAGCAGGTCGCCGAGCGTCGCGTCGGGACCGGCGTCGCCGAGCCGGCTGGCGGGGACGCACCCGAGGTACTCCCCGGCGGCGTCGCGGACCACCACGCCCCGACCGGCGACGGGCAGCAGCTGCTCGAGCGCCTCGGCGACGGTGGTGGACGAGCCCATGTCGTAGGCGGTGTCGTAGTCGACCGGCTGGTCCTTCACCCAGCGGATCGCGGCGTCGAGGTCCTGCAGGTGCATGTCCTGCGGCAGGACGCCGAGGCCCCCGCGCCGGGCCAGGGTCGCGGCGAGACGCGGACCCGTGACCGAGTTCATGTTGGCGCTCACGATCGGGATCGTCGCACCGCTGCCGTCGTTCGACGCGAGGTCGACGTCGAAGCGGCTCGTCACGCCGGATCGGCTCGGGACGAGGAAGACGTCGGAGTAGGTCAGGTCGTGTGTCGGCCGCGTCTCGTAGAACCTCATGGGCCCCACTGTACGGCTCCGCCCGGAGGCCGGACCGGGCCCCGACTCGCGCCGCGGCTGACACCGAACGGACATGTGCGAGCGGCTAGGCTTGGCACCTGTGCGGGGCAGGGTTGCACCGCACGACACACACGAGCATCTATCGACGGAGAGTGGGCGATCGGCTGTGTCGAGCCATCTGACCGGAACGGACGAGACCGCGGGCGAATTCGGGGCGAACGAGTGGCTCGTCGACGAGCTCTACGAGCAGTTCGTCGCGGACAAGGAGTCGGTCGACAAGTCCTGGTGGCCGGTCCTCGAGAGCTACCACCGCACGCAGGTCGGCGGCGCTCCGGCAGCTGACCAGCAGTCCTCGACGCCCGCGCAGTCGACCACGCAGCAGCCCGCGACCGGTGACGCGCCGGCCCAGCAGCAGCAGGCGGCAGCGCAGGGTGGTCCGATCCAGGCGAAGACCACGTCGCGCCAGCCGACCCCGCCGCCGATCCCGGCCGAGGCCAACGACGCCGCCGACGACCACGAGGAGACCCACGAGGACGTGGCGACCCCGCTCCGGGGCATGGCGAAGACCCTGGCGTCGAACATGGACGCCTCGCTGACCGTCCCGACGGCCACGAGCGTCCGGACGATCCCGGCGAAGCTGATGATCGACAACCGGATCGTCATCAACAACCACCTGCGCCGCGCCCGCGGCGGCAAGATCTCCTTCACCCACCTCATCGGGTGGGCGATGGTGCAGGCGCTCAAGGACTTCCCGAGCCAGAACGTGTTCTACGAGGAGCGCGACGGCAAGCCGTTCGTCGTCGCCCCGGCGCACGTGGGCCTCGGCATCGCGATCGACGTCCCGAAGAAGGACGGCACCCGGTCGCTCCTCGTGCCGAGCATCAAGCGTGCGGAGACCCTGACCTTCGGCCAGTTCCTGTCGGCCTACGAAGACCTGGTCAAGCGGGCCCGCGACAACAAGCTGACGCCGGCCGACTTCCAGGGCACCACGATCTCGCTCACGAACCCGGGCGGCATCGGCACCGTGCACTCGGTCCCCCGCCTGACCAAGGGGCAGGGCGCGATCATCGGCGCCGGAGCCCTCGAGTACCCGGCGCAGTTCCAGGGCTCGGCGTCGAAGACCCTGGTCGAGCTCGGCATCGGCAAGACCATCACCCTCACGAGCACCTACGACCACCGGGTGATCCAGGGCGCCGGTTCCGGCGAGTACCTCAAGCACGTGCACGAACGCCTCATCGGCGAGCACGGCTTCTACGACGGCATCTTCGCGGCGCTCCGGATCCCGTACAAGCCGATCCAGTGGGCGAACGACATCAACGTCGACCTGGCGCACCGCGTCAACAAGACCGCCCGCGTGCAGGAGCTCATCAACAGCTACCGCGTCCGCGGGCACCTGATGGCCGACATCGACCCGCTCGAGTACCGCCAGCGCACGCACCCCGACCTCGAGATCGAGAGCCACGGACTGACGTTCTGGGACCTCGACCGCGAGTTCGTCACCGGCGGGCTGGCCGGCACGACGAGTGCTCCGCTGCGCGACGTCCTCGGGATCCTGCGCGACGCCTACTGCCGCACCGTCGGCATCGAGTACATGCACATCCAGGACCCGGAGCAGCGCCGCTGGGTGCAGGAACGCATCGAGGTCCCGTACTCGAAGCCGTCGAAGGACGAGCAGCTCCGCGTCCTCGGCAAGCTCAACGAGGCCGAGGCCTTCGAGACCTTCCTGCAGACCAAGTACGTCGGGCAGAAGCGCTTCTCGCTCGAGGGCGGCGAGTCCACCATCGCCTTCCTCGACACGCTCATCCAGCACGCCGCCGGTGTCGGCCTGGCCGAGGTCGCGATCGGCATGGCCCACCGCGGTCGCCTGAACGTCCTGACGAACATCGCCGGCAAGACCTACGGCCAGATCTTCCGTGAGTTCGAGGGCTCGTCCCTGCCGGGCTCGGTGTCCGGTCAGGGCTCCGGCGACGTCAAGTACCACGTCGGCACCGAGGGGCTGTTCCGCACGTCGGACGGCTCGAGCATCCCCGTGACGATCGCGGCGAACCCGTCCCACCTCGAGGCCGTCGACGGCGTGCTCGAGGGCATCGTCCGCGCCAAGCAGGACAAGCAGGGCCCCGGTTCGACGAACGTCCTGCCGGTGCTCGTGCACGGCGACGCGGCGATGGCCGGCCAGGGCGTGGTCGTCGAGACGCTGCAGATGTCGCAGCTCCGTGGCTACCGCACGGGCGGCACCGTGCACCTGGTCATCAACAACCAGGTCGGGTTCACCACCCCGCCCGAGTCGGCGCGCAGCTCGGTGTACTCCACCGACGTCGCGAAGACGATCCAGGCGCCGATCTTCCACGTGAACGGCGACGACCCCGAGGCCGTCGCACGCGTCGCCGACCTGGCGTTCGCGTACCGCGAGGCGTTCCACCGTGACGTCGTCATCGACCTCATCTGCTACCGCCGCCGCGGGCACAACGAGGGCGACGACCCCTCGATGACCCAGCCGCTCATGTACAACCTGATCGAGGCGAAGCGGTCCGTCCGCACGCTGTACACCGAGGCCCTCGTCGGTCGCGGTGACATCACGCAGGAAGAGTACGACGAGGCGCACCGCGACTTCCAGGACCGCCTGGAGCGTGCCTTCGCCGAGACGCACGAGGCGCAGACCGGCACCATCCCGGTGATCCAGGTCGACGACGACGGTGCCGTGCAGGGGCTCGAACGCCCGGCGGCGCAGCAGGACGACTCCGAGGTCGAGGTCCGCGAGACCGCAGTGTCCGAAGAGCTCGTCCGCTCCATCGGTGACGCGCACAGCAACCCGCCCGCCGGCTTCTCGATCCACCCGAAGCTGCAGCAGTTGCTGTCGAAGCGCACCGACATGACGCGCAACGGCGGTGTGGACTGGGCGATGGCCGAGCTCATGGCGATCGGTTCGCTGCTGGTGGAGGGCAAGCCCGTCCGGTTCGCCGGCCAGGATGCCCGCCGCGGCACCTTCGTCCAGCGCCAGGCGGTGTTCCACGACCGGTCGAACGGCCAGGAGTGGCTGCCGCTGTCGAACCTCACCGAGGACCAGGCCCGGTTCACCATCTACGACTCGCTGCTCAGTGAGTACGCGGCGATGGCGTTCGAGTACGGCTACTCGGTCGAGCGGCCCGAGGCACTCGTGCTGTGGGAGGCGCAGTTCGGCGACTTCGCGAACGGCGCCCAGACCGTCATCGACGAGTTCATCTCGTCCGCCGAGCAGAAGTGGGGGCAGCGCTCCGGCCTCGTCCTGCTGCTGCCGCACGGCTACGAGGGCCAGGGACCCGACCACTCGTCCGCCCGCATCGAGCGCTACCTGCAGCTGTGCGCCGAGGACAACATGGTCGTCGCCAGGCCGTCGACCCCGGCGTCGTACTTCCACCTGCTGCGTCGTCAGGCGTGGGAGCGTCCGCAGAAGCCGTTGATCGTGTTCTCCCCGAAGGCCATGCTCCGCCTGCGCCAGGCGACGAGCGCGGTCGAGGCCTTCACGAACGGCACGTTCGACGAAGTGATCGACGACGAACGCGTGGCTGACAAGGCCGCGGTCCGTCGCGTGGTGCTGCACTCCGGCAAGGTGCACCACGACCTGCGCGCCGAGGTGGACAAGCGCGGGGTCACCGACGTCGCCCTCGTCCGTCTCGAGCAGCTCGCGCCGCTCCCCCTCGCGCGCATCCTCGAGGTGCTCGCGGGTTACCCGGACGCCGACGTCGTGTGGGCGCAGGAGGAGCCGGAGAACCAGGGCGCCTGGCCGTTCGTCTGCATGAACCTGTCGCCGCACCTCGACGGTCGGCCGCTGTCGGTCGCCGCCCGTGCCGCGAGCGCCGCGCCGGCCACCGGGTCGTCGAAGCGTTCCGCACAGGAAGCCACCGAGGTCATCGAAAGAGCCCTCGGCTAGGCACTCGGCCCGGGCCCCCGACGCGGGTGTGCGCTACGCGATCTTCGTGTAGCGCACACCCGCGTCGTGGTACCCGCGCTTCTGGTAGAACCGGTGCGCGCTGTCCGTGGCGGCCGCACTGACGGCGCTCAGGCGACGCGCGCCCTGCTCGACGGCCCACGCTTCGAAGGTGCCGATGAGCGCGGAACCGGTGCCGAGCCTCCTGGCCGTGTCGTCGACCACCAGCAGCAGCAGCTGCGCCGTCGGCTCGTCGCTCGCGTACGCCCAGGTGACCTGCGCGCCGGCGACGGCGACCGCGCGACCATCGTCGCCACGGACCACCCAGGTGCGGTGTCCGGCCTCGGGCGTGAGCCGTTCGAGGCGTGCGCGCATCGCCGCGTCGTCGACCTCGTGGCCGAGCAGGCGGACGAGGGCGGCGACGTCGGAGACGTCCGTGTCGGACCAGGTGGTGATCGACTCGACGAGGAGGGTCATGTCCGTGACACTACCGACCCGACCCGCCGTGTGACGACGGAGCCGAGGATCTCAGTGGGTGGACTGCTCCAGTCGGATGCGCGCGAGGATCTCGCCACGCAGCTCTTCCGGAGCGGTCTCCTTGCACGCGCGGCGCACGGTCTCGATCAGGACGACGCCGACGCGGTGTTCGGTCGTGCAGTCCTCGCAGTCGTCCATGTGCTCACGGATGTCCGCCGCGTCCTCGCGGCAGAGCTCCCCGTGCAGGAACTCCTCGAGCTCGGCCTTCGCCTTGGAGCAGTCGCAGCCGCTCATCGTGCTTCCTTCCCATCGACGCGACCCTCGGTCGCGGCAGTCTTCCGGCCTCGTCCGCGCATCGTCGCCGTCGACGCTGCGTCCGGGACGATGCCGGTCTCACGGGCGTGGTCCGCCAGGAGCCCCCGGAGGAGCCGGCGACCACGGTGCAGACGGCTCATGACCGTCCCCACGGGGGTCTTCATGATGTCGGCGATCTCCTGGTACGAGAAGCCCTCAACATCGGCGAAGTACACGGCCATCCGGAAGTCCTCGGGGATGGCCTGCAGGGCGTCCTTGACGGCCGACGACGGCAGGTGGTCGATCGCGTCGGCCTCGGCGGACCGTGCGGAGATCGACTGGGTGACGCTCTCGGCGCCGCCGAGCTGCCAGTCCTCGAGCTCGTCGATGGTGCCCTGGTAGGGGTTCCGCTGGTTCTTGCGGTACGTGTTGATGAACGTGTTCGTCAGGATCCGGTACAGCCAGGCCTTCAGGTTCGTGCCCTGCTTGAACTGGCGGAACGCGGCGAACGCCTTGACGAAGGTCTCCTGCACGAGGTCCGACGCATCGGCCGGGTTGCGGGTCATCCGCATCGCCGCACCGTAGAGCTGGTCCATGAAGGGCAGCGCCTGCGTCTCGAAGAGGGCCCGGAGCTCGTCAGCCGGTACGGTCTTCGCGTCGACGAACGACGCTTCTTCCTCCGCTTCGACCGCGTCGAGCTGCTCCTCGGTCTCCTCGACCAGGTCGTGCGGTGCTGCCTGCGGCTCGTCGGTCGTCATCGCGGGCCAGTCTAGAGCGAGCGACGTGGACACGCCGGGCAGGCGCGTCCGCGAGGGTGCGAGTGCTGTCGCCAAGGGTCCTCCCGATCGTTTCAGTAGTCTTGTGAACCGATGGCAGACACGACGCATTCCCACAGCGGTGCACAGGCCGCCGCGGACCCGGCCCCCTGGATCGCCCCGCTCGCGCGCGGTCCCCTGCGCGGCGACGTCGCGCTGCCCGGCTCGAAGTCGCTGACGAACCGCGAGCTCGTGCTCGCCGCCCTCGCCGACGGCCCCTCCGTCATCCGCCTGCCGCTGCACTCGCGCGACTCGGCGCTCATGATCGCGGCGCTCCGGCAGCTCGGCGTCGGGATCGACGAGGTCGAGCCGGCACCTGGTGCACAGCCGAACCCCTACGGCCCGGACCTCCGGATCACCCCGGCACCGATGCACGGCGGTGTTCGCGTCGACTGCGGCCTCGCCGGCACCGTGATGCGGTTCCTGCCGCCGCTGGCCGCCCTGGCAGTCGGCCCGGTCGTCATCGACGGCGACCCCTACGCCCGCAAGCGTCCGATGCACGCGATCATCGGGGCGCTCGTCGACCTGGGCGTCGACGTCACCGATGACGGCGACGGCTCGATGCCGTTCGCGTTCACCGGCACCGGGTCGGTTCGCGGTGGCGCCCTGTCGATCGACGCGTCGGCCTCGTCGCAGTTCGTGTCGGGCCTGCTGCTCTCCGCGCCGCTCTTCGACGAGGGCCTGCACCTCACCCACGTCGGGGAGCGCCTGCCGAGCCTGCCGCACATCGAGATGACCGTCGCCGCGCTCCGTGCCCGCGGCGTGACCGTCGACGAGCCCGCGGTCGGCGAGTGGGTCGTCCACCCCGGTCCGATCGCCGCGCGCGACGTCACCATCGAGCCCGACCTGTCGAACGCCGCGCCGTTCGCGGTCGCCGCGCTCGTCGCGGGTGGCACCGTCCGCATCCGCACCTGGCCGCGCGAGACCACGCAGGTCGGCGCCGACCTCGAGACGCTCCTGCCCCTGTGGGGCGCGACCGTGGCCCGTGACGGCGACGACCTGGTCGTCGACGGCGGCGTCGGGATCCGGGGTGGGGCCTCCTTGCCGGGTCTCGACCTGGACCTCAGCCGCGGCGGCGAGCTCGCACCGGCGCTCGTCGCGCTGGCCGCGCTGGCCGGCGGCCCGACCGAGATCACCGGGATCGGCCACCTGCGTGGGCACGAGACGGATCGTCTCGCCGCGCTCGCAGCGGACGTGAACCGGTCGGGAGGCTCGGTGCACGAACTCGACGACGGCCTGCGCATCGAGCCTGCCGCGCTCCACGGCGGCGACTGGGCCGCGTACGACGACCACCGGATGGCGACCGCTGGCGCCGTCGTGGGCCTCGTCGTCGACGGCGTCGCCGTCGACGACATCGGGTGCACGGCCAAGACGCTGCCGCAGTTCCCCGAGCTGTGGGCGGCGCTGGTCTCGACCGGGGACGCGGGGGCCTGACGCATGAGCTGGTGGGACGACGTCGACGGTGACGACTCCGACGCGGACGAGCCGTACGGACAGTACGACGAGTCGAGCGTGCGGGTGCGTCCGAACCCGAAGGGCAACCGGCCCCGCACGAAGACCCGGCCGACGTACGACGACGCGCCCGTGGGGTGGGTCACGAACGTCGACCGTGGGCGGTTCGGCGTGCTGGTGGGGACGGGGTCCGGCTCCGATTCCGATTCCGAGCACGTCATCACGGCGACGAAGGCGCGCGAGCTCGGCAAGAAGTCGGTCGTCACCGGCGACCACGTGTCGCTCGTCGGCGACGTCTCGGGTGACCCCGGGTCGCTGGCGCGCATCGTGAAGGTCGCCGAGCGCACCACGCTGCTCCGCCGCAGTGCCGACGACTCCGACGAGGTCGAGCGCGTCATCGTGGCGAACGCCGACCAGATGCTCATCGTCGTGGCGGCCGCCGACCCCGAGCCCCGCACCCGGCTCATCGACCGGTACCTGGTCGCCGCGTTCGACGCCGGGCTCGACCCGATCCTCTGCATCACGAAGACGGACCTCGCCGACCCGGCACCGTTCCTGGCGCACTTCGCGTGCCTCTCCTTGCGGATCGTGACGAGCCGGTCCGACGACGTCCCGTTCGAGGCCCTGCACGACCTGCTCGACGACAAGGTCACCGTGACCGTGGGGCACTCCGGGGTCGGCAAGTCGACGCTCGTGAACGCCCTGACCGGGTCGACGCGGGCGATCGGCGTCGTGAACTCGGTGACTGGTCGTGGGCGGCACACCTCGTCGTCGTCGATCGCGCTGCGGGTCCGTGACGGCGGGTGGATCATCGACACCCCGGGCGTGCGGTCGTTCGGCCTCGGGCACGTCGATCCCGCGAACGTGTTCCGCGCGTTCGCCTCGCACGCGATCCCGGTGCGCCCCGCTCGGGACGGCATCCCCCTGGCGCAGGCGCACGACTGGGAGATCGTCGACCGGGTGCAGGACGGCGAGCTCGGTGCCACCGGCGTCGAACGGCTCGACTCGTTCCGCGCACTCCTGACGGGCATGGGCGCCTCCGACCCCGGCCTCGAGTAGCCCGCCGCGCCGCGCCCCCGCCCGCGCCCCCGTCGGACCCCGTCGAGGTTCCGAAATCTGCACATCTCGGCGGCAGATCGGGCCGTTCGTGGAACCTCGGCGGACCGCGTGCGGCATGTCGTGGAACCTCGGCGGAGGGCGCTCGGGCGTGGCACCGCGGCAGATCGGGCCGTTGGTGAAACCTCGGCGAACCGCGTGCGACATGTCGTGGAACCTCGGCTGAGGGCGCTCGGACGTGACACCTCGTCCCACCGTGCCCGGCCCGACCGCACCCCACCCAGCACGCGTCGACAAGTGTGCAGCGGTGTTGTACAGTGAACCCTCGTGTCTGAAGTTGCAAAGTACAACTTTGCGCCGACCCCCGCCGTCGACGCCCCGTCCTCGAGCACGACAACGACGTCGCACGCGCACCACTCCCCCACCCACAAGTCCTCACGAGCACCGCGACCGCAGCGCACCGACAGCGTCCTGCGCCCGGCCGGCCTCGGACGGGTGCTCCTGACCTTCGCCACGCACATCCTCGTACCGCTGTTCCTCGCCGCCGGGATGGGCCTGGCGTACCTCGGTGCCTTCCACGCCCCCGCGCCGAAGGAACTGCCGGTCGGCATCGTCGGGCAGGCCGCCGCCACCCAGGTGTTCGCGCAGACCGTCACCGACAAGTCCGACGGCGCCCTCGTCGCCCACGTCGTCGCGTCGACCAAGGACGCCGAGCGGCAGATCCGCGACCGCGACCTGGCCGCCGTGTACGCCCCGACCACCACGGGCGCGACGCTCTACGTCTCGACCGCGGCATCGGAGACGACCGCGAGCGCTGCGCAGAAGGTCTTCCTGCCGATCGCCTACGAACAGCACGTGCCGTTCCGGGTCGTCGACGTCGTCCCCACGGGCGCGCAGGACAGCACCGGGCAGGGGCTGTTCTTCCTGCTCGTCGCGCTGAGCGTCGGCGGGTACGCCTCGGCCATCGCCGTGGCGTCCGTCGCGACGAAGCTCCGCGCGGTGTGGACCGCGGTGGTCGGCCTCGCCACCGCCGGGGTCGTCGCCGGCATCGGCATCATCGTCGCCGGCCCGATCTACGGCGTCATCACCACGCACCACTGGCAGGTGTTCCTGTTCGCCTGGCTGTACGACGCGATCATCGTCGCGATCGGCGTCGGTCTGCACCCGGTCCTCGGGCGGTGGACGACGCCCGTGCTCACGATGCTGTTCGTGATGCTCAACTTCACGTCGTCCGGCGGCATCTTCCAGGCGTCGTTCGTGCCCGGGTTCTTCTCCGCGCTCCACTCCTTCTGGAGCGGCGCCGCGTGGCTGCAGGCGGCACAGGACCTGCAGTACTTCCCGGACGCCTCGCTCGGCCGGTCGTCCCTGGTGCTCGCGCTCTGGCTCGCCGCAGCCGTCCTGCTCTGCGTGGTCGTGCACGGTCTCGTCGCCCGCCGCACCCGCATCGCCCGCGAGCGTGAGGTCACCCGGCTCGAAGAGGAAGAGGTCGTCGCCGCGTAGCCCCGCTACGCTCGACCCGTGGACCTCAGCGCCGACCTGGACTTCGCCCGCTCGCTCGCCGACATCGCCGACACGATCAGCCTCGAGCGGTTCCGCGCCGCCGACCTGCACGTGTCGAAGAAGGCCGACAGCACGCACGTGACCGACGCCGACCAGGCCGTCGAACAGGCCCTGCGCGAGCGGATCGCGACCGAGCGCCCCGATGACGCGTTCCTCGGCGAGGAGACCACGGCGGACACCGGCGCCGAGGCGACGAGCGAGGGTCACCGTCAGTGGGTCATCGACCCGATCGACGGCACCGCGAACTACCTGCGCGGCGTGCCGGTGTGGGCGACGCTCATCGCCCTGGCGGTCGACGGCCGCCCCGTGCTCGGCGTCGTGAGCGCCCCCGCGCTCGGCAAGCGCTGGTGGGCGGCCGAGGGCCTCGGCGCGCACTCGTTCGACGGCGACCTCCGCGTCTCCGGTGTCGCGGACCTGTCCGACGCGAGCCTGAGCTACAACAGCATCCAGCAGTGGGACGACGACGACCGGCTCGAGTCCCTCGTCGACCTGTCCCGCAAGGTCTGGCGGACGCGCGCCTACGGCGACATGTGGTCGTACATGCTGGTGGCCGAGGGGGTCATCGACATCGCGGGCGAACCCGACCTGAAGCCGTGGGACATCGCCGCCCTCGTGCCCATCGTGGAAGAGGCCGGCGGCCGCTTCAGTTCACTCGACGGCGACCCCGGGGCCTGGCACGGCAGTGCACTCGCGACGAACGGCCTGGTGCACGACGCCGTCGTCGAGGTCATCCGCCGCTAGCACGACCCCGAACGACACGCTCGACGTCGGACGACGTCGCGGGTGTCGTTCCGAGTCGATCAGGCAGCCGCAGCCGCCGCCTCACGCCGCCGCCTCACGCCGTGCAGCACGCCGCCGCACCACCAGGTCCCCGACCGCCAGCACGAGCGCGAGGGCCATCAGCGACACCGTGAACGTCGTGCCGCTCCGGAACGCGTCGTGGTACGCGTCGAGCCGACTCCCGCCGGCGAAGCCGCCGGAACCACCGGAACCGCCCGAACCCGCGGCGGCACCCCGCACGATCCCGTAGAAGATGCTCGTCGCCACCGCGGTCCCGATCGCGGTCCCGACGCGCTGCCCGAGCTGCTGCATCGACCCGGCGACCCCGGACTGCTCCACCGGGATCTCGGCCAGGGTGAGCGTCTGGTTCGGCGACACGACGAACCCCCCGCCGAGCCCGCCGACCAGGAACGCCCCGGCCATCGCCCACGGCGTGACCTCCGGCGGGGTCAGCACCGCGGCGAGCATGAGGAGCACGAAGCCGACGACGACCATGAACAGCCCGAAGACCACCAGTGCCCGTCCGACCCGGTCGACGATCCGTCCGCCGATGTAGGACCCCACGGCGCTCGTGGCCGCGAACGGGATGCTCACCATGCCGGCGAACAGCGGTGACAGCCCGAGCCCCTCCTGCAGGAACAGCGTCACCATCAGGAAGGACGCCGGGATCGCCGCGAAGTAGACGGCCACGATCGACAGCCCGTTGCGGTACGACGACAGCCGGAACAGCTCGAAGTGCACCACCGGTGACTTGCCCTGCTGCTTGTACCGGACCTCCCAGAGCACGAACAGGCCGAGGAACACGACGAAGGCGATCAGCCAGAGCCACCGGGCACCGGAGTCGCCGGCACCCGTGGTGAGCACGAACGGCAGCATCAGCGTGATGATGGCGGCGCCGAGCAGCAGGATGCCGACGATGTCCAGCTCGCGGTCCTTCGCCTGGCCCTGCGCCCCCTTGGGCAGCAGCCGCATCGCGAAGAACAGCGCGACGAGTCCGAGCGGCACGTTCATCCAGAACAGCAGCCGCCACCCGTTCTCCTCACCACCGATCGCGATGAGGCCACCGCCGATCGTCGGGCCGAGTGCCGTCGAGATGCCGATCATGGCGCCGAACAGCCCGAAGGCCCGTCCGCGCTCCGGGCCCCGGAACAACTGCTGCACGAGCCCGATCACCTGCGGCATCTGGGTGCCGGCGGCGAAGCCCTGCAGGATCCGCGTGACCATGAGCACCTCGATGGTCGGCGCCACGGCGCAGAGCAGGCTCGACACGGTGAACGCCACGAGTCCGATGATGAACAGGGCACGGCGGCTCTTCAGGTCGCCGAGCCGACCGGCGGGCACGAGGGCGAGGCCGAACGCCAGCGCGTACCCCGCCACGATGAGCTGCAGCGACGAACTGGTGGCGTCGAGGGACTTCTCGATCGACGGCAGCCCGACGTTCACCTTCGACAGGTCGAGGATCGTCAGGGCGGCCACCGCGACGCACACGGCGAAGGCCCTCCAACGCGTGCGGTCGTCGAGGCGGGCGTCGGTCGGGTCAGCGCTGGACATCACCATCGTTCGTACACCGACCGGCCTCCGGGCGGGCGAGACCCACCCCCCGGGTGGGTGACACCCCCTCGCCGTGGCCCCCCGGACTGGGGGCACCGTCGCCGGATACGCGGTGCGCGGGGCGGCTCAGATGGCCAGGACCTGAGTTATCGTGCTCGTACGGAAGGTCACGCAAGCACCTGGATTCCCTAGATCCGAGTGCACGTGCGCAGCCGACCGTGTTCGTCCGAAGACCCTAACCCGAGGGGTGATACAGACGATGACATCATCGTTCCCGAGCGGAACCGAGTGCACCCTCACTCGTCGACCGCATTCAATCCACGACAGCTCTGGCGCGCGCGCAGTCGCCGCCATCCGTCCGTACTCCGACACGGCCACCCACCGTGCAGCAGTCCGGTCCGCCTCACGGCGCCCCGTCGCAGCGTTCGCAGCGTTCGCCGACGACCTCTCCGCAGGATCCGCTTCCGGGCCCGGAGGCCGGTGAGTCATGGCACTCACCGGTCGACGTCTCGAGGTCGACCGGATCGCGACCCTCGCTGTACTCCCTCGGGAGTCCGCGATGGTCGTGGTCGGCGACCCTGGTTCCGGACGCAGCAGCGTCCTCGACGCGGTCTCGAACCGCGTTTCCCTCCCCGTCGTGCGGGTCGGTGTCAACGGGAGTGAATCCCGTTGGCCGCTGGCCGGCGTGACCTCCTTGTTCACCGCGCTCGACGACCCCCGTGCGACGGCCCACATCGCCCATCTCCTGCAGACGGGTGAGACGGCGGTCCCCGTGACCGCCGGACTGGCGGCGGCGCACGACTTCCTCGACGCCGTGCACGCCCTCACCCTGCCGCCGACGCTCGTGCTGATCGACGACCTCGACCGCATGGACGTCGAGAGCCAGGAGCTCATCGCGTTCCTCGCCGGCCGACTCGCAGGCACCGCCCTGCGCGTCGTGGCGACGGTCCGTTCGGTGCCGTCGGACGGTCCGCTCGCGGCCCTGCCGGCGCTCCGCATCGAGCCGCTGCCGTCCGACGAGGCACTCGTCCTCGCCCGGACCATGGCACCGGAAGAAGCGAACGACGGTGTCCTCGCCGTCCTCGCCGCGGAGACCGGTGGCAACCCCGGCGCGCTCCGCGAACAACTCGCGGTGCTCAGCCGCGAGCAGCTCACCGGCGCGGAGCCGATCGTGCTCCCGCTCCGACCCACTCCGACGACCGAGGCCCTCGCAGCCCTCGCACTCGGGTCCGCCGCGGGACGAGATCTGGACGTCCTCGCGAAACTCGCCCTGGTGCCGGTCGCGAAGACCACGGCCTGGGACCGCGACGAGTTGGACGACCTGGTCGGAGCAGGCCTCGCCACCGTGCGGGGCCAGAGCGTGACGGTCCGCGACCCCCTGGTCCGGTCCGCGCTGTACTGGCGGATGCCCGCCCGTGACCGCCGCGCGGCGCACGCCGCGCTGGCCACGGCGAGCACCGAGTCCGACCCGCGGGCCGCCGCGTGGCACCGGAGCTTCGTCGACGACGTCCCCGACGTGGTCGCGTTGCTCGGCGCCGCACGGTCGTACGTGGTGGACGGCAACGTGCACGCCGCGATCGCCCTCACCGAGCGTGCCCTGCACGTCGGTGGCGGCACCGAGGACGAGCTCGTCGCGCTGCTCGGGGTCGCTGAGGCCCTGCTCGGCAACCGGCTGCTCGGCTTCGCCGCGCGGTACCTCGCCGCGCTCCGTCCGTTCCGGACGACGGCGCACGAGGTCCGCCGGCTGCGCCTGCAGTACTCGGCGCAGTACCTCAGTGGCGACGCGGTGCACGCGGACGAACTCCTCGTGTCGGTGGACGCGACCGAGCCGGCCGACGTGGACGCGGTCGCCGGGCTGATGGCCATGGTGGCGTGCTTCCGTGCCGAGGCGTGGGAGCTCGACCAGGCGAAGGACCTGCTGCACCGCGTCGAGCCCCTCGAGGCGTCGGCGTCTCCGCACACGTTGGAGATCACGACGACCGCGCGGGAGCTCATCGCCGCGATCGACGGCACCCTGCCGTCGGACACCGACCTGCACGACGGACTCGCGACGTCGGTGCTGCTGGCGATGTCCGACCCGGCCCTGCTGCTCCTCGCCCACGCGCTGAGCATCGCCGAGCGGTACCGGAGCGCGCGTCGGGTGTTCGCACTCGTCCTCGCCCGTGGCCCGCAGACGGCGCCGGTCTGGACCGAGGCAGCCCGCTACCTGACCGCCGAGAACGAGGTGCGCTCCGGGAACTTCCGGCAGGCGCTCCGCGCGATCGACGTGTGGGAGGCCGGCTCCTCGGTGGTCGAACGGCTCCGTGAGCCGTCGCGGGCCATCGCGATCGCCTGGCGGCACTTCGCCGAGGGGCGCTCCGCCGATGCCCTGGCGGTCGTGGACCGGTGCCTCGAGCACCGTTCGACGAGCCGCTTGTGGGGTGCGACGGCGAAGCTGCACGCGCTCCGCGGTCGGGTCCTGCTGCTCGACGGCCGGCTGGAGGAGGCAGCCGCCGCACTCGAAGCGGCGGACGCCATCGGCCGGTCCCTGCGGAACCCCGCGGTGCTCCGGCACCTCGGCGACCTGGTCGAGGCGTACGCACGCCTCGGACGGATCGACGACGCCCGCACCATCACCGCGCGGCTCGCTGCGGACCACCACGCCCGACCGGGTCGCTGGGGTGCGCTCGTGCTGGCGAGGAGCCTCGCGCTCGTCGCCGACGACACCACCCGGGACACCGCCCGTCGCCGCGCGTTGGAGCTGTTCCAGCCGCACGACTCGCAGTTCGAGCGGGCACGGACGTTCGCGGCCCTCGCGACGGTCGGCAACCCCGCCGAGCGTCCGCGGCTCGGTGCAGCAGCAGCGGCGGCGTACGAAGCGGCCGGCATGCGCCGTCCCCTCGTCACCCCCGCACCGGCAGCGGCCATGCCGCCGTTCGGCACGGGGCCGTCGCTCCGGTCCGCACCGGTGCTGTCCGCGTCGATGCCGGGGACGCCCCGGAGCGCTCCGGACGCCTCCGCGGTGCTCACCTCGCTCACGGCCGAGGAGCGCGCCGTGGTGCAGAAGGTGACGGAGGGCTACCGCAACCGCGAGATCGCGTCGTCGCTGTTCATGTCGCAGCGCACGGTGGAGCTGCGGCTCACCCAGATCTACCGCAAGGTGGGCGCGCGGTCGCGCTCCCACCTGGTCGCGCTGCTCACGTAGTCGACGCGGGCACGAGGCGGACGGGAGGCCCGGTACCAGCTGGTACCGGGCCTCCCGTCCGCCTTTTCCCTGTCCAGAACGCGGCGTGCGTTGCGCGCGCGTTGCGGGAGTCCGCACGCGACCGCACCGCGGCGTCCCCCGCACGCGGGGAACCGCAAGAGCAGTCGACGACTGTTGCCGTGGCGGCGTCGCCGGGTGAGGCTTCTCATGCACCGACCGCCGTGCCCCTCCCCAGGGGCCAGACCGCGGTACCCCGTCCGGTACCCGAACCTCGTGGCCCACCCACTCCGTCGTCCGTCCTCGCCTGATCCGAGGACGGGCGCCGGTCAGGACCGCGAGGGCCCGGACGCGCGGCAGACCCGACGGCGGTCGGTGCCGAACCCCCGCTCCACTCCCCCTCCCCGTTCCCCCGAAGGGACAGCCGATGTGCGGCATCATCGCGGCCCGCGTGTCTGACGACGCGACGCCCTACCTGCTCGACGGACTCGAACGACTCGAGTACCGCGGCTACGACTCCGCCGGCATCGCCGTCCGGACCGCCACCGGACGCACCGAGACGATCCGCTCGGTCTCCCGGGTCGGGGACCTGCGCACGCTCGTCGCCGCCCGGTCCGGCGACGCCCTGACCGGCGTCGGCATCGGCCACACCCGCTGGGCCACGCACGGTGCCGTGCGCGAGGCGAACGCCCACCCGCACGCCGACTGCTCGCGCCGGATCAGCATCGTGCACAACGGCATCATCGAGAACGCCGACCGCCTGCGCGACATGCTCACGGCGCAGGGCCACCGGTTCCGCTCCGAGGTCGACTCCGAGGTCATCGCGCACCTCGTCGAGCGCGCCCTGGCCGTCGACCCGGACCTGATGCTCGCCGTGCAGATCGCGACCGCGCAGCTCGAGGGGTCGTGGGCGATCGTCGTCCTCGACGCCCGCGACGGCCGGATGGTCGTGGCCGCGGACCGCTCCCCGCTCGTCGTCGCCCGGTCCGCCCGCGGCGACTTCGTGGCGAGCGACATCGGTGCGATCGCCGAGTGGTGCGAGACCTTCGTGGCGCTCCGCGACGGTGATGTCGTCGAGCTCGGCGAGGCCTGGACCTGGTCGTCGAACGGGATCACCGTGCCCGTTCCGTTCCCCACCCCGTCGCCGTTCGCCGCCACCGCGCTGGACCTCGGCGACCACCCCGACCACATGGCGAAGGAGATCGGCGAGCAGGCCGACGTCGTCAGCACGATCCTGGACCGGATCGCCCGCCGCACCGCGGACGGCAGCATGTGGGTCGGCCTCGGGCTGCCCGCCTTCCAGCGCCTGGCGATCGTCGCCTGCGGCACCTCGCTCAACGCCGGCCAGGTGATCGCCACCGCGCTGCGCGGCATCGGCGGCGTCCCCACCGACATCGTCGTCGCCAGTGAGGCCGACCAGGCCGTCCTCGGCCCCGACACCCTCGTCGTCGCGATCAGCCAGTCCGGCGAGACCGCCGACGTCCTCCGCGCGCTCGACCGCTTCGAGGACCGCCACCCGGTGCTCGCGCTGACGAACAACGTGCACTCCTCGCTGGCCCGTCGCGCCGACGCCGTGCTCGACTGCCACGCCGGTCCGGAGATCGGCGTCGCCGCGACGAAGACGTTCACCGCGCAGGTCGTCGTCGGGGTCGCCGCGGTGATCTCCGCACTCGTGGCGTCCGGCCGCATCGAGGTCGCACGTGCCCACGCGCTCGTCGACGAACTGCTCGACCTGCCGGCGCGCATCGAGCACGCGACGCAGGTGTCCGCCGACCGGATGCCGCTCCTGGTGTCGAGCGTGAAGGAGGCCACCGGCTTCCTGTTCCTCGGCCGCGGTGCCGGGCTGCCGTACGCCGCCGAGGGCGCACTCAAGCTCAAGGAGCTCAGCTACCGCTGGGCCGAGGCGTACCCCGCGGGCGAGCTGAAGCACGGTCCGCTCGCACTCGTCGACGAGGGCACCCCCGTCGTCGTGATCGACCACGGCGAGCCGAAGATCCAGTCGGCGATCGCCGAGGTCCGGGCACGCGGCGGGTTCGTCATCACCATCGGCGGCGAGGGGTCGGACATCCCGGCGCTCGGCAGCCGCGGCACCGGCGGACTCGCCTGGGGCGCCATGGCGGCGCCGTGGGGTCCGCTCGAGGCCGTCGTGCCGCTGCAGATGCTCGCCCGCGAACTCGCACTGCAGCTCGGCTGCGACGTCGACAAGCCGCGCAACCTGGCGAAGTCGGTGACGGTCGAGTGATGCGCGGTCGGATGAACCACCTGACGACGTTCCTGGTCGTGCTCACGGCGTTCGCGATCGCCATGACGACGGTGCTCGTCGTCGTGGTGGCCGGGCCGACCGTCCTGGGCTGACCCCGGCGCGCGCGGGTCGGGCGCCGACTCGGAACGACACCCTCGATGTCGGACGACGTCGAGGGTGTCGTTCCACATCGTCGTCGCCGCCGGGTCTCGGGCAGTTCGCGGGACACGGCTGCGATGCTGGTCCCTTGACCACCGCAGCCCCGCCCCTCGTGTTCGTCGCACTCGTCGTCGGCGCGCTCCTGCCGTTCCTGCCGCTCGTCGGACGCGTCGCCCGGATCGCCGCGACCATCGCCCACGAGGTCGGGCACTGCATCGTCGTCGTCCCGTTCGGCGGCCGCATCCAGCGCATCGACCTGCACCCGGACGGCTCCGGCGAGGCCTGGGTCCAGCTCGGCCGGGTCCCCAGCGGCATCCGCTGGCTCGTCCGGATCCTCAACCTCTACGCCGGGTACAGCGCGCCGCTCTGGGCCGGGGTGCTGCTGGTCACCGGGGTGCTGCACGGCTCGCGGTGGCTGCCCGTCGCCGTGCTCGGTGTGATCGGGCTCGTGGCGCTGGTGTTCGTGCGGAACTGGTTCGGGCTGCTCGTCGTGCTCGGCTTCGACGTCCTGGCGCTGTGGGTGGCGCTGCGTCCGTCCGAGGTCACGGTGCTCGTGGTCGCCGCCGTCGGGGCGTTCTTCGTCGTCGACGGACTGCGGTCGGTCGTGCAGGTCGCACGGTGGCTGCTCACCGGCGCCCGCGTGCAGACCGACTTCCACATCGCCGCAGCCGAGATGCGGGTGCCGGCCGGGGTCTGGTTCGTGCTGTTCGTGCTGGTGAACGGCCTCGCGGTGTGGCTCGCACGGGTCCCGCTGCTCGAGGTCTGGGACACCGTGGTTGCGGGCGTGCGCGCACTCTTCTGACGGCCTGCCGTGGTCGACGCGGAACGACGCCCTCGATGTCGTACGACGTCGACCTCGTCGTTCCGCGTCGTCGCCACCCACCGCGTCGTCGCCACCCACCGCGTCGCCGCCACCCACCGCGTCGCTGCCACCCACCGCGTCCCCCTCATCACACCTGGGAGGATGGTGCGGTGCTGCTCGACACCGCCACCACCGCCCTCGCCACCGCTGACGATCGGCACCGCGATGCGTTCGCCGCGTTCGTCGCCGCCCGAGGGGATGCCTCCCTGTGGCGTGACGGCGGCCCGGACCACCTCACCGCGTCGTGCTTCGTGTTCTCACCCGACCTGGCCCGGGTGCTGCTGTGCCTGCACCGCAAGGGCGGCTTCTGGGTGCAGTTCGGCGGGCACCTCGAGCCGTCGGATGTCTCGTTGGCCGACGCCGCTCGTCGCGAGGCCCGCGAGGAGTCCGGCATCACCGACCTCGAGCTCGTCGACGACCGCATCGCGGACCTGGACCGGCACGAGCTCGGCGGCGGGTTCGCCTGCGCGGCGCACTGGGACGTCGGCTTCGTCGCCCTCGCCGACCCGTCGGTGGTGACGGCGGTCAGCGATGAGAGCGACGACGTCCGCTGGTTCGTGCTCGACGCCCTGCCGGCCGAGATCCCGCCGGGGCTGCCCGGCCGGCTGTCGGCGGCCGTCGCATCGGTCGGTTACCGCGGCTGACGCCTCGCTCGTCGTGGTCGCACCACGTCCGCGACGATCCACGCGGTGATCGACTCGTGGATCGTCGAAAACTCCGTGCGCAACCCCGCGCCTACTCCCAGGGGCGTTGCGCGAGCTCGGCGGGGTCGAACACCCGGCCACCGGCGACCACGAGTGACCGCGGCACCCGCCGCACCAGGGCATCCATCGGGTTCTCAGCGTCGAGCAGCACCACGTCGGCACGCGCCCCCGTCACCAGGTCGTGCGCCTCGTCGGTGACGAACCGGGCACCGTCGCGCGTGGCGAGCTCCACCACGCGGGTCAGGTCCGCGTCCCGCACCACACCGCCGGCCCGCGCGTACTGCCACGCGATGCCGAGCAGGTCGCCGTCACCGTAGGGGCTCCACAGGTCGCGGATGCCGTCGGTGCCGAAGCCGAACCGCACGCCGGCGTCGTCGAACTCGTGCAGGGGAAGCTGCCGCATCCGCACCGGGGCGACGGTGGTCATCGTGACGCCGAGCGACGCCATCCGGGCGAGCAGGTCGCGGCGACGCACGGGGTCGACGTCGACGATGGCGAATCCGTGGGCGATGTTCACCAGGCCGGGTGCGATGCCGAGCCGCTCCACCCGGTCGAGCACCAGGTCGAACGCGAACGCACCGAGCTCGGCGGGCTCGTGCAGGTGGATGTCGATGCCGCACCCGGTGTCGGCGGCGATGGCGAACAGGCCGTCGAGCTGCCCGACCGGGTCGCGGTCGATGAGCGACGGGTCGAGCCCGCCGATGTGGTCCGCTCCGGCCGTCGCCGCCTGCCGCAGCAGGTCGAGCACACCGGGCCGCCGGAGCACGCCGTCCTGCGGGAAGGCGACGATCGACACCTCGACCGCACCGTCGAGCGCGTCAGCCGCACCACGCACGGCGTCGATCCCCCGCAGCCCGACGCCGAGGTCGACGTCGACGTGTGTGCGGACCCGGGTGGTGCCGGTGCGCAGCCCCTCGCGCAGCACCCGCGTGGCGACGGGTTCGCTCGGGATCCCGAGGGCGTCACGCCGAGCCCGCTCGTGCGCGATGCGCCCCTGCGTGCCGGGCTCGCCGCCGTACGACTCCCACTCGTGCCCCCACCAGCTCTTGTCGACGTGGGCGTGCGTGTTGACGAACCCCGGCAGCGCGAGCTGGCCGCGCCCGTCGACGACCCGAGCACCGGCATCGGTACCGGCACCGGCACCGGCATCGGCACCGGCACCGTCCGCGACGCCGTCGCCCGCTCCGGTCGCGGTGACCGAGACGATGCGGCCTTCCGCCACCCGGATGTCCGACCGTGCACCGCCCCACGGACGGACATCGCGGATGATCAGGGTCGCTTCGTCGGTCGCCATGTCCCCATCGTGGCAGCCGCCACAGCTCCGCCGCGACCCCACCGCACCCCGGTTCCGCGTAACGGAACGCCGCAATCGCCTGTCCACGCAGCGAAGGCTGCGAGGCTACCGCCAGACGACTCCCGGAGGTGTCCCATGGCGAACGACGATCACGGTTTCTCGACCGAACAGGTGCACGGCGGCTTCGTGCCCGACGCAGGGCACGGCGCACGGATCCCGGCCATCCACATGTCCTCCGGCTTCCTCTTCGACGACTTCGAGCAGGCGCGCGACCGCTTCGCCGGCACCGAGGACGGCTACACCTACACCCGCCTCGGCAACCCGACGAACGCCGACGTCGAGCGCCGCGTCGCCCTGCTCGAGCGGGGCGTCGAGGCGATCCTGGTCGGCAGCGGCCAGGCGGCGGCCACCATCGCGTTCCTCGGCCTCCTGCAGGCGGGCGACCACGTCGTCGCCGCCCGCAGCATCTACGAGGGCACCAAGGGGCTGCTCGTGCAGAACCTCGGCCGCCTCGGCATCGAGGTCGACTTCGTCGCCGACCAGCGCGACCTCGACGAGTGGGCACGGCTCGTCCGACCGAACACGAAGGCGTTCTTCGCCGAGACGATCCCGAACCCGAAGAACGACGTCCTCGACATCACCGGCGTCGCCGACACCGCGCACCGTGCCGGGGTCCCCCTGATCGTGGACAACACCCTGGCGACGCCGTACCTGGTCCGCCCGGTCGAGCACGGCGCCGACATCGTCATCCACTCGGCATCGAAGTTCCTGTCCGGCCACGGCGCGGGCCTGGGTGGCGTCGTCGTCGACGGCGGCACGTTCGACTGGTCCGCCTCCCCCGAGCGCTGGCAGCACCTCACCAGCCCGGAGCGGTCGCTCGGCGGCGACAGCTACGTCGAGCGCTACGGCAACCGGGCCTTCGTCGTCTTCGCGCGTGACGTCGTCGCCTCGCGCATCGGCCCGACCCCGTCGCCGTTCAACGCGTTCCTGATCCGTCAGGGCATCGAGACGCTGAGCCTGCGCGTGGAACGCCACAGCGCGAACGCGCTGGCGGTGGCGCAGTGGTTGGAAGCACAGCCGGAGGTGACGAGCGTCGACCACGCGGGTCTGGCCTCCAGTCCGTTCCACGACCTCGCCCAGCGCTACCTGCCGCGCGGTGCCGGTTCCGTCTTCGCGTTCACGCTGGCGGGCGGCGAAGCCGCCGCACACACCTTCATCGACAGCGTCCAGCTGTTCAGCCGGATGACCCACCTGGGCGACGTCCGCTCGCTGATCCTGCACCCCGCGACGACGACGCACGCCGGCAAGACCGCCGCGGAGCGCGCCGACCAGGGCATCGACGACGGCCTGATCCGGCTGTCGGTCGGCATCGAGGACGTCGCGGACCTGCTCCGCGACCTGGAACGCGGGTTCGCCGCGTTGCGTTCCGCAGACGGCGATGATGACCGGGAGGCCCGTGGTGCGTCCGACGCGGAGCGCGCGTCCCTGGAACACTCGGTCCCGGGCACGCACGTGATCTCGGAGGAGCTCTAGACGATGGCACGACCGCAACACTTCGGGTACTTCTTCTCGCGCGGGTTCGGCCCGCAGGCGTGGGGGCGCTCGGACTGGGACTGGGGCCACGACTGGACCAAGCCCGACCTGTACCAGCAGTCCGTCCGCACGCTCGAGCAGGCCGGCATGGACCTGGTGATCGCCGAGGACGCCATCTCGCTCGGCAACCCGTCGACGCTCGACCTGCGCATCCGCCAGGCGTACGGCGGCCCGAAGCACGACCCCCTGCTGCTCGCGCCGTACCTGTTCGCGGCGACCTCGCACATCGGCATCGCGCCGACCGTGAACGCCGGGTTCACGCCGCCGTACCTGGCCGCGCGACAGTTCGCCACGCTGGCACACCTGTCCTCCGAGCGACTCGGCATCAACGTCGTGACCGACGTCGGCAGTGCCCGGCACGCCGGTCTGCCACCACTGCCGCACGACCAGGCGTACGACCGTGCCGAGGAGTGGATCACGCTGCTCCGCCGGCTCTGGCACTCGTGGGGATCGTCCGGGTACGTCGGGGATCCCTCCGACTGGCGCTTCGCCGACGGCGACGCGCTCGACGCGTTCCACCACGAGGGCGCGTACTTCACCGCCGACGGCCCGCTCAACGCGCTGCCGCTCGACTCGGACCCGGTGGTCGTCTCCCCCGGTGGCTCCGGTCGGGGCCTCGCGTTCGCCGGCACCCACTCGGACGTGCAACTCGCGCTCGCACCGCTGTCGGCCGCCGCGGTGGCGGACTACCGCGGTCGCGTGATCGCCGCAGCGCAGGCCGCCGGACGCTCGGCCGCCGACCTGCGGATCCTGTTCGTCCTCAAGCCCGAGATCGTCTCGTCGTCCGACGAGGCCGACCGGATCGTCGAGGCGTCCCGGCACCCGTCCGACGACGATCTGCGGACCGCCGCGATCGCGTGGTCGAGCGACTCCGAGACGGACCTGCTCGCGCTCGACCTCGATGCTCCCGTGCCGGACGGGACCTTCGGCGACCACGTCTCCGCCGGCACGATCCGCGGGCTGCTCGGCGACACCCCGGACGCCCCGCTGCGCGCGCTCCTGGAGCGCAAGGCCCGCAAGGGGCGGGTGTCCTCGCGCGAGGGCTTCGTCGGGACCGCCGACGAGTTCGCGGACTTCATCGAGGAGCTCGGGTCGGACGCCGACAACGACGGCATCATCTTCTCGGGCGACCTGCACCCGGCGCAGATCCACCGGATGTTCGGCGACCTGGTGCCGGTGCTCCGGCGCCGTGGGCTCCTGCGGCGGGAGTACGGCGCCGGGGGCATCCGGGCGAACCTGTTCGACTTCTAGTGGTGGACCGGCTCGACCACGCCTGATTCCTCGACGTCACGGACGTCGTCGGCCGTGCGGAGGATCTCCGCACGGTCCGAGGCGGAGTTGATCGCCCAGTAGTAGATCACCAGCGAGAACACCGCGACGACGACGATGTCGATCCACAGCGGGAACACCGGGCGCGTCAGCGGGCCGAAGTCGCTGAGGAACACGATGAGCCCCATGCCGATCAGGTAGGGCAGCAGCCACTGCGCCGCCTTCCAGTCCCAGCGCGGCCGGACGCTGGACGCACCGCGGAACACGTTGTTCAGGATGATCACAACGGCACCGATGAGGATCGCGACACCGAGCTTCCAGTCGGTGTCCCACCCGGTCCACAGGATGATGAGGTTCGCGACGATGAACGCGATCGGCGACAGCACCGCGGCGGCGGGCATCCGGTAGGGGCGCTCGATCTCCGGGATCCGCTTCCGGAACGCACCGAGCGCCAACGGGGCGCCGGCGTACATCAGGACCGACGCGCTCGTGATGAGGCTCACCAGCCCCTGCCACGAGGGGAACGGTGCGAAGCACGCGCAGCCGACGACGAACGCCGTGACGAGCCCGACCCACGGCACACCCTGCTTCGTCGTCCACTCGAACGCCTTCGGGAAGTACCCGTTGCGACTGAGTCCGTAGGAGATGCGGCTCGTCGCCGTCACGTAGATCAGGCCGGTGCCCGCCGGCGAGATGATCGCGTCGATGAAGATGACCACCGCCAGCCACGTGAGGCCCGCGGCCATCGCGATGTCGGCGAACGGCCCCGTGTACTTCGTGAAGTCGGCGGTGGCCCAGGACCCCTGGATCGCATCCGACCGGAGCACCCCGAGGAACACGACCTGCAGCAGCAGGTAGATCACCAGCCCGATGAGCACCGAGCCGATGACGGCGCGTGGGATGTCCCGTCGCGGGTTCTTCGCCTCACCCGCGAGCTGGTCTGCCTGCTCGAAGCCGAGGAAGGCGAAGATGATGCCGGAGGTGGACACGGCAGCCAGGACCCCCTTGGCGCCCTCGGGCATGAAGCCGTCGGCCGCCGTGAAGTTCGAGCCGTGGAACCCGCTGAACGCCAGCACGATGATGACCAGCAGCGGGATGGCGACCTTCCACCACGTCGCCGCCGAGTTCGTGTTCGCGAGGATCCGGACGCTGAGCAGGTTGATCACGGTGACCACAGCCATGAGGACGACGGCGACCGCGATGCCAGCGCCGGTGAGCAGCTGCTGCGTCTCCCCGTCCACCGTCGTGGTGTGCAGCCACGGGTGCGCGAACTGCCAGTGCTGCGCGTACTTGATCATCGCCTCGACCTCGATCGGGGCGACGGTCACGGACTGCAACCAGGAGAACCAGCCGAACGACGCACCGGCGATGCCCCCGAACGCGATGTGCGGGAACCGCGCCGTTCCGCCGGCGATCGGGAACATGCCGCCGAGTTCGGCGTGCACGAGGGCGAGGACGAGGATCGCCACACCACCGATGAGCCAGGAGATGATCGCGGCCGGGCCCGCGGTCTTCAGGGCCTCCTGCGACCCGAAGAGCCATCCGGAGCCGATGATCGACCCCGTCGAGGCCCAGATGAGCCCGATGAAGCCCACGTTCCGCTTGAGGCCGGAGTCCGGCAACGCCGGCGTCGTCGTTGTAGCCACTGCTGCTCCCGTCGAGTGAGCCCGCCCCACGAACGGGGGTCGCGCTCATCGACTCTGGCACCGGGACAGCGGCTTGGTCGGATTCTGTAACATGCCGGAAACAATTGTGCTGTATAAGCACTCAGGCTGCTACTTCTTGGACTTCTTCTTCTTGCCGTCGTCCTTCTTGTCCGACTTCTTCTTGTCGGACTTCTTCTTGTCGGACTTCTTCTTGCCGTGGTCCTTCTTCTTGGACGGCTTCTTGTCGTCCTTCTTCTGCTTCTTGCCGTCGCTCTTCTGCTGCTTCGGCTTCGCTTCCCCCGAGGGCAGCGGCAGGGCCGGGGCCAGCTCCGGCGACTCGACCCCGTCGATCGGCTCGACCACCACGGCGGAACCCGTGTCGAGCGCGACGTCGACCGCGTGTTCCTCGAGCACGGGGGCGAGCGCGTCCGTCACCCGCTCGACGGTGAGCACGGCGTCGTCCTCGGCGAGCCGCAGCAGCGCCTGCGCCGTGCGGACCCGAGTGGTCGTCTTCCGGGCGAGCACGTCGGCGCGCGCGCCCTCGAGGAACGTGCGGAGTGTGCGCTCGACGACCGACCGCCCACGCGGTGCAGCGCGGTCCAGGCGGTCCAACTCACCGGCGACCCCGGCCACGTCATCGGCGACGTGCTCGTGCCGCACCGACTCGATCAGCGCGGCGATCGCTGCGGCACCCCGCTCGACAGCAGCCGAACGCTGGTCGAGCACGACGAGCATCTCGACGACCGAACCGTAGGTGACGGTCTCGAGGCGCACGGGCTCGGCACCCCGGCCGCGGACGACCAGGCGGGCGTCGGGCGTGGGAAGCCAGGCAGCGAGGGCAGCGACCGTCGCGACGGACCCCACGATCCGCTCGTAGTCGGCGAGCACCACTCGCTCCTGCTCGCGCAGACGGACTCGGATCGCGATCTCCTGCACCACGTGGGGGCCTTCCGTTCGGGGTCGGCGCGGGCGTTTCCCTGCGCCTCCTCCGGAGCGTAGTCCCCTGACGTGGCGAGACAGCGAACGCCCCGGCATCGTCCAGGGACGGTGACGGGGCGTTCGTGCAACACGTGGTGACAGCGGCTCGACGACCGGCGAATGGTGGAGATGGGGGGAATCGAACCCCCGTCCATCGCTGCAATTCGACGTCTTCTACGGGCGTATCCGGATAGTTCGTTCTGCTCGGCCCCGTCCTTTGCTACCGGCTTCTAGGACGACGGGCCCAGTCTCAGTGCAAGTCCCGCACGGCCCTGAGGCGCAACCGTGCAGCAAGTCCTCTGGATGACGCCGGGATCAGGTTAGGGGACGGTCACCTGGCCGACGGACTTCATGTGCTGGGCTGCTTACGCAGCGAGAGCGAAGTCAGTGCGCTTGGAATTGGCACTTGTTGTTTTCCACGGATCGTTCGCGAGATAACCGTGGGTCCTCGGCCCGCTTCCCGTCGGCACACAGGCAATGTCGAAACCGATCATCCCCATGCGGGCCGGACGTGCGAGCCGCTGTCACGCTGTTGAGTTGTGTTTCGACTGCTCCGATCGGACCAGTCCCTCAGTCTAGCTGACCGAGGTACGAGGCCGCTACTCGCCGACGCGGTTCTTCGTGCGCATGGCCCGCTCGGCCTCACGCTTGTCGGTCTTCTCCCGCATGGCCTGACGCTTGTCGAACTCGCGCTTGCCCTTGGCGACCGCGATCTCGATCTTCGCTCGGCCGTCGTGGAAGTAGATCTGCAGCGGCACGAGGGTGTAGCCACCCTGGGCCGTCTTGTGCGAGATCTTCACGATCTGCTGCTTGTGGAGGAGCAGCTTGCGCTTGCGCCGAGGTGCGTGGTTGTTCCACGTGCCCTCGGTGTACTCGGGGATGTGCACGGCATCGATCCAGGCTTCGCCCCGGTCGATGTAGGCGTACCCGTCGACCAACGAGGCGCGTCCCATTCGCAGGGACTTCACCTCGGTGCCGGACAGGACCATGCCGGCCTCGTACGTGTCCTCGATGAGGTAGTCGTGTCGGGCGCGACGGTTCGTCGCGACGATCTTCTCACCGCGTTCCTTCGCCATGACGACTCCTCTCGTTCCGGGCACTGCACTGCGCAGCCCTACAGACTACCCAACAGCAGGCGCCTCACGCACCTTCCCGGCGCGGCGGATCAGACCTTGAGGTAGCGGCGGATGGCGATCGACGCCGACACCGCGGCGAGCAACACCCCGATGACGATCACCGACGGCACCACGATGGCCGCATCCCCCATGCCGATGAACGCTGTGCCGGTGAAGCGCTCGGCCAGGAAGTTCCGGACGAAGAACCACACCACCGCGGTGATGGCGCCACCCGCCAGGACGGCTCCGATGGCGGCGGCGATCACCCCCTCGAGCACGAACGGCGTCTGGATGAACCGGTTCGACGCACCGACCAGCCGCATGATGCCGAGCTCTCGTCTGCGACTGAAGGCGGACAACCGGATCGTGGTCGCGATGAGGAGCACGGCGGCGACGAGCATCAGCGCCGCGATGCCGATCGCCGTGTACGACGACGCGTTGAGCAGGTTGAAGATCGGTTGCAGGTAGCCGCGTTGGTCGACGACGCTCTGCACACCGGCGACCTTCGACAGGCTCTCGACGAGGACGTCGGCCTGCGACGGGTTCTTCAGGTTCACCCAGAAGGTCTCGTTGAGGTACTCGGGCTTGACGAACTCGGTCGCCGCGGAGTCCTTGAACTGCTCCTTGAAGCGGGTGAACGCCTGGTCCTGGTCCTCGTAGTACGTCTTCTCGATGTACGGCTTGAGCGTGGACGACTCGAGCTGGGCCTGGACCTGCTTCCGCTGGTCCTCGGTGGCCTTGGCACCCGTGCAGTTGCCGGTGGTGTCGGTGTCGGTGCACAGGTAGACGGCGACCTGCGCCCGGTCGTACCAGTACCCCTTCATCTGGTTGATCTGCATCTGGAGCAGGATCGCGGTCCCGACGAAGGTGAGCGAGATGAAGGTCACGAGGACGACGGAGACGACCATCGACGCGTTGCGCCGCAGGCCCGAGCCGACCTCGGACATGACGAGCCCGAGCCTCATCGGATGAGCCCCGGGATGGTCTGGATGCCGGTGGTGTTCGACACGGTGCCGCGCTGGATCGGGACCGCCTGGGTCTGGTAGCCGCCGGACTGCTCGTCACGGAGGACCGTGCCGTTCGACAGCTCGATGACCCGACGCTGCATCTGGTTCACGATGCTGGCGTCGTGGGTCGCCATGAGCACGGTGGTGCCTCCCTGGTTGATGCGTTCGAGGAGCGCCATGATGCCGGCGGACGTGGTGGGGTCCAGGTTGCCGGTGGGCTCGTCGGCCAGCAGGATCGCCGGCTTGTTGACGACGGCGCGGGCGATCGCCACGCGCTGCTGCTCACCACCGGAGAGCTCGTGCGGCATGCGGGTCGCCTTGCCCGCGAGTCCGACGAGCTTCAGCACGTCCGTGACGGCCTCGCTGATGAAGCCCTTGCTCTTGCCGATCACCTGCAGCGAGAACGCGACGTTGTCGAAGACGTTCTTGTTGGGCAGGAGTCGGAAGTCCTGGAACACGACGCCGAGGTTGCGCCGGAAGTACGGGACCTTCCGCGACGCCAGGGACCCGAGGCGCTGCCCGAGCACGTGGATCTGGCCGCGGGAGGGCTTCTCCTCCTTGAGCACGAGGCGCAGGAAGCTGGACTTGCCGGAACCCGAGGCGCCCACGAGGAACACGAACTCGCCCTTGAGGATCTCGAGGGTGAGGTTGTCGAGCGCCGGACTCGGGTTGCCCGAGTAGACCTTGGTGACCTGGTCGAATTTGATCATGACCGGATCAGGGTAGGTCGCCCCGCTTGGAAAGCAAGCGAGGCGCGCGGCTCACGAACCCCTACGCGTCGACGGATTGCTTGCGCCAGCGGATGCCGGCGTTGATGAAGCCGTCCAGGTCGCCGTCGAACACGGCTGAGGGGTTGTTCACCTCGTGCTCGCTCCGCAGGTCCTTGACCATCTGGTACGGCGCCAGCACGTAGGACCGGATCTGGTCGCCCCAGCTCGCCGTGATGTTGCCGGCGAGCTCCTTCTTCTTCGCGTTCTCCTCTTCCTTCTTCAGGAGGAGCAGGCGCGACTGCAGCACGCGCATGGCGGCCGCACGGTTCTGGATCTGCGACTTCTCGTTCTGCATGGAGACGACGGTGCCGGTCGGGATGTGCGTCAGGCGCACCGCGGAGTCGGTCGTGTTGACGGACTGCCCGCCGGGGCCCGACGAACGGAAGACGTCGACGCGGATGTCGTTCTCGGGGATGTCGATGACCATCGTCTCCGGCATGAGCGGGATGACCTCGACCGCGGCGAACGAGGTCTGCCGCTTGCCCGCTGCGCCGAACGGCGACATGCGGACGAGTCGGTGGGTGCCGGCCTCGATCGACAGGGTGCCGAAGGCGTGGGGGGCGTCGACCTCGAACGTGGCGGACTTGATGCCCGCTTCTTCGGCGTAGGACGTCTCCATCACGGTGGTCTTGAAGCCGTGCTGTTCGGCGTACCGCAGGTACATGCGCATGAGCATCTCGGCGAAGTCCGCGGCGTCGACGCCGCCGGCCCCGGCGCGGATGGTGATCACGGCGGGGCGGTCGTCGTACTCGCCGTCGAGGAGCGTCTGCACCTCGAGGTCGCCCATGGTCTTCTGGACCGCCTTGAGCTCGGCGACGGCTTCGTCGGCCGAGTCCTGGTCGTCGCCTTCGTTCGCCATCTCGACCAGCACCTCGAGGTCGTCGATGCGTCGCTCGGTGTCGGTGATCTTCTTGAGCTCCGACTGCCGGTGCGAGAGCGCGCTCGTCACCTGCTGCGCGTGCTCGACGTCGTCCCAGAGGTCCTGGGCACCCGCCTGCTCGCTGAGGTCGGCGATCTCACGCTGCAGGCGGTCGACGTCGACCACCGAGCGGATGTTGCCGAAGGTCTCTCGGAGGGCGGAGAGCTGCTCGGTGAAGTCCAGTTCGACCATGGTCACCGATCCTACCGGCGCGGCAGGCCGGTCGGCGTCGCACCCCCGCCGGAGGGCGCTCTAGCGCCCGAGCAGCGGCTCCCGCGACGCCATGCCGGCAGCCCCGGCCCGCGCGACCGCGTCCGGCAGCGCGGCCAGGAAGGCGTCGACGTCCGCATCGGTCGAGGTGTGCCCGAGCGTGATCCGGAGCGCGCCGCGGGCGTCCTGCTCCGACAGGCCCATCGCGAGCAGCACGTGCGACGCCTCGGGCACGCCGGCCTGGCACGCCGACCCGGTCGACACCGCGACCCCGGCCGCGTCGAGCAGGAACAGCAGCGAGTCGCCCTCGCAGCCCGGGAACGTGAAGTGCGCGTTGCCGGGCAGCCGGTCGTCGGGGTCGCCCATCAGCACGGCGGACGGCACGGCCGCGCGGACACCGGCGACGAGCCGGTCGCGCAGGGCCACGAGCGACGGATGCGGCATCGGCTCGGCGGCGACCATCGTGGCCGCGACGCCGAACGACGCCGCAGCGGGGGCGTCCTGCGTGCCGCTGCGCACCTGGCGCTGCTGCCCGCCGCCGTGGATGAGGGGCTCGACGGTGGCCTTCCGCCCGAGCACCAGCGCACCGATGCCGACCGGTCCGCCGACCTTGTGCGCGGAGACGCTCAGGGCGTCGAGGCCGGACGCGGCGAACGACACCGGCACCTGGCCGTAGGCGGCGACGGCGTCGCTGTGCACGGGCACGCCGGCGGCGTGCGCGAGCTCCACGATCCGTGACACGGGCTGGATGGTGCCCACCTCGTTGTTCGCCCACAGGAACGTGACCAGGGCGACGTCGTCGGCGGAGGCGAGTCGTGCCTCCAGTCCGACGAGGTCGACGCGGCCCTGCGCGTCCAACGGGACCACGTCGACGACGGCGCCCTCGTGCGTCTCCAGCCAGGTCAGGGTGTCGACGGTGGCGTGGTGCTCGCCACCCGGGACGACGATCCGGGGGCGGGCACGGTCGCGTTGACGAGCCCAGAACAGGCCCTTCACGGCGAGGTTGATGCTCTCGGTGCCGCCGGAGGTGAACACGACCTCGACGGTGTCGGCGTCGAGCGACCGGGCGACCGCGGCGCGGCCGTCCTCGAGCAGCATCTTGGCGCGCTGCCCGGCGCTGTGGATCGAGGACGGGTTGCCGACGGTTCCGAGCGCGTCGGTGAACGCGGCGAGCGCCTCCGGCAGGATCGGCGTCGTCGCGGCGTGGTCGAGGTAGACCGGCATCTGCACCCCCTGGAACGAGCGGTGTCCAGGATACGCGCCGGTCCTCGTACCCTTGTCGGGTGCACGAGACAGCGATCGACCACACCCCGGGGTTCGACCTCGGGGCCGACGTCCCGCGGTTCTCCCTGCGGTCCGCCACCGCCACGGCCGTCGTCGTGGTCGTCGAGCGAGCGGGCGGGCAGCCGGTCCGGTACCCGCTCGAGCGGCTGCCGGCGACCGACCTGTGGACGGCCGAGACCCCAGGCATCGCCCCGGGCGACCGGTACCACCTGCTCGTCGACGGGCCCGTCGGACCGCGGAACGAGTTCGACCCGACCCGGCCCCTGCTCGACCCCTACGCCCGTGGCATCGCCCCGACCGGCGTGCCCGAGAGCGCACCGGACACCGGGTCCGGAACCGACACCGGGGCCGGACCCGACACCGGGGCCGGCGCGCCCCGCTGGACGAGCGTCGTCGTGGACGACGCCTTCGACTGGGGCGGCGTCGTCAAGCCCACGGTCCCGCTCGACCGCGCCGTGGTCTACGAGGCGAACGTCCGCACCCTGACCGCCGCGAACCCGCACCTGCCGGAGCACCTGCGCGGCACGTACGCCGGAGTGGCGCACGAGAGCACCATCGCCCACCTGCACCGGATCGGCGTCACGACGCTCGAGCTCCTGCCGGTGCACGCGTTCGACACCGAGAACTGGTTGCGGGACGCCGGCCGCGAGAACGCCTGGGGCTACAACACGCTCGGTTTCTTCGCGCCGCACGCCGCGCACGCCTCGGCTCCCGCACGGGCGGAGGGCGCGTCCGCGGTCCTGCGCGAGTTCAAGGGCATGGTCCGGCTGCTGCACGAAGCGGGCATCCAGGTGGTGCTCGACGTCGTCTACAACCACACTGCGGAAGAGGGCCTCGGCGGACCCACCACGAGCCTCCGCGGCATCGACGGCGCGGAGCGGTACCGCTGGACCGAGGCCGCGCCGCCGTTCCGGGACACCTACTACGACACCACGGGCTGCGGGAACACCCTGGACACCTCGGTGGAGTCCACCGCCGACCTGATCGTCGACAGCCTGGTGTACTGGGCCCGCGAGGTGCAGGTCGACGGCTTCCGCTTCGACCTGATGGCCGCGCTCGCCCGCGACGCCCACCACGTCTTCGATCCGCAACACCCGCTGCTCGAGCGGATCCGGAACCACCCCGACCTGCAGGACACCCTGGTCATCGCCGAGCCGTGGGACGTCGGACCCGACGGTTGGAAGACCGGTTCGTTCGGCGCGGCCGGCGACCGCACCGGTGAGTGGAACGACGGCTTCCGCAACACGGTCCGCCAGTTCTGGCTGACGGACATCGCCGAGGAACGCCGCAACGGCATGCCCCGCACCGGCATCGGCGCCCTCGCCGGAGCCCTGACCGGCTCGCGCCACGTCTTCGGCGCCGAGCGCGGCCCACTCGCGAGCGTCAACTTCGTCACCGCCCACGACGGCTTCACGCTGCTCGACCTGGTGTCGTACGACGGGAAGCACAACGCGGCGAACGGCGAGGAGAACCGCGACGGTTCGAACGACAACCGCTCGTTCAACCACGGCATCGAGGGCGACACCGCCGACCGCGGCGTCCGGGCAGCGCGCGGGCGGTCGATGCGGAACCTCGCGGCGACGCTGCTGCTCTCCGCGGGGGTGCCGATGCTCACCGCGGGCGACGAGCGGAGCCGCACGCAGCACGGCAACAACAACGCGTACGTCGTGTCCGACGACCTCACCCCGGTGGACTGGTCCGACGACGAGGACGCCGAGTCGATGACCGAGGCCGTCGCCGCACTCGCCCGGTTCCGGCAGGCGCACCCCGCACTCCGGCCGACGCGCTTCGGCGTCGAGGGGCAGGAGACCCCGGGGGCCTCGCGGATGTCCTGGTACGGGCCGGACGGGCACCCGATGACCATCGAGGGCTGGGACCAGCCGGTGCACCGCGTCCTGCAGTACTTCGCCGAGTCGACGCCCGAGCACGAGCCGTACGACCGCGTGCTGGTCGTCGTGCACGGCAGCGGGCGCACACGGGACCTGACGCTGCCGGTGCGCGAGGACGTGCTCGGCTACCGCCTCGCGTGGTCGAGCGAGAAGCACCGTGACCACGAGCGGCTCCGCCCCGCCGGTCAGGTGTTCACCGCCTACGGCCCCGGCATCCACCTGTTCGAGCCGGCCTAGCGCGCGATCCGGCGCACGCCCGGTACGCGACCACAGGGCGGACGGGAGGCCCGTGGCGGCCCCGCCACGGGCCTACCGTCCGGTTCCTCCACAGGTCCACGGCGCGCCCGACCGTCCACAGCGGGCGGATTCCGGGGAACGCGGAGGCGCTCGCCGGGTAGCGTCGGCTCCGTGGCCACCGCAGACCGACCCCGCCGACCGAAGATCGGGCGCATCCCGATCACCGAGCTCGCACCGAGGACGCCGAACGGGTTCCCCGGCAAGGCGTTCGACGGCGAGGTGATCACGTTCGGTGCGACCGTCTTCCGAGAAGGACACGGCATCATCGGCGCCGACCTCGTCCTCGAACGCCCGGACGGGGGCACCAGGACCGTCCCCCTGGCCCTCGGCGCGCCCGGGACCGACCGGTACGAGGCGACCGTCCAGGTCGACCACGTCGGCGTCTGGACCTGGCACGTCGAGTCCTACTCCGACGACTGGGCGACGTGGCTGCACGCCGCACGGCTGAAGATCGCGGCCGGGGTGGACACCGAGGCGACGCTCCTCGACGGCGCCCTGCTGCTCGACCGGCTCGCCGACGAGACCGACTCCCCCGCCGCCACCCGCGCGGCGGCGAAGGTGCGCGACACCGACCTCGACCCGGCCGAGCGCCTGGCCGCCGTCGACGACCCGCGCATCGTGGCCGAGGTCGAGGAAGCCCCGCTCACCTCGCTCCGGACGCACTCCCCGACGCAGCTGCTCGACGTCGAGCGCACCCGCGCCGGCGTCGGCGCCTGGTACGAGTTCTTCCCCCGCAGCGAAGGCGCGAAGAAGAACCCGGACGGCTCGTGGAAGAGCGGCGACTTCCGGACCTCGGCTCGCCGTCTGCCCGCCGTCGCCCGGATGGGCTTCGACGTCGTCTACCTGCCGCCGATCCACCCGATCGGCACGACCGCGCGCAAGGGCCCGAACAACACGCTCACCCCGGGGCCGCACGACCCCGGCAGCCCTTGGGCGATCGGCTCCCCCGAGGGCGGACACGACGCGATCCACCCCGACCTCGGGTCGGAGGACGACTTCCGCGACTTCGTCGAGACCGCGAAGAACACCGGCATGGAAGTGGCGCTCGACTTCGCGCTGCAGTGCTCCCCCGACCACCCCTGGGTCACCGAGCACCCGAACTGGTTCACGCAGCGCGCCGACGGCTCGATCGCCACGGCCGAGAACCCGCCGAAGCGCTACCAGGACATCTACCCGATCCAGTTCGACTCCGACCCCGAGGGCCTGGTCGCCGAGGTCCTGCGCGTCCTGCGGCACTGGATCGACTTCGGCATCCGGATCTTCCGGGTCGACAACCCGCACACCAAGCCGCTCTGGTTCTGGGAGCGCGTGATCCGCGAAGTCCGTGACGAGCACCCGGACACCGTGTTCCTGGCCGAGGCGTTCACCCGTCCGGCGATGATGCGCGCACTGGCAGAGGTCGGGTTCCAGCAGTCGTACTCGTACTTCACGTGGCGGAACACGAAGGAAGAGATCGAGTCGTACTTCGAGGAGCTGTCGCACGAGACGAGCGACTACCTGCGCCCGAACCTGTTCGTGAACACGCCGGACATCCTCACCGAGTACCTGCAGTTCGGTGGTCGTGCCGGCTACAAGGTGCGTGCCGCGCTCGCTGCGACGGGCGCCCCGACGTGGGGCATGTACTCGGGGTACGAGCTGTTCGAGGACGTCGCCCGACCGGGCTCGGAAGAGAACATCGACAACGAGAAGTACGAGTACAAGCCGCGTGACTTCGCCCTGGCCGAGGCCGAGGGCGCGTCGCTCGCTCCGTACGTGACGATGCTCAACCGGCTCCGTGCCGCGCACCCCGCCCTCCGCCAGCTGCGGAACCTGCACGTGCACGCCGCCGACGATCCGGCGACCGTCGTGTACTCGAAGCACCTGTCCGGCGAGTTCATCCGCTCCGGGCACGCCGACACCGTGATCGTCGTCGCGAACGTCGACCCGCACTCGGCGCGTGAGACCACCGTGCACCTGGACCTCGCTGCGCTCGGTCTGCCGGCCGACAGCCGGTTCGACGTCCGTGACGTCGTGACCGGGCAGCGCTGGGTCTGGGGCGCGTCGAACTACGTCCGCCTGGACGCCTTCCAGGAACCCGTGCACCTGCTCGTCGTGGAAGGACTGCACCGATGACGAACGACCCGACCGCACCCCAGCCGACCCCGCCGTCGCGCCGCGGCCCCGCCGTACCGCCGGTCCCGCCCCCGCCGCCGCCCGTGCCCGCGCGGACACCGTCCGACGCGAAGCCGGAGCCGCGCTACGAGCCGCGGGTCTCCGCCCCCGACGAGGACCTGCCAGGCGCTCCCGCTGCACCGCGTGAGGCGCCCGACCGCGGGGTCGCCGAGTCCGCCACGCTGGCGGGGCACCCCGCCGACGCGACGCACCCGCGGGTACCGTCCGTCGACGCCGTCGCGTCCTCGGGCGCTCCGACCGGAGGCCCGTCCACCGTTGCACCGTCGAGCGCCCTCCCGACGCCGCCGGCTCCCGAGCCCGCCACCGCCGACAGCACGGGCCCGCGCCCGGCTCCGGTCGAGCAGTGGCTGCGCCAACAGGTAGCCGAGGGCCGCTGGTCCCAGCCCCACGACGTCCTCGGCCCGCACGCCGTCGACGGTGGCACGAGCGTCCGCGTGGTGCGTCACCTGGCGCAGGCGGTCCGGCTCGTCCGGCTCGACGGCGACGACGTCGAGCTGACCCACGAGGGCGACGGTCTCTGGGCCGGTGCCACCGCCGAGGAGCTCGGGCGCTACCGGGTCGAGGCCGACTACGACTTCGACGAGTCCTCGGAAGAGGACGACGCCACCTGGACGACCGACGACGCGTACCGGTTCGCCCCGACGCTCGGCGAGCTCGACCTGCACCTGTTCGGTGAGGGCCGCGACGAGCAGCTCTGGCACCACCTCGGCGCGCACGTCCGCACGATCGACGGCGTCGACGGCGTCGCGTTCTCCGTGTGGGCCCCCCGAGCCACCGCCGTGCGCGTCATCGGCGACTTCGAGGGCTGGGAAGGCCGCACCACCGCGATGCGCCGCCTGAGCGACCTCGGCGTCTGGGAGCTGTTCTGGCCCGGAGCCGTCGCGGGGCAGCGGTACAAGTTCCAGATCCTCACCGACTCCGGCTGGGTCGAGCGCGCGGACCCGTTCGCCCGCGAGGCCGAGATCGCCCCGGCCACCGCCTCGGTCATCACCGAGTCGAGCTACACGTGGTCCGAGGGCGACCGCGCGTGGATGGAACGCCGCGCGGAGACGACCACGCACGACCAGCCGATGAGCGTCTACGAGGTCCACCTCGGCTCGTGGCGCCCCGGGCTGTCGTACCGCGAGGTCGCCGACCAGCTCATCGGGCACGTGCAGTACACGGGCTTCACGCACGTGGAGTTCCTGCCGCTCGCCGAGCACCCGTTCGGCGGTTCGTGGGGCTACCAGGTCACCGGGTACTACGCCCCGACCGCACGCTACGGCTCCCCCGACGACCTGCGGTACCTGATCGACCGCCTGCACTCCGCCGGCATCGGCGTGATCATGGACTGGGTCCCCGGACACTTCCCGAAGGACGAATGGGCACTCGGACGCTTCGACGGCCACGCGCTGTTCGAGCACCCGGACCCCCGCCGCGGCGAGCAGCTCGACTGGGGCACGTACGTGTTCGACTTCGGGCAGCCGCAGGTCCGGAACTTCCTGGTCGCCAACGCCCTGTACTGGCTCGAGGAGTTCCACATCGACGGCCTGCGCGTCGACGCCGTCGCCTCGATCCTGTACCTCGACTACTCCCGCACCGACTGGCTGCCGAACATCCACGGCGGCCGCGAGAACCTCGACGCCGTCGCGTTCCTGCAGGAGACGAACGCCACCGCGTACAAGCGCTACCCGGGCATCGTGATGATCGCCGAGGAGAGCACGTCGTGGCCCGGCGTGACCCAGCCGACGAGCGCCGGTGGGCTCGGGTTCGGCCAGAAGTGGAACATGGGCTGGATGCACGACTCGCTCGAGTACGTGCAGCGCGACCCCGCGTACCGCAGCTACCACCACGACGAGATCACGTTCTCGCTCGTCTACGCCTTCAGTGAGCAGTTCACCCTGCCGATCAGCCACGACGAGGTCGTGCACGGCAAGGGTTCCCTCTACGGCAAGATGCCCGGCGACGAGTGGCAGAAGCTCGCGAACGTCCGGGCCTACCTGGCGTTCATGTGGGCGCACCCCGGCAAGCAGCTGCTCTTCATGGGGCAGGAGTTCGCCCAGCCCGCAGAGTGGTCCGAGGCGAAGGGGCTCGACTGGTGGCTCCTCGACCAGCCCGGGCACCGCGGTGTGCAGGACCTCGTCGCCGCCCTGAACCGGGTCTACAAGGACACGCCGGCGCTCTGGACGCACGACAGCACGGCCGACGGCTTCGAGTGGATCGAGGGCGGCGACGCCCCCCACTCGACACTCGGGTTCCTGCGCAAGGACGGCGACGACCGGCTGGCGGTGTTCGTGAACTTCTCGGGCGTACCCGTCGAGCGCCGGTTCGGCCTGCCGAGCGCCGGCGAGTGGCACGAGGTGCTCAACACCGACGCCGCGGAGTACGGCGGCTCCGGTGTCGGCAACCTCGGCGTCGTCACCGCCGAGGACACCCCGTGGGCCGGCCGCCCCGCGTCGGCGCACCTCGTGGTGCCGCCGCTCGGCGCCGTCTGGCTCAAGCTCGCGCGCTAGCGTCATCCGCGTCCTGGACGCGACCGACAGACGGACGGGAGGCCCGGTGCCAGCTGGCACCGGGCCTCCCGTCCGTCGGTTGCGGACCGCTAGTACAGGGCGCTCGCCAGGCGACGGCGGGCCGCGACCACGCGCGGGTCGTCGGTCCCGATGAGCTCGAAGTACTCCACGAGGCGGACCCGCAGGGCCTCACGGTCCTCGCCGAACACCGTCGGTACCAGGTCGAGCAGCCGCCCGAAGGCGTCCTCGACGTGGCCGCCGGAGATGTCGAGGTCGGCGACCGCGAGCTGCGCCGGGACGTCCTGCGGACCCGCACCGGCAGCGGCACGGATCTCGTCGGCGGTGTGGCCGTTCAGCCGGTCCAGGAGCGACACCTGCGCGAGCCCCGCGACGGCCATCTGGTCGTGCGGGTCCTGCAGGATCGCGGTCTTGTACTCGGTGATCGCCGTGGCGTAGTCGCCCTGCTCGATCGCGTCGTACGCGGCCTGGTGGTGCGGCGGCAGCGCTTCCGGCTCCGGCTCGCCCTGCTCGGCGGTGTCGTCGGGCGCGGCGGCACCGTCCACGGTGACGCGACCGGAGACGCCGTTCTGCTCGGCTGCCTGGAGCACCTGCTCGTAGACGTCGCGGACCTGCGCCTCGGGCAGCGCGCCGACGAAGAGCCCGAGGGGGCGTCCGCCGATCAGCGCGGCGACGGTCGGGATCGACTGCGCCTGGAACGCCTGCACGAGCTGTGGGTTCGTGTCGGCGTCCACCTTGGCGAGCAGCACGCGCCCGCCGTACTCGGCGGTCAGCTGCTCGAGGATCGGCGAGAGCTGCTTGCACGGCCCGCACCACTCCGCCCAGATGTCGACGATGACCGGCACCACGGACGACAGCTCCAGGACGTCCTGGAACGTGTCGTCGGTGACGTCGAGCACGAGCGACGGGACGGTCAGGTCGCCGCCGGTCTCGGTGCCCGGCGCTGCTGCACCGGTCGGGCTTCCCGCCTGCGCCGGAGCACCGGCGGGCGGCTGGGGCGGCCGCTGTGCGCGGTCGACGAGGGACGACAGGTCCACGGCTCCGCGGAGCCCGGACGGGGTCGGGGGGATGTTGCTCATTGCACCTCACTCGCTGCGGTCAGGCCCTGCGTGAACCCGAGCAGGACCACTTTGTCATCCGAGGCGACCGGCGGCACGTAGAAGAGCAGCTGGACGCCGTACGTGGCGCTGATGCCCTTCTTGCTCGTGTCGACCCCGGACAGTGCCTTGACGGCACCCTCGGTGTTGACCTCGGCGCCGGAGGCGGTCGGGGTCACCTTCTCGATCTCGTTGAGGTCGGCGGAGACGAGCGCGCCGGCGTCGTCGGTCGCGATGGCGACGGCGGAGTCCTCCGGGGCCTCGGACGAGTACTCGATCTTCGCCGTGTCCGGCAGGGACTCCGCCTTCTTGTCCTTGTACGCCTTGCCGATGGTGGTGCGGAGGCCGTCACCTTCGGTGGCGAACAGGTCGGCGTACTCGCTCTTCGAGTCCTTCGACAGGATGTCACCGTAGGCGGTCGCGACCTGGTCCGGCGCGATCGCGAGGAGCTTCGACTGCGGGGCGAGGAGCGCCGCGCCGATCGACGTCGGCGCGAGGCTCGGGATCTTGGCGTCGGCCTCGAGCGAGACGTCGTAGGCGACCTTGTACGGGTCGCGCGCGGTGTCCTGCACGAGCGTCAGGGCCTGCGGTGCCGACTTGGCGTCGCAGTCCTCGGCGACGATCACGAAGACCGTGCGCGGCCACGTGTCGGTCTGCTGTGGCAGCGCGACGCACACCTGACCGGCGGAGATCGCCGGCGGAGCCTTGACCTCGGCGTCCTTGCCGCGGATGGCGTAGTTCGCCGTCCGCAGGTCGAGCGCGGCACCGGTGAAACGCGTCGTCGCCAGGTCGGTGTCGCGGGCGCTGTCGGCCTTGGCGGCGACCGCTGCGATCCGCTCGACCACGCGGGTGATCTGCTGCTTCGTCGCGGCGGTGGGTTCGGTGGTGTCCGCGGCGCCGGTCGCGCTGACCGTCGGCGTCGGGGTCGCCAGCGACGGGTCGCTGCCCTGCGGCCAGTAGTCCGAGGAGCAGCCGGCCAGTGCGAGCGTGCCCACGAGGACCACCGGCAGCGCGATGAACGCGCGCGGACCACGGCGGCCACGAGCCGGCACCTGGGCACCGGCGGCGGCGGCACGGCGCGAAGCGCGCACGCGCGGCGGTCGGGTGCCACCGCTGCGGCGGCGGGGTCCGCGACCGCGGCGCTGGTGCAGGAACGCCAGGACCAGCAGCACGATGCCGCCGAGTGCGAAGACGCCACCGGCGACCAGCAGGGGCCCGACGGACGGCGTCGCGGTGTCCTTCGGCCAGGTGACCGAGACGTCGCTCGGGGCGGCGGCCGTGCCGTCGCTCACGATGAGGACCGAGACGTCCTGCGGCAGACGGACCGTGAACTGCCCGGAGCCGTCGTACTCCTGGTACCAGAGGTCACTGCCCTTCGGCGACGGGACGGACGCCTCGGAGCCGGTGGTCTTGCCCACGAGCTTCGCGCTCTCGGCGTCGAACCGGAGCGTGGTGTGCTCGGCGTCTCCGACCCACGCGTCGACGTCGGCCGTCTTGCCGTACGCGGCGAAGACCTTGCCGGAGCCGGACACGTTGATGCGCTGGTAGCCGGGGTTCGCGTTGAGCGTCGACCCGGGGATCACGGTGACCGGAGCGGAGCTGGTGGTCGAGCTGTCCGCGACGAGCGAGGACGGCGGAGCGAACACGGTCCGCTGTCCGACCGCCAACGCGACGAGCAGCAGGCCGATGACGAAACTGACGATCGCCAGGACGAATCGCACGAACACTCTCCCTACCGCGCCGGGGTGGGGATGTCGGCGCGCGAATCAGCGACTCAGGATAGCGAGCATGGCTGAGCAGCGCATCCATCCGGGCTGTCGTCGGACTCAGACGACCCCGTCGGGCCACCACTACAATCAACCGCGGGCCGGATCGGGCCCTCCGCCGAGCACCCAGGAGCGACACGTGGCGAACGACGAGGCAGAGTTCGGGACCGAGCTGCGCGGGTACCGCCGCGACGACGTCGACCGCTCACTGAACGACCTGCGCCGTGAGCTCATCAAGTCGAACACCGACCGTGCCGACGCGGCCAAGGAGATCCGTCTCCTGCAGTCCCGCGTCTCCGAGCTCCAGGGCGAGCTCGACGAGGCCGGCACCCCCACCTACAGCGGCCTGGGCACACGACTCGAGTCGACCCTGCGCGTGGCGGAGGAGCAGTCCACCCGCCTCATCAGCCAGGCGGACATCGACGCACAGCGCCTGCGGGCGTCGAGCCGGGCCGAGGCCGACCGCACCGTGCGCGAGGCACAGGAAGAAGCCCGCGACACCCTCGAGGACGCCCGCACCCGCTCCACCAACGAACTCACCCGTGCTCGTGCCGAGGCCGCCGACACCGTCGAGCGTGCCCGTGCCGAAGCCGGCCTGCTGACCCAGGACGCCCGCAACGAGGCCGCGGCCATCCGGGGTGCCGCGGTGACCGAGGCCGCCGAGGTCCGCTCCGTCGCCATCCGTGAGACGAACGCCCTGCGCGCCCAGGTCGAGCACGAGGTCGCCGAGCTGCGCGAGGTCGCCCAGCGGGAGTCGGCCGACTCCCGCACCGCCGCGGCCGACCTCGACCGCGAGACCGAGCACCGCCGCTCGGTGTTCGAGGCCGACCACGCCCGCCGGGTCGAGGACCTCGACCACGAGGAGTCCACCCGCCGTCAGGCACTCGAGCGCGAGGTCGCCGAGGGGCGTGCTGCGTGGCACCGGGAGCGCGACGAGCAGCAGCAGGCGCACGCCCTGGCGATCGAGACCGGCCGCGCCGAGCTGCAGGCCGAGGTCGACCGACGCCGCGCCGAGATCGACGGCGAGTTCGCCGACCGCCGCCGTGTCGTGGACGAGGAACTCGCCGCTGCCCGTGCCGAGTGGGACCGGGAGCTCGCCTCGGCGCGCACCGCCCTGGCACAGGAGGCCGAGGCGTTGCGTGCGCAGCTGCGCGTCGACGAGGAACAGACGCGCGTCGAGAACGAGCGGCTCGTGCAGGAGACCGCCGACCGCATCGCACGCGAGCTCGAGGAGCACGACACCCGCATCGAGCGGGAGCGCGCCGAGGCCGATGCCGCCGCCGAACGCGCGGACCGCGAGCACGAGGACGCCCTCGCCGCCCGCCGCGAACGCGAGCACGCCGAGGTCGACACCGAGATCGCCGACCGCCGCTCCGCCGAGCTCGACACGCTCGAGTCCGAGCGCACCGCCCTCCGTCAGGAGATCGACACGGCCCGCGCCGACCTGGCCAAGGAACGTGACGAGGCCCGAGCCGAGGTCGCCCGCGAGCGCGACGAGGCCCGCACGACGCTCGAGTCCGAGCTCGCCTCACGACGGGACGACGCCGAGCAGGACTACCTGCAGAAGCACCACGAGACCGTCACCGAGACGCAGAAGTACCTCGACGAGGCGAACCTGCAGCTCGCCGAGGCCACGCGCCGTGCCACCGAGGCCCGTGAGCGCGCCGAACGGCTCCAGCAGGAAGCCGACGACCTCGAGCGCACCAGCACCGCCGACGCGCAGGAGCACGCCCGCACCATCGTCGCGGACGCCCAGGACCGCGTGCACCGCATGGTCTCCGATGCCGAGGAGCGCACGGCTGCCATCACCGCCGAGGCCGAGGACCGGCTGTCGGCGATCCGCACCGAGCGCGAGGCGGTGGCGGGCTACCTGGAGAACCTGCGCGGCGTGCTCACGCACGCGACCGGCCTGCTGGGGACCGCACCCGGCACCGCTCCCGGAGCAGGCGACGACGCAGTGGACGCGACCGAACGCTGACGCGAGCCGACCGGGAGGCGCGGGTCGCGCCTCCCGGTCGGCCCACCTCACCGAGGTGGGCACGCACCGGGCGTTGAACCGGCGAGTGCCGTCAGACCGGCGAGTGCCGTCAGACCGGCCAGTGCGTCGGCAGCGGCGCGCTGCCCGGCACGACGAGGTCGGCGACGGCGTCGAGGACGATCCGGACGTACCGCTCCCCCACCCACAGGTGCTTCGCGCCCTCGATCGGGACGACCCGGACGTTCGGGGCGACGGCGAACCGGGCGATCGCTTCGTCGGGCTGCAGGAAGTCGTCGTGCTCGGGCACAAGGGCCACCACCGGGACGTCCACGGCTGCCCAGCGCGCGAGCTCGTCCTCCGTGGTGCGGTGCAGCGGGGGCGAGAGCAGGACCACGCCCGCCACGGTGCCGGCCTCGACGTGTTCCAGCGCGTGCTTGAGGATCACCTCGGTGCCGAAGGACCACCCGACCAACCACGGCGTCGGGAGGCCACGGTCCACGACCTCGGCGACGGCGGCTCGCAGGTCGAAGCCCTCGGAGACGCCCTCGCCGAACACGCCCTCGGACGTGCCACGTGGCGACGTGACCGACCGGAAGTTGAAGCGCAGGACCGCGATGTCCGCCAGGGCCGGCAGCCGCGCGGCGGCCTTCTTGAGCACGTGCGAGTCCATGAAGCCGTGCGCGGTCGGCAGCGGGTGCAGCGTCACGACGGTTCCCCGTGCCGGGCGGGACTCCGGTTCGGCGAGCTCCCCGACCAGGGTGAGGTGGTCGTCGGTGACGAGCTCGACGTCGGTGCGGCGGGCGGGCAGCTGCGTGGCGGAACGGATCTCGCCGTCGGCGGCGGTCATGCGATGCTCCAGCAGTGGTTGTGCCAGTGTCGGCGTGATGCCAGGTCGGCAGCGTCACCGAGGACCCCGTCCGAGCGCCAGACCACCACGTGTGCGGTACCGGGCAGGACCGTGCCGCCGCACCCGGGGCAGACGTACTCCTTCTGCGCCGACGCCGCGGAGACGGGCTGGACGAGGTACTCTCGCCCGCGACGCACCTCGGTGCGCTTCCACGAGCTCATCAGCCGGTCGAGGCCGGTGTCCTCGTCAGGCTCGACGTCGCGACCACGGGGACGCCGCGGCCGGTTGCTGCGCGGCACCCCAACTGCCGATCAGTACCAGTTGTTCGCCTGGCTGTGGCCCCAGGCGCCGCAGGGCGTGCCGTAGACACCGGCGATGTAGTTGAGACCCCACGTGATCTGGGTCGCGGGGTTCGTCTGCCAGTCGGCACCGGCGGTCGCCATCTTGCTGCCCGGGAGCGCCTGCGGGATGCCGTACGCACCGCTGGGGTTGTAGGCGTTCACCCGCCAGCCGGACTCCTTGTTCCACAGCGAGACGAGGCAGTTGTACTGGTCGGTGCCCCAGCCCCGGGCCGTGACGAGCTGCAGGGCGATGGCCTGTGCGCTGCCCGCGTCGGGCGTCGCGGCCACGGCAGCCAGCGTGTTCGCGGCGGAGACGCTCTCGGTCGCGGCGGCGTCGGTCGTCTCGTCGGTGGTGGCGTCGTCGTCGGCTTCTTCCTCGACGACGGGCTTGACGACCTTCGGGGCCGGCACGGTCACGCCGTAGCCGTCGCGGTCGGCAGCGGCGTCGCCGTAGGTGCCGTGCGCGGTGTACTGCTGCGGGGCCTGGGGCGTCTTCACGAGCACCGGTGTGTCGACCGCGGCCTGCGCGACGTCGGCCTGGAGCGGGTTGAAGAGCGACGCCCCCACGAAGAGGAAGACCCCGACGAACGAGAACGCCGGAACCGAGGAACGCTTCCGTGCGAAGGCGTTGACCGCGGCGGCTGCGCCACGGGTCGGCTGCTGCGCCGTCGCGGTGCGCTGGATCGCCGTGGCGTTCTGCTGCTTCGCGGCGCGCGGGTCGACCCGGGCCGCGGGGGCCTCGTGCGCGAACGCGGCGATGCGTTCGTCGGACACGCGGTTCGCTGCGACGGACTTCGGCGTCGCCACCGGACCGGTTTCCGGCAGGACCTGCGGGTTCGCCTGGAGCACCGAGGTGTCTGCCGTACGGGTTCGGTTCAGTGCCGCGCGGCGCTCACCCGAAGCCTGGAGGCTCAGGTGCTCGCGGAGATCGCGGTCGGAGCTGTGGTCTGCCGTGTGCCTGCCCATGAGTAGGACCAGGGTAACGGAACGATCACGGAAAGCGAAGCACCTGGGTGCAGCGCGTCGTCAGCGGACGGCGAGCATGACCTCGACGACGGCGTCGAGCAGCGCGTCGACCTGGCCCTCGCGGTAGCCCCCGTGCTTCGGGCGGAACACGATCGATCGCACCTCGGTGAGGCTCAGCGGCTTGCCCTCGCGGAAGTAGCCGCCGAGGCGCGCCGCGAACGCGTCGACGTCCTTCGGGTGGTAGCCGGTGCCGAGCACGCTCACCCGACTGAACCGCTGACCGTCCGGGCGCTCGAGGCGGGCCACGACGTCGGAGGCCTTCGTGCGGGCCTCGGCGTACCAGGCCTTCTGTCCGGCGTCGCCGATCTCCCGCTCACGCTCCCGTGCCGCGAAGGCGTCCTCGAGGCGCTCCAGCGCTGCGTCGACGTGCGAGGTGGAGTAGCCGCCCTTGCGCATCGAGAACGCGGTGGCGCGGATCTTCGCAGCCTCGATGCCGGGGGCGCTGTCGTCTGCGGAGTACGCACGACGGGCGTCCTCGAGGAAACGCTCGACTTCGTCGACGTCGTATCCGAGGGCGGAGCGAGCTGCGGTCGGGAAGGTGGTGGCCACGGCGTCATTCTGCCAGTCCCGACCCGTGGCACAACCTGGACGCGCTGAGGGCGGCGCTCAGGGTGGGCCGACGAGGTCGGTCAGTGGTTGACGATCAGGTACAGCACGTAGGCGACGGCGGCCGACGGCAGGATGCTGTCGATGCGGTCGAGCAGTCCGCCGTGCCCGGGCAGGAAGGACGAGATGTCCTTGATGCCGAGGTCGCGCTTGATCATCGACTCGGTGAGGTCGCCCAGGGTCGCCGACCCGGAGATCAGCACGCCGAGCACGACGCCGGTCCACCACGGCAGACCGAGCATGAGCCAGGCCACCAGGATGCCGACGATGATGCTCGCTGCGACCGATCCGGCGAAGCCCTCCCACGTCTTCTTCGGGCTGATCCGCGGCGCCATCGGGTGCTTGCCGAGGTTCAACCCGGTGGCGTAGGCACCGGTGTCGACAGCGACGACGACGAGGATGAAACCGATCACCCAGAGGTTGCCCTGCGACTGCGCGGAGAGCAGGACGACACAGGCGCCGAGCAACGAGATGTACGCCTGGACGAACAAGCCGTTCGTGACGTCGCGGAACACGTCGCCCGCCGACGGCTTCTGACGCGAGAGCGCGACCTCGACCAGGCGCCAGAGGGTGATCAGGACGATTCCACCGAGCAGCGTGAACAGTGCCGCAACCTGCCCGAGCAGGAACGCCGCCGGCACGATCGCGATCGCGACGGCGACGCTCGGGATCCGCGGGACGTCACGGCCGGCGAAGCGCATGGCGCTCGTCAACTCGTAGACGCCCACGCCGAGCAGGAACGCCGCCACGACCATGAACGACGGCGGCCAGATGAGGAGCGTGCCGAGCATGACCACGGCGAACGCGAGCGCGATGCCGATCGCCGCCGGCAGGTTGCGCCCGGTCCGCGCCGTCAGGGCCTCGTTGCGCGCACCGAAGTCGGCCTTGCGCTGCCGGAGCTGCGCCTCGAAGTCGGTGCGGGCCGCTCGGGCACGCGCATCGAAGTCCTGGCGGAGCCCCTTCTTCACGGGCCCGGTCTGGTCGGGTCCGTGCTCTGCTGTGGGGCGTTCACCGCCCTGGTCCGGGCGGCGCATCAGACCTCGAGGAGTTCGGCTTCCTTCTTCTTCAGCGACTCGTCGATCTGGTCGACGTGCTTCTTCGTCAGGGCCTCGAGGTCCTTGTCGCCGCGCGAGATCTCGTCGTCCGAGATCTCACCCTTGAGTGCGTCGAGGTCGTCCTTGGCCTTGCGGCGGATGTTCCGGATGACGACCTTGTGGTCTTCGCCCTTCGTCCGCACGAGCTTGACGAACTCCTTGCGGCGGTCCTTGGTGAGCTCCGGGATCGTCACGCGGACGATGTCGCCGTCGTTCGTCGGGCTGGCGCCGAGGTTCGGGAAGGTCGCGATGGCGCGCTCGATCTCCTTGAGCGCCGTCTTGTCGTACGGCGTCACGATGAGCGTGCGGGCCTCGGGCGTCTGCAGCGACGCGAGCTGCGCGAGCGGCGTCGGCGTGCCGTAGTACTCGACCGGGATCTTCTGGAAGAGCGCCGCGTTGATGCGGCCGGTGCGGACGGTCGAGAAGTCGTCCTTGGCGACCTCGACAGCCTTCGCCATCTTCTCGGTGGCTTCGGTCAGGACATCACTGATCACGGTGTTACTCCTTCGGTACTGGCGTCGAGTCTAGTCAGCGGTGCGGGTCAGTTGCTGACCACCGTGCCGATGCGCTCCCCACGGATGGCGGCCTGGACGTTGCCCTCGCCCTCCATCCCGAAGACGTGCATCGGCATGCCGTTGTCCATGCAGAGCGAGAACGCGGTGGCGTCGACGACCTTCAGGCCCTTCAGGAGCGCGTCCTGGTAGGTCACGTGGTGCAGCTTCTCGGCCGTGGCGTCCTTCTTCGGGTCCGCCGTGTACACGCCGTCGACACCGTTCTTGGCGACGAGGACCTCGTCGGCCTTGATCTCGAGTGCTCGCTGCGCGGCCACCGTGTCGGTCGAGAAGTACGGCAGGCCGGCGCCGGCGCCGAAGATGACGACGCGGCCCTTCTCGAGGTGGCGCTCGGCGCGCCGCGGGATGTACGGCTCGGCGACCTGGGTCATCGCGATGGCCGACTGCACGCGCGTGGCGGCCCCGGCCTGCTCGAGGAAGTCCTGCAGCGCGAGCGCGTTCATCACAGTGCCGAGCATGCCCATGTAGTCGGCACGGCCGCGGTCCATCCCGCGCTGCGAGAGCTCGGCGCCGCGGAAGAAGTTGCCCCCGCCGACGACGATCGCGATCTCGACCTCGCGCGCGGCGACGGCGATCTCCTTGGCGATGGCCCCGATCACGTCAGGGTTCACGCCGAGCGATCCGGCCCCGAAGGCCTCCCCCGACAGCTTCAGCAGTACGCGGCGTCGTCCGGTCTTCTCGTCGGTCATCTGATCGCACCCTTCGTCGTGGTCTCGTGGAAATGTACTCGCGGATGTGTCGCGTGTGTGTCGCGCCCGGAGGCGCGAAAAACGGGGCCAGGAACCTGGTTGGTTCCTGACCCCGTCACGGGTTCGCTACGCGCCGACCTTGACGCGGGCGAAGCCCTGGATCGTGATGCCGGCGTTCTCGGCGGCCTTCGCGACGGAGATCTTGTTGTCCTTCGCGTAGTCCTGGTCGAGGAGCGACACCTGCTTGATGTAGGCGTTCACCCGACCCTCGACGATCTTCGGGAGCGCAGCCTCGGGCTTGCCCTCCTCGCGCGTGATCGCCTCGACGGTCGCACGCTCCTTGGCGATCTCGTCGGCCGGGACCTCGTCGCGGGTCAGGTACGTCGGGTTCGCGAACGCGACGTGCTGAGCGATCGAGCGGGCCTCGGCAGCGTTGTCACCCTCGTACGCGATGACGACGGCGATCTGCGGCGGCAGGTCCTGGCTGGTCTTGTGCAGGTAGATCTCGAAGGCCGAGCCCTCGACACGGCGGACCGTGCGGACCTCGAGCTTCTCGCCCAGTGCGGCGGCCGACTCGTTGACGACCTCGAGGACGGTCTTGCCGTCGACGGGGGCGGCGTTCGCGGCGGCGACGTCAGCTGCACCGGCGGCAGCGACGGCCCCGAGCACCTTGTCGGCCAGCGTCGTGAACTTCTCGTTCTTCGCGACGAAGTCGGTCTCGCTCGCGAGCTCGACGACCGTGGCGGCGCCGTTCTCGGAGCTCGCGACGACGACGCCCTCGGAGGTGGCACGGTCGTCGCGCTTGGCGACGGCCTTCGCACCCTTGATGCGGAGCAGCTCGACGGCCTTGTCGTAGTCGCCGTCGGCCTCGACGAGCGCGTTCTTCGCGTCCATCATGCCGGCGCCGAGGTCCTCGCGGAGCTTCTTCACGTCAGCAGCGGTGAAGTTTGCCATTGACTGTCCTTTCTGGACGGTACGTGTGTGGAGAGTGGTGAAGCAGGCGCCGGACCCGATCGGATCCGGCGCCTGCGACAGGTCACTCGGCGGGGGTGGTCTCCGCGGCTGCCTCGGCCTCGGCCGTCGGCTCCGCGTTCTTCGCGTCGTCGGCGATCGGCTCGCCGATCTCCTTCGCGGCGACCTGCGCGTCTGCGTTGTTCTCCTCGACGGTCGCGCCCTCGGGAGCGGCGTCGGCGGACGGCGTCGCGGCGTCGCCACCGAGGAGCTCCTGCTCCCACTCGGCGAGGGGCTCTGCGGCCTCTTCGTCGTCGCCACCGTTGTGGCGGGTCTTCAGGCCCTCGGCCGCGGCGTCGGCGACGATGCGGGTGAGGAGACCGACGGAGCGGATCGCGTCGTCGTTGCCCGGGATCGGGTACGTGATCTCGTCGGGGTCGCAGTTGGTGTCGAGGATGCCGATGATCGGGATACCGAGCTTCTGCGCCTCGTCGACGGCGAGGTGCTCCTTCTTGGTGTCGACGATCCAGAGCGCGCTCGGGGTCCGCGTGAGGTTGCGGATACCACCGAGGGTCTTGTGGAGCTTGTCCAGCTCGCGCTTCTTGATGAGGAGCTCCTTCTTGGTGAAGCCCTTCGTCGTGTCGTCGAAGTCGATCTCCTCGAGCTCCTTCATGCGCGCGAGGCGCTTGGAGACCGTCTGGAAGTTCGTGAGCAGACCGCCGAGCCAACGCTGGTTGACGTACGGCTGGCCGACGCGGGTCGCCTGCTCGGCGATGGAGCCCTGAGCCTGCTTCTTGGTGCCCACGAAGAGGATCGTGCCACCGTGCGCGACCGTCTCCTTGACGAAGTCGTACGCGCGGTCGATGAAGGCCAGCGACTGCTGCAGGTCGATGATGTGGATGCCCGAGCGCTCGGCGAGGATGAAGCGCTTCACCTTCGGGTTCCACCGACGGGTCTGGTGTCCGAAGTGGACGCCGCTGTCGAGCAGCTGGCGGATGGTGACGACGGCCATGTGCCGTCCTCCTTCTGTGTTCTCGGAGCACAGCTGTGCTGTGCCCCTGTTGCGGTTGTGTCGAGCACGACCGGAGGTCGTGATCCCTGGTGTCCTGGCACGCGACCGCCCGCTCGTGAGAGCGGGACCGGTGGTCGGGTGCCGGGTCGGAGACGGCGAACCGTTGACGACCCTGTGGACACGCGAAGTCAGCGCGCATCAGCGCACTGCTGGAGAAATGCTAGCAGACAGGAGGCCCGGATCACGCGCGCCGACCGGCTGACGTGATCCGGGCCTCCTGTCCGGTGTTCTGGGTGTGTCAGGCGCGTCTGGTCACGCCTTCGCGTTCACCGTGTCGCCCTCGGCGGAGATGCCCATCTCCTCGAGCGAACGGCCCTTGGTCTCGGGGATCTTCGCGATGACGAAGAAGAACGAGATGAGCGCGAACAGCGCGTAGATGCCGTACGTGACCGTCAGGTTGAAGCCGGACAGCACCGGGAAGGTGATCGTGACGATGAAGTTCGCGACCCAGTTGGCGGCCGAGCCGATGCCGAGCGCCGTGGCGCGGATGCGGTTCGGGAACATCTCGCCGAGCAGCACCCACATGAGCGGACCCCACGTCGCGCCGAACGACACGACGAACAGGTTCGCGAAGATGAGGGCGATGACACCCCACGAGCCGGGCAGGCTCGGGTTGCCGTCCACGATCGTCGACTGCGAGAACGCGATCGCGACCATCGCCAGCGACACGAACATGCCGGCGGAACCGGTGACGAGCAGCGGCTTCCGACCGACCTTGTCGACCAGGAAGATCGCGATGAAGGTCACGGCGACGTTGACCACCGACGTGATCGTCGAGATGAGGAACGAGTCGCTCTCCTTGAACCCGACCGCCTGCCACAGCGTCGTCGAGTAGTAGAAGATCACGTTGATGCCGACGAACTGCTGCAGCACGGCCAGGATGATGCCGACCCAGACGATGGGCTGCAGGCCGAAGCGGTTGCCCCGGATGGAGCCCTTCTTCTCGTTGGCTTCCTTCTTGATGCCGTCCTGGATCTCCTCCAGGCTCGTGTTCACCGTGTCGCGCGGGACGATCTTCGTCATGACCGCGCGGGCGTCCTCCGTCCGCCCCTTGGCGAGCAGGTACCGCGGCGACTCCGGCAGCGTGATCGCCAGGATGCCGTAGACCACCGACGGGATCACGCCGACCAGGAACATCCAGCGCCAGGCCGGCAGGCCGAGGACGACCTCGGAGGCGCCACCCGCGGTGACCGCGAAGAACTGGTCGGACAGCAGCGCGGCGAAGATACCGAGCGTGATGGCGAGCTGCTGGAACGAGGCCAGGCGCCCGCGGATCGCCTTCGGCGAGACCTCGGAGATGTACGCCGGCGCGATCACCGACGCCGTACCGATGCCGAGGCCGCCGACGAGACGCCACAGGACGAAGTCCCACGTGGCGAACGCGAAGCCGGAGCCGATCGAGCTCACCAGGAACAGCACTGCGGCCCAGAACATCACCCGGGTGCGGCCCCAGCGGTCAGCGAGTCGACCGGCGAAGTAGGCGCCGAACGCACAGCCGATGAGGGCAGACGCGACGGCGAAGCCGCTCGCCGCCTCGGACAGGCCGAACTCGCCCTTGATGGCCTCGACGGCGCCGTTGATGACCGACGAGTCGAAGCCGAAGAGGAAACCGCCCACCGCTGCTGCGATGGCGAACGCGGTGACCTTCCCCTTGAACGCACGGTCCTCGCCGTGCCCGGTGGCTGTGTTGGACACGATGCTCCTGGGTTCTGCCGGCCGTGCTGCTGTGGGCACGGTGCCCCGGCGGTCGGCTCGTTCGCCGTCCGTGCGGCGTTGCGTGGTCCGGAGCGGCCCCGACTGTACTCCTCGTGGCGGATGTGGTCATAACCGGGCGCGGGTGTCGGGGCCGGGCGGGGGTTCTGGTCGGGGCGTGGGGTCGGGTTGGGGCGTGGGCCTGCGCACGACCGTTCCGACAGTCCACGCGGGGATCACCTCGTGCTTCGTCGCAAGACGCGTTCGCATGCTCGTTCGCTGCGGTCCCGTCGTCCCTCCACAGGCCGGGAGGCCCGCCCCACCCTCCACGGACCGCCTCACCTGGGTCGTGTGGCCGGTCCGGGGCGGACAGAGTGGCGGCATGGTCCTGTTCCCCGGCTCCGGCACTCGGCTCCCCCCGGTCGTCGCGATGGTGGTGGCGATCGGGGTGTTCGGGGCGTTCGGGGAGTTCGGGGCGCCCGGGGTGTTCGGGGCGCCCGGGGTGTTCGGGGTGGCCACCGCGTGGTTGGCCGCACCTGGGCCCGCGCCGGAGGACGTGCACGACCAGCGAGACCGCACGGCGGCGACTCGTGCTGCCGACCCGTGGATCTGGCCGACCGGAACGCGGGTGGTCGAGCGCGGGTGGGAGCCACCGTCCGACGACTACGCCGCCGGTCACCGCGGGATCGACGTCCCGGCACCGTTCGGCACGACTGCGGCGGCGGTCGACGACGGCACCGTGGCGTTCGCCGGACCCGTCGGCGGCAGGAGCGTCGTGACCATCGACCACGGCGGCGGGCTCGTCAGCACCCTCGACTCAGTGCAGCCACTCGTCGCTGCCGGGGACGACGTCCGACAGGGTGATCTGGTCGGCCGGGTGTCCGTGGGGCACTGCCCGGCCTCGGCCGCGTGTCTGCACCTCGGCGCGCGGATCGACGGCCGCTACGTGGACCCGACGCCGTACCTTCCGGCGGCCGAGTGGCCCGTGCTGTTGCCGGAGTCCGCCTGGCCGGGGTGAGCGTCGGCGACGAGCGGTGGGCGACGTGCCACGTGCGGCGTCAGTCGGCCCGCTGGCTGACCGGGTGCGTGGGCGTGCGTCAGGCGCGTCAGGCGCGTCAAGCGCGTCGAGCCGGTCGCACGGTCGCACGGTCGCACGGTCGCACGGTCGCACGGTCGCACGGTCGCACGGTCGCACGGTCGCACGGTCGCATCGTTCCATCGTTCCAACGTTCCAACGTTCCGGCTCCTCGCAGTCGCACGAGTGCACGGCGCCGGTCCGGCGGTCGCTCGGCGCAGGTCGGGCGGTCGATCGGCGCCGGTCCGGCGATCACGCGGGGGCGGCGCCGGTCCGGCGATCGCACCGTCAAGCGCGCGGGTGAGCCGTCCGGTAGACCTCGCGCAGCCGTGCCGAGGACACGTGCGTGTAGATCTGCGTCGTCCCGAGGCTCGCGTGCCCGAGCATCTCCTGCACCGCCCGCAGGTCAGCTCCTCCGTCGAGCAGGTGCGTCGCCGCGGTGTGCCGGAAGGTGTGCGGTCCGCTCGGCCCTTCGCCGGGAAGGTCCCCGAGCAGCCGAGCCACCACGCGGTACGCACTGCGCACCCCGAGCCGGCCACCCTGGTCGCCGAGGAAGAGTGCCGTGCTCGGTACGTCGGCCCGCGCCGCGAGGGTCGGACGCCCCCGCGACGTCCACGCCTCGAGTGCATCACGGGCCGGGACGCCGAACGGCACGACCCGCTCCTTCCCGCCCTTCCCGAGCACGCGGACCGTGAGCCGCCCGCGATCGACGTCGGCGACGTCGATGCCGACGAGCTCGCTCACCCGGATGGCCGCGGCGTACAGCAGCTCCACGAGCGCCAGGTCACGCAGCGCCCCGGGATCGTCGGTCGCCGCACGGGCCGCGAGACCGTCGAGCAACCCACGGACCTGGTCGGCCGACACCACCCGCGGCAGGTGCGCGCCGCCCTTCGGCGCACGGAGCCGCACACCGGCGTCCGTCGCGGTCACCCCGGTCTCGCTCGCCCACCGGGTGAATGCCCGCACCGACGACGACCGGCGGGCGATCGTCGACCGTGCGAGCCCCCGCTGGTCGGCCTCCCACAACCAGTCACGGAGGAGTTCGAGGTCGACCCCGTCGATGCCGACGACGCCGCGGCGCGCGGCGAACCCGACGAACTGGTCGAGGTCGTTCGCGTACGCGCGGAGCGTCTGCTCGCTGAGCCCCCTGGCGTGTCGAGCGTGCCCGAGGAACGAGTCGACCGCTGCCACGAGTCGCTCTTCCTGCTGCTCTGCTCGGTCCGCCACGTCGTCAGCGTACGGCTGGCCGACGTCATGCGCGGCCCCACCCGCCGCTGCTGTGCGCCACGAGCCCCTGCAACTGCGCGAGCGCAAGGGCGTCCGCCACCGCCGCTCCGGACAGCCCGGACCGTCGAGCGATCTCGGCCTCCGGCAGGGCACGACGGCCGAGCGCGTCGAGGACCCGGACGACCTCGGGATCGCGCTGGACCGACACGAGGGGTTCGTCCGCCGCCGCGGTCGCACCGGATGCGGCGTCGGGACGCATCGCGGCGACCGGGTCCCCCGGGTGCACGACGAGCTGCGCGCGGCCCTGCGCCACGAGCCGGTGGCACCCGACCGACGCCGAGGACGCGAACGCTCCCGGGACGGCGAACACCGGGCGACCGAGCTGCCCGGCGTGGTGCGCGGTGTTGAGCGCACCGGACCGCGCACCGGCCTCGACGACGACCGCAGCATCGGCGAGGGCGGCGATCAACCGGTTCCGGGCCAGGAAGCGCCACCGGGTCGGGCGGGTCCCCGGCGCCGACTCCGCCACCAGGGCGCCCTGCCGAGCGACGTTGTGGAGCAGCTGGACGTTGCCGGCGGGGTAGAGCTGGTCGATCCCCCCGGCCAGGACCGCGATCGTCGGGGCCCCTGCGGCGATCGCCACCCGGTGTGCGACCGCGTCGATCCCGTAGGCGCCGCCGCTGACGATCGTGCAGCCGGCGTCCGCCGCGGCCGAGGTGATCTCGGCGGCTGCTTCAGCCCCGGCGATGGTGTTCGCCCGCGACCCGACCACGGCCAGGGCGGGTGCCCCGTCACCGACACCCGACGTGGCGCTGCGCGTCCAGAGCACGAGCGGTGCGTGGGGGCCGAGGTCGTCGATCGCCGTCGGCCATCCGGCTGAACCGGGCACGAGCAGTCGTGCCCCGACGGCTTCGGCCGAGGCGACGACGTCGGCCACGTCGGACCGGACCAAGCGCGGTCGCCACCGGTCGATGGCCGTGTGCAGGACACCGGCGAACGCATCGGGGTCCTCCGCACCGGGCACGCCGGCCTCCACACACCCGTCGAGCAGGTCCTCGAACGCACCGTCGGCTGCCAGCAGGACCGAGCCGAGGGCACGCTCCGACCCGAGGGCTGCCATGAGCTCACCGGCGACGGAGTCCCCCGGCTCCACGATCACGGACCACGCGACCCGAGCGGCGGTCTGGACCGGGTCCGACGCCCCGTCAGTCCCGAGGACCCGCCGGATCGCGGCGAGCAGTTCGCTGCCGTGGCCGGGCCCCACGCCGCTCACAGCGCGCTCCGCAGAGCGAGGGCACCCCGGACGTGTGCTCTGCTCGGACGGTCGACCGCCTCGAGGTCGGCGAGGGTCCACGCGAGCCGCATCACCCGGTCCCACCCCCGCATGGTCAAGGTGCCGAGGTCGAGCGCCCGGTCGAGCTCAGTGGTCGAACCGGGTTCGATCCGACCGTCCGACCGCAGCCAGGCTCCGGTGACCTCGGCGTTCTTCGTCCACCCGGTGTCCCGGAGGCGTTCGGCCATCCGCGCGCGGGCCGCGGCGACACCGGCACGGGCCTCGGCCGTCGTCGGCGTGCTCCCGTCGGCACCACGCATCTTTCCGGTCGTCACCCGGGGCACGAGCACCCGGATGTCCATCCGGTCGAGCAGTGGTCCGGACATCCGCCCGAGGTAGCGCCGAACCGCACTCGGCGGACACTCACACGATTGGCCGTACGCTCCGCCGGCGTTGCCGCACGGGCAGGGATTGGCAGCGAGCACGACCTGGCACCGCGCCGGGAACTCGGCGGCGCCCGCAGCCCGGTGGATGGTGATCCGACCGGACTCGAGCGGCTGGCGGAGCGCGTCGAGCACCGCACGGGGGAACTCCGGTGCTTCGTCGAGGAACAGGATGCCGCCGGTCGCCCGCGACACTGCTCCGGGTCGCAGCACACCGGAGCCGCCGCCGATCAGGGAGATCGCCGACGCCGAGTGGTGCGGGGCCTCCCACGGGGGCTTCGTGCTCCACGACGCCGGTCCGAGTCCGGCGACGGACCGGACGGCGGCGACCTCGAGCGCGGTCGCGTCGTCGAGGTCGGGCAGGAGTCCGGGTAGGCGCTCGGCGAGCATCGTCTTGCCCGCACCGGGCGGACCGAGCAGGAGTGCGTGGTGTCCGCCGGCCGCCGCGGCGACGACGGCGCGCACCCCGATCGGGTTCCCGACGACGTCCGACAGTTCGGCCACCGGGCGTTGGACCGCGGGCACCGGCGCCGCAAGCACCGCTTCGACCTCGACCGGCGGCAGCAGCGCACCGGCGTCGATCGCGGCCGCTCGGAGTGAGTCGACCCCGGTGGTACGCACGCCGTCGACCACGCGGGCCTCGGGCAAGTTGCCGATCGGCAGCACGACCCGGTCGGCCCCGGCGTCGCGGGCGGCGAGCAGCATCGGGATGACCCCGGCGACCGGTCGAACACGACCGTCCAGACCGAGCTCCCCGATGTAGACGATGCGCTCACTGACGTCGGGCGCGAGTCCGGCGCCGGCGAGCACGGCCATCGCGATCGCCAGGTCGAACCCGGAACCCCGTTTCGGGATCGCCGCCGGCGTCAGGTTCACCGTGATCCGCCGAGCCGGCAACGGACACCCGGCGTTCGCAGCGGCGGCACGGACCCGCTCGCGCGCCTCGCCGAGCGAGGTGTCCGGCAGTCCGATGATGCTGAAGGCGGGCAGCTGGCTGGTCAGGTGGGCCTCGACCTCGATCCGGCGCCCGGTCACGCCGAGCAGCGCGACGGCCGCAGCACGACCGATGCCCGTCACAGCACACCCGCCACGTGTTGCACGGCCGTCCGGGGACCGTCGACGTGGACCGCGACGACGTCGATGCGGATCGCGCGTGCCGACACCTCCGGATGGGCGTCGAACCACTCGGCCACGAGTCGTCGCATCCGCGTGAGCTTCGTCGCCGTGATCGCCTCGAACGGATGCCCCGTCGTCGTACCGGATCGCGTCTTCACCTCAATGAACACGAGTGTGCAGGAATCCCACGCGACGATGTCGATCTCGCCCCGGGCACACCGCCAATTCCGCTCGACGACCCGGAATCCCCGTTCGTGCAACCACGCCACGGCCTGGTCCTCGCCGAACCGCCCCAGGCGGCCGTTCCGGAGTGTTCGTCCGGGGCGATCGTGCAGCTTCTGTTCCATGTCATTGCCTCCACGGCAACGATCGCGGGAACGGCAGCGCGGATGGGCGCCGACGACGGCCCTGTGGAATCAGATGACGACGATCGCCCTTGGGGAGGAATGACGAAGGACCCGGATGATCGCGATCACCCGGGTCCTTCGACGACAGCAGCTCAGTGTGCGGCTGCGTACGCTTCCTGCACCTGGGTCGAGATACGACCACGAGTCGAGACCTCGTAGCCGTTCTCCTTCGCCCACTCGCGGATCTTGCCGAGCTCTTCGGAGTTCCCGCGCTTCGGGGCCGACTTGGGGGCCGTGCTACCGGTGCGACGGCCGGACACCTTGCGCGCCGCGGCGATGTAGTCGGAGATCGCTTCGCGGAACTTGTCGACGTTGTCGTTCGTCAGGTCGATCTCGTAGGACGAGCCGTCGAAACCGAATTCGACCGTGCGTCCTTCACCGGTGGTGATGGGGGAATCGTCGAGGTCGTCGACGAGCTGGACGGTGACCTTCTGTGCCATGCGCGGCTCCTGTTCATTGGACGGGAAATCCCGACCAGAATAGCGCGTGGAATTCCGGCACGTCACCGATCACCGGCGATTCACCGAATGCACCGGAATTGACGATCACTCGTCGAGTGCGAGTTCCTTCGGCAGTTCGAGTTCTCGCGATGTCAGTTCTTCGACATTCACGTCCTTGAACGTGAGGACGCGGACGCCCTTCACGAACCGGTCGGAACGGTAGACGTCCCACACCCAGACGTCGTTCATCGTCAGTTCGAAGTAGAAATCGTGTTCGGTGTCCCGGCGCACGAGTTCGACCTCGTTCGCCAGGTAGAAACGCCGCTCGGTCTCGACCACGTAGCGGAACTGCGACACGACGTCGCGGTACTCGCGGTACAGGGCCAGCTCGACCTCGCGGTCGTAGTCGTCGAATTCGTCCTCATCCATTGCGCCCACAGTCTACGGCGGCAGCCGCACCAGTGTGCGACAGCAGCTCGAGGGATGCACCCGAAGACGGAAGTGCGAGCAAGCTCGGCGTCCGCGCCCGATCCGAGTCCACCGAGGTTCCACAACATGCCGCGTGCCCTCTGCCGAGGTTCCGCGGCGGCGCCGGGCGTGCGCCGAGACGCCGAGATTTCGGAACCTCACGAGCCACAGCCGAGCCGAGGCCACCGCGGCAGGCCGGGGTCGACGGCGCGGGTCAGCTGACGAGCGCGTCGAAGCCCTCGAGTGACACGCTCGACGCCTGGTGCAACCACGACTTGCGGTGCAGGGCGTGCGCCCCGACCGCGCGGATGGCGTCGTAGTGCGCGGTCGAGCCGTAGCCCTTGTTCGACGCCCAGGCGTAGTGCGGTGCCTCGTCGTGGGCCGCGATCATCAGGGCGTCCCGCGCGACCTTCGCCACGATCGACGCCGCGGCGACCGAGGCGCAGTCCCGGTCGGCCTTGACCTGCACGACGACCTCGAGCGGGTCCGTCGTCGGACGGAGCGAGGCGGGGACGGCACGGGTCAGCCAGTCGAAGGACCCGTCCAGCACGACGACGGCGCCGTCGAGCGACAGGCCACCGGCGACCAGCGACTCGAGCGCCTGCGCCCCCGCGGCTCCGAGCGCCGGGACGATCCCCTGCCGGTCGACGTACTCGGCGGAAGCCATGCCGACGGCGGTGCGCGCCCAGCGGGTGACGACGGGGACCAGGTCCGTGCGGCGGGTGGCGGACAGCAGCTTCGAGTCGGCCAGACCCTGCGGGACCCGCCCGACGTCGATCGTCACGGCCGCGACGCCGACGCCGACGGGACCGGCGATCGCACCGCGTCCGACCTCGTCCATCCCGATGACCGTGACACGGCCTTCGGCCAGCAGTCGCTTCTCGACGCGGAGGGAGGGGCGGACGGGGGTCACTGGTCGCGCTCCTCCACCCCGGCGAACACCTCGGGGTGGTCGTCGAGCCACGTCCAGCGGCTCGTCGGCCAGGAGATCACGAAGGCGCGGCCGGTCACGTCGGACAACGGCACGAACCCCTTCGACGGTGTGTCCCCGTTGTAGCGGGAGTCCTTGGAGTCGTTCCGGTTGTCGCCCATCACCCAGATGGTGCCCTTCGGCACGGTGACGGAGAAGTCGGTCGCCGACGCGGGAGCGCCGGCCGGCAGCTTGAGGTACGGCTCCTTGATCGGGACGCCGTTCACGGACATCTGCCCGAGGTCGTTGCAGCAGGAGACCTTGTCGCCCGGCAGACCGATCACGCGCTTGATGAGGTGGTCGTCGCTGTCGCCCGTCCCGAGGCCGATCTGCGTCAGGACCCAGTCGATCGCCTTGGCGGGCTGGGTGTCCGGCGTGACGCTCGGAACCTCGGACCCGGCGAGCCATCCACCCGGGTCCTTGAACACCACGACGTCGCCGCGTTTCAGTGCCACGACACCCGGGACGAGTTCGTTGACGATCACGCGGTCGTTGATCTGCAGCGTGTTCTCCATCGACGCCGACGGGATGTAGAACGAGCGGATCAGGAACGTCTTGACCAAGAACGACACGAGCAGCGCCGCGATGAAGATGATGACGAGGTCGCGGAGGAATGTGAGGATCCCGTTGCGCTGCTTCTCGGGCCGGGGTCTGCGCCCGGATTCCTCAGTCGTGTCCGTCATTTCCGCTCTCGTTCACACCGTGCCCGCCCGGGTTCAGCGGGCGCAAAGGGAAAGCCCCCCGTCGATGCACAACCGTACATCGGCGAGGGGCCAGCAGCGGCGTCCGGCTCGCGGGCGCTCACTGTGAAGGCGATCAGGCGTCGCGCTTCTCCTTGATCTTGCGGCGGGCCGCCTTGCCGCGCAGTTCGCGCAGGTAGTAGAGCTTCGCGCGACGGACGTCGCCCTTGGTGACGATCTCGATGTGGTCGATGATCGGCGAGTGCACCGGGAACCAGCGCTCGACGCCGACCTGGAAGCTCACCTTGCGGACCTTGAAGGTCTCGCCGATGCCGTGGCCCTGGCGGCCGATGACGACACCCTGGAAGACCTGGATACGCGAGCGCGTGCCTTCGACGATGTTCACGTGCACCTTGATGGTGTCACCGGCGCGGAAGTCCGGGACGTCGGTCCGCAGCGATGCTGCGTCGACGTTGTCGAGGAGCTGGCTCATGGCTGTTCTACTCTCTGCGGACGCACACGGGTCGCCGCGGATCGATGTCTGATGAAGTGGTGGTGCGTGCCCGGTGTCGGCGACTCCCCCGTGGCAGAGTCCAGCCAGGGCACAGCGGTCCATACTGCCACACGGAACGCCGGGGGCAAAACAGCGAGGATGGACCCATGATCGAACTGCGAACCCCCACGGAACTCGACGGCCTGCGCGTCGCCGGTCGGTTCGTGGCCGACGTCCTCGACGAACTGCTCGACACCGTCGACGTCGGCGTGAACCTGCTCGAGCTCGACCGCGTCGCCGCGCGGATGATCGCCGACCGGGGTGCCGAGAGCTGCTACGTCGACTACCACCCCTCGTTCGGCAAGTCGCCCTTCGGCAAGAACCTGTGCACCTCGGTGAACGACGCGGCGCTGCACGGTCTGCCGTTCGACCACGTGCTGCAGGACGGCGACCTCGTCAGCCTCGACTTCGCCGCGAGCGTCGACGGCTGGGTGGCGGACTCCGCCGTGTCGGTGCAGGTCGGGACGCCCCGCGACGAGGACCAGACGCTCATCTCGACCGTCGAGCGCGCCCTGGCAGCCGGCATCGCACAGGCTGCTCCGGGCAACAAGCTCGGCGACGTCTCGCACGCGATCGGGCACGTGGCGAAGCAGGCGGGCTACAGCGTCAACCTGCAGTTCGGCGGGCACGGTGTCGGTCACACGATGCACGGCGACCCGCACGTGCCGAACGACGGGCGACCCGGGCGCGGTCTGAAACTCCGGCCGGGCCTGGTGGTCGCGATCGAGCCGTGGCTCATGCAGGGCACCGACGAGCTGTACCAGGACGACGACGGCTGGACGCTCCGGAGCGTCGACGGCTCGCGCGCAGCGCACGTCGAGCACACGGTGGCGGTCACCGAGGCCGGACCCGAGGTCCTGACCCTGCGTCGCGCCCAGCGCGCCGACCCGACCGCCTGACGGACTGGAGGCGCGGTGCGGGCCCGCCCCGCGCCTCCAGTCCGAAACGGCGGAGCCGAGTCTCATGCCCAGCGACAGTTCTCGCGATCGCGACCGCGAGAACTGTCGCTCAGCCCGAGTCTCGGGGGGGGGCAGGAAGGCGCTACGAGTCGGGCAGCAGGTCCGGCCGAACGCGCCGCGTCCGCTCCACCTGCTGCTCGTGCCGCCACGCAGCGACCTTGCCGTGGTGGCCGCTGAGCAGCACCTCGGGCACGTCGTGGTCGCGCCAGGAAGCGGGCTTCGTGTACGAGGGGTACTCGAGCAGGCCGTCCTCGTGGGACTCCTCGACCAGGGACTCGGGGTTGCCGACGACGCCGGGGACGAGTCGCCCGACGGCCTCGATCATGGCCATCGCCGCGACCTCGCCGCCGTTCAGCACGTAGTCGCCGAGCGAGAGTTCGACGACCGAGCAGCGTGACGCCGCCCACTCGAAGACGCGGGCGTCGATGCCCTCGTACCGCCCGCAGGCGAACACGAGGTGGTCGGAGGTCGACGCGAGCGAGCGCGCGATGGACTGCTTGAACGGCGTGCCGGCGGGCGTCGGGACCACGAGGGTCGACGAGCCGTCCGACCGCAGCAGGGCGTCCAGCGCCTGTGCCCACGGTTCCGGCTTCATCACCATGCCGGCGCCACCGCCGTACGGGGTGTCGTCGACGGTGCGGTGCCGGTCGGTCGTCCAGGAGCGCAGGTCGTGCACGTGCAGGTCGAGCAGCCCACCGGAGCGGGCCTTGCCGAGCAGGGACACGTCGAGCACGGAGAAGAACTCCGGGAAGATGGTGACGATGTCGATCCGCACGGCAGCTAGTCCGTGACCGTCTCGGGCCGGGAGGTGTCCTCGGGGTCCTCGAACAGGCCCTGCGGCGGCGTGACCGTGACGGTGCCGGACGCGATGTCGACCGCGGGCACGATCGCCGCGACGAACGGCACGAGGACCTCGCCGCGCGACGGAGTGTCGATCGCGAGCAGGTCCTGCGCCGGCATGTGGTCGACCCGGGCGACGGTGCCGACCTCGACGCCGTCGCGCAGCACCTTCAGCCCGACCAGCTGGTGGTCGTACCAGGCGTCGTCCTCGCCGGTCTCGGCGTCGGCGTCCTGCTCGACCCAGAGGATGATCCGGGCGAGCGACTCGGCGCCGGTGCGGTCGTCGATCCCGGCGAAGAACGCGACGGGGTGACCGTTGTACCAGCGGAGCTCGTCCAGCTCGAGGGTCTTGCCCGACCACGGTGAATCGTCGGGGACCTGGAGCGTGAACGTGGCACCGGGGGTGAACCGACGATCCGGGTCGTCGGTGTAGAGCTCGAGCTTGATGCCGCCCTTGAGCCCGTGTGCCTTCGTGATTCGACCCACCCGGAGCTGGGTCGTCTCCCTAGGAATCGGTGTCGACCACGTCGACCCGCACACGCTTGCCGTCGGCCAGGGCCGAGACGAGGGTGCGGAGTGCCTTGGCGGTCCGCCCGGCACGACCGATCACGCGGCCGAGGTCCTCGGGGTGCACGCGCACCTCGAGGACCTCGCCCCGCGGGGAGGTGGAGCTGGCGACGCGCACGTCGTCAGGGTGATCGACGATCCCCTTGACGAGGTGCGTCAGCGCGGATTCGAGCAAGGACTACGCCTCGGTCGTCTCGTCGGCGGTCTCGGCGTCGTCGGTCTTGGCGGCGGGGGCCGTCTTCTCCGACTTCGGCTTGAGGACGGCCTTCTTCGAGGAGTCGACCTGGAAGGCCTGCTTCGGCTCGGCGACCTTGACCTTGGACGCGGTGTCCTTCTCGCCCTTGAACTTGGCCCAGTCGCCGGTCAGCTTGAGGAGGGCCGCGACCTGCTCGGTCGGCTGCGCGCCGACGCCGAGCCAGTAGAGCGCACGCTCGGACTCGATCTTGATGACCGAGGGCTCCTCGGTCGGGTGGTACTGACCGATCTCCTCGAGGACACGACCATCGCGCTTGGTGCGCGAGTCGGCGACGACGATGCGGTAGTAGGGCGCACGGATCTTACCGAGACGCTTCAGACGGATCTTGACAGCCACAATTGCTCCTGTTTGCTTACGTTGTGGTTGAACTGGAACCGCGGGCGTGGGGGCACACACGGTGAAAGCTCGAGAGAGATCGCTCACAGCTGGATAGAGGGTCGAGCTGCGGCGATTCGACCGTTCATTCTTACAGATTCCGGGCCGTGATGCGAGCCGACGCGCTACGGCGCGAGTCGCCGGACCGCTTCGAGGGCCTCGGACGTCGCGCGGACCGCGTCCACGCTCCGTGCGTCGCGTGCGCCGCCGACGACGGCGAACGGCACACCGGCGGCCTGGAGGCCCGTCACGAGTCCGTCACGCACGTCGCCCTCGGTGTCGATCGCGCGTTCCTGCCCGGCGCAGACCACGACGTTGTCCGCCGGGATCGCACGCTCCTCGCCGTGCTCGTCGCGGATCCAGAGGGCACCGGGCTCGATGCGCAGGTACTCCTGCACGCCACCGACCATGCGCACCCCTGCGTCACGGAGGCGCCCGATGGCGACCCAGCGCGAGGTGATCCCGACGCCCTGCCCGAACTTGCCCGATCGGCGGAGCACGGTGACGTCGGAGCCCGGCCGGATCGTGCGCGACGCGGCGGGCAGCCGCTGGGGGACGTCGCCGACGAGCTCCTCGGAGACGTCGAGGTCCCAGCGCGCCGCGAACTCGGTGGCGCGGACCGACTCGTCCGGCGACTCGGTCAGGAACGCTGCGGTGTCGACGCCGATGCCGCCGCCGCCGATGATCGCGACGGTGCCGGCGGGCACGCCCTCGCGCAGTGCCCGCTCGTACGACAGGACGTGCGGCAGGTGTGCACCGGGGACGTCGACGTCGCGCGGGACCACCCCGGCGGCGAGCACCACGGCGTCACTGTCGGCCAGGTCCGCGGGCGTGGCCGGGCGGCCGAGGTGCACCGTGGCCCCGCGCTCGTCGAGCTCGGCGCGGGCAGCCCGCACGGTGGCGGCGTAGTCCTCCTTGCCGGGCACGAGCGCGGCGAGGCCGAACTGGCCGCCGAGCCGGTCCGCGGCTTCCCACACGGTGACGCGGTGGCCGCGTCGGGCGGCGTCGACGGCTGCGGCGAGACCGGCCGGTCCCCCGCCGACGACGTCGACGCGCTTCGGGTCGGTGGTCGGACGTGCGGGGAACGCGACCTCGCGGGCGGCGCGCGGGTTCACCAGGCAGGACACCGGCGCACCGATGATCGAGCGGTCGAGGCACGCCTGGTTGCAGCCGATGCAGGTGTTCACCAGCGCGAACCGGCCCGCGAGCGACCGGTTCACGAGCGCGGGGTCGGCGAGGAACGGTCGGGCGAGCGCGACGGCGTCGATGATCCCGTCGGCGAGGACGGTCTCACCGTCGCGCAGGTCGGTCATCCGGTTCGACGCGATCACCCGGACGTCCGGGTACGACGAGGCGCGCACGACCCCGGCGATGCGCGTGGCGTAGGCGAGCCAGGCACCGTGCGGCACGGCGGCCTGCACGGTCGGGGTGCGGGACTCGTGCCAGCCGATCCCCACCGAGATGCCGTCGAGCCCGAGCGGCAGCAGGTCGTGCACCAGAGCGTCGACGTCGTCCTCGGTCGACGAACCGGGCATCAGGTCGGCGCCGGAGAGCCGGATCGTCACGGCCAGGTCGGGCACCGCTGCACGGACGGCCTCGACGACCGACACCGTGAAGCGCCGTCGACGCTCCGGCGAACCGCCCCACTCGTCGTCACGCAGGTTCGTCAGCGGTGACTGGAACTGGTTGATGAGGTAGCCCTCGGACGCCATGATCTCGACGCCGTCGAACCCGATGTCGCGCGCGGACCGGGCCGCGGCGGCGAAGTCCTCGATGGTGCGCTCGATCTCGGCCGGCGTCAGCTCGGTCGGCACCACGCCACGGGCGGCCGCCCAGGGCAGGGCCGACGGTGCCACCACGCGCTGGGGCTCCCCGTGCCGGTCGACCATCCCCGCGGCGAGCGCGTACCGCCCGGCGTGGAACAGCTGCGCGAGGATCGTGGAGCCTTCCTCGTGCACGGCGTCGACCGCGGCGCGGAACCGCTCGTCCGCTCCCCCGACACCGAACACGGCGAAGTCGGGGCCACCACGGGCCTCGTCGTTCACCGCGATGCCGCCGGTGATGATGCACGCGGCACCGCCGGCAGCACGTTCGCGGTAGAACGCCGCCATGCCGGCCCCACCGTCGTCGTGCACCTCGAGTCCGGTGTGCATCGACCCCATGACCACCCGGTTGGGCAGGGTCAGGGGGCCGAGTGTCCACGGCGAGGAGACGACGGCGAGCTCGGGCAGGGCGACGGTGCTCATGCCCCTACTCTGCCGGAGGGAGCACCGCGTCGCGCAGCGGCGACGTCGTGTCCGCCCAGAACGGCGGGGCGATCACGGTCAGGCCGCCGTCGACCGACAGCACCTGCCCGGTGATGTAGCCGGCCTTGTCGGAGAGCAGGAAGTCCACCGCGTCGGCCATGTCGTCGGCGGTGCCGGGGCGCTGCAGCGGGAGCTTCTCGAACACCGAGTCGATCGGCGCCTGGCCCGGGACCTTCGTGTAGAAGTACTCGAGCGAGTCGGTGTCGATGAGCCCGCCGTTGACCGCGTTCACCGTGATCTGGCGCGGACCGAACTCGACCGCCATGTACTTCATGTACGACTCGCTCATGGCCTTCGCGGCGCCGAGCGCGGCGTAGGTCGGGAACGCGCGGAGCGATCCGTACGAGGTCACGACGACGATGCGCCCACCGCGGTCCATCAGCTCGGCGGCACGCTGCGCCCCGAGCACGAACGAGCGGGCGTTCGTGGCGTAGCTGCGGTCCAGGTGGTGCAGCTTCAGTTCCTTGACCGGCTTGAACGCGCTGGCGGCGGCGTTCGCGACGAAGTGGTCGAGGCGACCGTAGGTGTCCCGCACCAGGTCGAACAGGGCGTCGATCGACTCCGGCTGCTCGATGTCGACCTGCGCGGTGATCCCGTCGCCGCCGGCGGCCTTGACGTCGGCCAGGGATTCCTCGGCCAGGTCGGCGTTGCCCTTGTACGTGACCACGACGGTCACGCCGCGCTGGCCGAGCTTCTGCGCGAGCAGGCGGCCGATGCCGCGCGAAGCGCCCGTAATCAGTGCGATGGGTGCGTTGGTGTTGTCGGTCACTGCGGTCCTTTGCGTGCGTGGGTGGGGGACGGACTGGGCCCACATCGCCGGTTCCCGGGCGACGCGCCAGCGGCGTCCGGGCCGTGTCGATGGGGAGAGGCCCGTGGCGGGCCCGCCACGGGCCTCCCGTCCGGTGGGTGGTTGCTGTCTAGAACCCGGCCTTGCCGGTGACGACGGCGCGGCCGACGACCAGCTTCTGGATCTCGTTGGTGCCCTCTTCGAAGCGCTGTGCGCGCGCGTCGCGGTAGACGCGTTCGATCGCGTTGCGCTTCCAGTAGCCCTGGCCGCCGTGCACCTGCAGGGCCTTGTCGGTGACGCGGGCGAGCATGTCGACCGCGACCATCTTCGAGGCGCTCGACAGCGTGCCGGCGTCCGGGCGGTCCTCCTCGTAGGCGCGCGCGGCCTCGAGCACGAGGGCGCGGGCGGCGGCGATGTCGGCGTAGTTCTCGGCCAGGTAGAACTGGATCGCCTGGCGGCTGGAGAGCTGCTTGCCGAACGTCTCGCGCTTGTTCGCGTACTCGACGGCGAGCTCGTTCGCACGCTCGGCCAGGCCGACGGCGCTCATCGCGACGGACACGCGACTCGGCAGCAGGAAGCCGCCGAGCGCGACCTCGAGCCCCTGGCCCTCGGCGCCGAGCAGCGCACTGGCCGGCACGGGCACGTCGGTGAAGCGCAGGATCGCGTGGTCGGTGCCCCGGATGCCCATGGTGTCGGAGTCGTCGATCACCTCGGCGCCCGGCAGCCCGCTGTTCGGCATGAGGAACGCGACCGTGCCGTCCTGACCGCTGGTGCCCTCGAGCCGCGCGGCGATGAGCCAGTAGTCGGCTTTGACACCGAACGTGATGAGGTGCTTCTCACCGTTCATGACGTAGGTGTCGCCCTCGCGGCGGACGGTGGTGCGGATGTCCGCGCCGGTGCCGGCCGTGGCCTCGGTCAGGGTGAACGCGACGAGCTTGTCGCCCGCGACGCTCGGCTTGACGACCTGCTCGATCTGCTCCGGCGTCGCGTAGGGGGCCATCGCGCGCCACGTGCCGTTGATGACGTGCACGAGCATGCGGATCGACGCGTGCGAACGCGAGACGATCTCCATGACCTCGAGGTAGCGCGAGAACGGGATGGCCCGTCCGCCGAGCTCGGTCGGCGCCGCGAGCGACAGCCACCCCTTGTCCTTGAGCTCCTGGAAGAGTTCCGGGGCGACCTGGCCGGTGCGCTCGATCTCGTCGGCCCACTCCTCACCACGGCCCCGGACCCACTCGGTGACCTCGGCCTTGAGCTGCTGGAAGGCCGTCTCGGTGTCCGGCTCCGTGACCATCGTCATCTCTCAGTTCTCCTTCGTCGCGACGAGCGCGGCCGCCTGCTCGCGCAGGACGTTCTTCTGGACCTTGCCGACGGCGTTGCGCGGCAGTTCGTCGATGTACTCGAGCCGCTCCGGCCAGTAGTACTTGCTCACGCCCGCCTTGTCGAGCGCCCGCTGCATCGCCGCGAAGTCGAGCCGCTCGGCACCGGCAGCCGGCACGACGAACGCGCACGCACGCTCACCGAGTCGGGCGTCCGGCATCGCGACGATCGCCACGTCGGTGACCAGGGGGTGCTGGTAGAGCAGGTTCTCGATCTCGACGACCGGGATCTTCTCACCGCCGCGGTTGATGACGTCCTTGATCCGGCCGGTGATCGACAGGAAGCCGTTCGCGTCGACCTTCGCCAGGTCGCCGGTCCGGTACCAGCCGTCGTCGGTGAAGACGTCGTCGGTCAGGTCCTGGCGGTCGAGGTAGCCGTCGAACATCGTCGGCGAGTGCAGCTCGAAGTTGCCCTCGGTGCCGGCGGGGAGCTCGTGGCCCTCGTCGTCGACGATCCGGATCCGGATGCCCGGCAGCGCGCGGCCGTCGTGCCCGTACGCTGCCGCCGGGTCGTCGCTCGGGCTGGACAGGGCGCCGAGGCAGGTCTCGCTCGTGCCGAAGGCGCCGAGGATGGCCGTGCCGAGCACCGTCGCGGCCCGCTGGGCGAGGGCCCGCGGCACGGCGGCACCGGTCGGCACGAAGATCCGCAGCGACTCGGGCGGGGCGGCGCCGGCTTCGACCAGGTCGACGAGATCGGTCAGGAACGGGGTCGCGCACTGCACGAACGACGCCTGCGCGACGCCGAACGCCTGCTCGAGCGCGACGGTGCCGTCCCACACCGGCTGGATGACCTGCGGCGCACCGAGCCGGAACGCCAGCAGCATGCCGTACAGGAACCCGGTCTGGTGCGCGAGCGGCGACGGGATGTAGATCCGGTCCGTGCTCGTCAAGCCCGACTGCGCGACGTGCATGGCGGTCGCCAGCCCGAGGGTGCGGTGCGGGTGCTGCACGCCCTTCGGCTCCCCCGTCGTGCCGCTCGTGAACAGCAACTGGCAGACGTCGTCGGGGCCCGGCGCACGAGCGGTGATCTCGTCGACGTCCACGTGCACGGCGTCGAGGGCGTTGTCGAAGTACCGCCAGTGCCAGTCGCTCGTGGCCACCCGGTCCAGGGCGTCGGCCGGCAGCGGCGGCTGGTTCGTCGGGGCGTCGACCTGGCCGCGCGCCTCGGACCGGAGCACGATCACGTGCTCGACCGACAGCCGGCGCTGCTGGGCCTTCGCCTCGTCGATGACGTCGAGGAGCTCGAGCGCGGGCCGGCGCTTGCGGAAGACGTTCGGCAGGAACACCACACGGGCGCGGGACCGGGCGAGCGTCATCGTCGTCTCGCGCGGACCGAACACCGGCATGATCGGCGTCGCGACGGCCCCGATCTGGATCGCCCCGAGGGTGATGGAGACGAACTCGCGCCAGTTCGGCAGCTGCATGGCGACCGACTCACCCGTACGGACCCCGAGCTCGAGCAGGAGCGCGGAGACCTTGTCGGCCTCGTCCTGCAGTTCCCGCCACGTGGTGTGCACGGGTGCTGCGCCGCCGACCTCGATGACCGCGAGGCCGTCGGGATCGGTCGTCGCGAGCGTGCGGACCTTCTCGCTCAGCACGAGGGGGTCGGCGTCGACACCGGCGAGCGCGAGCGGCTCCGGGGTCGTGGGAGCGACCGGCTGCTGCCCGCCGTCGGTGCGCTCACCGTCGGCCCGCTCACCGTCGGCCCGCTCACCGTCGGCCCGCTCACCGTCGGTGCGCTCGCCCTCGGTGCGCTCGCCGAGGTCGGTGCGTGCGTCGGCGATCTCGGCGGCTTCGGCCGCGTCGGCCCGGTCGTCGCGGGCGATCTGCGCGGCGAGGGCGTCGCCGACCTCCATGTCGAGGCCGACGGAGTTCATCGCCTCCAGGAACGTCGGGTACGAGATCCGGTAGGCCCGCGGGTAGGTCAGCCCCGAGGTGCCGCGCGCCTTCGAGGCGGCGACGGCGAGTGACATGAGCACGCGGTGGTCGTTGAACGACGACATCTGCGCGCCGTGGAGTCCCGCGGCCCCGACACCGGTGACGCGGAGTTCGTCGGCACCCTGCTCGGCCTGGCCGCCCATGCGGTTGAGCTGCAGCATCGCCGCGACGCGGTCGGACTCCTTCAACCGGATGTGGGCGACGTTCCAGAGCCGGGTGGTGCCCTCGGCGAAGGTGGCCATGGTCGACAGGACCGGTAGCAGGTCGGGGATCGGCTGGCAGTCGATGTCGAGCGGTCGCAGCGGGGAACCGTCGTGCTCGATGCGCACGAACCCGGTCTCCTCGTCGATCCGCATCGGGACGCCCATCGCCGTCGCGAGGTCGAGGAACTCGCTCTCCGGGTGGTCGGTCTCGGCGGTGGTGAAGGCCGTCATGCCGCGCAGGAGCAGGTTCGACTCGCGGATGCCGGCCGCGGCGATGCCGAACGCGGCGGAGCCGATGTCCGGCGGGATGACGTAGTCGTGCGGGGTGGCCTGCTGGTTCGCCGGGATCCGGTACTCGAGCCAGTCGTCGGAGACCTCGACCGTCAGGCCGAACTCTCGCATCATCCGAACGGTCAGTTCGACGTAGGGCTGCTCGTTGAGCCGGTCGCCGGTGATGTGGATCCGGGTCTCCTGCTCGGCGAACGGCGCCACGAGGAGCAGGCCGGAGACCCACTGCGACAGGGTGCCGGCGATCGTGACGTCGCCGCCGCGGGGGCGCTTCGGCTGCACGGTCACGGGCGGGCAGTCGTTGGTCGCCTCGAGCTCGATGCCCATCTGGGCCAGCGAGGTCAGCAGTGCCTTGATGGGCCGGCGCTGGAAGTACTTCATGCCGACGAGCGTCATCGGCTCGTCGGCGAGCGACGCCAGACCCGTCATGAAGTAGAGCGTGGTGCCGGAGGACCCCATGTTCAGGATGCCGTCGGCGCCACGGGACCCGTGGTCGACGACGTCGGTGGCCTCGTACCGGCCGCCCAGCCCGGTGACGTGGTACTCGTCCCCGCGACGCCGCACGTCGACGCCGAGGGCGCGGAGCGTGCCGACGGTCCACTCGACCTGACGGGTGGCGCTGATGCCGGAGACGATGCTCGTCCCCTTCGCCAGCGACGCGAGCACCAGCGCGCGGTGCGCGTGGTACTTCGAGACCGGGACGTCGAGTTCACCGACGAGTGGTGCGGACGTGCCGCGCACGACCAACTGCATGCGTACCTCTTCCTGCTCTGTACATATCAACGGTACGCCCGGTGTGGAACTACTGTGAATCGGATCCGCACGACCAGAAGCCGCCGTCGTTGTGCGTGTCCGACAACCTTCCGGGCAGGATGTACAGCATGGACATCCGCTTCACCGAGTCCCCTCCGTCGACCATCGGCGTCGAGTGGGAGCTCCCGCTGGTCGATCTGTCGACCGGCGACCTCGCGCCCCGTGCCCCTGCCGTCATCGCGGCCGTGCACGAACGACTCGGCGATCGCGAGCGGGTGACCGAGGAACTCCTGACCAACACCGTCGAGGTCGTCTCCAGCGTGCACGCTCGGGTCGGCGACGCCACGAGCGAGCTGTCCGGCATCATCGGCGAGGTCATCGACGCCGCCGAGCCGCTCGACGCCCAGGTCATGTGCTCCGGCACGCATCCGTTCGCCGTCTGGGACCAGCAGGAGATCACCCCGGACAGCGAGCACTACACGACCCTGATCGACCGGACGCGCTGGTGGGGTCGGCAGATGCTCATCTGGGGCGTCCACGTGCACGTCGGCATCGACGACCGTGACAAGGCCTTGCCGATCCTCGGCGCGATGCTCGCGTACGTCCCGCACCTGCAGGCCTTCACCGCGTCGAGCCCCTTCTGGGCCGGCATCGACACCGGGTACGCCTCGAACCGGGCCCTCATGTTCCAGCAGCTCCCCACCGGAGGCCTGCCGCCGGCACTCGGTGCCTGGGCGAACTTCGAAGAGGTCGTGAGCGACCTCACGCACACGGGCGTCATCGACAGCGTGAAGGACCTGCGGTGGGACATCCGCCCGTCGCCGAGGTGGGGCACGCTCGAGAACCGGGTGTCGGACGGCATCTCGACCCTGCACGAGGTCGGCGCCGTCACCGCCCTGGTGCAGTGCCTGGTCACCGCGATGTCCGACCGGCTCGACGCCGGCGAGACCCTGCCGACGATGCAGCCGTGGTTCATCCGCGAGAACAAGTGGCGCGCCGCCCGCTACGGCATGGAGGCCGAGATCATCACGAACGCCGCCGGCGACGAGCGGCTCGTGACCGACGAGGTGCACGACCTGGTGCAGCGGCTCGACCCGGTGGCCGAGCGGCTCGGCTGCCAGCAGGAGTTGCACCACCTGGACACGATGATCGCGAACGGGGCGTCGTACCAGCGACAGCTCCGGGTCGCGCAGGAGCACGGCGGTGACCTGCGCGAGGTCGTCCGCCACCTGGTCACGGAGTTCCGCGAGTCCCTGTGACCCCGGGCCGTTCCGCGTAGCTGGTCGAATCGGGCGTACCTGGTCGTTTCTTCCGACCAGGTACGCCCGATTCAGCTTCCCATCGCGGCTGTTCTGGGAAGGAACGTCACGACGTGCGCGCAGACGGACGGGAGGCCCGTGGCGGATCCGCCACGGGCCTCCCGTCCGTCAGGGGGTCGCGACTAGCGCCCCAGGAACTTCTGCAGGCTCGCGAGCTCTTCCTCGGTCGGCGCCTTGCCGCCCTTGGCGGCACCGCCGAGGCCGAGGCCGGAGCCCTTCGGCGCCTGCTGCGGAGCGGCAGCCGTCCCGGCGGCGATCGCCGCACGCTTGGCCGGGTTGCCGACCTTCGACTTCTTCTTGCCGCCCTGCTGCTGCTTCTTGCCGCCGTGCATGCCCGGGATCGGACCCATGCCCGGCATCTGCGGCACGCCACCGCGGGCGACGGTCTTCATCATCTTCGCGGCCTGCTCGAACCGGTTGACGAGGGCGTTGACCTCGGTGACCGTGGAGCCGGCACCCTTGGCGATGCGGAGTCGGCGCGAGCCGTTGAGGAGCTTCGGGAGTTCGCGCTCCTTCGGCGTCATCGACTGGATGATCGCCTCGGTGCGCACGATCTCGCGCTCGTCGAAGTTGTCGAGCGCCTCGCGCATGCCCTTGGCGCCCGGGAGCATGCCGAGCATGCCCTTGATCGAGCCGGCCTTGCGGAGCTGCTGCATCTGCTGCAGGAAGTCGTTCAGCGTGAACGAGTCGGACGCGATCTTCTCGGCGACCGCGCGGGCTTCGTCCTCATCGAAGGCCGACTGGGCCTGCTCGATGAGCGACATGATGTCGCCGAGGTCGAGGATGCGGCTCGCCATGCGGTCCGGGTGGAACGGCTCGAAGTCGTCGAGGCCCTCACCCGTGGAGGCGAACATGATCGGGCGGCCGGTGACGCTGGCGACCGACAGGGCCGCACCACCGCGGGCGTCGCCGTCGAGCTTCGACAGCACGACACCGGTGAAGTCGACGCCTTCCTGGAACGCGCGGGCCGTGACGACGGCGTCCTGACCGATCATCGCGTCGATGACGAACAGGACCTCGTCGGGGTCGACGGCCTTGCGGATGTTCGCGGCCTGCTTCATCAGCTCGGCATCGACGCCGAGACGACCGGCGGTGTCGACGATGACGGTGTCGTACTGCTGGTCGACCGCGGCCTTGATGGCGTTCTTGGCGACCTTGACCGGGTCACCGACGCCGTTGCCGGGCTCCGGCGCGAAGACGTGGACGCCGGCCTGCTCGCCGACGACCTGCAGCTGCTGCACGGCGTTCGGACGCTGGAGGTCCGCCGCGACGAGCATCGGGGTGTGGCCGTCCTTCTTGAGCCACTTGCCGAGCTTGCCGGCGAGGGTGGTCTTACCGGCACCCTGCAGACCCGCGAGCATGATGACCGTCGGCGGCTTCTTCGCGAACTCGAGGCGACGCTGCTGCCCGCCCAGGATGCCGACGAGCTCCTCGTTGACGATCTGGACGACCTGCTGCGCCGGGTTCAGCGCGCGGTTGACCTCGTCGGAGAGGGCACGCTCGCGCACGGAAGCGGTGAACGCCTTGACGACCTCGAGCGCGACGTCGGCGTCGAGGAGCGCCCGCCGGATCTCGCGGACGGTGCCGTCGACGTCGGACGGAGTCAGCCGACCCTTGCTCCGCAGATTGCGGAAGGTCTCGGTCAGCCGATCGGAGAGTGAACCGAATTGCGCCATGATCCGTCGATTCTACAAGGCTCGGAGCGCGGGTCCCGGTCGGTCAGCGCAGCAGCACGCCGGGCGTGAGCTCGACCGGGGTGTCCAGCCCGACGTCGAGGACCACCGGTGCGGTCGACGGCAGGCGGTCACCGGTGGGGAACCAGCGCCGGTCCGGCGCCACCAGGATGACGAGACCGTCGACGTCACCGACCGCGGCGAAGCCCTCGCCTGCCGGGTTTGCGTAGGGCTCGAGTCCGGCGCGGCGCAGTGTCCCGACGGCACCGAGGACGTCGGGCACGGCGATGCCGACCTCGCTGACGGACAGGAGCGGAACGGCGGAAGCCGGCCCCGACACGGGTGCGACGGGCGCCGGTGCGAGTGCGGCCGCGGCGAGGTCCCGCCGTTCGATGAGCTCGAGCAGCTGCTGGTCCGGTCCCTCGAAGTACACCGATCGCGAGTTCCAGTTCGGCGGGCCCTCGAACTCGTCACGCCCGTCGGCGTCGACCAGCACCGTCGCGATCCCGGCGATCCACTCGGCAGCCACGTCGAACGTGCCCGCCGGGATCGTGATCGCGAGGTGCAGCGCACCGGTCATCGACGGCAGTTCCCGGAACAGCAGGCGCGTGGACCCCACCGCGACCTCGACCACTCCGTCGGCGCGGTCGACCGGGCAGCCGAGCCGTTCCCAGAACCGGGCGGTGTCGTCGAGCGAGCGGGTGGCGAGCTGTGCCTGGCGGATGTCCATGTTCGCCATCCGAAGCCCTCAACCACGGTTCAGGTCAAGGTCGTCCGCGTTGTTGTACTCCGTCCAGAAACCGTCGTAGGCTCGCTCGCATGCCGGAACTCGAGATCGTGCGGCCTGCCGGGCTGCTCGACTACGCCGAGGGACTCGCGCTGCAGCGGGACCTCCACGCCGACGTCGTCGCCGGCCGCTCCCCCGGGGCCCTCGTGCTGTGCGAGCACCCGTCCGTGTACACCGCCGGCCGACGCACCGAGCCGTCCGACCTGCCGACGAACGGTGCCCCGGTGGTCGACGCGGACCGCGGCGGACGCATCACCTGGCACGGCCCGGGGCAGCTCGTGGCCTACCCGATCGTCCGACTGGCCGTTCCGATCGACGTCGTGGCGTGGGTGCGCGACCTCGAGCAGGTCATCATCGACGCGGCGGCGACCGTCGGGGTGGACGCGCGGCGCATCGACGGCCGGAGCGGCGCGTGGACGTCCGGGTCGGCGCCGACGACCGGCGCTTCGCCCGCCAAGCTCGGCGCCATCGGGCTGCACGTCGCCGAGGGCGTGACGACCCACGGCATCGCGATCAACTGCGACAACGCGCTCGACGCCTACGCCGCGATCGTGCCGTGCGGCATCGCCGATGCCGGGGTGACGACGCTGAGCGCCGCCGCCGGGCGTCCCGTCACGGTCGCCGACCTCGCCGACGTCGTGGTCGACCGCATCCGTGCCGCCGAGCACGGCATGCGCAGCGGCGATCGGATCAGCCGCGCGGCACGCAGCGCCCCGAGCACCAGCACCGCAGCCACCAGCACTGCAGCCACCAGCACTGCGCCCGCTCGACAGGAGACCCTCGTATGACCCTCGCCCCCGAAGGCCGCCGGATGCTCCGCGTCGAGGCCCGCAACGCCGAGACCCCGATCGAGACGAAGCCCGGGTGGATCAAGACCCGTGCCACCCAGGGACCCGAGTTCCGCGAGCTGTCCGCCCTGGTCAAGGACAAGCAGCTGCACACCGTCTGCCAGGAGGCCGGCTGCCCGAACATCTTCGAGTGCTGGGAGGACCGCGAGGCCACGTTCCTGATCGGCGGCTCGCAGTGCACCCGCCGGTGCGACTTCTGCCAGATCGACACCGGCAAGCCCGAGCCGCTCGACCGCGACGAGCCCCGCCGGGTCGCCGACTCGGTCGTGTCGATGGGCCTGAAGTACGCCACGGTGACCGGCGTCGCCCGCGACGACCTGCCCGACGGCGGGTCCTGGCTCTACGCCGAGACCATCCGCCAGATCCACGAGCACTCCCCCGGCACCGGCGTCGAGATCCTGGTGCCGGACTTCAACGGCCGCCCGGACCAGCTCGGCCAGGTGTTCGACGCCCGACCCGAGGTCTTCGCCCACAACGTCGAGACCGTGCCGCGGATCTTCAAGCGGATCCGACCGGCGTTCACGTTCGAGCGCTCCCTCGACGTCATCACGCAGGGTCGCGACGCGGGACTCGTCACGAAGTCGAACCTGATCCTCGGCATGGGCGAGGAGCGCATCGAGATCGAGGACGCCCTGCAGCGCTTGTTCGACGCCGGCACGGACATCATCACGTTGACGCAGTACCTCCGCCCGTCGCCGCGGCACCTGCCCGTGGCGCGCTGGGTCAAGCCGGAGGAGTTCGTCGCGCTGCGTGAGGTCGCCGAGGAGATGGGCTTCGCCGGGGTGCTCGCCGGTCCGCTCGTCCGGTCGTCGTACCGCGCCGGACGCCTGTGGGCGCGGGCCACGGTCGCGCGCGGCGGCTCGGTTCCCGAGCACCTCTCGCACCTGCTCGACGCGGCGCCGGGTCGCCAGGCCGTCTGAGTCTCGCGCGGAGCTGCGCGAGTTTCGCGCTCAGCGACAGTTCTCGCGCTCCGGAGCGCGAGAAATGTCGCCCAGGCCGAGACTCGGAACGCGCGGCCCGAGACTCGGGCACGGACAGACGGGAGGCACGGTGCCAGCTGGCACCGTGCCTCCCGTTCGTCCATCCGCCCGTTCAGGGCGATGCGAGCGCTATGCGCGACCGCGGATGCTCCTGAGGAGCCAGCCGATGACGGCCAGGATGATGAGGACGATCCCGACCCACAGCAGGAACTTCAGCGCACCGACGAAGATGCCGCTGAAGAGCAGGACGAGGCCGACGATGATCGCGATGATCAGGAGTGCTGGCATTGAAGGGCTCCTTCCGGTGTACCTGGACGATCCCTGTACTGCGGAGACGGTACCCGGAATCAGCCGACGAGGTTCTGCACGAACACGTGCGGGGTGAAACCGGTCAGGTCGTTGATGCCCTCGCCCTGCCCGATCAGCTTGATCGGGATGCCCGTCTTCTCCTGCACGCTGAGGACGAACCCGGCCTTCGCGGAGCCGTCGAGCTTGGTGATGACGAGGCCGGTGACCCCGGCGCCCTCGATGAACGCCTGCGCCTGCGCCAGGCCGTTCTGCCCCGTGGTGGCGTCGAGGACGAGCAGTACCTCGCTGATCTCGGTCTGCTTCTCGACGACGCGCTTGATCTTCGTCAGCTCGTCCATCAGGCCCGCCTTGGTGTGCAGGCGGCCGGCGGTGTCGATGACGACGATCTCGGTGTTGTCGCGGATCGCCTTCTCGACGGTCTGGTACGCCACCGAGGCGGGGTCCTGTCCGGGCTGCGACGGACGGACGACGTCGACGCCGGCGCGCTCGGCCCAGGTCGCGACCTGCTCGACCGCGGCAGCACGGAAGGTGTCGGCCGCACCGACGAGGACCGTGCGGTCGTAGGTCTTCAGGAACTTGGCGAACTTGCCGATCGTCGTGGTCTTGCCGACGCCGTTCACCCCGACGACGAGCACGACGGCGGGCCGTGCGCTGAGCTTGAGCGTGGTGTCGAGTTTCGACAGCCGTTCCTCGAGCACCTCACGCAACATGCGCTGCAGGTCGGCCGGGTCGGTCGTGCCGTAGCGGTCGACGCGCGCGTGCAGGTCCTCGATGATCGCCTCGGAGATGTCCGGACCGAAGTCGGCGCCGATCAGCGCGGCCTCGAGGTCCTCCCACGTGGTCTCGTCGATCGTCTTGCGCTGGAAGAGGCCGCGCAGCCGTGAGGACAGTGACCAGGAACTCGCCATGCTCCCAGCTTAGAGCGCGGCGCATGTCCGCTGTGCCCGGTATGCTCGGTCTCACGAAGGGGAGTATTCCCTCTCGGTGACCCCGTCAGTACGGCCCGGAACGATCCGGACCCGGGGCGCCGGTCGTGCAGCACCGGTTCCGGTGCGACACGGCGGAAGAGACCTTCAGGCCTCGGCGTACCCACGTGTCGTCACACGACATGCACTCGTACGTCGCCTACCTGAAGGAAACCGTGGACGTCCCACTCTTCGTCTGGCTCCTCACCATCGCAGGCATCCTCGCCCTGCTGGTGTTCGACTTCTACTCGCACGTGCGCACCCCGCACGTGCCGCACATCCGCGAATCCGCGTTCTGGTCCGTGTTCTACATCGGACTCGCGATCCTGTTCGGCTTCGGCATCCTGGTCTTCGGCGGCGGACAGGCCGGGGGTGAGTACTTCGCCGGGTGGCTCACCGAGAAGGCGTTGTCGGTCGACAACCTGTTCGTCTTCCTCATCATCATGACGAGCTTCGCCGTGCCGAAGGAGTTCCAGCAGAAGGTCCTGCTGGTCGGCGTCGCGATCGCCCTCGTCGCCCGAGGCATCTTCATCGCCCTCGGCGTCACGATCATCGAGAACTTCTCGTGGGTGTTCTACCTGTTCGGCGCGCTGCTGTTCTGGCTCGCGTGGTCGCAGGCCCGCAGCGGCAACGACCACGGTGGTGACGAGGGCGACTCCCGCCTGATCCGCATCCTGAAGCGCATCTTCCCGACCTCGGACCACTACGACGGCGACCGCCTGACCACCAAGGTCGACGGCAAGCGCCTGTTCACCCCGATGCTCCTCGTCATGGTCGCGATCGGTCTGACCGACGTGCTGTTCGCGCTCGACTCGATCCCCGCGATCTTCGGGCTCACCCAGGACGCCTTCATCGTGTTCACCGCGAACGCGTTCTCACTGCTCGGCCTGCGGCAGCTGTACTTCCTGATCGCCGGGCTGCTCGAGCGTCTGATCTACCTGGGTCAGGGCCTCGCGGTCATCCTCGGCTTCATCGGTGTGAAGCTCGTCTTCCACGCCATGCACGTCAACGAGCTGCCGTTCATCAACGGTGGCGAGCACATCGAGTGGGCGCCCGAGATCCCGATCTGGTTCTCGCTGGGCTTCATCCTGCTGACCATCGCGGTCGCGACGACGGCCTCGCTGGTCGTCTCGAAGAAGCGCCAGGAGCGCGGGCTCACCCCGACGGGCGAGCCGAAGGAGTCGGTCGCGGCCGACGCGGAGTAAGCGTCACGCCCTGGACGGGCGGCAACACGGACGGGAGGCACGGTGCCAGCTGGCACCGTGCCTCCCGTCTGTCCGTCCCCGAGTCTCGGGCCGCGCGCGCCGAGTCTCGGCCTGAGCGACAGTTCACGCGCTCCGGAGCGCGTGAACTGTCGCTCAGCGCGAGTCTCGCCCGGCCGGCCAACCGGCCGGCCAGCCAGCCAGCTACGCGACTGCGTCGGCGGGCTCGCGCTTCTGCACCCGCTGCCCGACGACGGCGGACACACCGTCCTGCCGCATCGACACCCCGTACAGGGCGTCGGCGATCTCCATCGTGCGCTTCTGGTGCGTGATGACGATGAGCTGCGAGGACTCGCGGAGCCGCTCGAACACCGTCAGCAGGCGGCCGAGGTTGGCGTCGTCGAGGGCGGCCTCGACCTCGTCCATGATGTAGAACGGCGACGGTCGTGCGGTGAAGATCGCGACGAGCAACGCCACCGCGGCCAGGGACCGCTCGCCGCCGGACAGCAGCGTCAGGCGGTCGATCTTCTTGCCGGCGGGCTTCACCTGCACGTCGATCCCGGTGCCGAGCAGGTCGGTCGGGTCGGTGAGGTTGATCGAGCCGGAGCCGCCCGGGAACAGGATCGGGAAGATGACGTCGAAGGCGTCCTTCGTGTCGTTGAACGCCGACTCGAAGATCGTCTGCATCTTCGTGTCGAGCTCGTCGATGATCGTCATCAGGTCGGTGCGGGTCTTCTGCAGGTCCTCGAGCTGCTCGGCGAGGAACGCGTGCCGCTGCTCGAGCGCCTGGAACTCCTCGAGCGCGAGCGGGTTCACCTTGCCGAGGCGGCCGAGGTCGCGTTCGGCGGCCTGCAGGCGGCGCTCTTGCTCGGCGCGGACGTACGGCACGGTCTCGACGTCGTCGGGGTCGACCTCGTCGGTGACGTCGAACTCGGGCAGGGCGGGGCCGCCGGGCAGGGTCGACGCGAGCTCGACGAGCGCCACGGTGTCGTCGCCGGGGCTGGTGTCGAGGTCCGCCGTGCCGTCGTCTGGGGCGGTGTCGGTGTCGGCATCGCCGACCGGCGCCGTGTCGCTGTCGACCGGCACCGTGTCAGCATCCGCCGGCTCGTCGAGGCCCGCAGCGGCAGCCGCCGCGGCAGCCGCCGCGCGCTCGGCGTCGCGGTGCTTCCGAGCCAGCACCCGCGGGTCCACCAGCACGTCGACCGGCACCGGCACGGTCGGCCCGTACTCGGTGACGAGCACGGCTTCGGTCAACCCGAGGTCGCTCAGCGCCCGGTCGAGCACGCCCGACACGTGCAGTTTCTTCTCGTAGATCTCCATCTCGAGCGAGTGGACGCCGTCGGTGATGGCCTGCAGCCGGTCGCGGAGCTCGCGCTCCTCGTTCCGGATCGCCTGCAGTTCGGTGTTGCGCTTCGACCGTTCGGACTCCTCGGTCGCGAGCTGCACGCGCGCCTCGGCCAGCGACCGGTCGACGGCGCCCAGCACGCCCGGCAGGTCGGCGAGGACGGCTTCGGCGGTCTCGATCTGCCCGCGGCGGATCACCGCACGACGCGCTGCTTCCTCTGCCGCCGCGCGCTCGGCCTCGAGCTGGCGTTCGAGCTGGTCGGCGCGGTGCCGTTCGGCGCGGACGCGCTCGCGCACGGTCTGCACCTGGATGCGCTGCTCGACCTCGGCGGCGCGTGCGGCCTCGAGTGCGTCCTGCAGGCCCGGACGCTCAGAGGCGTCGACGACGGGCCGCTCCTGCTCGGTGAACGCGCGGTGCGCCGCCTCGGCCTCTGCCAGGGCGGCGTCGACGAGCTCGACGGCGCCGTCGGTCTCGGCGAGGGCGGCACGCAGGCGCTCCACCTCGGCCGCCGCGTTCTCGGCCTTCGCCCGCGTCGAGGCGCTGGCCCGGTCGTACTCGGCCGTCGCCTTCGCGTGCGCGCGGGATGCCGCGTCGGCCTCGTCCGCACGGCGGCGTGCGTCCTCGACGGCGGTGCGTGCTGCCTGGAGGCCCGTGGCTGCGTCCTCGGCGTCCGCCCTGATGGCGTCGCGTCGCGTCACGGCGTCGTCGCGCTCCGCGACGAGCTCGATCCTCGAGGTCACGCGTTCCCCGCCGCCGGTGACGCGGACGGCGCGCACGAGGTCACCGGACCGCGTGACGACCGTCGCGTGCGGGGCGGCGGCGAGCACGGCCTCCAGGTCGAGCGTGCCAGAGTGCGCATCCGCGTGCCCGCCCTCGCTCTCCGGGACGTCCGCGATCAGGGTGTTCCGCAGGATCGCGGCGATCGCCGGCGGGCCCTGCACCAGGTCGAGGGCCCGACGGACGCCGGCCGGCAGCGTGTCCGGCAGGTCCGTGGGGAGGACCTCGGCGTCCGCGACGACGACGTCGATGCGTCCGATGTCCGCGGAGCGGGCGTGGTCGACGGCATCGAGCGCGACCGACCGGTCGTCGGCGAGGACAGCGTCCGCGAGCCCGTCGAGCGCGACGGCGACGGCGCCCTCGAACCCGGGCACCACCGTGAGCGCGTCGGCCAGACGCCCGACGATGCCCGCGCGTCCGGCGTCGATGAGCGCCTGCGAACCGTCGCGGACGTCGATCGACATGCCGAGCGCCGCGACCCGCGCGTCGAGGGCGTCCCGCTCGCGCTCGAGGGCGTGCAGCCGGTCGCGCTGCACGTCGCGTGCGGCCTGCGCGGCCTCCAGCTGCGCACGAGCCGCCTGGAGCATGGCGGCGAGGGCCTCGTCGTCGACGCCCTCGGACGGATCGGTGCCGAGTTCGGCGAGGGCCGCGGTCGCACGCTCGGCGCGTTCGCCCGCCTCGGCGAGGGCCCGCCCGCGACGCTCACGGTCCGCCACCGTGGACCCGCGCTTCGACCGGGCCACGTCGACGGCGTTCGCCAGCCGCTGCGCCTCGAGGTCGTGCTGCGAGACGCGGGCGGCCTGCGCGGCGATGCGTTCGTCGAGGGCGTCGAGCGCGTCACGTGCGGCCTGCACCGCACGGGCGGTCTCCGCAGAGCCGCCCTGCATCTCGTCGGCGCGGGCGGCGAGCCGATCGGCTTCGGCACGGACACCGGCCACCCGCTCCGGGGTGATCGAGGGGCCCTGCTGCGGGGCGTCGGCCTGCTGCGCCAGGAACATCAGCCGCTGGTTCGCCAGGCTGGACAGCCCGCGCAGGCGCTCCTGCACGCTCTCCAGGCGGTGCACCACGGTCCGGGCGCGGTCGACGTCGTCGCCGACCATGCTCTGCTCGACGTGCTGCTGGCGGACCCGGGTCTGGTCGAGTCGCTCGGTCAGGACGATGCGCTCGGACTTGCGGCCCGCCTCGACCTCTTGGTGGTCGTGCAGTTCGCGGCGCAGCCGGACGACGTCGTCGGCGAGGATGCGGGCCTTGGCGTCCCGCGCGACGGCGGCGACGGACTGGGCCTTGCGGGCGACCTCGGCCTGGCGGCCGAGCGGCTTCAGCTGGCGCCGGATCTCGCCCGCGAGGTCGGACAGGCGTGTCAGGTTCGTCTGCATCGCGTCGAGCTTCCGGAGGGTCTTCTCCTTGCGGCGACGGTGCTTCAGGATGCCTGCCGCTTCCTCGATGAAACCGCGGCGGTCCTCCGGGGTGGCGTGCAGGACCTTGTCGAGCTGCCCCTGCCCGACGATGACGTGCATCTCGCGGCCGAGGCCGGTGTCGCTCAGGAGTTCCTGCACGTCGAGCAGTCGGCAGTTCTCGCCGTTGATGGCGTACTCGCTGCCGCCGTTGCGGAACAGGGTGCGCGCGATCGTCACCTCGGAGTAGTCGATCGGCAGCAGCCCGTCGGTGTTGTCGATCGTCAGCAGCACCTGGGCACGGCCGAGCGGCCCGCGGGTCGAGGTGCCCGCGAAGATGACGTCCTCCATCTTGCCGCCGCGCAGGGTCTTCGCCCCCTGCTCCCCCATCACCCAGGCCAGGGCGTCGACGACGTTGGACTTGCCCGAGCCGTTCGGGCCGACGATGCACGTGACGCCCGGCTCGAAGGCGAACGTCGTCGGCTGCGCGAAGGACTTGAACCCCTTGATGGTCAGGCTCTTCAAGTACATGCGGTCTCCGGGTGTGCTCACGCGTGCTGCGGCGGGGCCGCTGCTGGGCTGTGCTGCTGGGCGCCAGGCTAACGCGTACGGGCGCGGGGACGCGGTTGGCACACGGGGCAGATGTGGCTCGACCGGTTCATGAAGGCCTCGCGCACGATCGTCGTGCCGCAGCGGGGGCAGGGCTTCCCCTGCTGGCCGTAGACGTTCAGACGCTGCGAGAAGTACCCGGACTGCCCGTTGACGTTGACGTACTGGGCGTCGAAGCTCGTCCCGCCGTCCTCGAGCGCACGCCGGAGGACACTGCGCACCTCGTGCAGCAGGCGTGCGAGGTCGGCACGGGTCAGCCGCTCGGCCGGTCGGTCGTAGTGCAGCTTCGCAGCCCAGAGGGACTCGTCGGCGTAGATGTTGCCGATGCCGCTCACGACGCCCTGGTCGAGCAGGATCCGCTTGATGCCGCTCGAACGCTTCCGGGCGATGGCGGTGAAGCGGTCGTCGTCGAACGCGGGGTCGAGCGGGTCGCGGGCGATGTGCGACACCTGCTGCGGCACGCTCCGGCGCCATGCGGCGTCGGGGTCCGATGCGTCGACGTGCCCGGCGAACCCGGCCGGGGCGCCGTCCACCGTCGGCACCATCGCGTCGATCGCCATCGAGCCGAAGGTGCGTTGGTCGACGAACTCGAGCTCGACCGCGGGTTCGGCGGTGCCGTCGCGGTCGGTGCCGGCGGGTTGCACGTCGATGCGGATGCGGCGGTGCTTCGCCGCCGGTCGATCGCGGCCGAGCAGGATCTGGCCGCTCATGCCGAGGTGGGCGACGAGCGCTTCGGGCCGGTCGCCCTCGTGCTCGGGCTGCAACGGCATCCAGAGGAACTTGCCCCGACGGACCGCTGCGGCGATGGTGCGACCGGTCAGGCGGTCGGCGAAGTCCTCGGCCGGGCCGTCGTGCCGGGTGAGCGCGCGCTCGTCCACGACGTCGACGTGCAGCACCCGAGCGCCGCTGACCGCGGGTTCGAGGCCGGCGCGGACGACCTCGACCTCGGGGAGTTCGGGCACGCGGTCAGGCCGCTCGGCCGGACAGCCGGGTCCAGGCGTCGAGCGCCGCGGACATCTCGGCGGCCTTCTTGCTCGAGCCGGTGCCGACGGCGATGTCCTCGCCCTGCAGGACGACGGTCGCGCTGAAGGTCTTGTCGTGGTCCGGGCCGGTCTCGGTGACGCGGTAGGCCGGGTTGCCGAGCGACAGGCTCGCCGCGAGCTCCTGCAGGCTCGTCTTCGGGTCCATCGCGGCACCGAAACGGTCGGGGTCGATCATCAGTGGCTCGACCAGGCGGAGCACCAGGTCGGTCGCCGGGTCGGGGCCCGCGGACAGGTAGGTGGCACCGATGACGGCTTCGACGGTGTCGGCGAGGATCGACGACTTGTCGCGGCCGCCGGTCTGCTCCTCGCCCTTGCCGAGGCGCAGGTACTGGCCGAGCCCGATCATCCGGGCGATCTCGGCCAGTGCGACCGTCGACACCAGGCTGGCGCGACGCTTCGCGAGGTCACCCTCGTCGAGGTCGGGGAAGGACCGGTAGAGCTTCACGGTCACGGCCTGGCCGAGGATCGAGTCGCCGAGGAACTCGAGGCGCTCGTTGTGCTTGATGCCCCCGTGCTCGTAGGCGTAGGAGCGGTGTGTCAGGGCGAGCTGGAGCAGCTCGAGGTCGATGTCGACCCCGAGCTGGCCCTGCAGACGAACGACGTCCGGCCCCACGGGGCGGGACCCCGTGGCGCCGGACGTCGTCGTCATGCGTTCGGTCCGATCAGACGTCGGCGACCTTGCGGCCCTTGTACTCCATGTACAGGGGGGTGCCGGCCGAGTCCTCGACGACCTTCGCGCGGTGCGGGAGGCTGTAGGTGACCTGACCGTTCTCGATCGTCTTGACGAGCTGGATCGGCGTGGCCTTCCACTGCGAACGACGGGCGTGCGTGTTCGCACGGGACTGCTTGCGCTTGGGAACGGCCATGGTGAATCTCTTTCGGTTGGTCGGTGGTCGGTACGGGGCTGGCGGTGTCGGGGCCTACTCGGCCTCGGCCCGCTCCTCGCCCTCGGTGGTCTTCGTGTCGGTGGTGTCGCCGTGGGCGGCACGCTCGGCTGCTTCGAGCTGGATGCCGGTCAGGGCTGCCCAGCGCGGGTCCAGGGTCTCGTGAACGGGCTGCTCATCGAGGTCGGCCAGTCGCTCGCCCGTCACCGGGTCGAGGCCTGGGCAGTCCGGTCGGCAGACCGGCTGGAACGGCAGCGCCAGCACCACCGCATCTCGAACGACCTGTTCGCAGTCCACGTGGTCATCGCGAACGAAGAAGTCGAAATCCTCCGAGGCATCATACGCGAACAGCTCGGCGAAATCGACCTCGACGGGTTCGCTGATGTCGATGAGGCAGCGCGAGCACTCCCCCGTCGCGTCGGCCGAGGCGTGACCGGACACCAGGACACCCTCGTGCAGGCCCTCGAGCCGCAGGTCGATGCGCAGCGGAGCACCTTCGCGCACCGCGATCACACCGGCTCCCAGCGCGTCCGGCACCACGATGTCGAGCGAGTGCTCGCGCATCTCGCCCGGACGGTGCGCCAGGTCGCGCACGCGCAGGGCGTAGGGGCTGTTCACGTGGGAAGACACGATCGTCAACCCTAGCGTGAACGCAGCCGAGAGTCGAGGCAGGCAGGGGTGTGTCCGCGCGTCGGCCGGCTGGGCTTCCGGCTCGGCGGACGACTCAGGCGCGACTCAGTCGCGGCTCAGCGTGCGGCGAGGGCTGCCGCCACGGCCTTCGGCACGTAGGGGGTGACGTCGCCGCCGAGCGTCGACACCTGGCGGATGAGCGAGCTCGACACGTGGGAGCGCGAGGCGTCGGGCAGCAGGAACACGGTCTCGACGTCGGCGAGGTGCCGGTTCATGATCGCCATCGGGGTCTCGTAGGCGACGTCCTCGCCCGATCGCACGCCCTTGACGAGCACCTTCGCTCCGACCTGCCGGCAGTAGTCGACGAGGAGCCCGGAGGTCCACTCCCCGACCCGGACCGTTCCCGGCGTGCCGACCTCGGCCAGGGACTCCTCGATGAGCCGGACGCGGTCGACCGCCTCGAACATCGCGGGCTTCTTGTCCGGGTTGTGCACCACGAGCACGTGCACCTCGTCGAACAGCCCGGCGGCTCGACCGATGACGTCGAGGTGCCCGAGCGTGACGGGGTCGAATGAACCGGGGACCACCGCGATCTGCGCCATGGCAGCGACGATACCGGTCCGTGCCGGTGCGTCCGGCCCGGGGTCAGTTCTTGCCGAGGAACGCCGCGTCGGACTCGTCGAGGCGGCGTGCCAGTGCCTCACGCAGGGCCGGGGACCCGTCGAGCTCGGGATCGGGTTCGAGGACCCGCTCGGCTTCGCCACGGGCGTCCACGATGAGGTCGGCGTGCTCGACCACGCGCAGCAGGTTCAGTGACGACCGGCCGCCCGACTGCCGCTCGCCGAGCACGTCGCCCTCGCGCCGGAGCTCGAGGTCGACCCGGGCGAGCTCGAAGCCGTCGTCCGAGGCGGACACCGCGTCGACGCGTTCCCGCGAGGTGGTCTCGAGCTCGGCGGTGGTGACGAGCAGGCAGACGCCCGCCCACTGCCCACGGCCGATGCGGCCGCGCAGCTGGTGCAGCTGGGAGACGCCGAAGCGATCGGCGTCGAGCACGGCCATCATCGCGGCGTTCGGCACGTCGACACCGACCTCGATCACGGTCGTGGCGACGAGGACGTCCAGGTCGCCGGCGGCGAAGGACGTCATCACGCGGTCCTTCTCCTCCGCCGTCATCCGGCCGTGCAGCACCGCGATCCGTCGGCCTTCGAGCACGGGCATCGTGCGCATCCGCTCGGCGGTGGCGAGCACCGTCGCCGGGGCGCGCTTGGGGGCGTCGTCCTCGGACTCGGCGGGCGCGGGTTCGCCGTCGTCCTCGGCGTGGGCGTCGTCGATGGCGGGGCAGACCACGAAGGCCTGACGCCCCTTGTCGAGCTCCTCTGCCATCCGGGACCAGATGCGGGACTCCCACCCGGGGTGCTCCGCCAGCGGGACGGTGAAGGTCTCGACGCCCGCACGACCGGAGGGCAGCCCGGTGATCGTCGAGACGTCGAGGTCACCGAACACCGTCATCGCGACGGTGCGTGGGATCGGGGTGGCGGTGAGCACCAGGACGTGCGGCGGGGTGGCGCCCTTCGTCCGGAGCGCTTCACGCTGCTCGACGCCGAAGCGGTGCTGTTCGTCGACGACCACGAGCCCGAGCTCGGCGAAGTCGACGCGGTCGCCGAGCAGGGCGTGGGTGCCGACCACGAGCCGCGAGCTGCCCGACGCCGCGGCGAGCAGGGCCCGTCGGCGTTCGTCGGTGGACTGCGACCCGGTCAGGATCACCGGACGGAGCTCGGCCGCGAGGTCCGGTCCGAGGAACTTCACGATGGACCGCAGGTGCTGCGCGGCCAGCACCTCGGTCGGGGCGATGAGCGCGGACTGCCCACCGGACTCGGCCACCGTGAGCATGGCGCGGATGGCCACGAGGGTCTTGCCCGAGCCGACCTCGCCCTGCACCAGCCGGTGCATCGGCCAGGTGCGGGCGATGTCGGTGTCGATCTCGGCACCGACGGCACGCTGGTCGTCGGTCAGGGTGAACGGCAGGGTGGCGTCGAAGCGCTCGAGGATGCCACCGGGAGCAGCCACCCGCGGGGTCGCCGCGGTGCGTCGGGCGCGGATCCGGCGCTGCACCAGGGCGGTCTGCAGCACGAACGCCTCGCGGTAGCGCAGGGCGTCCTGCGCGCGCTTGAAGTCCGCGACCTTCTCGGGGCGGTGGAGGAGCTCGAGTGCCCGACGGAACGGGACGAGGTCGAGCCGGCTGCGCGCCGAGGCCGGTACCGGGTCGGGCAGGTCCGGCAGGGTGTCGAGCACGATGCCCATCGACTTCGCGATCTGCCACGAGGTGAGCGAGGCCGTCGCCGGGTAGATCGGGATCGGCTGCCGCGACCACCGGATCGCTTCGTCCGAACCCGGTTCGGCCGTGGCGCGGGGGTCGTCGGGGTCGAAGAGCTCGTAGTCCGGGTGGGCGAGCTGGCGAGCACCGCGGTAGTCGCTGACCTTGCCGGAGAAGATGCCGCGGGCACCGGGCACCAGGTCCTTGGTGCGCCAGCCCTGGTTGAAGAACGTCAGGGTGAGCAGCCCCTTGCCGTCGCCGATCTTCGCTTCGAGGATCGATCCGCGACGGGCGCGCATCGTGCGCTCGCGGACGTCGACGACCTCGGCCACGATGGTGACCGGCTCACCGATCGCCAGGGAGTCGAGCGCCGTCAGGGCACCGCGCTCGGCGTAGCGCCGGGGTGCGTGCTCGAGGAACTCCCCCACCGTGCGGTGGCCGAACGCCTTCTCGATCGCGGACGCGGTCCGACCACCGAGCACGTTCGCGAGCCGCGCGTCGAGGGGCGCCGGACCGAGGTCGGGCGCTGCCGGCGCAGCGGGGGTTCCGGTGGTGACCACGGACACCACGGTACCGGGCACGACCGACGTGCCACGTGCCTCCCGTCCGGCCTGTGGACGGTGTCGTCGGCCGATACGGTGGCTGCATGACCCGCATCATCGCCGGCGCCGCCGGCAACACGACGCTCCGTGTGCCGAAGTCCGGCACCCGGCCGACGAGCGACCGGGTGCGCGAGGCGCTGTTTTCGTCGCTCGAGGCCCGTGGGCTCGTCGACGACACCTCCGTCGCGGACCTCTATGCCGGCACCGGTGCCCTCGGGCTCGAAGCGGCGTCGCGCGGTGCGGTCGAGGTCGTGTTGGTCGACCGCGCGTCGGCCGCAGCGCAGGCGTGCCGGGCGAACGCGAAGGCCGTGCAGCAGCGGATCCCCGGGGTGCGGATCGACGTGCAGCCGCAGCCGGTGCTCGGGTACCTGCGCGGGACCGTGCGCACGTTCGACCTGGTCTTCATCGATCCGCCGTACGACGTGACCGAGCACGAGATCGCCGAGGTGCTCGAGACGCTCGTGCCGCGGTTGACCGCCGGTGCCGTGGTGGTCGTCGAGCGGAGCAAGCGCTCCGCCGAACCGACGTGGCCCGCTGGGCTCGAGCCGTTCAGCAAGCGCAGCTACGGCGAGACCGTGGCGTGGGAAGCCGTGGCCGCCGCGGGCTGAGCCGCGCGGGCGACTCAGAACGACATGATCGACGTCGCACGACGTCGATGGTGTCGTACCGGGTCGACGACCGGGCCGGGCGGGTCAGCCGGCGGCACCGTCCCAGTCGGCGTAGGGGTCCCAGCCGGTCGTCGGCACCGGGGCTCCGGCGCGCAGCAGGTCCGCGTCACCGCGGTCGCGCACGACTCCGATGCGGCGGAAGCCACCCGGCAGCGGGGCCTCGGCGGGGAAGGTCGCGAGCAGGCCGTGGTCCTCGCCACCGTGCAGCGCGACCTCGTCGAGCGGGGCGTCGGCATCGAGGTCGAGCGTCACCCGGCTCGCACGGGCCAGCCGCCCGGCGTCGATCGCCAGGCCGTCGGACAGGTCGAGCATCGCCGTCGCCCCGGCCGCGGCGGCGCGCGGCCCGTCCGTGATCGGGGGCACGGGTCGGCGCTGGCGGCCGACGTCGGGATCGGCGTCCGCACCGCTCGCCACCGTCGTTGCACGGTCCGGCTCGCCCTGCGCGTCCACGCCGTCGCGGAAGAGCCGTGCGAGCCCGCGGGCAGCGCGACCGAGTTCGCCGGAGACCGCCACGACGTCGCCCCCACGAGCTCCTGACCGGAGCACCGGGGCCAGGCCACCGAGGTCGCCGAACGCCGTCACCGCCACCGTGAAGGTCGCCGAGGTGGAGAGGTCGCCGCCGACCACTCCACAGCCGGGCGCGAGGGCGTCGACGGCGAGGCGGAAGCCGTCCGCGATGCCCTCGAGCACCGCCACGGGGGTGTCCTGCGGTGCGGCGAGGGCGATGACGAGGCCACTCGGCACCGCACCCATCGCCGCGACGTCGGAGAGGTTCGTCGCGGCGGCCTTCCAACCGACGTCCGCGGGCGAGGACCACGCCCACCGGAAGTCCGGGCCGTGCACCATCATGTCCGTCGTCACGACGAACCGGCCGTCGGGAGCGGCGACGACGGCGCAGTCGTCCCCGGGCCCCACGAGCGGCGAGCCCGTCGGCAGCCGGCTCGTGATCCGGTCGAGGACGACCAGCTCGCCGAGCTCCCCCACGGTCGGTCCGGCCCAGGCGTCGTACGTCGCGTCCACACGAGAACGGTAGCCTGGACCGCGATGGACACCGCGCGCCGCACCCCTCGCACCCTCGCGATCGCGGGGGTCGTGATCGCCCTCGCGGCAGGGCTGACCGGGTGCACCAACTCCGTCGGCATGAGCGCGGCACCCTCCGCGAACGCAGCGGCGTGCGCGGCAGCACAGGTGCGGTTGCCCGCGACCGTCGACTCGACGTACGACCTGCGGAACACGAACGCGCAGTCCACCGCGGCGTGGGGCGAGCCCGAGGCCGCGCTGTACCACTGCGGCGTGGCCGTGCCGACCGTGTCCGACCTGCCGTGCTTCACGCTCGGGGCGGTCGACTGGATCCGCGACGACCGCGGCAAGCAGATCGTCTACACGACGTTCGGACGGTCCCCGGCGGTGCAGGTCGTCGTCGACACGTCGAAGACCGGCAGCGCGGTGCTGCAGGACATCGCGACGGCGGTGTCGACCCTGCCGAAGGACGGCCACAAGTGCTTGGACCCGTCCGACGTGCAGGGCTGACACGCCCCGACCCCGTTGAGCGTCAGCGGACGGCGGCGCGCCCCAGCTCGATGAGCTCGCTGACCAGCTCGCCGTAGGACACACCCGACGCCGCCCAGCAGCGCGGGTACATCGACAGCGGGGTGAACCCGGGCATCGTGTTGACCTCGTTCACGACGAAGCCGTCGTCGGTCAGGAAGCAGTCGACGCGGGCGAGCCCGGATCCGCCGATGGCCTCGAACGCACGGGCACCGATCGACCGGATCTCGTCGGTCTGCGCCTCGGTGAGCGGCGCCGGGCACAGCAGCGACTCGTCGCCACCGAGGTACTTCGACGCGAAGTCGTAGAAGCCGTCCTCGGCCACGACGATCTCGCCGGGCAGGCTCGTGCGCGGCGCACCGTCACGGCCCTCGAGCACGGCGACCTCGACCTCGCGGCCGATGACGCGGGGTTCGACGATCACCTTGGAGTCGTGCTCGAACGCCAGGTCCATCGCGGCGCCGAGCTCGTCGGGCCCGTCGACGCGCGAGACGCCCATGCTCGACCCGGCGCGTGCCGGCTTCACGAACAGCGGCCAGCCGTGCGCCGCGATCGTCTCGGCGACGTCGACCGGGGCGGCCGCCCATTCACGGCGGAGCACGGTCGTCCAGGGAGCGACCCGCAGACCGGCGTGCTCGAGGACGGCCTTCGCGACGTGCTTGTCCATCGCCAGGGCGCTCGCGAGCACGCCGTCACCGACGTACGGCAGACCAGCGATCTCGAGCAGGCCCTGGATCGTGCCGTCCTCGCCGAACGGACCGTGCAGGATCGGGAACACCACGTCGACCGCGACGGTCGTGACCGAGCCGTCCGGGTGCGAGACGACGAGTTCGTTCGTCGCCGGCGAGGTCGGGAACGCCACACGCGTGCCGTTGTCGGGCACGGTCGGCAGGGAGCCGTCACGGATCGCCCACTGCGAGGGGTCGTCGGACTGCAGCGTGAACGCGCCGTCCTTCGTGATGCCGATCGGCACGATCTCGTACTCGGTGCGGTCGACGACGTCCATGATGCCGCCAGCGGTCACGCAGCTGATCTCGTGCTCGCTCGAGCGCCCGCCGAACAGGACGGCGACGGTGGTCGTGGGAACGTCGGTTCCCTCGGGGATCGTGGGCACGGGAGTCCCTTCGTGACTCGGTGCGGGACCGGTCACTCGCCCTGGGGCTCGTCGGTCTCGGTGAGGTGCGGCGCGATGTTGCGCGGATCGAGCCTACCGGCGAGGACCTCGCCGACCTGGCTGACGATGGGCATGTCGACGCCGTTCGCGGCGGCGAGCTCGAGGATCGGTGCGACGGACGCCAGGCCCTCGGCGGTCTGGTTCATCTGCCGCACGACCTCGTCGAACCGGTACCCCTGCCCGAGCAGGCGCCCGGCGGTGTTGTTCCGGGACAGCGGCGACTGGCAGGTGGCGATGAGGTCGCCGAGGCCCGCGAGCCCCGACAGGGTCGACGGCTGCGCGCCGAGCGACACCGCGAACTCGGTCATCTCGGCAAGCCCGCGCGTGATGATCGACGCTTTGGTGTTCTCGCCGTAACCGACGCCGTCGACGATGCCGATCGCGACGGCGATGAGGTTCTTCAGCACGCCGCCGAACTCGGTGCCGATGACGTCGGTGTTGATGAACGACCGGAAGTACGGGTTCGTGGCGACGGCGGCGACGGCGGTGGCAGTCTCCAGCGAGGAGGACGACACCACGGCGGCGGTCGGCTGCCGGCGAGCGATCTCGAGCGCCAGGTTCGGCCCGCTCGCGACGGCGATGCGGTCCTGGTCGATGCCGAGTCCCTGGAGCAGGACCTCGCTCATCCGCAGGCCGGTGCTCTTCTCGACGCCCTTCATCAGGCTGACGACGGGAACACCGGCAGGCAGGAGCTCGCGGATCGCGTCGAGGTTCGAGCGCAGGGTCTGCGACGGCACCGACACGTACACCTGGGTGGCGCCGTCGAGCACCTGCTCGAGCGACGTCGACGCCGTGAGGGTGCGGGGCAGGTTGATGCCGGGCAGGTAGTCGGAGTTCCGCTTCGTCTCGGTGATCTCGCGGGCGACCTCGGGACGACGGGCCCACACGACCGTGGAGGCACCGCCCTCGGCGAGCACCTTCGCGAACGTGGTGCCCCAGCTGCCGGCACCGATGACCGCCACGCGGGGCTTGTCGGTCGACTGCATCACCACCCGGATCGCGGCGGTGTCGAAGGCACCCGGCGCTGCGGCGACGGGGTCGGGACGATCGTCGTGCGGGCGGAGGTCACTCAAACCGGCCGGTCTCCTTCTGGTTGTTCGCCGCTGGGTCCCAGCGGGTCTTCGGGGCCGGCTCACCACGGAGCTGCTCGAGCAGCGCCGTGATGCGCTGCATGAGCAGGTCGGTGGCCTCGGTCAGCATCTGCTGGTCGATCGGCCGGCCACGGTAGGCGGACAGGTCGACGGGGTCGCCGACGATGACGTCCACGCGCGACCGCGGGAACAGGCGGAGCTTGTTCGAGTAGCGCGCCATGATGCCCTGCGTGCCCCAGTGGGCCATCGGGATCAGCGGCACGTCGTTCTCGAGCGCGATGCGGACCGCACCGGTCTTGCCGCGCATCGGCCACAGGTCGGGGTCGCGGGTGAGCGTGCCCTCGGGGTAGACGATGATCGCCCCGCCCTGCTCGATGAGCGATCGCCCGCCACCGAGCGGGTCGCTCAACCGGGTGCGGCCGGAGCGCTCGACCGGGATCTGGCCCATGCCGGACATGAGCTTGCCGAAGACGGGCACCTTGAACAGCGAGGCCTTGGCCAGGAACCGCGGGGCCCGCCGACTGATGTAGACGGCGGTGCCGACGACCAGCGGGTCGATGTTCGTGAAGTGGTTCGGCGCGAGCACGAAGGCACCGTCCGCCGGCAGGCGGTTCGGGCCGTACCAGTGGTAGTTCGACGAGAACCGGAACGTCGGGATGACGATCGACGCCACGATGCGGAACGCGGGGTTGAGCTCCCCGCGCTTCCAACGCCGTCCACGCACCGGCAGGCCGGTCGCGACCTGCACGGCGGACGCACCACGGGCCTCCCGGCCATCGCCCTGGCGCGACGGGCCGTCACCCGGACGCGACGGGCCGTCACCCGGACGCGACGGACCGTCACCCGGCTGCGGAACCGACACCGCGACTAACCCGCGAAGTCGAAGTCGGCGCCCAGCTTCCGCAGCTTCGGGATGAAGTGCTCGTAGCCGCGGCTGATGATGCCGACGTTGGTGATGTGGGACTCGCCGTCGGCGGTCAGCGCCGCGATGAGGTGGCTGAAGCCACCGCGGAGGTCGGGGACCCGGACGTTCGCCGCGTGCAGCGTCGTCGGACCGGTGATGACCGCGGCCTGCTCGAACGGGCGACGGGCGACACGGCGGTCGTGCCCGGGCAGCCCCTCCTTGTGGACGACGATGTCGGCGCCCATCTCGTTCAGTGCGTCGGTGAAGCCGAAGCGGTTCTCGTACACGGTCTCGTGCACGATGCTCTGCCCCTCGGCCTGGGTCAGCGCCACGACGAGCGGCTGCTGCCAGTCGGTCATGAAGCCGGGGTGCACGTCGGTCTCGATGACGACGGGCTTGAGGGTGTCGCGCTCACGGTAGAAGCGGATGCCGTCCTCTTGCACGTCGAAGCCGCCGCCGACCTTGCGGAAGACGTTGAGGAACGTCATGAGCTCCTGCTGGTTCGCCCCCTCGACGAAGATGTCGCCGTCGGTGGCGAGCGCAGCGGAGGCCCAGCTGGCTGCCTCGTTGCGGTCGTTGATCGCACGGTGCGTGTAGCCGCGCAGCGACTCGACGCCCTCGATGAAGATCACGCGGTTCGGCTCGACGGACACGATCGCGCCCATCTTCTGCAGGATCGCGATGAGGTCCATGATCTCGGGTTCGATCGCCGCGTTCCGCAGCTCCGTGACGCCGGTCGCCAGGACGGACGACAGCAGGACCTGCTCGGTCGCGCCGACGCTCGGGTACGGCAGCTCGATGGACGCGCCCTTCAGCCCGTTCGGAGCCGTCAGGTGGATGCCGTTGACCTGCTTGTCGACGACGGCACCCATGGCGCGGAGCGCGTCGAGGTGGAAGTCGATCGGGCGGTCGCCGATGCGGCAGCCACCGAGGTCGGGGATGAACGCCTCACCGAGCTTGTGCAGCAGCGGGCCGCAGAACAGGATCGGGATGCGGCTCGAGCCGGCGTGGGCGTCGATCTCGGCGAAGTGCGCCGACTCGACGTTGGCCGGGTCGAGGATGAGCTCGCCTCGTGCAGGATCGGTGATGCGCACGCCGTGCACCTCGAGCAGCCCACGGACGACCTTGACGTCGGAGATGTCCGGGACGTCCTTGAGGATCGACGGGGTGTCACCGAGCAGCGACGCCACCATGGCCTTGGTCGCGAGGTTCTTCGCCCCGCGGACCTCGATGCGCCCCACGAGCGGCTTGCCCCCGCGGATGACGATCTCGTCCGACTTGAGGCCCACGCGCGCCCCTGCGGCCGCTGCGTCCTGTACGAGAGAGTTCACTACTTCACCGGCAATGTCTTCGGCCGCCAACTGGAGCGGCGGGATTCGAACTCCGTGATCGAGGTCTCGTCACGGAGGGTGAGCCCGATGTCGTCGAGCCCTTCCATCAACCGCCAACGAGTGTAAGCGTCGATCTCGAAGGGGACGTCCACATCCCCGAGCGACACGCGCTGCGCCACCAGGTCCACGGTCGCCGACACCCCCGGGTTCCGCTCGATCTCGGCCCAGAGCCGCTCGACTTCCGATTCGGTCACGATCGCGGTGACGAGGCCCTGCTTGCCCGCGTTGCCCTTGAAGATGTCGGCGAACCGGGGCGAGACCACGACCGCGAAGCCGAAGTCGCGGAGCGCCCACACCGCGTGCTCGCGCGACGAACCGGTACCGAAGTCGGGACCGGCGACGAGCACCTTCGCGCCCTGGTACTCGGGCTGGTTCAGCACGAACGCGGGGTCCTGCCGCCAGCCGGAGAACAGGGCGTCCTCGAAGCCGGTCTTCGTGACGCGCTTGAGGTAGACCGCTGGGATGATCTGGTCGGTGTCGACGTTCGACCGCTTGAGCGGGGCGGCGATGCCGGTGACGGTGGTGATCTTGTCCATCAGACTGCCCCTTCCAGGACGGTGTTCGCTTCGGAGTTCTCCAGGTCCCACGGGCTGGACAGCGTGCCGCGGATCGCGGTGGCGGCGGCGACGAGCGGCGACACCAGGTGGGTGCGCCCACCCTTGCCCTGGCGCCCCTCGAAGTTGCGGTTCGACGTGCTCGCGCAGCGCTCCCCCGGTGCGAGCTGGTCGGGGTTCATGCCGAGGCACATCGAGCAGCCGGCGAACCGCCACTCGGCGCCGAACTCCTTGATCACGACGTCGAGCCCCTCGGCCTCGGCCTCGAGCCGGACGCGGGCGGACCCCGGCACGACCATGACCCGGACGCCGTCGGCCTTCTTGCGGCCCTGGATGATCGACGCGAACGCCCGCAGGTCCTCGATGCGCGAGTTCGTGCACGAGCCCATGAAGACCGCGTCGACGGCGATGTCCTTCATCGGGGTGCCGGCGGCGATGTCCATGTAGTCGAGGGCCCGCTGCGCGGCGGCCTGGTCGTTCGGGTCGCTGTAGCTGGCGGGGTCGGGCACGCTCTCGGACAGCGAGACACCCTGGCCGGGGTTGGTGCCCCAGGTGACGAAGGGCTCGAGCTCGTCCGCGTCGATGAAGACCTCGGCGTCGAACACGGCGTCGTCGTCGGTCGCCAGGGTGTCCCAGTACGCGACGGCGTCGTCCCAGTCGGAACCGGTCGGGGCGTGGTCACGGCCCTGGACGTAGTCGTAGGTGATCTGGTCGGGGGCGACCATGCCGGCGCGGGCTCCGGCCTCGATCGACATGTTGCAGATCGTCATCCGGCCCTCCATCGAGAGCGCACGGATCGCGGAACCGCGGTACTCGAGCACGTAGCCCTGTCCGCCGCCGGTGCCGATCTTCGCGATGACCGCCAGGATGATGTCCTTCGCGGTCACGCCCGGACGCAGCGTGCCCTCGACCGTGATCGCCATCGTCTTGAAGGGCTTCAGCGGCAGGGTCTGCGTCGCCAGCACGTGCTCGACCTCGGAGGTGCCGATGCCGAACGCCATCGCGCCGAACGCCCCGTGGGTGCTGGTGTGCGAGTCGCCGCAGACGACGGTGATGCCGGGCATCGTCAGGCCGAGCTGCGGGCCGACGACGTGCACGATCCCCTGCTCCTTGTCGCCGAGGGAGTGCAGGCGGACCCCGAACTCCTCGCAGTTGCGGCGCAGGGTCTCGATCTGGATCCGACTCGTCGGGTCCGCGATGGGGCGGTCGATGGCGAGCGTCGGGGTGTTGTGGTCCTCGGTCGCGATCGTCAGGTCCAGCCGGCGCACCGGGCGGCCGGCCTGGCGCAGGCCGTCGAACGCCTGCGGGCTCGTGACCTCGTGCACGAGGTGGAGGTCGATGTAGAGGAGGTCCGGGTTGCCGTCCTCACCCTTGACCACGACGTGGTCGTCCCACACCTTCTCGGCGAGCGTCCTACCCATGAGCTCGACTCCCTCGTTCTCGTCGTTGCGCCGCGACCGCGGCACGATCAGGCGACTCTACCATTGGTATACCAACGCGTCGTCGCGTTCGCCGCGTGGTGCGGCGGTCGACCGGGAGGCCCGTGGCGACTCGACGACACCCGTCGCGGTGGGAAGATGGTCGGGACATGACGACACCTGCGCACTCGACCCGGACGATCAACCTCGAGGGCGCGGCACGCGCAGCGATCGCGGGCGGTGCACCACTGGCGCTGCTCATCGCCCTCGGGATGCCGGGCTACGCCGCGTTCGCGATGTTCGCCGGCTTCACCGCGATCTTCGGGGCGACCGAGCCCTACCGGCAGCGCGCCGTCACCACCGGCGTCGCGGGTGCGCTGCAGACCCTGTGCATGTTCGCGGGCATCGGCGTCGCCCTGCTCGGTTCCCCGCTCTGGTTGCAGGCGGCCGGACTCGTCGTGGTGCTCGTCATCGCGGTCTGCACCCTGTCGACCCTGCGGACGATCCCCGCGCAGCCGATCTTCCCCGTGTTCGCGTTCGTGGTCTCCGCCCTCGTGCCGCTCAGGCCCGCGGACGTCCCGCTCGTCGCGACGATCATCGTCTGCTCGGTCGTCTGGGCGTGGCTCGTCGCGATGTCCGGGTTCGTCATCCGGCACGTGTGGCACCCGCGCGCCCCGCACCGGTTCCGGCCCCTGGCGCCGCTCAAGGAGCGCGGCTTCGGCATCCTCCGCACGGCCGCGCTGTGGGAGACCGTGGCGCTCAACGTCGTGGGGTCCCTCGTCGCCGGCGCGGTGGCGTCGACCATCCCCTGGCTCGGGCACCCGTACTGGGCCGTCATCGCGGTGGTGTCGACCCTTCCGGCCCTCCGCCAGCGGCACACCGTGATCCGGGCGTTCCAGCGCTTCATCGGCACGATCGGCGGCACCGTGATCGCCGTCGGGATCCTGCTGCTCGAGCCGTCGGCGTGGTGGATCGTCGTCATCGCCGTCGTGGGGCAGTTCTTCGCGGAGATCTTCGTCGCCCGGAACTACGCCGTCTGCCTGCTGTTCCTGACGCCGCTCGCCCTCGCCGTGTCGTGGCTGAGCCTGCCCGAGGCCCCGGAGCTCCTCGCGCTCGACCGGGTCGCGCAGACCACCCTCGGTGCGCTCGTCAGCGTCGGGCTGCTGTTCGTGGGGCGCGCGATCGAGCGGCGGCGCGGCCGTGCCCTCGGCGCCACGAGCGCGATCCGTACGGTCTGAGTACCTGGTCGTTCCGGGCACACCTGGTCGTTTCTTCTGACCAGGTATGCCCGATTCCACCCACCATCGCGCGCGTTCGGGGAGGGAACGGGCGCGTCAGTCGCGGGGCTGGATGTTCCAGGCGTCGATGACCGGGCGGCCGTGCTCGTAGCCGAGGACGCTGACCGAGGCGGTGCCGAGCTTCAGCACGGCACCGTCCTGCGGCGCGAGCCGGATCCACGCGGCGCCGAGGGCACGCAGCACGTGGCCGTGCGCGATGAACACGGCGTCCTGCCCCTCGGCGAGCACCGGACGAGCGCGGTTCAGGATGCGCTCGACGCGGACCCGGACCTCGGCGGCGTTCTCACCGGGTGTGTCACCGGCAGGTACTCCGTCGGTCCAGAGGTCCCACGGCCCGTGGCGCAGCACCTTGATCTGCGGGGTGGTGAGCCCCTCGTACGCGCCGTAGTCCCACTCGTACAGGTCCTCGTCGAGCTCGGGGTCGACGCCGATCAGGTGCGCGGTGTCGCGGGCACGCTGCAGCGGACTCGACAGGGCCAACGCGAACGAGCGGTCGGCCAGGTACCGGCCGGCGCGCTTCGCCTGCTCGACACCGTTGTCCGTCAGCGGGATGTCGGTGCGGCCGGTGTGCTGCCCGCTCTTCGACCACTCCGTCTCTCCGTGACGGACGAGGACGAGTTCGCCGGGGCGTTCCGAGGTCATGAGTTCCTTCCGATCCAGAGGCCGAGCGCAGCTGCGCCGACCGAGACGACGAGCATCCCGAGGCCGTGCAGGACGGCGAGCCGGGGCTTGCCGGATCGGAGGAGCTGGACGGTCTCGACGCTCGCCGTCGAGAACGTCGTGTACCCACCCATCATGCCCGTCCCGAGCACCGCGACCGCCGGGAGCGGGATCGCGCCGGACTGCCCGAGGCCGGTGAGCAGGCCGAGGACGAGCGATCCGGACACGTTGATGAGCACGGTCCCGATCGGGAACCCGGCAGTCCGCGAACGGGACGTGCGCGTCTTGACGAGTCCGTCGAGCAGGAACCGGAGCGCGGCTCCGACTCCCCCGCCGACGGCGACGAGCAGCAGGTCGAGCGGGTTCACGACGCGCCTCCGTCCGGGCCGGTCGACGCCGGTCGGAACCGCCCGGCAAGCCCGATCCCGAGGGCGACGGCGCCGAGCCCGAGGACCACGGACAGCAGTGCGTACCCGCTGCCCGCACCCCACCGGCCGGCGTCGAGCAGCTGCGCGGTGTCGTCGGCGAGCGTGCTGTACGTCGTGAAGCCGCCGAGCACGCCGGTACCGACGAACAGCCGGAGCGTTCGGCGGCCGCCGACGTCGGGGCCTCGCAGCGCGAGCGCCTCGAGCAGGAGCCCGAGACAGAAGGCCCCGACGACGTTGATCACGAGGATCACCCAGCTGATGCCGTCGTGGCCGGGGAACGCCTCGGCGAGCAGTGCGCGGATCGCGGTCCCGATCGCACCGCCGAGCGCGACGAGGGCGAGGAAGCGCCAGCGGAGGTGCAGCGGTCGCGCATCGGTCATCGGTACTCCTATCGCCGAGCACGCCGGATCGTCTCCGCGCGTGCGGTGTTCTCGGGATAGGGACCGTTGGCGCCTCGTGCGCGGTTGGGTCCGGCAGGCCCCACTGCCGGGTCTGACGACCCGTCCAGCGTACTGCTCAGTCGGCGGCGACGGCGGCGATCGCCTCGACCTCGACGAGCTGGTCGTCGTAGCCGAGCACGGTCACGCCGAGCAGCGTGCTCGGCACGTCGTGGTCTCCCATCGCGGCGCGGACGACGTTCCAGGCCGCGACGAGGTCCTGCTGCTCGGTCGTCGCGACGAGCACCCGCGTCTGGACGAGGTCGTCGACACCCGCGCCGGCGGCTGCGAGCGCCGTCCGCAGGTTCGCGATGCACTGCGCGGCCTGCCCGGCCACGTCACCGACGGCGACCGTCGCGCCGTGCTCGTCGAGCGGACAGGCACCCGCGAGGAACACGAGCCGTGTCCCGGCCGCCACGGAGGACGCGTCGGCGTACTCCGCGACGTGGCTGAGCGCTGCGGACCGGATGAGCTGGACGGCACTGGACACGGAAGCAGCCTGGCACACGACGACGAAACCCCCGGCGAGCCGGAGCTCGTCGGGGGTTTCGTGGTGCTGGTGACCCCAGCGGGATTCGAACCCGCGTTACCGCCGTGAGAGGGCAGCGTACTAGGCCGCTATACGATGGGGCCGCGGCTGTTGTCGGACTCGGAGCATGTCACCTGTGGTGACCCCAGCGGGATTCGAACCCGCGTTACCGCCGTGAGAGGGCAGCGTACTAGGCCGCTATACGATGGGGCCGTTCCGACAACTCGACAAGTATTGCACAAGCCGCGCATCGCGCCAAAACGAGGCGTGTCGCCCGGGTGTGCCGTCATGCCGCGCCCGGCATACGGCGCTCGTTGCACGTGCAGATTCCGACGGAACACCGGTCGAACGACGCGCGTTCTGTCGCAACCTGCACACGCATCCGTTGCGTGGCCGTGGACGCGACCGCCCCTCGGACGGGAGGCGCGTGGCGGCCCGCCACGGGCCTCCCGTCCGACCGCGCGCACGTCCGGAGCCGCGCTTCGTGAGCAGGAATGGTCGCGTCGGTCGGTCCCACCCGACCAATTCTGCTCACGAAGCGACCACGGCGCGGTCCCGCCCGTTCAGATCGTGAGGGACTCCCCCGGCCGCAGGATCTCGAGCACGCCGTGCGGGGTGAGCGCCTCGCGCAGCCGACCGGTGTGCATGCCGTACCCGACGTCGGAGAGCGTGGCCTCGTGGATCGGGTAGGCACGGGCCGGGGCGATCGCGGCGACGTAGTCCATCATCTCGGCGACCTTGAGCCACGGGGCACCGACGGGTGCGGCGAGGACCTCGACGGGGACGCCCGGGTCGGTGTACGAGTCGCCGGGGTGGAAGAGCGTGCGGTTCACGAGCACGCCGGTGTTGTCGACGATCGGCACCGAGGAGTGCATGAGCTGGTGCCGCGTGCCGTGGAAGTCGAGCTCGAACGGGCCGACGGTGCGGTGGTCGCCGTCGGTGACGACCTCGACCGCGATGCCGGAGTCGTCGAGCGCCGCACGGACGCCCTCGGGACCGAACACGACGGCGTCGGGGTTGGCGGCGAGGACCCGGTGCAGCTGCTCGGGCGTGACGTGGTCGGGGTGCTCGTGGGTGACGACGACCGCGACGACCCCGGTCGCGTCGACGGGGCGGGTGAAGTTGCCCGGGTCGAGCACCAGGCGGGCGTCGCCGTCCGACAGGATCTGGCAGGCGTGTTCGAACTTCGTGACCTCCATGCGGGCGACGCTACCCGCGGCGGGCGTGGGCCGACTCGGCCTGCGCCGACTCGGAACGACGTTCCCGTTGTCGTACGACATCGGGAACGTCGTTCCGAGTCGATCCCGCCCACGCACCACCACACACCCTCACCCCGGCGGCGGCCCCGTCGTCCCCCGCACCACCAGGTGCGCCGGCGCCGCGACGATCGCTCCGGCAGCGCCGCCGTCGACCTCGGCCAGCACTGCCCGCGCCGCTGCCCGCCCCTGCGCCTCCGGGTCCTGTGCCACGGTCGTCAGGCCCACGGTGGCGCCGTACTCGTGGCCGTCGATCCCGATCACGGAGACGTCCCCCGGCACCGACAACCCGGCCTGCCCGGCGGCGAGGAGCACCCCGAGCGCCATCTCGTCCGATGCGCACAACACCGCGGTCGGGCGATCGAGCCCGACGCCCGCCGCACCCGCGACCATGCTCCCGCCGAACAGCGCGTTCCCCGCCGCCAGCCCTCCGGCGAACGAGAACCGTCCGTCGAGCAGCCACCGGTCCGGCACCGCGTGTCCGGCAGCCCGCATCGCGTCGACGAACCCGTCCCGCCGCAGGTGCGGCACCGCCACGTTCATGCCGGCCTCGTCCTGCCCGCCGACGTAGGCAACCCGTCGGTGCCCGAGTCCGCACAGGTGGTCGACCGCGATCCGGGTGACGGCTCGGTCGTCGACCCCGATGTTCCGCAGGCCCGGTGCGGGTCCGCCGATGACGATCATCGGGTGACGGGTGAGTTCGAGCTCGGCACGCTCGGTCGCGTCGAGCACCAGGGACAGCAGGACCAGAGCGTCGACACGGTGCCGCAGCATCGAGCGTCGGAACGCCCGGTCGCGGTCGCCGCCCGGCCCGCCCAGGTTGTAGAGCACGAGGTCGTACCCGGCCCGACGGAGTTCCGCGTCGACGCCGCCGAGTGCCTTGACGTAGAACCACCGGTCGATCACCGGGACGACGACGCCCACGGCGCGCTGCCGCCCGGTGGCGAGGCCGGCCGCCGCCGAGCTCGGGACGTACCCGAGCTCGTCGGCGACCCGACGGACCTCGTCGATCGTGGTCTCCGCCACGTTCTCCATGCCGCGCAGCGCTCGCGACACCGTGGACTTCGACAGTCCCGTGACGGTCGCGATCTCCTGGATCCCCATCGATGCGACCCGGGAGGCCCGTCAGCCGTCCGTACCGTGTGTCACGCCCGCCGGACGGTCGGCTGCAGTGCCGGGGGCGGTGTGCGCGACGGCCGCTGCGGTCCGGCGCGCCCGGTGCGGTGCACGACGACCGGCCGGTGCGAGCTCGTCCCACCCGCTGTGCTGGTGCACCCGCCCGTCCGCCGAGGGCTGTGGCTGACGACGGGTGTCGTCGCCGCGAGCGGTGCGGACGGGGGCGACGGCAGGAGCGGCACCGATGCCGTCGGTGGCCCGGTCGACGACCGCGTGGCGGCGGAGGACCGCGACCCGCCACCGGTCGAGCGCCACGACCCCGAGCACGCACACCAGCAGGGTGAGCGCCCACCCGAGAGCCGGGCGACCGGTGAACTCGCAGAACACCGTGGCACCGAGGAACAGGATGCCGAACATGCCGACGAAGCCGATCGCCTCGTCGATCCGGGCCGTGGGCCGGGTGGGTCCGCGCTGTGCCATGGTCGTCACCCCTTCACGCCACCGGCGGTGAGGCCGGCCACGATGCGTCGCTGGAAGATGAGGACCAGGATGACGAGCGGGATCGTGACGATCGTGCCCGCCGCCATCACGGCCGTGTACGGCTCCTGGTGCGGCTGCGACCCGGCGAACGAGGCGATCGCCACGGTCACCGGCTGCGTCGCGTCGCTCGAGAGCTGCGAGGAGATCAGGTACTCGTTCCAGCTGGAGATGAACGCCAGGATCGCCGTCGTGAACACCGCGGGGGCGGCGAGGGGCAGGATGATCCGCCGGAACGCCTGCACGCGGGTGCAGCCGTCGATGCGCGCTGCTTCCTCGAGGTCCCACGGCATCTCGCGGAAGAACGACGCGAGCGTGTAGACCGTCAGTGGCAGCACGAACGAGATGCTCGGCAGGATGAGCGCCTGGTAGGTGCCCATCCACCCGATGTCCGTGAAGAGCTGGAACAGCGGGGAGATGAGCGCGACGCCCGGGAACATCGACGCCGCCAGGATCGCGCCGGCGATGAGCGACTTGCCGCCGAACTCGAGTCGGGCCAGGGCGTACGCCGCCGTGGTGCCGACGAGCAGGGCGATGATCGTCACGACGCCGCCGATGAGCAGGCTGTTGGCGAGCGCCCGCCCGAGGTGGTTGCCGAGCGACGTGGAGAACGCGGTCGCGTAGTTGTCGAGCGTGACGTGCGTCGGCCACGGGGTGGCGTCGAACGTGAACCCGACGTCGCGGAAGCTCGTCACCACCATCCAGTAGAACGGCAGGAGGCACCACACGGCGATGACGATCGCCTGCACGGCCGTGCGGATGCGGGGGCCGGTGTCGCGGCGGACCCGGACGTCGGCGCGGTCGACGGCGCGGTCGCGTGCTGCTGCGGTGGACCGGGGGCGGTCTGCTGCGAGGGTCACTTGAGTTCACCCTTCTGCTGGGCGGCCTGCGTTTGCACGACGTTGGCGCCGAGGAACCGGACGAAGACGAACGCCACGATGAAGATCACCAGGAAGGTGATGGTCGACAGGGCCGACGCGGAGTTGAAGCCCTGCCGGATCTGTTCGACGACCAGGATCGACAGGGTCGTGGTGGCGTTGCCGGAACCACCGCCACCGCCGGTGAGGATCGCGGGCAGGTCGTACATGCGCAGCGCGTCGAGCACGCGGAACAGGATCGCGACCATCAGCGCGGGCTTGATGAGCGGCAGGGTGATGAGCACGAAGCGCTGGAACGTCGACGCGCCGTCCATCTTGCCGGCCTCGTAGACCTCCTCCGGGATCAGCTGGAGCCCCGCCAGGATGAGCAGTGCCATGAACGGCGTGGTCTTCCAGGTGTCGGCGATGATGACCGCCCACCGGGACGCCCATTCGCCGCTCGTCCAGAGGATCTGCTGCCCGAGGACGTGGTTCAGGACGCCGTTCGCGTCGAAGATGAAGTACCAGAGCTTCGCGGTGACGGCCGTCGGGATCGCCCACGGCACCAGGATCGCGGCGCGGACGAGCGCGCGGCCCGTGAAGTTGCGGTTCATGATGATCGCCATCCACACGCCGATGGCCGTCTCGAACGCCACGGTGACGACCGTGAAGAAGAACGTGTTGCCCATCGACACCCAGAACTGGGAACCGAGGCTGCCGGGCGGGCAGGTGACGTTGCCGCACTGCTGGCCGAGCCAGTGCACGTAGTTCGTGATGCCGGCGAACCCGCCCTGCACGAACAGGCCGGTGGCCTTGTCGAGGCCCTGGTCGAGCTGGAACGACTGGATGATCGCGCTGACGACCGGGTAGCCGATGACGATCGCGAGGAGCAGGATCGTCGGGCCGATGAGGTACACGGCCCACCGGCCGTGCTCGGCGTTGAGTCCGCCCTTGCGCCGTTGGCGCTTCGGTTCCATGCCCGTCGGGTTGGGGATGGCTGCGGGGATCTCGGTTGCTGCTGACACGTGTCGGCCTCCTTGCCGGGGGTGTCGGAACGCAAGTAGGGGCGGACTGGAGGCACGTGCCGGGATGGCACCGTGCCTCCAGTCCGATGCGGCGTGCGCCGCGTGTCGCTAGCTGCTGGTCGCCGACTTGAGGGCGTCCTGCATGTCCTTCATGGCTTCGTCGACCGACTTCGATCCCTTGAGCGCCGCGTAGGTGTTGTCCTGGATCGCCTTCGTCACCGCCGGGTAGAACGGCGTGACCGGCCGCGGCTCCGCCGATTCGATCGACTTGAGCAGCGTCGGCAGGTACGGCAGCTTCGCCGTCAGCTCGGAGTCGGTGTAGAGGTCACCGACGACCGGGGCGAGCGACCCCTGCGTCGCGAAGAACTTCTGCGTGTCGTTCGAGATGAGGAACTCGAGGAAGTCGTGCGCCGTCGCCTTGTGCTTCGAGTACACGCTGATCGCGGCGTTGTGGCCGCCGAGCGTCGAGGCGCCGGTGCCGTCCGCACCCGGGATGGGGGCGATGCCGAACGTGTCCTTGACCTTGCTCGAACCGTCGGTCTTCGCCAGGTTGTAGACGTACGGCCAGTTGCGCAGGAACAGCAGCTTGCCGGCTTCGAACGCGGTGCGGCCCTGCTCCTCCTGGTACGTGATCGCCTCGGCCGGGATGTTCCCGTCCTTGAACGCGTCGACCAGGTTCTGCAGGCCGGCCTTGGCGTCCGAGGTGTCGACGTCCGGGTCGCCGCTCTTGCTGAGCACCGAACCACCGGAGCCGTTGATCGCTTCGGAGGCGTTCACCGTCAGGCCCTCGTACTTCGCGAACTGCCCGGCATAGCAGCCGATGCCCTTGTCCTTCGCGATCTGGCAGTCGGCCATCATCTCCTTCCACGTGGTCGGAGGCGTCTTGACGAGGTCCTTGCGGTAGTAGAGCAGTGCGCCGTCCGAGGTCTGCGGGGCGGCGTAGAGGGTGTCGTTGTACGTCGCGGTCTTCACCGTGGCGGGCAGCAGCTTCGAGGTGTCGATCTTCATGTCACCGGTCAGCGGCGTCAGCCAGCTCTTCGCGGCGAACTCGGCGGTCCAGACGACGTCGACGTCGACGACGTCGTAGTTCGCGTCCTTGGCCTGGAAGTGCTGCACGAGGTCGTCGTGCTGCTGGTCGGCCTGGTCGGACTGCTCCTTGAAGGTGACCTTCTCGTCGGAGTGGGCCTTGTTCCACTTCGCGATCAGCGGGCGGACGACGTTCGAGTTGTCCTTGCCCTGCACGTAGGTGATGGGCCCGCGGCTGTCCTGGCCGCTCTTGGCGTCGTCCGAGCCGGCGCCGGAGCTCCCGCTCGAGCAGCCGGTGAGCACGAGGCCGATGACGGCGACCCCGGCAACGGATGCGAACCGCACCCTGGAGCGTGTTGTCTTCACAGCGTTGTCTCCTCATTGAGATCACCAGGGGGCATCGATCGGGTTCGACGACACTGCCCTGGAGCAGGCGCCGCTGCCTGCTGGTGGAGGAAGCTACGCCCGCCGCAGGGGTTCCGCAACCGGTTGCATCGGTTCCGTGACCTGAGCGTGACCTTGGAAGTCCCGGAGACTTCCTGGGTGAGCGCTCACCCTCGTTCGAGGGACCCCTGCGCGCCACTGCGGAACTCCGCATGAACACCGCCACTGGGGTCCTGCGCCGTTGTCCGCACCCACGGCCCCACGTAGCGTCCACGACATGGCCACCCTCCACACCGCCGACACCGTGCCCGCACCGCGCCGTGTCATCGGCGTCGACCTCGACGCCCCGCTCCCCCGTCTCGTCGCAGACGAGACCGGCGAGTCCGCCATGGTGATCGGCTACCGCGGCGGCCACCCCACCGGCACCCTCGACGTGCTGCTCACCGACGACCCCGCCGACGCTGCCCGCGCCCTCGAGGCGCTGCAGGAGACCGTCCTGGCCGACGTCCCCGCCGTGTCCGACGACGACCTGCCGACCATCTCGGTCGTCGTGTCCACCGTCGTCGACCGCGTCGAGGACCTCGGCAAGCTGCTCGACGTCCTCGAGCACCTCGACTACCCGCGGCACGAGGTCATCCTCGTCGACAACCGCGTCCGCGTCCCCGCCGGCGACGCGCTGCCCGCGATGCTCGCCGGGCGGAACGTCCGCTTGGTCGAGGAACGCCGGCCCGGTCTGTCCGCCGGGCGGAACGCTGGTGTCGCCGCCGCGACCGGCGACGTCATCGCCTTCACCGACGACGACGTCCGCGTCGACCCGCAGTGGCTGCGCGCCATCGGGTCCCGGTTCGTCAGCGAGCCCGGCCTGGACGCCGTCACCGGCGTGATCCTGCCGAGCGAGCTCACCACCCCCGCGCAGATCTGGTACGAGGCGTACTACGGCGGCTTCAGCGCCGAGCGCACCTTCTCGCCCGTGACGATCGTCCCGGACGACGTCCAGGGCACCATGCGGCACGCCCGCGTCTCGGCGGTCACCCCGTCCGGCGAGGTCCTCAAGCACTTCGCCGTCTACGGCATCGGCGCGTACGGCGCCGGCGCGAACATGGCCTACCGTCGCACCCTGATCGAGGCCGTCGGCGGCTTCGACCACACCCTCGGCGCCGGCTCCCCGGCCCGTGGCGGCGAGGACCTGGCGATGTTCATCGAGACGCTGTGGCGCGGTGGGAAGATCGGCTTCGAGCCCCGCGCGGTCGTGCACCACCGGCACCGCCAGACCATCGAGGACCTGCACAAGCAGCTGCACGGCAACGGCGTCGGCTTCACCGCGCTGATGTTCGCGCTCGCCGCGAAGGACAAGCGGCACGTCGCCGTCCTCGCCCGCCTGATGCCGCTCGCCGCGAAGGTCAAGTCGAAGCAGATGCTCTCCCGCCTGGCCGGACGCCGGGACGCCGCGACCGAGGTCACCAACGACGCCTCGACCACGCGCATCCCGAAGACCCTGGCGTACCACGAGCTGCGCGGGTTCCCCGCCGGCCCGGCCGCCTGGTTCCGCAGCCGACGCCGCTGGCGCGACGTCGAGGCCGGCCGCTTCCGGCCGTAGTCGCGCAGCATGACGGACGGGAGGCCCGTGGCAGTGTCGCCACGGGCCTCCCGTCCGTTCGTTGCCGCGTCCGCACGACGCGGTACGACACTCGCGTTGTCGTACGACGGCGAGGATGTCGCCCCCACGCGCACGCAACCGTTGCGCATGCAACGAGCGACACCCGCGTTGTCGTACGACGTCGAGGCTGTCGCCCCCACGCGCCCGCAACCGTTGCGCATGCAACGAGTGACAGAGCCGGCGGACCACCGCCCCACCCCGTCAGCGCGCGGTCAGCCGCCCGGCCAGGTACCGCCACGGCCCGCCCAGCGCGGCCGTCAGCTCGGCGCGCTTGAGCCCGCGCGTCGCCTCGGTGAACTCGGCGTCGACGGGCCAGCCGCCGCTCGCGTCGACGGGCCGCTCGTCGGCACCCTGCCCGAGCGCGCCGAGCCGCCGGAGCGCGCCGGCCGCACGCCGCAGCACCGCGAACGCCGTGGAGGGCCGCAGCACGAGCTTCGTCACCCAGGCGCCGAGCCCGGTGCCGTAGCCGATCGCCTGCGAGCGCAACGCGGCACGGTCCTTGCGGTGCTCGTGCCAGACGACGGCCGAGGGTTCCACGGCGAGCGCCCCACCGGCGAGCAGGACGCGGGTGAACAGGTCGGGGTCCTCACCGGCTCGGGCACGGGTGCCGGGGCCGAGGGCGACGTCGAAGCCACCGAGCTGCCGGACGGCGTCGCGGCGGACGGACATGTTCGCGCCGGTGCCGAACGCGCCGACGGTGAAGGGGAACAGGGGCTCGTCGACGGGCGGGGCGGACGTGCGGTACACCCGGCGCTCGAGGTTCCGCGCCCAGGTCACCCGCTCGTCGAAGAAGCGCTGCGTGGGGGTGCGGAGCTCGCCGCTGGGGACGAGTCCGGTGACGCACCAGACGTCGGCGTCGCGCTCGTAGGCGGCGGCGATGGCGGCCATCCAGTGGCGGTCGACGACGACGTCGTCGTCGATGAACGCGACGATGCCACCGGTTGCCAGTGCGAGTCCGGCGTTGCGGGCCCGCGAGACGCCGGCACGTGCCTCGCGGACGTAGTGGACGCGCGGGTCGTCGACGGCGGCCACGACGTCGCGGGTGCCGCTGGTGACGGGGGCGTTGTCGACGACGAACAGCTCGAAGTCGTCGTACGCGGACTCGAGGACGGAGCGCACGGCGCGCGCGAGCGCGACGGGGCGCTCGCGAGTGCCGATGACGACGGAGACGCGTGCGCCGTCCGCGGGGGCGTCGACCGGGAGGCCCGGTGCCGGCAACCGACGCAGGGCCGGTCCCAGCTCGGCCGGGTCCACCGCCCCGCGGCCGTCGACGCGCACGTCGACGAACCCCGCGACGTCGCGGCCGTCGCGCACCATGAGGCGGGCGCGGCGGAAGCCGCCGGCGCCGGCGAGGTGCACGGTGTCGGCGGCGAGCGCCGCGGACCGGTCGACGGCGCCGACCCAGGCAGCGCCGACCCAGGTGGGGGCGTCGGGCGAGGGCATCGCGGGGTCGAGCGTGAGTGCTCGTTCCGCGGTCGTGGTGTGGTCGGTCATGTTCGTCCCGTCGGGCCGGTCTGGTCGGGTGGACGTGGCAATGCTCCGCGCGCGTCGACAGGGGGTCAACCGCGATGCTCGGAGGATGCGGAGAGGCTGCGGTTTGCCGCCACTAGACTCGCGGGAGACGCCGGTCGACCCGCCGGTGCGACCCCGGTCCCCGCCGGACACGAGGAGGACGCATGCCGCTGGCCCGAACGATGGACCGGCTCGGCCTGACCAGGCGTCCGCGCCCGACGTTGCACCTGGTTCCGGACCCCGACGCGTCCGACCTCGTCGTGGTGCACCTCGATGCCGACGACGCCGCGTGCGGCACGTGCGGGCACGCCCAGGCGGCACACGAGCACTACCGTCCGGGCACGGACTGCGCGCTCTGCGACTGCCCGAAGTTCCGCCGCGCTCGCTGACGCGTTCCCCCTCGATCGGGGGGCGCCTGCGGGAAACCGCCGTTCCCCCGCAGGTGGTCCCGGCCTCCCTTGTCGGTGCTGCCGGGCCCGCTTAGCGTCGCGGACATGGCCATCACTCCCACGCCACTCGCGTGCATCGTCCTCGCCCACGAGGACCCGACGCACGTCCGTCGGCTCGTGGCGGCGCTCGACCCGTTCCCGGTGTTCCTGCACTGCGACGCGAGCACCGACGACGACGTCTTCGAGGCGATGACCGCCGGCCTGCCCGAACGGGTGCACGTGCTGCCGCGGATGCGCACCGGATGGGCGAAGTGGGAGAACGTCGCGGCCGAGGTCGCCGGCTACCGTGCCGCCCTGGCGCAGACCGACGCCACGCACGTGGCGCTGCTGACCGGCAGCGACTACCCGCTGGCCGACGCCGACGAGATCTCGGCGCTCCTGACCGCGAACCCCGGGCGGTCGTTCGTCGAGGCGAAGCCGCTCCCCCACCCCGCATGGGGTCGCGACGGCGGTCGGTCGCGCGTGCGGTTCCGGCACTGGGCGTGGCGGAAGCACATGCTGCGCCTGCCGGTCCCCCGTCGGGTCCCGCGCGACGTCGTGTTCGGCGGCGGCTCGCAGCTCAAGGTCCTGGCCCGGCACCACGCGCAGGGGGTCGTCGACGTGTTCGACGGGCGCCCCGACCTGGTGGCGTTCTGGGAGCGGGTGTGGATCGGCGACGAGACCTTCGTGCCGTCGGTCCTGCTGACCCCGGCGTTCACCCCGGACTTCGCGGACGCCCACGCGGCGCAACCGCTCTGGTGGATCGGGTGGGACGGCACGAAGCAGAAGAGCCCGCCGTGGCTCGGGATCGAGGACGCCGGCCGGGTGCTGGAGCGTCGCACGGCGGCTGACCAGTCGACCCCGTACGTGTTCGCCCGGAAGTTCTCGACGTCCCGGAGCACTGACCTGCTCGACGTGGTCGACGCGACCTTCGGGCTCCGCACGTCCGCCGACGACCAGCCGGTGGTGGTGGCACAGTGACCGTCCCCCAGACCCGACGCGAGGCGCGTGCGGCCGAGGCGGCTGCGCTGGCGGCACAGCCCGACGACGACGAGCTCGAGGTGTCCGTGCAGCCCGCAGCCCCGGGCGCGCTGTCCACCGACACGGACTCGATCGCCGTCGCACGCGGCTCGTCCGTCCTGTTCGGCCGCGGCCTGCTCTACGTGGTCGTCTGGTCGATGCAGCTCGTCGTGAGCTCGCTGATCTCCCCCGTGCTCGCGCACCTGATGCCACCGGCCGAGTTCGGCGTGCTGGCCTCGGCGATCGCGCTGTACCAGGCCCTGGTGGTCGTGGCCGTCTGCGGCATCGACCAGGCGTCGGTGCTGCAGCGCGCCGAGGACGGCGACGACCGGCGTGCCCGCGGCCTGATGTTCGTCGGCATGGTCACCGCGGTCACCGTCACCGCGTTCGCCCTGGTGTCGATCCCGCTCTGGGGCGACGCCGCGGGCTTCGTCGACCAGCACCCCCTGCTGCTGGTCGCCGTGCTCTGGACCGGGCCCGCCGCGATCGTGCAGCTGTCCCTCGCACTGCTCGTCGCCCAGGACCGCATCCGCGTGTTCGCCGTGACGAGCCTGCTGTCGTCCGTCGGCGGGTCGATCATCGGTCTCGGGCTCCTCGCCGCCGTGCACGCCGACGCGACCACGTACGCGTGGGGCGGGGTCGTGGCGCAGGGTGCCGCGATGGTCATCGGCATCATCGCCACGAAGCCGCGGTTCCGCGGGCTCTTCGACCACCGCACCACGATCCGGGCGTTCAAGCTCGGTGTCCCGATCGCGCTCGGCAGCCTGTCGTACTTCGTCCTGAACGCCGGTGACCGACTCGTCGTGCAGCGCCTGCTCGGTGCCGACGAGGTGGCCCGCTACCAGATCGCCTACGTCGTCGGCTCCGCGGTCATCCTGCTGCTGACCTTCACGAACCAGGCCTGGGCGCCGCACTTCGCCGCCCTCCGCGACGCCGTGGCCCGCCGCAGGCTCGCCATGCACGCGCGGGACGAGCTCTACATGCTGCTCGCCCCCGTGCTCGTCGCCGTGACGCTCGTGTCGCCGGTGGCGCTGCCGATCCTGGCCCCGGCGTCGTACCGGGTCGAGTCCCTCACCGTCGTCGTCTTCGTGGTCGCCCTGACCGCGTTCCCGGTGGTCGCGAGCGGTGCGACCGGTCGGCTCCTGCTGGTCGAGCGCCGCGGGGTGACGGTCGGCGTCATCGGTGCCGTCGCCGGTGTCGTGAACATCGCGGCGAACCTGGTGCTGGTGCCCCTGACCGGCATCGTCGGCGCGGGCATCGCCACGGTCATCGCCTACGGCATCCTCGCCGCACTGCAGCAGGCCTCCCTGCCGGACCGCCGTGAGTGGCGCGGCCCCCGACGCCGGGTGCTGCTCGCGATCGGGATCGCGATCGTCGTCGCCGCGGCCTCGCTCCTGCCCCCGCAGGACCTCGCCTGGAACATCGTGCGCATCGTCGGCGTCGCCGCGTGCCTGCCCTGGTTCTTCCGCCGCCTGAAACTCGCTCGCGGAGGATCCGCATGACCCGTCCCACCCCCCGTCCGCTGCGTGTCGTCGTCGCCACCAACGGACTCGCCATCACCGGCGGTGTCGAACGCTGCGTCGTCGAGGACGTCGGCGAGCTCGTCGCCGCCGGCCACGAGGTCGAGGTGTGGCACCGCGCCGGCCCGGACGGCGACCCGGACGAGGGCCGCGCGGTGTTCGACCGGCTCGGTGTCCGACTGCGGCACGCCCGCGACTACCGCTTCGGCATCCGGACCGCCCCGACGGACGTGTTCCGCTTCGTCCGTGAGGGCCTGCGCCTCCGCCGGTCGCGCCCGGACGTCCTGTGGCTGAACCGTCCGGAGTTCCTGCCGTGGGGCCGCGTCGTGTCCTTCGTGTCCGGCGTCCCCCTGGCCGTGCACCTGCACCACGCCCCGAACTACCGTCGGCTCGGCCCGTTCGCCGGCGGCCGGACCCGGTACCTGGCGGTCTCGGCGGCGATGGCACGTGCCTGGACCGCCGTCGGTGCGCCGCCGGACCGCGTCGACGTGGTCCCGAACGGCGTCGACACCGCGGCGTTCCCCGCGGCCACGCCGGCGAGCACGCGCCGAGCACGCGCTGCGCTCGGCCTCGACCAGGACCGCCCCGTGGTGCTCTACTACGGACGGCTCACGCGGTCGAAGGGCGTCCTGGCCCTCCTGGAGGCGTGGGGTCGCGTCCACGCGTCGGCCCGCGTCCTCGTGGGGCCCGGCACACCGCCCGCCCCGGCTCCGGTGCTCGTCCTGGCGGGTGCGCTGTACCCGCAGGACGCCCCCGCCGTGCACCGCGCGATCGCCGCGTTGCCCGAGGGCTCCGTGGTCGTGGTGCCCGAGCGCGACGACGTCGTCCCACTGCTGCACGCCGCCGACGTCGTGGTGGCTCCCTCCATCGAGCCCGAGGGGTTCGGCCGCGTGGTCGTCGAGGCGATGTCCACCGGACGCCCCGTCGTCGCGGCGGCGTCGGGCGGCACCGCCGAGATCCTCAGCGGCGAGTGGACGCGCTTCACCGTCGACCCCACCGAGACCGCCGCGCTGGCCGACAAGGTCCTCGAGGCGCTGCACGCGGCCGAGACGGAACCCGGTCTGGCGGACCGGTGCCGCGCCTGGGCGCGGGACCGGTACGGCCGGGAGCGGCACGTCGCGGCGCTGCTCCGGGCGCTCGAGGCGCACGCGAAGCACTGAAGACGAACACCGTCGAACGACGACGACCGAGCGGTGCCGACGACGACGTCGGCACCGCTCAGTCGTTCGGGACCGTCGTCGCGGTGTCGTCCGGCAGCGACGCGCTCGGCGCGGTACCGTCCGCCGGAACGTCGATCGTCATCCAGTCGATCAGCAGCGAGCCCGCTGCGTCCGCCGGGGGGTTCCCGTCGTTCGACCCGGCCTGCACGACCAGGTGCATCCGGGCGGTCGGGATGTTCTCCGTCGTGGTGCCGACGACCTCGTCGTCGACCAGGAACGACATCCGGTCGGCGGTCCACTCGATCGTGTAGGTGTGCCAGTCCTTGAGCGACGCCTCGGTCTGCTGGTGGATGCACTTCTCGGCGGGGTCGGCCAGGCAGTGCACGTTGAGCCACGCGGGCGCGCCGAGCGCTCCCTCGGGGAAGTCGATCTCACCGTCCGACCACAGGTTCTCGTCGCTCCACAGCAGCACGGCGACGCCGTAGCCGTCGACCTCGTCGCTGCGCATCCGGATGCTGTACCGGCCGGCGGTCTGCCCGCCCCACTCGCCGTCGACGAGCGGCACGACGCCGCCCGCCAGCGGCACCCCGGCGCGCGTGGTGCGCAGCCGCACGTCGAGCACGCCGTCGTGCGTCGACAGGGTCGACGCCTGGTAGCGCCCCGTCCCCGCGGTGTCGGCGAACCCGTGGTACGCGACGAACCGGTCCGAGTACCGGGACTCGAAGGTCCGGTTCGTGGCGGCGTCGGCGAAGTCCTCGCCGAACACCCGGGTCCACCCCTCGGGCTCGGAGCTCGGCATCGAGACGCCGCTCGGGTCGTCGAGGGTCACGTCGTCACCGTTCGCCGTCGTGGTCGCGGTCGTGGTGCCGGCGACGATGCCGGCAGCCACGAGCAGGGCGCCGGCCGCGAACGCGGTCCGGCGGGTGCCGGGGCGCCGCGGCGGCCGGTGCCGGGGGAGGCCGCGACCGTGTGCCGGTGGGGCGCCGTGGGCCGATGCCGCGTCGTCGGCGACGTGTTCCGACCAGGTGGGGCGGGCCTCCTGGCCGTCACCCTGCTCGTCGGTCACCCGGTCGTCCACGTGCGGATCTCGGAGAGTCCCACGTTGCCGGTGCTGTTCGAGACGCCCGTGACCGTGAACCGCACCCAGGTGACGTCACGCGGGGTGAAGTCGACCGTCAGCGCGTCGCCGCCGTTCGGCAGGGTGCCCACCGCGACCTGGCTGCCGTCCGAGAACGTCAGGGTGCCGCTGGTGACCTGGTCCGAGCTGTTCGGGCGGTCGTGCAGGACGATCCGGCCGAGGTGCTGCGAGGCGGCCCAGTCCAGCTGGATCCACACCCCGGTCCGGCCCCACGGGGCGACCCACTCGGCCGTCGGGTTGTCGGGGTAACCCGACACGACGCCGTCGACGGCCTTCGCGACGGTCTGCCCGGTGGACTGGTCGTCCCACGCGGCGGTCGGGGTGGCCGACCCGGTGACGTCCGCCAGTGTCGGTGTCGGCGTCGGCGTCGGGGTCGGCGTCGGGGTCGGCGTGGGTGTCGGCGTCGGCGTGGGCGTCGGGGTCGGCGTGTTGTCCGCCGGCCGGAACGCCCGGATCTCGGCGAGGCCGACGTTCCGGGTGGTGCTGCTCACGGAACCGACCGTGAACCGCACCCAGGTGACCTGGCGGACGCTGAACGCGACGCGCTGCACGGCTCCCCCGTTGTCGAGCGACGGGACGGCGACACTGGTGCCGTCGGAGAACGTCAGCGTGCCGCCGGTCACCTGGTCGTCGCTGTTCGGCCGGTCCGCGAGGTCGATCTCGTGCAGGGTCGTGCCGGCGGACCAGTTCAGCTGGATCCACGTGCCCGCGCGGCCACCGGGCGCCGCCCACTCGGCCGTCGGGGCGTCCGGGTAGCCGCTCACGACGCCGTCGACGGCCTTCACGGCGGTCTGACCGTCGGCCGGGTTCTCGGCGCTCGCGGCGACGGTCGCGCTGGCGGTGACGTCGGTGCCCTGCGAGGTCGGCGGGTCCGTCGGGGGCTGGGCCGACGAGCCGACGGCGTACTGCCGGCTCAGCCAGGAGCCCTCCGGGCGCGACGCGCAGGCGGAGGTGGACCCGCAGGTCTCACCGTCGTACGCGGCGTACGCGAAGAAGGCGGCGGCCTTCGCGGCCGTCTGCGCGGAACTCAGGTTCGACGGGCGGTCCGCGATCGGGTACCCGAGGTAGCCCGTGAACGTGTGTGTCGCCGTGTAGGCGGACTGCGCCTGGTCGGCGAGGTACGCGACGGTGTGGTGGTCGCTGTGGTCGCCGTCGCCGTACGTGCCGCCGTGGTCGAGCGTGTGGATCTCGGTCGGCGCGTACCCGGTGACGAGCCCGGAGAACGTCGCGCGCAGGTCGGTCAGCGAGAAGGAGGTCGGTTGGGCTGCCCCGGTGACGGTGTGGATCGTGGAGATCTGGCCCTCGTAGAGCTTCTCCAGGCTCTCGCCGCCCGTGGCCGCGAAGCCGGAGCCGTCGATGTTGCCGTCCGGCAGCTCGAGGAACACCAGGCTGAGCCGCGGGGCCGTCGCCAGGGTCGCCGTGCGGAGCGTGTGGCCGGCGACCGGGAGCTGGCCGGCGGTCCAGTTCGACGAGACGCCGGCGATCGACGCGTACGACGCCATCAGCCCGTTCTCGCGGGCCTGCCAGTACCAGGCGGGCTTGCCGGCGTCACCGGCGGTCACGATGACCGAGCGGACACACTTGCCGGCGTCGATGTCGGCGCGGAGCTCGGTGCCGGAGAACAGCAGGTCGTCGTCGGCGTGCGCCACCATCGTGAGGACCCGGCCAGCGCTGCAGTCGGCGTTCGCGGCCGCAGTGCCACCCGTCGGTGTGCTGCTCGGCGTGGGCGTCGGCGTCGGCGTGCTGGTCGGTGTGCTCGGCGGCGGTGTCCTCCGGCCTCGTGCGTCGGCCGACATCGCGCCGCCGGGTCCGGCGATGACGGCGACGACCGCCAGGACCCCCAGGACCGCCGCGGCGGACGCGGCGCGCGTGCGCCACGTCCGCCGGGGTGCCCGGGTCGTGCGGTGTTCAGTTCGTGGCATGTGCGAGTCCTGCCGGGGTCAGTTCGTAGACGGCGGTGGTGCCGGAGCCGAAGACGCGCTTCCAGTAGGGCGAGTCGGCCATGGCGGCCGCGAGCTCCTGGTAGTCGGCGTCGGTCTGGTAGCCGTACCGCTCGTCGTAGGCGCCGAAGGGCTCGGCGACCAGTGCGTAGTACTTCGTCGCCGGCCAGTCCAGGACGAGCTGGCGGGTCATCGTGGACACGTCGGCGTCGGCGTCGTAGCCCTCCGGCTCCGGGTACGCCCCGAGGACCTCACGGGACAGCGCCCCGACGTCGAAGTAGCGTGCACCGGTGTTGCTCGGGACGGCGTTCGCCGAACCGGTCAGCAGCATCATCGAGCCCTTCGGCGCGTTCGCGTCGTAGAACTGCGTCGCCGCAGACTGGCTGCGCGTCGGGACGCGGTTCCAGTCGAGGGCGGTCTGGCCGAACGCGCCGATCCCGACCATCGCGGCGACCGCGGCCGCAGCGACGACGACCTTGACCGCCGTGGGCCGCACCGCACGGGTGACGAGTCGACCGACGGGAGCCAGCCGGCCGCTGGGCATCGGGAGCCCCGCCGCCAGGATCGCGATCCACGGTGTGGCGAACAGCACGACGCGGAAGATGCCCTCCTGGCCGTAGTTCGTCGCGACGAGCAGCGAGATCGGGCTCGCCGCCGTGGCCAGCAGTCCCCAGTGCACGCGGTCGCGACGCATCAGCACGGTGATCACGGCGACGAGGCCGAGGACCACGAGGGCTGCCGCGGGGATGTCGAACGCGAGCCGTGTGACGAGCGGCTTCGGCAGGACAGTCATGTCGTGCGACGGCGGCTGCACGTTGTCGAGCACCTTGCCGACGGCCCCCAGGGACAGGAACTTGCCGAGGATGTCGTCGTTCAGCAGGGCGAAGCCGACGGCGGGGACGAGCACCACGACGGGGAGCCACCAGGGGCGGAGCAGTCGGAACACGATGAGCGTCACGAGTGCGGCGACCGTCAGGTACGGCGAGATCTGGTGGGTGACGACCAGCACGATGCCGATCAGCGTGATGGCGATGATCCGCGACAGGCCGACGCGGCGGGCCCGCAGGATCGTCGTGCGGACGCCGTCCGCGGCGGTCACCGCGGTGCGTCGCAGCGGGCCGACGGCCAGCACGAGGATCACCAGGGACATCAGGATGCCCACCGACTGCGGCGAGAAGTACGTCGTGTTGAGCGAGCCGGTCATCGCGGTCAGGAACGCGGCGATCCAGGGGCGACGGTTGCCCGGCAGCCAGTTGGCGGCCAGGACCCCGACGGCGATCGTCGTGCTGAAGGCCAGCAGGACGGGGACCCACGCGGCGATGGTCATCGCGTTGTCGATCCCGCCGACGTCCGCGACCCAGGCGCCGCCGGCGAACAGGCCGGACCACGTCTGGAAGATGTCGGCGGCCGGGTTCGTCGAGCCCCAGCGCCGGATGTACTCGAGCACGCCGATGTGGCGGGCGGCCGCCATCACGGTGGGCATGCCGTAGGTGATGGCCTGGGCGAGCTGGATCGACCCGCCGAGCACGACGACCGGGATCGCGAGTCCGCGACCGCGCACCAGGGCGACGACGGCAGCGGCGACGACGAGCGCCAGTCCGATGACCAGGCCCGGGCCGAGTGACCCGAACAGCCCGTCCGGCACCGGGTCGCCGATGTGCGTGAGCGCGGCGACGACGATGACGAGCAGCCCGACGACCGAGCCGGCGGTGACGGTGTCGGTGGTGGTCCAGCGACGGGCCGTGGCGCCCTCGGCGGCCGGCTCGAGGCGGGCGCGCTGCAGTTCGGCGACGTCACGCGGCACGGCGATCGCGAGGGCGACGGCGGTGAGCACGACGACCCCGACGAACGGCACCGTCGGGTTCCAGAGCTGGAACGTCGCCATCGTGTAGCCGATGCCGATCGTGCCGACGAGCGACGCCGTGACCGCGAAGACGCTGAAGCGTGCCAGCGGCATCGGGCGGACGAGCAGGAGGGGTGCGACGCCGAGCAGCGCGAACAGGTACACGCCGATCGCGCTCCCCCGCAGCATCGGGAGTCCGGCGATCGCGGCGACCCCGGCGACGAGGAGCGTCAGGACGACGATCGCCGCTGCGGTGAGTCGTGCGATCGGGCTCATCGCGTCCACCGCGAGCGGGCGGGCGGGACCGGCCGAGGCCAGGCCGTGCCGGAGCTCGTGGCGACCACGGGCGTTCCGGTCGATCGTGCCGCCGCCACGCAAGCGTTCGACGAGCGCCAGGAACGGCGCCGTCAGGACCGAGCGCTGCTCGACCCCGCGCAGCCGCCGCTGGGTGGCGGCGAACTCGGCGTCGACCGCGTCGGGAACGCGACCCGCGTCACCGGGCTGGTCGCCGGCGATGTCCGTCGCACGGTCGCCCTGCTCGAGGCCGAGTCGTGCGAAGGCGCTGAGCGCCTCGGGCGCTGCGTCCACCGATGCGGTGAGCGACTCGCGGTCGATGGCGTTCTTGGTCATCCAGGCTCCGAGTCCGTGGCCGTGCGCGGCTGCAGCGGTGCGGAGCGACGCGACGTCGTCCGCCGATCGCTGCCACGCGATGGCGGCCGGTTCGACGGCGATCGCGGATCCGGCGAACAGCAGTCGTGTGAAGAGGTCGAGGTCGTCGCCGGCACCGACGCGGGTGCCCGGTCCGAAGGCGGTGTCGAAGCCGCCGATCCGGAGCGCGGTCGCGCGGTGCACGGCGAGGTTGTCACCGGTGCCGTAGGCAGCGGCGGCGAAGGGGTGGTGCGGGGGCGCGTCGTCGGTGTCGTCGAGGCGGAACACCCGACGGCGGACGGTGCGGCCGGCCGCGGTGCGGTCGTCGTGCCAGCGCTGCGCGGGGGTGCGCAGTTCGGCGCTGGGGACGAGCCCGGTGACGCAGGCGACGTCGGGGTCCGCGGCGAAGGCGGCGGCCAACGCGGCGACCCAGTCACCGTCCACGACGGCGCCCTCGGCGACGAAGGCGACGACCTCGCCGCTCGCGGCGAGGAGTCCGGCGTTGCGGGCGGCGGCGAGGCCACCGGCCGGCGCGGCGATCGTGGTGACGCGCCGACCGCCGATCTCGACCGTCGCGGTGCCGCTGTCGTCGGCGCCGTGCGAGACGACGACGACGTCGAAGTCGGGGTACTCGTTGGCGAGCACCGACCGCATGGTGGTGCCGGCGGCCCCGTCCGTGCAGAGCACCACGGTGACGGACGGCAGCACCAGACCTGCTGCCGGCCGACGCTCGGGCACCGGCATCGGCCGGATCGCGCGCTGGAGGGTGCGGACGTCGATCGTCCCGCCGATGCGGCGACGCTCGGTGATGTCCGCCTCGACGAAGCCGAGCGGCTCGCCGTGGTCGCGGACGAGCAGTCGGGCGCGCCGGTAGCCCGCGGCGCCCTCGAGTGCGACCACGTCACGGTGGCTGGACGCGTGCACGTCGGCGCGGTCGACCTCGCCGACCCACAGGGCGCCGTCCCACGTCGGGGACAGCGGCCCGGTCACGATCGGCGAGATGACCATCGCCAGGGTCGCGCGGGTCACCGCGTCCCCACCGGCTGGGGGACGGGGGCGGCCGCCGGGGTGCGGACGACGACGCCGCCGAGGACACGACCGACGGCGTAGCCCGTGACGGTCGACGCGACGGAGAGCACGATCGCGAAGGCACGCAGGGCACCGCCGCGACCGATGTGGCGCAGTTCGCGCAGCACCGCTCCGGGGATGACCTTCGTCAGGTACGTCGACTCGCTGGCGAGCGAGTCACCCGTGCCGACGCGACGGCTCAGGACGGCCTTCGAGATGCCCTCGTAGTAGCTGCGACGGCGCAGGTAGCGCATCGTCACGCGGTCCGGGGAGACCCGGTGCGAGACGTTCGAGCGCGGTTCGTGGCGGATGCGCGCACCCGGACGGGCCTGGGCGATGCGGATGCAGAGTTCGGTCTCCTCGCAGCCGAGCGGCTGGTTGCCGACGCGGCCGATGCCGGAGCGGAAGCCGCCGGCGAGCATGATCGCGTCACGGCGGAACGCCATGCTCGAGCCGATGACGTTGCGCACGTCGCCGGGGGTCTCGGGCAGGCCACGGTAGGAGCAGCCGACGATCCAGAGGAGTTCGTCCGCGTACGGGCCGGCACCGGTCGCGGTGGGCCAGGACGGTGTGGCCCGGCCGCCGACGCCGACGACGTCCGGGTCCTCGAGGGCGGTGAGCATGTGGCCGAGCCAGTCCGGGTCGGCGGTCGCGTCGTCGTCCAGGAACGCGACGACGTCGGCGTCGGTGAGGGCGACGCCCGTGTTGCGGGCGCCGGACAGGCCGCGGTCCTCGGTGTTCGGGACGACGCGGAGCTCGGGCCAGCGCGCCGCGGCGCGGACGAGGAGCTCGGGTTCGTGGTCGATCACGACGACGACCTCGGGGGCCTCGGGCTGGCGCTTGGCGGACTCGACGCTGTCCTGCAGGTCGCCCCAGCGCTGCTGGGTGTAGGCGCAGATGACGACCGCGACGGTCGTCACGCGACTTCCTCCTCGAGGCTGGCCACGGCGGCGACGGGGGCGCCGTGCGGGGCGTGCGCGCCGAGCGGGGCGTGCCCGGCCGCGTGGACCGAGCCGTGCGCTGCGGCGGGGGCGGCGTGCGGTGTGGCGGCCAGCTGCTCGGCCGGCGGCACGACGCTCATCGCGGCACGACGGACCTCGGAGCGGCCGATCGCTGCGCGACGACGCTCGTGCATGATCGACTTCAGCACGCGGATGCCGTCGGTCACGGCGTTCAGGTTGCTCGAGCCGTGCACGCGGAGCTTCTCGTGGCTGGGGACCTCGGTGATCGCGAGCTCGGCGGCCGACCAGCGGCAGGTGAGCACGGTCTCTATCTCGAACCCGTCGCCCCACAGCATCGAGCCGTCGGACGGCTTCGGCAGCTCGGAGGACAGCAGGCCGATCTCCGGCAGGACGTCCGCCCAGAAGGCGTTGTAGCCGTAGCAGAGGTCGCTGTAGCGGGTGCCGAGGATGATGTTGCAGAGCATGTTCAGGCCACGGTTGCCCAGGTTGCGGACGATCGTGATGTCGTCGCTGCCGCCGCCGAGCGAGTAGCGGGTGCCCTTCGCGACGTCGGCGCCCTCGACGAGCGCCTGCACGAAGCGCGGGATCTCGTCCGGGTCGGCGGAGCAGTCGGCGTCGAACATGACGACGACGTCGCCGGTGACAGCCTCGAACCCGCAGGCGAGGGCGTTGCCCTTGCCCTTGCGGGTCTGGTGCACGACGCGGATGTCGGGCATCACGCGCTGCGCGGTGGCGATGGTGTCGTCGACGGAGTTGCCGTCGACCAGGATCACCTCGTACACCGGCGGGAGCTTCGGCAGGATGATCTCGAGGTTTCGGGCCTCGTTCCGCGCCGGGATGACGACGGAGACCCTCGGGTCTGCAGGGCGAACGGTACGTGCGGGCATGGGCGCGGTCCTGTCGGGTCAGGGTTGCTGTCGGGTTGTGGCTCGTGTGACGAGCGGCGCGTCCTCGGATGACGCATCGACGACGGTGACCGTCGTCGGTCGAGCAGCGGGACGCGGGTACGACGCCGCCGGCTTCGCAGGTGAGTGGGTACTCTCCCCCGCGTGTCCAACCATCGTCGCGGGCTGGCAGGCGGTCAATGCGCGGTGCGGTCCATTGCGGACACTCGGCTGCGGATACGGAAACCCGCAACACCGCGCGCCGGCCACGTGCCGTGGACGCACCGACAGGCGGACGGGAGGCGCGGTGCCAGCTGGCCCCGCGCCTCCCGTCCGTCACCCGGCTCAGTCCCGGGCCGCGCCCTCCGTCGCGAACGCCGCACGCAGCGCCGTCGCGAGGTCGGCCACGTGCGGTTCCCGCAGCAGCGAGCTGTGCTCGGCCGCGATCCGCACGGTCTCGGTCCGCCCGCGCAGCAGCGCGGACCAGCCGGTCGCGTCCGGGTTCGCATCGGCGAGCACGTACGTCGCCCGTCCGTGGAACGGCGTCGGGTGGTGCCGCCGGGTGACGAGCTCGGCCTGGTCGAAGAAGGCGTCGAAGTCCTTCTGCCCGCCGTGCCGCAGCACACCAGCGCTGTAGGCCCGCGCGCGCTTCGCGACGTGCTCGCCCCACGACATGCCGGACGGCATGACCCGCCGGACGGCACCGGCGAAACGCTGACCGACGGCACGGACTGCGGGGTTGCGGTGTTCCCGGGGCTCGAGCCGTCCGAAGTGCTTCCGGACCCCCTCGGCCCCGGTCCGCGGCAGGTAGGTGTCCAGCAGCGCGACGTGCTCGACCTGCTCGCCGCTCTCGGTGAGCAGCCGGGCGATCTCGAGCGCGATCAGCCCGCCGAGCGAGTGACCGACCAGCAGGTACGGTCCCCGCGGCTGCACGATGCGCATCAGGGCGACGTACCGGCGGGCACTGGCCTGGATGCTCCAGTCCGGCATGCCCCGACGCTCGAGGCCGTGCTGCTGGAACGCGTACACGTCGTGCTCGGGCAGGTAGCGGGACAACGGCAGGAACGTCAGGGCGAGCGCGCCACCGCCGGCGAAGCAGAACACCGGCGGACGGCCGGACTCGCGTGCACCGGACACCTTGACGACGTCGGGGTGGCTCGGCAGCGCCGTCGTGCCGCTCCGCACCCGTCGGGCGAACGCCCGGAGCGTCGGGTGCTGCAGGACGTCCGACGAGCGCAGGTCGATGCCGAGACGGGTCTGCACGAGCGCGAGCATCTCCTCCGCCGACAACGAATCGCCGCCGAGGGCCGAGAAGTCCTCGTCGAGGTGGACGCCTCGAAGGCCCAGCACCTCGGCCCAGATCTGCCCGACCACGAGCTCCCACTGGTCGTACTCGCCCTCGACCATCTCGGTCTCGATGCTCGGCGCACCCGGCAGCTCGGCCCGGTCGACCTTGCCGCGCTCGTTCCGCGGCAGCTCTACCATCGGCACGATCGACGCCGGCACCATGTACTCCGGCAGGCGGTCCCGCAGGGCCAGGCGCAGGGCCGCGGGCGCGGGCGTGCGCTGGCCCGGACGGCCGACGACGTACGCGACCAGGCGGGTGACGGCGGGCGGGTCGACCTGCGCGGTGACGACGGCGTCGTGCACCTCGGGGATCGCGCGGAGCGCCGCCTCGACCTCGCTCGGTTCCACGAGGTACCCACGGACCTTCACGGCGTCGTCGGAGCGTCCGAGCAGCACGAGCCGGCCGTCCGACTCGATCCGGGCTAGGTCGCCCTGCCGCCACGTCGGCGTGCCGTCGTCGGTGCGTCCGGCACGTTCGGCGGTCTTCTCCGGGGCACCCCAGTACCCGGCGGTCAGGCCCTGGGAGACGATGACGAGTTCGCCGGTCGCCCCCGGGTCGGCGGGGCTGCCGTCCTCGCGCAGCACGAGCACCTGCTTGCCGGGCAGCGGCCACCCAGCGGGCACCACGCCCTCGGGCACCGGGGCACCGGGCTCCACGGGGCAGTACGCCACGCAGCCGGTCTCGCTCGACCCGAAGGCGTTCAGCAGCAGGGTCGTCGGGTCGAGGTGCGGTCGAGCAGCGGCGATGTCGGCACCGGTCACCGCCTCGCCGGTGGTCATCAGGAAGCGGAGGCCGCCGAGCGCGGGACCCGCCCCGGACGCCTGCGCCCCGGGTGCCGTCTGCGAGCCGACGATCGAGCGCAGCAGGTGCGGGGTGCAGACGAGGACGTTCACGCCCCCGTCGGCGAACCGTGCGAGCAGGCGTTCGACCCCGAGCTCGCGGGGTTCGAGGAGCACGACGCTGCCGCCGCTCAGCAGGGTGTCGAACGAGAACAGCAGACCGGCGGCGAACGACAGCGGCAGGACCACGCCGAGGCGGTCGCCGGGTCCGGTGCCGAGGGCGACGGCGTCCTGCTCGGCGTTCGCGAGCTGCTGCCGGTGCGTCAGGACGACACCCTTCGGCATGCCCGTCGAGCCGGAGGTGAACACGATCGCGAACGCGTCGTGGCCGCCCGGGCGGGTGCCGGGCGCGTCGGCCGCTGTGGTGCCGGGCGGGTCGGCCGCTGTGTCCGTCCCCGTTTCGCTGCCCGCGGGCTCGCCGCCGGCTGTCTCGCCGCCCGCGGTCTCGCCGCGTCGTTCGATCAGCTCGTCGAGTGCGTGCACCCGGCCGTCACGGTCGGCGACGACGGTCGCCGCCAGGTCGGCGCGCGCGGCGTCCGCCACGATCTCGTCGACCCCGGCGAGCTGTGCCACGTGCCCGAGGCGGACGGCTGGCAGGTGCTCGTCGAGCACCACCACGGTGCGCCCCGCCCGGACGAGCGCCAGGATCGCGACGACGGCCTCGGTGGTCTGGCCGGCCATCACCCCGACCGGCTTCGACGCGCCACCGGCCACCGCGCCGACGCCGGCCCCACTGTGGTCGTCGGGTCGGAGCTCGGCCCCGAGCACCGACGCGAGGTCGCGCGCCGCCTGGTCCGCCTCGGTGAACGTGTAGGGGCGGCCGTCCCCGGCGAGCGCAGCGGCGTCACCGTGGAGCGCGACCACACGGTCCCAGCGGTCCAGTACGGAGTGGTCGTCGGCCAGCGGGATCGCGGCTCGGTGGGTCCAGTGCTCGGTCGTCGTCAGCGGGTCGGCGGAGGTCACGATGACACCTCGGATGCTCGTCGGCGGGCCGCCGCGGGTCCCGCGCCGGTCCTGCGACGGTACGTCCGACGCGGTACGGCCCACGAGCCGTGTCGCGCGGGGTGCGGGGTCACGCAACCCGACCGGGAGGCCCAGCGCACCTCCGCCAGCGTGCTCGACCCCCGGACGGGGACGGTCCAGGGCCGGGGGCGGCCCGGGTGGGCGCGGAGCATCGTGCGGTTCCGCGCAACCTCGGGATGCGCAGTCCGGAGCCTGTGGATCTCCGATGGAGGCGATGGAGGCACACGAGTCCGGAGACGAGAACAGCCCCCGGGGATCCCGGGGGCTGTTCTTCGAGTGCTGGGGTACCTGGACTCGAACCAAGAACGACGGTACCAGAAACCGCTGTGTTGCCAATTACACCATACCCCAAAAGGCCTGCTGGCCTTCTGTCCCCGTTGTCCGGGGCACGATCAACTACTGTACAGCATCCCGGAGGTCCACGAGACCACCCACGAGGTCTCGGTGCACCGCCGCTGCCGTCGTGGCACCGTGCCCGGCGGCGACGATGAGCTGCTCCGGCCCGGGAGGGGTCACGTCCCCCACGGCGTACAGCCCGGGAACCGTGGTCCGGCCGACCCGGTCGACGACGAGGAGTCCGTGGGCATCGCGCTTCGGGGCCGTCGGCGCGCCGGGCGTGTCGGTGCGCAGCCAGTCGAGGTCGGCGTGCCACGTCGGTCGGACGAAGCCGCCCGTCCGCGGCTCCAAGTGGCCGTCGACCAACCGGACCCCGGTCATGCCGGTCCGGTCGCCCTCGAGGTCCTCGATCACCCGTTCGTCGACCACGACACCGGCACGTGCCAGCCGGGCTCGCCCCGCGTCGTCGAGCGGGGCGACACCGTTCGTGTACACGATGAGGTCGTCGGCCCAGGCCGCGATGAGCAGTGCCCGGTCCACGACGTCGTCGGTCTCGCAGATGAACGCGAGGGGCTCCCCCGCCTTCTCGTACGCGTCGCACTCGACGCAGCTGTGCACCGCGGTGCCGTAGAACGCACGGAGCATCGGCAGTGCCGGGAACTCCTCGCGCAGCCCCGTGGCGACGACGACGGTCCGCGCCCGCGCGTCCACCTCGGCACCACGCCAGGTCCCGTGCAGCCGCCAGCCGTCGGCGTCGGGGGCCACCAGGTCGACCACGGCCTGCACGATCGTCGCCTCGGGGTACTGCTCGACCTCGGCGCGACCGAGCTTCCGGAGCTCGAGCGGGGAGATCCCGTCACGCGTCAGGAAGCCGTGCGACCGCAGGGTCGCGGCGTTGCGTGGCCGGTTGGCGTCGACGAGGAGCACCGTGCGCTTCGCCCGCACCAGGTTGAGCGCAGCGCTCAGGCCGGCCGGTCCGGCGCCGATGACCGCGACGTCGTGGACGACCGGGGTGCTCGGCACGGCCGTGGGTCCTGCAGCGCTTCCCGCGGTGCTCATCGTTCGGCGTTCAGCGGGCCGCGAGGGCGCGGAGCCGCGTCAGGGTGGACTCCTTGCCGAGGATCTCCATCGACTCGAAGAGCGGCGGGCTGATCCGGCGCCCGGAGACCCCCACGCGCAGCGGACCGAAGGCGACCCGGGGCTTCAACCCGAGGTCGTCGATGAGCGCCGTGCGGAGGGCACCCTCGATCGCCTCGGTGCGCCAGTCCTCGAGCTGCTCGAGCGCCGAGATGCCGGCCGTGAGCACGGCGCCGGTGTCGCCCTTGAGCGATGCCAGTGCGTCGTCCTCGACCACCAGGTCGGCGTCGGCGGTGAACAGGAACCCGAGCATCGCCGGGGCCTCACCGAGCAGCTGCATGCGCTCCTGGACGAGCGGCGCAGCCTTCGTCAGGACCTCGGTCTGCTCCGCGGTCGGCGGGTCGGCCACGAGGTCGGTCAGGTACGGCAGGAGTCGGGAGCGGAAGTCCGACGCGTCGAGCAGCCGGATGTGGTCGCCGTTGATCGCCTCGGCCTTCTTGTGGTCGAAGCGCGCCGGGTTGGGGTTGACGTCGGTGACGTCGAACGCCGCCACCATCTCGTCGATCGAGAAGACGTCGCGGTCGGCACCGATCGACCAGCCGAGCAGCGCCAGGTAGTTGACCAGCCCCTCGGGGATCATGCCGGCGTCGCGGTGGTGGAACAGGTTCGCCTCGGGGTCGCGCTTCGAGAGCTTCTTGTTGCCCTCGCCCATGACGTACGGCAGGTGACCGAACACCGGGATCGCCGATGCGAGCCCGATCTCGTACAGCGCCTCGTACAGGGCGATCTGCCGCGGGGTCGACGACAGCAGGTCCTCGCCGCGGAGGACGTGCGTGATGCCCATCAGGGCGTCGTCCACCGGGTTCGTGAACGTGTACAGCGGCTTGCCGTTCGGCCGGACGACCACGAAGTCCGGGAACGTCCCCTGCTTGAAGGTGATCTCGCCACGGACGAGGTCGTCGAAGCTCAGGTCACGGTCCGGGACCCGGAGTCGCAGCGCCGGCTCGCGGCCCTGGTCGCGGAACGCTTGGCGCTCGTCGTCGGACAGGTCCCGCTCGTGGTTGTCGTAGCCCTGCTTCGGATCGCGGCCGGCAGCCTTGTTGCGCGCCTCCATCTCCTCGGGGGTGACGAAGGACTCGTAGACGTGCCCGGACGCCTTGAGCTTCGCGATGACGTCGTCGTAGATCGCCGTACGCTCCGACTGCCGGTACGGTCCGTGCTCCCCGCCAGCGTCGACGCCCTCGTCCCAGTCCAGCCGGAGCCAGCGCAGGCCGTCGAGGATCTGCGCGTAGGACTCTTCGCTGTCCCGCGCGGCGTCGGTGTCCTCGATGCGGAACACGAGCTTGCCGCCGGTGTGGCGTGCGTACGCCCAGTTGAAGAGCGCCGTGCGGATGAGCCCCACGTGCGGGGTCCCCGTCGGGCTCGGGCAGAAACGGACGCGGATCTCGGACCCGGAAGCAGTGGTGAATGGCGCAGTCATGACCCGCCAATGCTACCGTCACGCCCTGCTCGGCAGACCCGTGAACGCAGAAAACCCCTGACCAATGCTGGTCAGGGGTTCCCTGGTGTTGCCTACGTTAAGTCCGGCGGCGTCCTACTCTCCCACAAGGTCCCCCTTGCAGTACCATCGGCGCTGAGAGGCTTAGCTTC